>CAVPFP010000031.1:0-19150 GCA_963703775.1 uncultured Solirubrobacterales bacterium | reverse complement strand
CGAAGCTTCCCCGGGGGCGCTCGGAGGACTCATCGCGGCGCTGCCCGAACCCCTCGACTACCCGGTTGGCATCGACACCAGCGGGCGCGTGGCCGATGGCTACGCGGTGGCCGACCAGCCTTGGTTCGTCCTTGTCTCGCGCGCGGGGAAGATTCTCTGGTACTGGGATGGCTCGACGCAGGGCTGGCTGGGCAGAGCGCAGTTGACCGAGCACGTGCGCGAAGGCCTGCTGGCGCGCCCGACGATCAAGGCGCCGACGGCAAGTCAGGCGCCGGTCGCACTCGCCGGCTCCCCGGCGCCGCTCGCCGCGCTCCACCGTCAGGCGAGCCAGCTGCTCGGCGGCGAGGGCGCGCTCTCAGCAAGGATCCGCGCGCTGCACGGCTACCCGATCGTGATCGACGCGTGGGCTCAGTGGTGCGATGCCTGCCGCGCCGAGTACAAGTACTTCGCGAGCGCCTCGGTCCAGTACGGCCGCAAGGTGGCGTTCATCGGCGTCGACGCGCTCGATCCCTCAGCCGGCGAGGCGCACGCCTACCTCGCCTCGCACCCGCTGAGCTACCCGAGCTATCGCAGTCCCGCCGGCAGCATGCCCGTCGGCCCGGGTATCTACGGTCTGCCGACGACGATCTTCATCGATGCCGCCGGCAAGGTGACGTGCGTGGTTCCCGGCCAGTACGACTCGCAGGGCGCGCTCGATGGCCAGGTCCAAAGCTGCGCGCTCGCCGGACGCCCGAGCTAGAACGCGGCGCGAGCGGGCTCAGCTCGGCGGGATCGCCATGTAGCGCAGCGCCCAGCCCATGATGTCCTCCCAGGCGTGCGCCGGCGCATCGGTCCCGTAGATCGCGCCGTCCTGGGGCTGATCGACGACGACGGTCACCTCGACCTTCGGGTGCTCGGCGGGAGCGAAGCCGACGAATGACGCCACGTACTTCGTGTGTGAGTAGATGCCGTTGACGGCGATGTTCGCGGTGCCGGTCTTCCCGGCGAGGGTGTAGCCGGGGATCGAGATCTCCGACGCCGTGCCGTTCGGCGCGAGCGGCGCCTCGAGGATCTTGCGCATCTCGGCGGCCACCAGCGGGCTGAGGATGCGGTGGCCCCGCGGCGTTCGGACGGCAGCGCCGCCGACCGCCGCGACGATATGCGGCGCCCGCAGGACACCGCCGTCGGCGATCGCGGCGTAGGCGGTCGCGAGCTGGATCGGTGTGACCTCCTCGCCCTGCCCGAACGGCAGGTTGCCCATCGAGAAGTTGTTGTAGTCGCTGAGCGGCGGGATCAGGCCCTGCTCCTCGCCCGGAACGTCGATACCGGTTGGCGCGCCGAAGCCGAAGCGGCGCGTCCACTGATAGAAGCGGTTCTCCCCGAGGAGTTGACCGATCTCGACGGCGCCGATGTTGCTCGATTGACCGACGATGCCGGCGGTCGTGAGCGTCTCGTTGCCGTGGGGCTCGGAGTCGTTGATCGTTCGCCCGTCGAACTGCAGCGCGGCGGGGATCTGGAAGGTCGTGTTCGGCGTTATCAGCCCGTCCGACAGTGCGCCGCCGATCGCGACGATCTTGAAGGTGGAGCCTGGCTCGTAGTTCATCGCGATCGCGCTGTCGGTCCAGTTGCGCTCGCTGCCCGGGCTCGACGGGCTTGCGCTTGGCCAGTTCGCGAGCGCCAGCACGGCGCCGGTACGGGGGTCGGAGACGATCGCGGTCGAGCTGTACGGCGAGAAGCGCGAGCCGACCGAGGCGAGCACTGACTCGACCTCCTGCTGCAGCGGCGCGGCGATCGTGAGGCGCAGCGTCGCCCCGGTCTTCGCCTGGCGCAGCACGTCGACGTTGATCGGCTTGCCGTCGCCGGCGTAGGCGACGCGCGTCTTTCCGCTTGACCCCGCGAGCGCCCGTTCGTAGGCCGCCTCGAGCCCAGCCGCCCCGCTCCCGCTCGAGTGCATGCCGCCGAGCAGCTGACCGGCGAGCGAACCGAACGGGTAGTAGCGGATGTTGTCGGTCGCGAGCGCGATCCCGTTGATCCGAAGCGACGCGATCCGCTGTGCTGTGGCCGCCGGAACCTGGCGCGCCAGGTACTGGTTTGCGTTGGGGTGCTGCTCGAGCTTGAGCGCGAGCGCGGCGGAGCTCTCATGCAGGAGCGGCGCCAGCTTGGCTGCGGCGCTCGCCGGATCGCCGATCCGGTAGGCCTCGATGTCATCGCCGGGCTCGCTGAGTGCGAGCGCCCTGCCGCTCGCGTCGACGATCGCGCCGCGCATCGCCGGTTGCGCGAGAATCCGCACCTCGTTGCTCTGCGCGAGGTCGCTGAGGTGGGTGCCCTGGAGCATGCCGAGGTCGGCGGTGCGGATCGCAGCGAGCACCAGCAGGGCAGCAAAGGAGGCGAACAGCAGGCGCAGACGGCGCTGCGCGAGGACCATCGGTCAGCCCCCCGCCACCGATCCAGGCGCCGTGCTACCGCCGCCGGCGCCTGTCGTCGTGCTCGTCGGCGTGCCTGTCGTCGTCCCTATGGGCGACTGTGTCGAGCCGGCGCTCGTCTGATCCGTCGGCGTCCCGGTGGAAGTCTGCGTCGTCGTCGTGCCCTGCTGGGGGGCGGCCGTGCCGGTCGTGCTCGCCGTACCCCCGGCGGCGGTGCTCACCGTGGCCGGCGCGCCGACCGCCGCGGTGCTTGTGGCTGCGCCGGCGCTCCAGAGTGGGGCGGTCAGCGCGGAGGCCGGCGCGCTCGAGACGAGCGGTGCGGTCGGTCGCGTGATCGACGCGGCCGCGATCGCCGCTTGCTCCCCGCCGGTACCCAGATAGACGAGGTCGCCCGCAGGCGGATAGACCATCCCGAGCTTCGCCGCGGTGGCCGCGATGTCGCCGCCGGGCTGCAGGCGTGCGATCTGCGTCTCCTCGCTCTGGTTCGACTGCTCGAGTTGCTGGATGCGCGTCACCGACGCGCCGATGGTCGCGCCAAGGCGCAGGATCGTGACCTGCATCGCGACGATTCCGAGCAACGCGACGCCGACGATCGCGATCCAGACGCGTCCGCGGAGCAGGCGCTCGAGGACCGGAGCGTCGAGCACGCGGGCGAGCGTGCCGCGGTGCGGTGCGGCGAGCGAGCGGCGCACCGGGCCTGAGACCCGGCGCGGCGCCGATGGCCGTGGCAGCGGGGCGGGAACGCGATCGGGAAGCGCGCGCGCCGGCGCCGCTGCGACGGCCTGGCGGCTCACTGGCCGAGCTCCAGCTTGTGGGCGCTTCGTAGGCGCGCGCTGCCTGCGCGCGGATTGGTCGCGAGTTCGCCGGCACTCGCGAAGATCGCCCGCCGGCGCGGCAGCTCGGCCTCCGGCTGGCCCCCGCAGACGCAGACCGGGAACTCGGGGGGACAGCTGCAGCCGCTCGCCCGCTCGGCGAGGAACTGCTTCACGCGCCGGTCCTCGAGCGAGTGGAATGAGATCGCTGCGAGGCGGCCGCCCGGCGCGAGGAGCTGCCATGCGAGCGGCAGCGCGGCATCGAGCTGACCGAGCTCATCGTTGACGGCGATCCGGATCGCCTGGAACGTCCGCCTCGCGGGGTGCCCGGCGGCAAAGCGAGCCGGCGCGGGCTGCGCCCCGGACACGATCTCGACGAGCTGGAGCGTGGTGTCGATCGGCGCGTGTGCGCGCGCCAGCGCGATCGCGCGGGCGATGCGCCGCGCGTAGCGCTCCTCGCCGTAATCGCGAAAGATCTGTGCCAGCCGGCGCTCCTCCCATTCGTTGACGACCTCGCGCGCGTCGAGCGATTGGCGCGGGTCCATCCGCATGTCGAGCGGCGCATCGTAGGAGTAGGAGAAACCGCGCTCGCGGGTGTCGATCTGCATCGATGAAGCCCCAAGATCGAAGTAGATGGCGTCGGCCTCGAGGCCCTCGTCGCGCAACGTCCGCAGTCCCTCGACGAAGCTCGCGGCGATGAAGCGCGTGCCGGCGTCGACCTCCTCGGCGAGGCTCGCGAAGCGCTCGGCCGCGACGGGATCGCGATCGATTCCGATCAGCGTGCCCTCGGCACCGATGCGCTCCGCCGCTAGGCGCGCGTGGCCACCGCCGCCCGCGGTCGCATCGACGACGATCGCCCCCGGGGCGAGCTCGAGCGCGGCGATCAGCTCGCCGGCGAGCACGGGGACGTGCGTTGCGGTCATGTCAAGCAGTGTTGCCAAGTGCGGGCCTGATGTCTCGGACTTTCTCGGTCAGCTCATCGTTCACGCGCGTCCAGGTGTCACGCGACCAGACCTCGAGCCGGTTGGTGACGCCGTTGACGACGACGTCCTTCGCGATCCGGGCGCCCTCGAGCATCCGGAACGGCACGATCACGCGACCGGCCCCGTCGATCTCGGCGTCATGTGAGTTCGCTCCATAGAAGCGCGCGAGCGCCTCGCGCTCCTCGGACAGCGGATGGCACGCGCTGAGCAGGGTCTCGACGTAGGCGTCGAACTCCGGCGTCGACCAGATCGAGACGCAGTCGCCGACGTCGCGCATGCGAGCGAGCGTCACGCCGTCGGCGAAGCGTCCGCGGAACTTTGCCGGAATCGTCAGTCGGTTCTTGGAATCGAGGGTGAATTCGAACGATCCGCGGAAAGCCACGCGTGGTCCCCATGTGCCGGGTCAAAAGGTCGAACCGGGCTGGAAGGGGCGGGAGGAACCCCTCCAGCCAGGTTCGCTGGCGCGAGCATGTCCCATTTCCCCCCACTTGTCAATACCTGCACCACACTCTGTCCCACCGGATACCACCGACCTGGCCGTTTGGCCCCTCGTCCCACGGCGGGCCCGCCGGTAGAGTCCCGTCGGCTCGGCCGCAAGTCAGACCGCGGTGTACGACCACAGGGGAGCCGAAATGCCCAGTGCCAGCGCCGATGCGTCAGGCGATCGATCGACGACGCGCAGCACGCCGCGGACGCCGCGCCACGGGCGCACCGCGGCCGCGGCGCTTGTAGTCGGCGTGCTCGCGCTGAGCCTCGCGGGCTGCTTCGGGTCATCGTCCTCGAGTTCGAGCTTTCCGGGCGACGACCCCGCGACCGTGGTGCCCGCTTCGGCGCTCGCCTACGCGCAGGCCGTGATCCGCCCCACCGGGAAGCTCGCCCATGACATCGACGCCGCCTCCGAGCGCCTGCTCGGCATCGCCAACCCGGGGGCGCAGCTGGACGCGCTGATCGACAGGTCGGCACATGGTGGCGTCAGCTACGAGAAGAGCATCCGGCCATGGCTCGGCGCCCGGGCCGCTGTCGCATTGCTGAGCGTCGGCAGCGCTCACGCCACCGGAGCTGTTGTCGTCCTCGACCAGACCGACGACGCGAAGGCACGGGCGGCGCTCTCGACCCGCGTGCTCTTCCAGACCAACGGCAAGCCCGACGCAACGACCGCCGGTAGCTACCGCGGCGTCAGCTACATCGATGACCGGACCTCGCAATCGGTCGCCGGCGTGGTCGGCCAGTTCGTCGTGATCGCCACGAACCCGGCGGCCTTTGACGCCACCGTCGACGTCGAGAAGGGAGCGAGCTCGCTCGCCTCGGCCGGCGACTACCAGCGCTCGCTGGGGCAGACACTGAGCGACTCGGCCGGCACCGCGTACGCAGCCCTTGGTCGCCTGGTTGCCCTGATCCCGGCGAGCGGCATCTCGAGCTCCGCGCTGTCGGTCGTGAAGGGCATGGTCGGCAGCGAGATGCTCTACGGATCGGCGCGCTTTGACGCGAGCGGCGCGCTCGTCGACCTCGGTTCGCTCGACGCGCCCAAGAGCTCGTCGTCGGGTTCCTCGACGCCCGAGACGAACCCGATCGGCAGCCTGCCCGCGGATTCGCGGGTGGCGATCGGCGCGACGAACGTCGGGCCTTCGCTGCTCAAGGCGTTCGCGTCACTGGAAAAGCTCGCCGGCGGTGGGACGATCAACCTGTCGCAGTCGCTCGCCGAGATCCAGCTTGCCACGGGGATCAACATCCAGGCCGATCTCGGTTCGATCACGACGGCCGGGTTCTTCGTCGACGGCGCAAGCACCGCGGCCCCGCAGGCTGCGCTCGAGCTCGGGCTCGCCGACCCCTCCCGAGCCTCGGCCATCCTCGGCCAGATCTACAAGCTCGCGACGCTGATCACGAGCACGACGCACGGCGTCTCCGTCGGCTCCCTGTCGCTCGGGTCGCCGAGCTCGTTCACGCTCAGCATCGCCGGCTTCCCCGACAAGCTCGTGATCGCGGCGGCCTCCGGAAAGATCATCGTCGCGCTCGGGCAGAGCTCGCTGAGTGCCGCCATCGTGAGCGGTGCAACGCTCGCCGCCAGCGCCGGCTTCAAGGCCTCCGGGGCGCTGCTCGGAGGTGGCATCCAGCCCGTCGCCTACGTCGACCTCGCGCGGTTCGCGACGCTCGTTCAGGGTGTGAGCCCAAGCACGCCGAACACGGTCGACGGCTACCTCAAACGGCTCGGCTCGCTCGCGATCGGCACGGGCAAGATCGGCGGTTCCGAGCACGTGCGCTTGGCCGTCACGGGCAGCTAACACGGGCTGAAAGAAAGCATGCACCGTGTCTGCGCGAGGAGGAATCACGCATATGATCCCGACGGGCCGCGGATGGCCCAATTTGGGTCATGGATACGGCGCGACGCGGAAATTACAACTCCGGCGAGGACTTTGTTCTCGAGTACGGAGAATTGCGTTTCACCTTTAACGAGGAGGACTTCCGCGAACGCTGCGAGCAGGCAGCTCTGCAGCTCGGATTCGTGTCCGAGCGCCTCGATGAGTGCGAGCTCGAAGACCTGATCAACCTCGCCGTCAACGGCGAGATCCAGGATCCCGCGTCGGGCCTCGGCGAGCACGTCCGCGACTGCTGGTTTGACCTGATCGGACCGGCTGAGCAGTCACTCGTCCATTGGCTGCGGCGGCTCGTGTTTCGTGGTGCGTGGCTGGATCAGCGCGTGCGCGAAGGCGAGCTCGACATCGAGTTCGTCGAGTCGACGTGTAGCTTCGCCTACGTGCAGCCCGATCGCGGCGGCGAGCCGATTGAGCTCGCGCGCGAGCCTTCCTGGGACAAGTTCGCGTACCGCTCCTCACCGAGCCACTAGCGCGGCCGCGTCGCCCCAAGCAGAAACCCGACTCTAGGCGTCGTCTTCGGCGGGCTTGCGGCGCGCGCGTGGCGCTCGCGGCGCACGCGTGGGGGCCGGAGCAGGCTCTGATTCGGCCACGCGCGTTCGCGGCTTCGCGGGCGCCCGGCGGGGCTTGGGAGCGACCAGCAGGCCCGCGCGCAGCGTGCCGCTCGCGGCGAGATCCAGAGTCGGCTCGGCGCTGCCGGCGGTGAGCGCGATCACCGTCGTCTCGCCGCCGATCGGCCGCGTCGACGTCGCGATCACGGTCAGGGAACCGGCCGCACGCAAATTGCGCGCCGCAGCGAGCGCGCGCCGCGCCGCAGCCTCGCTGAGCCCATCCAACGTGTCGATCAGCAGGATCGCGTTGCCGCCGCGAACCGCGACGCGCCGTCCGCGTTCGACCGCCTGCTCGAGCGCCGCATCCTGCGCGTCGCGCGGTGCGGCGAACGTGCTGCCGGTGCCGGTAAAGCCTGGGAGCGCGCGATACTCGCCGAGCTCCTCCGGGCGCACGCCGACCGCGGTCAGCTCCAGCTCGAAGCCTTCGAGCGCGGCCAGCGTGCTCGCAAGGCGCGTCAGCAGGTAGGACTTGCCCGAGCGCGAGGGCCCGGTGATCGCCACCCGCGATCCGGCTCCGAACGGCGCGCGCGCGTCGACCGCGGCGAGCAACGCGTCGCTCGTGTCGAGTGCCAGGCGCTGCGTCGGCCAGTCGACCTCGATGTCGTCGATGCGTGCGCCGTGCACCACCTCGTCGGCGGCAACCCCGTTGATCGTGTCGACGCGGATCAATGACGGATGGCGCTCGGAGCGCCGTGGCGCGCGCACCGGTCCGGAGATCCGGTCGCCGGCCACGAGCTCGCAGCGGCGCGCCTGCGCGGCCGAAACGTAGACGTCGGAGTCGCTCGAGCTGGCGCCGTCGGGACGCAGGAAACCCGAGCCGTTCGCGAGCAGCTCGACGACTCCCTCGACCACGCGGGGCTCGGCAGCGGGGGTCTCGGCCGCCGGTGCCTGCTCCTCACCGGGGTCGGCATCGCGCGTCCCGCGCCCGCGCCGCCGGCGGCGGCTGCGACCCGAAGGGCCTGAGGCGCTCTCACCGGCCGCCGGCTGCGGCGGCGGCGCCTCACCGCCCTGGCGGGCGATGATCGCGGCGATCAGATCGGGCCGGCGCAGGCGGCGGAAGCCGTCGATGCCAAGCGTGGAGGCGAGAGCGTGAAGATCGGCGAGCGGGCTTGCCTCGAGCTCGCCGGGTGTGATGATCGACATTCGTGTTCCCTTCGTGAACGGGTGGTAGGCGTCCAGCGGCGTTGACGGTCAGCCGCCGGCACCCTTCGGCGAGCGCTCGGCGCTCGGGTCCTGTTCTCAGCTTACGCTCTCGTGCGGCTGCTCAGCGCGCAAGCGCTCGGGCAATCCACTGATCGTCGGCAGCCCGCCCTCGCCGCGCAGGGCCTGGCGGACGGCGATGAAATCCTTTGCCGCCGCGACGTCGTGCACGCGGAAGATGTGCGCGCCGAGGTCGAGTCCGTGCGCGATCGCCGCGAGCGTGCCCGCCTCGCGCTCGCGTGGCATGCGCCCGGTCAGGGCGCCGATGAAGTCCTTGCGCGAGAGCGCCATCAGGATCGGGCGACCGAGCTCGTGCAGCCGCGCCGCGCCGCGCAGCAGCTCGATCGTCTGGGCCGGCGTCTTCGCGAAGTCCGGTCCGGGATCAACGATCAACGCGGCTTCGGGCATCCCTCCGGCGCGCGCGAGCGCGATCCGCTCGCGCAGGAACGCGAGGACGTCCTCGACGACGTCCTCGTACAGGGCGGGGTCCTGCAGTCGCTGCTTGGGCGCCGCGCGCGTGTGCATCACGACGAGCGCGGCCCCGCCGCGCGCGCAGGTTTCGGCGAGCGCCGGATCGCGCAGGCCGCTCACGTCGTTGACGATTGCGGCGCCGGCGGCGATCGCGGCCGCCGCGACGGCCGGCTTGTAGGTGTCGACCGACACGAGGACGTCGAGCTGCGTCGCGACCGCCTCGATCAGCGGCACCACGCGCTCGATCTCTTCCTGCGGCGCGACCGGGGGCAGGTTCGTGCGCCCGCTCTCGCCGCCGATGTCGATCACGTCAGCGCCCGCTTCGCAGAGCGCGCGCGCGTGTTCCAGGCGCGTCGCCAGCGTCGGGTGAAGGCCCGCGTCCGAGAAGCTGTCGGGCGTCGCATTGACGATTCCCATCAGCCAGGGCCTCTCCCCGAGCTCGTAGCTGCGCCCCGCAGCTTGCAGCAGCACGCTCATGCCGCCCGGACGGCGCTCGCCGGCGCCGCCGCCAAGCCCTCCGCGCGCGCCTCTGCGAGGAAACGCTCGACCTCGGCCGCGCGGCGCGCCCCATCCCAGTCGAGCTCATCGCCGAGCACGCTGGCGAGCTCACGCAGCGGCGCGCTGTCGTCGACGAGCGCACCGCCGGCAAGCACGGCCAGGCGCGTGCGCCGGAAGAGGACGTCGCCGAGGCTTCGAGCCTGCTCGGCGCGGGCTGCCTGCACCGCCTCGGCGAGGAGGTCGGGGAACCCGTCGACGATCGGCCGCGCGAGCCTCGATTCGCCTGAGGCCAGCGCGAGCACCGCAGTCGCCGCGTGCCCGTAGCGCGCGGCGAGCGCCGCGTAGGCAGGGGGTTCGAGTCCCGGGACACGGGGCAGGGAGTCCGCCTCGACCGGGGCGCCGAGCGGGATCTCGTGCGTGCGGCACGGTGCGTCGAGCGCGTCGCGCTCGACGATCCGGTCGACGGTCATCTTCGCCATCCGCCGGAAGGTGGTGAGCTTGCCGCCGGTGATCGTGATCATGCCGCTCGAGGTCTCGAAGAGCTCGGCCCGACGCGAGATGTCGACGGAGGTCTTCGCGTCGCCGGTCGAGATCAGCGGGCGCACCCCGGCGAAGGCGCCGCTGACATCCGCCGCCGTGAGCTCGCTGGCGAAGAACTCGTTCGTCGCGGCGAGCAGGTAGTCGACGTCCTCGCGTGGCACCCCCACGTGGGCGAGCTGACCTTCGTAGTCGTTGTCCGTCGTTCCGATCAGTGTGCGCCCAAGCCACGGCAGGGCGAAGATCGTCCGCCCTCCCCCAGCTGGGACGATCGCGCCGGCGCGCAGCGGCACGAGCTCCGCGGGAACCGTGATGTGCGTGCCGCGACTTGGTCGGATCCGCGGGAGCTCGGTCTCATCGTGGAGCTCGTCGCCGCGCAGGCGATCGGCCCAGACTCCGGTCGCGTTGACGACGTGCGTGGCGCGCACGAGCAGCTGCTCGCCACTCAGCGCCTCGCGCGCGATCACCCCGCGACGCGCGGCGACGCTCGAACGCGAGCTCCTCGACGGCGAGGCCGTTCGCGCAGATCGCGCCGAAGCGCTCGGCCTCGCCGAGCACGGTCAGGACGAGGCGGACGTCGTCGGTCTGGCAGTCGTAGAACAGGTAGCCGGCGCTCGGCGCGCGCGCGGCGAGCGCCGGTAGGAGATCGCTGACCTCCCCACCGTCGATGACGCGATGGCGCGCGGGACTCCAGCTCTCCTCGGTCTCAATGACCGCGCGCCTGCCGCCCCGCCGCGCACCCTGGCGTCCGCGCCGCGACATCACGTCGTAGAGGTTCAGCCCGACGCCGACGAGCCGGTCGGGTCGCGCGCCACCGAAAGCGGGGACGACGATCGGCAGCGGCCTGACGAGGTGCGGGGCGAGCGTGACGAGCAGCTGGCGCTCGATCAGCGCTTCGCGTACGAGGCCGAGCTCGAACTGGCGCAGGTAGCGCAGGCCGCCGTGGACGAGCTTGCTCGAGCGGCTCGAGGTGCCGCACGCGTAGTCGTCGCGCTCTAGCAGCGCGACGCTGTAGCCGCGCGAGGCGGCATCGAGCGCGACGCCGGCGCCGGTGATCCCGCCGCCGATCACCACCACGTCGAAGCGCTCGCTGGCGAGCGCCTTGAGTGCGTCGGAGCGGGCGATCACGGCAGCACCAGTGTGCCACGCATCACGGCCGGGACGCCGCGCCTTGCGCGCGCGGCGCGACTAGCCGAGCCTGATGCCGCCCTCGCTGGTGAGCGTCCAGTGCGGGTTGTGGGCGACCTCCCACGGGTGTCCCTCGGGGTCGATGAAGACACCGCTGTAACCACCCCAGAACGCGGTCGAGCCGGGGCGTCCGATCCTCGCACCTGCAGCGCGGGCCTGCTCGAGGACCGCATCGACCGCACCTGGCGATTCGAGGTTCAGCGCCAGGGTGACGCCGCCCCAACCGCCGGCGTCCTCGACGCACGAGTCCTCGGCAAGACGCCCCCGGTCCCACAGGCCGAGCACCATGTCGCCGGTCTGAAAGAAGACGACCTCGTCGTCCGGATCGGCTCCGCTCTGCCAGCCGAGCGCCTCGTAGAAGGCCCGCGCGGCCTTCAGGTCGCGGACTCCAAGCGTCACGAGGGTGACTCGCTGGCGCACGCGCCCAAGCTTAGCGAGCGGGCAGGGCCAGCCCGGCCGCCCGGCGCGCTAGATGTCAGAGCTCGCCGGTGATGTCGTTGACGGCGCCCTTGGCGTCGCCGAACAGCATCGCCGTGTTCGGGCGGAAGTAGAGCTCGTTCTCGATCCCGGCGAAGCCCGGGTTCATCGACCGCTTGATCACGACCACCTGGTGGGCGTTCTCGACCTCGAGGATCGGCATGCCGTAGATCGGCGAGGCCGGGTTGGTCTTCGCCGCCGGGTTGGTGACGTCGTTTGCCCCGATCACGAGCGCCACGTCGGCGCGCGAGAACTCGGGGTTGATGTCGTCCATGTCCTTGAGCTGGTCGTAGGGCACGTCGGCCTCCGCGAGCAGGACGTTCATGTGGCCGGGCATCCGGCCGGCGACCGGGTGGATCGCGTAGCGGACCTCGACGCCGCGCTTCTGGAGCGCCTTCGCCAGCTCGGCGACGGCGTGCTGGGCCTGCGCCACGGCCATGCCGTAACCCGGGACGACGATCACGAGGCGCGCGTAAGCCAGCTGGATCGCGACGTCAGCGGCGCTGACCGAGCGGACGGTCGTCGCGTAGGCGCCGGCGCCGCTCGCTCCCGCGATCGCGCCGGTCCCGCCGAAGCCGCCGGCGACGATCGCCGGGATCGAGCGGTTCATCGCAACCGCCATCAGATTCGTGAGGATCGTGCCCGAGGCGCCGACGATCATCCCGGCGACGATCAGCGCCGGGTTGTTGAGCGCGACACCGGTCGCGGCCGCGGAGAGGCCGGTGAACGCGTTGAGCATCGAGATCACGACCGGCATGTCGGCGCCGCCAATCGGCAGCACCACCGCGTTGCCGAGAATCGCCGCCAGCACGAGCATCCCGATGAACTCGGCTTCCGAGTGCGAGCCGCCGGCAACGAGCCCGGCGAGCAGAGACCGCGCCCACGAGGAGCACGAGGTTCACCAGCTGCTGGGGCTTGCCGAGCGTGACCGGCCGTCCGGGGATCAGCTCCTGGAGCTTGCCGAAGGCGATGTTCGAGCCCCAGAAACTGATCGAGCCGACGATCGCCGCGAACAGGCTGAAGACAACGACATATGTGGCCGTGTGCGCGTAACCGCCGGTCCGTCGGAACTCTGCCCATGCGATCAGGAAGACGGCCCCACCGCCGACGCCGTTGAAGAGCGCGACCATCTGCGGCATCGCGGTCATCCGCACCTTGCGCGCCGCCGGCACGCCCACGGCCGTTCCGATCGCGATGCCAAGGACGATCAGCAGCCACTCGCGCTCGCCCGGCAACAGCAGCGTCGCGACGATCGCGATCGCCATGCCGAGCGCCGCGATGCGGTTGCCGCGCACGGCCGTCCGCGGTCCGGTCAGCCCCGTCATCCCGTAGATGAAAAGCGCGAACGCCACGATGTAGAGGATGTGGAGGAAGTTCAGGTTGTGGACGAAGCTCGTTGACTTCGTTGTCGCGAAGATCAACATCGCCCCCGGAACGTTGTGCGCCAAGAACGATTGGACCGCGGGCGGCTCGTGCACGGCTAGCGCCCGGATTAGACCGGACTGATGCGCGAGAAGAAGATGAACCTCGTGGCCCGTCATGTGGCGTAGCAACAGCGCCGGCGAGCAGCGCGGCAAGTGGAGCGCCAGGCCGTGCCTGAAGGCCGCCGCGTGAGCGTGGCGAGCAAGGAAGGCGAGGACGCGATGTGGCAGGAACGTGCAGATCGCATTCACTCCTCACCGTCCTTGGGCGGTTCCTGCGGCTTGCGCTTGAACATCTCGAGCATGCGGTCGGTGACGAGGAAGCCGCCGACGATGTTGATCGTGCCGAAGGCGATCGCGATCACGAGCAGCACCTTGTTGAAGACGCCGTTGCCCGAGAGCGCGATTACGATCAGCCCGCCGAGCAGAACGATCCCGTGAATCGCGTTGGTGCCGCTCATCAGCGGCGTGTGCAACGTGTTCGGGATCTTCGAAATCACCGCGTATCCGACGAACCCGGCGAGCACGAGGATCGTCAGGTTCGTGATCAGCACTTAGTTGGCGGCTCCTACGAGCGCCTTGGCAGCGGCGTTTACGACCTCTCCGTCGCGCGTGATGCAGGCGCCGGCGATGATCTCGTCCGCGAAGTCGAGCGCGAGATCACCCTCCTCGCCGATCATCAGCTCGAGCAGCGCCTGGATGTTGCGCGCATAGAGCGCCGAGGCGTGCTCCGGCATCGAGGCCGGGAGGTTCAGCGGTGAGACGATCGTGACGTCGTGGGCGACCGTGGCCTCACCGGGCTTGGTGAGCTCGCAGTTGCCGCCGGTCTCACCGGCCATGTCGACGATCACGGAGCCCGCCTTCATCCCCTCGACGGCCGCAGCCGTGACCATCTTCGGCGCCGGCCGGCCGGGCACGAGCGCGGTCGTGATCACGACGTCGAAAGTCTTGATCGCGTCGGTCAGCGCCTCCTGCTGCTGCGCCTTCTCCGCGTCGGTGAGCTCGCGCGCGTAGCCGCCCTCGCCGACCGCCTCGATACCGAGATCGAGCCAGCTCGCCCCGAGCGAGCGAACCTGCTCCTCGACCTCGGGCCGTACGTCATAGCCCGTCGTCTGCGCGCCCAGACGGCGCGCTGTCGCGAGCGCCTGCAGCCCGGCCACGCCGACGCCGAGAACGAGCACCTTCGCGGGCGGGATCGTGCCTGCCGCGGTCGTCAGCATCGGGAAGAAGCGACCGATCTGCTCGGCGCCGAGCAGCGCCGCGCGGTAGCCGGCGACGTTGCTCTGTGAGGAGAGCGCGTCCATCGTTTGCGCGCGTGAGATGCGCGGGATCGACTCCATCGCGAACGCGGTGACCTTGCGCTCGGCGAGCGCCTTCGTCGTCTGCGGGCTCGCGAGCGGCGCGAGGAACCCGATCAGGACGGTGCCCGCGCCAAGCTTCGCGACCTCGGCCGGGCTCGGGGGCTGGACCTTGACGACGAGCGGCGAGGACCAGACCTTGGCGCCGTCGCCGAGCGTCGCGCCGGCGCGCTCGTAAAGCGAGTCCGGAATCATCGCCGCCTCGCCGGCACCCGACTCGACGAGGACCTCCACGCCGTGTCCGCTGAGCCGCTTGACGACTTCCGGGACAAGCGCCACGCGGCGCTCCCCGGGGTCGTCTCCTTCGGCACCGCGACGAGCATCGGCCCTAACCATATGTCGCCCACGCGATTGACGGGTCGTGGGAAAGCCACAGCCGCCCTGCGGCCAACCGGTCAGGGCGCTCGTGAACCACCCCGGCAGCGGCGATCGGGAAGGGCGACGATCAGGCCGCGAGCTCAGGCGGCGCGAAGCGCCGCCTCCGGCCGCGCACAGACCATGCCCTCGCTGAAACCGCCCGCGCCGATCGCGAAGGCGTGGTTGAAGCGGCCGACCATGTTCTCGAGGGCGATGAACCCGGCCAGCTCGACGAGCTGGCGCTCGTCGAAGTGCTCGCGCAGCGCGGCGAAGAGCTCGTCTGACACCTCGACGGGCGTGCGGCTCATCCCGGTCGCGAAGTCGAGCACGAGCTTTTCGAGCTCGCTGAAGCGCTCGCTCTCGCGATAGCGGTGGACGTCAAGGAGCTGCTCGTCGGCCAAGCCCGAGCGGCGCGAGATCTGCGAGCCGATGTCGATGCAGTACTCGCAGCCTGTCATCGTCGCGGCGCGCAGCCGCGCGAGGTTCTTGAGCCGCTGGTCGACCCCTTTGAGCTTCGCGTTCGCGCCCTCGAGCATGCCGATCGAGCGCAGCAGCTTCGGCTGGAGCGCGTAGACCTGGAGCGAGGCGAGCGCGCCGTCGGGCGCCGTCCCGGTGAGCTTCGGCAGGCTGCGCCGAGCGAAGCGGTAGATCAGCCTGAGCGCCGGGCCGGCCTGCTCGGGCGTAACGCCATTGATTCGTGCCATCTTCTTCTCCTGTCACATCGCGGGGATTGCTGGGGTCGGTGCTTTGACACCTGCGAGCAAGGAGACGTGACATGGGCGATCAGGACGTGCTGGCGAGCCGCTTCGAGGAGTTGCGCCCGCGGCTGCGAATGCTCGCCTACCGGATGCTCGGCTCGCCCGGCGAGGCCGACGACGCCGTCCAGGAGACCTGGCTGCGCCTCGCGCGCAGCGACGCGCAAGCGATCGAGAACCTCGACGGCTGGCTGACGACCGTGCTCGGGCGCGTCTGCCTGAACGCGCTTCGCTCGCGGCGCGCACGGCGCGAGGAGCCGCTGCCCGACTACGCCGTGCCGGAGCTGATCGTGACGCGGGCGAGCGAGACGGACCCCGAGCACGAGCTGCTGCTGGCCGATGCGGTGGGGGTGGCGCTGCTCGTCGTACTCGAGACGCTGAGCCCGGCCGAGCGCGTCGCATTCGTCTTGCACGACATGTTCGCGATCCCCTTCGAGGAGCTCGCGGGCATGCTCGAGCGCTCGCCCGAGGCGACGCGCCAGCTCGCGAGTAGGGCGCGCCGGCGCGTGCGCGGAACCGCGGCGACCCCGGACGCCGACCGCACGCGCCAGCGCGAGGTGGTCGATGCGTTCTTCGCCGCGGCGCGGGGCGGCGATCTCGAGCGGCTCGTCGCGTTGCTGGACCCGCAGGTCGTCCTGCGCGCCGACTTCGGAGCAAAGCGTAAGCCGCTACGGCTCGAAGGGCCGGAGCGCGTCATCAAGGGCGCGCGCGCGGGCGCCGCGGCCGGCTACGAGCTCGTGCCGGTGCTCGTCAACGGCGTCGCCGGCGCGCTGTCGCTGGAGAATGGTCGACCGTTCTCGCTGATGGCGTTCACGGTCGTGAATGGGCGCATCGTCGCCATCGACGTGCTCGCCGACCGCGAGCGGCTGGCCGCGCTCGACGTGGCGGCGCTCAGGAGCTGACGGGCGGGCTGTAGGCGACCTGCTGGGCGCTCGCGGCGTCGAGCTCCTCGGGCGTCAGCAGGACAACCGTGCGCAGCGTTGCCGCGCCGGATGCAGCGACGGCGAGCGCCTGAGCCGCCGCGGTCACGTTGCCGTCGTGCTCGGCGATGACGTACGCGTCGGTCCCACCGAAGGCGAAGTAGAAGGCCTCGAGCCGCCCGCCGGCCTGCTCGATCGATTCGCGAATCGCTTCGCGCCGCGCGCTACCGCCCTGCGCGAGGACTCCCTTGGCCCCATCGGCGGTGTAGCTGACCTCGAACAGGTACTTGGGCACTCGCGCGAGTGTAGCTGCGGCTTTGCCCGTTCGCGCGTCGCCGGAGCCCCCTCGCGCGGAGGCTCCGGCGTGGCGTCGAGGCTGCGCGTCTAGGACTTCGTCCCGCTCCAGCTACCGTGGTCGACCGGGCTCTTCCAGCTGCCCGACATCGACTTGCCGTCGCTCGCGACCGAGCCGGTGTACGTCGCACCGACCCCCACCGCCCCGAACTGGATGGCGCCGCCGCTAATCGAGCCGTCACAGGTGTAGTTACCCGCTGGATTCGACAGGTAGATAGTGCCGGTCAGCTTGTCTCCCGTCTGCTTCCAGGTGACCTTGAACGTGCCGCTGAAGCGGCCCCCGCTGTAGCTCCCGCTCCAGGTGCCCGCGAGCTGGAGCACCTTCTTCTTCGGGGCCGGGTGATGGTGGTGGGTCGTGCTGGCCGTGGCGATGGCGCCGCTCGCTACCCAGCCTCCCGCGATGGCGCAGGCGGACAGAGCCAGAGCGACGAACGGCTGACGCGTACGCATTGCATGCTCCCTTGGTCGTCCTTGCTGATCAGCCCCGCGGCTCGAGCTCGCGGAGCACGGCGGGCTCCCCCCGCCCCGCCACGACGGGAAGCGCGCGTCGCCCTCGCCAGCGATCCGCATGCAGCCAACATCCCCCGGCGCAGCACGGCGGGAACGTTAGCGCGCTCGCGCCCCAGCAGCTGCCCCTCGCGGGCCTCGCTTCGCGGTCCGTCTGGACCGATGTTTGATTTCTTCAACAAGCGTGTTTTCGCCCGCTCCGACAGGGCATCAACGCAACATCACGCCTCCCATGCGGACAGAGCCGATCGCAACTCTCGTCTACGACCGCGACACGCTCGCGATCGTCAGCGCGAGCGAACGCGCGGCCGCGAGCCTCGGCTACAGCCGCGAGGAGCTGCTCGGCCTGAGCCTCGCCGATGTCCATCCGCCCGCTGAGGTTGCGAGCGCGCTCGACGTCCTGAGCGCCGCCAGCGGTCCGCTCCGCCTGGGAGCGCAGCCGGATCCGCCGTGGCGGCTCGCGCGCAAGGACGGGTCGACCGCCGAGGCCGAGATCGAGTCCGACGAGATCGAGTCGGGGGGACGCGCATGCCGGTTCCTGATCTGGCGCGAGCGCCGCGACGCTGACGCCCGCGATCCAGGGAAGCTCGAAGCGTTTGAGCTCCGCAGCGTGCTCGTCGATGCCTGCGCGAGCGCAGTTTCCTCCGCGCGCGCGAAGGGGATCGGGCTCGACGTCGACCTCGCGCCCGGCCTTCCCGGAGTGGGTCCTCGGCCAGCCGGCGCGCCTGCACACGGCGCTCGAGCAGCTCGTCCACTCGGCGATCGCCGCGACCGCGGAGGGTGGCGTCGCGCTCTGCGTACGCCTACGCGGGTCGACGCGTAACGGCGCGCTCGTTCGGATCGAGGTCAGCGACACCGGGCTCGGCGTCGAGCCGGCGGTCGTCGCCAACGCCGCGTGCGCAGACTGCGAACCGACGCGTACGCACACGCGAGCATCGCGCTCGGCCGTGCGGGCGCGCTGTTCGCGTCGCTCGGCGCCACGGTCGAGTCGCTACGCGAACCCGAGCTCGGGAGCTTCGTCTGGGTCGACGTGCCGTTGCGAATCTCGCGGTTTCAGCGAGCCGCGGCGCGAGATCGCGAAGCGTCCGCCGGGCTGCGCGTGGCCGCCTGAAGCGCCGGCTTGCGCGGTTCTGCGCGGCGCTGTAGCGTCGTGCCCGCAAGCAGGCGGCTAGGAGAAAGAGGGTGGCGATGAACGTGCGCGTTGTCAGGTTCACGGGCGTGAGCGCGGAGCGGATCAGAGGGCTCCGGACACGGCTCGAGGAGATGGACGGGGCCGCCGGAGGGCGTGCGCTCATCGGCGCTCACGGTGCTCGTGGACGAGGCTCAGGGCACGGCGATCGTGCTCCAGCACTTCGCGAACGCCGAGGACGTGGCGGAAGGCGACCGGATTCTCGGCGCGATGGATCCAGGCGAGACGCCGGGAACGCGCGCGTCGGTCGACATGTGCGAGGTCGCCATCGAGCTGACGAACCCCTGAGGCGTCAGCGAAGCGGCGTGCGAGCGAGCGCCGCGAGCGCCTGCGCGGTCACCCAGACCGGCGTCTGCGAGACGCCGGCGCTGTAATCGACCGCGCCCGAGGCGCTCGTCAGTCGCGCGAGGTAGCCGAGGCCGGCGGGCCTGCGGCCGGCGGCGATCAGCGCCTGGGCGGCCCAGGCGGTCGACTGCGCATCCGAGGGCCCGCCGGGCTGCTCGGGAAAGCCGCCATCGTGGTTCTCGGCGTGGCGTAGGAAGCTGGTCGCCCGGTTGATCGCGCTCCTCGCTCCGTGCGCTGCGACGAGTGCCTCGGTGGCGGCGGCGGTGTCGTCGACGTCGCTCTGATCGCCGCGCGCCGCGAAGCCGAACCCACCGTCAGGGTTCTGTTGCGCGGCAAGCCACGCTGGCGAGGGGCCGGGCGCGCCGGCGGCCTCGAGCGCGAGGATCCCGAAGGCGC
>CAVPFP010000030.1:0-5959 GCA_963703775.1 uncultured Solirubrobacterales bacterium | reverse complement strand
GCCGATCGTCTCGCGGGTTCGCTCTGATCGCGTCCGCGGACGCGATCCTGAATGCCAGCGACGCGGCGAAGATCACCGGGATCATCGTGAAGGTGATCAGTGCCAGCTTCACGTCGAAGGTGAGCAGGATCACGAGCGTCCCGACGAGCGTCAGCCCACCCTGGAACAGCGTGACCACGCTGTCGGTGACGAGGCTGTCGAGCGCCTCGACATCGTTTGTCATCCGCGAGATCAGGACGCCGGTCGGACGCGTCTCGTAGAAGCCGACCGGCAGTCGCTGGAGGTGATCGAAGATCGCGAGTCGCAGGTCGGCAAGCGCGCGCTGGCCGACCCATTCGACGAGGTAGGTCTGGGCCGCCGTCATCGCCCAGACGACGAGCGCCGCCACGAAGAACCCGCCGACGATCAGCGTGAGGACCGTCATGTTGTGCTTGACGATGCCGTCGTCGATTGCGTAGGCGACGAGCGGCGCCGGAGCCAGCGAGGCCGCGGTGCCGCTGACGAGCGCGAAGACCATGATCGCGACGCGCCCACGGTAGGGACGCAACAGCGCTGCGAGACCACGCAGGCGTCGCGTCCGCCCGCGCGTTCCGCGCAGCCGGCGGGCGACATCGCGCGAGCGCGAGCTGACGCTCATCGCGGCGTCGCCTCGATCCGCCGCCGGCGAGCGGGGCGCTGCTCTGCCTCGGTCTGTTCGATGATCTCGCGGTACAGTTGCGAGTTCGCCAGCAGCTCGGCGTGCGTCCCGTGCGCCGCGAGCACTCCACGATCGAGCACCACGACGTCATCGGCGAGGGTGATCGTCGAGAGCCGGTGCGCGATGATGATCGTCGTCCGTCCAGCCATCACCTCGCCCAGCGCGAGCTTGATTTCGTGCTCGGTGCTCGCATCGACCGAGGAGGTGGCATCGTCGAGGATCAGGATTCGCGGGTCGGCGAGGATCGCGCGGGCGATCGCGAGCCGCTGTCGCTGGCCGCCCGAGACGGTCAGGCCCCGCTCGCCGATTCGCGTGTCATAGCCCTCGGGAAGGCGGCGGATGAACTCGTCTGCCTGGGCGCGCCGCGCCGCCTCCTCGACCTCCGCGCGCGACGCCTGTGGGCGCGCGTATGCGATGTTCGCGTGGACGCTCGTCGAGAAGAGGAAGGGATCGTCACCGGTCAGCGCGATCGCGCGCCGCAGTGAGCCGATCTCGACCTCGCGCACGTCGGCGCCGTCGATCAGGATGCGTCCCGCGCTCGGGTCGTAGAGGCGCGGCACGAGCATCGCGAGCGTCGTCTTGCCCGAGCCGGTCGCTCCGACGAGCGCGACGGTCCTCCCGGCGGCGATCGTGAGGTCGATGTCGGCGAGCGCGTCGACCTTCGCACCTTCGTAGCGCAGCGAGACCCCCTCGAAGCGAATCTCGCCGGAGCCCGGCGGCAACGGTGGCGCACCGGCGGGGGACTCCAGTCGTGGCTGGCGGTCGAGGATCTGGAAGATGCGGCTTCCCGAGGCGGTTGCCCGCTGGGCCATCGTCAGCGAGATTCCGAGCGTCTGCATCGGGCTGAGCAGCATCAACAGGTAGAGGTAGAACGCGGTGAAATCGCCAAGCTTCAGGTGGTGGTGCACCACCTGGTCGCCGCCGACGAGGAGCACTGCCGCCAGGCCGAGCTGCGGCAGGAAGCCGATCAGCGGGTTGTAGCGGGTCTGCAGCCGCGCCTCGACGAGCGACTGGGCGAAGACGCGCTCGACCGCGCGCTCGAAGCGCGCGCGCTGGTGTGCCTCGCGCGCGAACGCCTTGACGACGCGAACGCCGGCGATGCTCTCCTGCGCCTCGGCGGTCAGCTCGGCGATCCGCTGCTGCACCTCCTCGAGCGCCGGCCGCGCCCGCATGCTGTAGCGGTGCGTCGTGTAGACGACGAGCGGCACGGGAGCCAGCGCGATCAACGCGAGCAGCGGCTGGAGCACGAGCATCGCGACCGCCGCGAGCATGATCGTCAGCCCCGACTGGACGACGAAGATCAGCCCGTAGCCGAGGAAGAAGCGCACCGACTGGAGATCCACGGTCACTCGCGAC
This sequence comes from uncultured Solirubrobacterales bacterium, assembly GCA_963703775.1. Taxonomy (GTDB): domain Bacteria; phylum Actinomycetota; class Thermoleophilia; order Solirubrobacterales; family Solirubrobacteraceae; genus Palsa-513. Next base: position 3,906 of record CAVPFP010000030.1, on the reverse strand, counting down.
ATCAGCTGGCCGGTCTGCTGGCGGTCGAAGAACGCGAGCTCGAGCGCTTGCAGCCGGCCGAACAGGGCTTCGCGGAGGTCGTACTCGACGCCCAGCGAAATGCGCCCGGCGACCAGTCGCCGTCCGAGCGTCAACGCCATTCGCGCGAGGCCGGCTCCGGCAATCGCCACGGCGTAGCCGACCAGTTCGCTGCGGTGATGCCCGTAGCGAATCGCGTTCACGGCCGCACCGCTGAGCTCGGGAATCGCGACCGTCGCGATCATTGCGAGCCCGGCAAGCGTGAGCGAGATGACCACGCCTGTGCGGTACGGCCGCAGGAAGCCAAGCAGCCGGCCGAACGTCTGCACTTCACAAAATATAGTGGGGACATGCAGTTTCGCCGCACGACGCCCGTCCTCGACGCCGGAATCTGCGCCCACTGCACGCAGCAACGACTCGTGACGAACACGCGCGGCTCGGTCTTCTCGCTCTGCGAGCGCTCCCGCGTCGAGCCCGACCGCTTCCCCCGCTACCCGCGCTTGCCCGTGCTCGACTGCGCCGGCTACGAGCCACGCCGAGGGCCTAGCGCCGACTCGTCATCGTGATCGCTGAGACTGTAGGCCGATGAGCGCTCCAGCCCGTGGCAGCGTGCTGACGCGGCTCAGCCCCGTCGCCGAGACGGCGCAGAGCTCGCTGCGCACGCGGGTGCGGCGCGTGCGCAGCGCAGGCTTCGCGATCGTTCAGACGGGCATCGCGGCGGGACTGGCCTGGTTCATGGCGAAGCTCATCGTCGGCACTCCAGACCCCTTCTTCGCGCCCGCCGCCGCAGTGATCTCGGTCGGCCTCCAGCGCGGGCAGCCCCTACGGCGGTCGGCAGAGCTTTCGGTCGGCGTCGCGATCGGTATCGGCATCGCCTTCCTGCTGCGGTCTGCAATCGGCCTCGGCTCGGTCCAGATTGGCGCGATCGTGGCGCTGACGATCCTCGCTGCCCTGCTCGTCGACGCGAGCATCGTGCTCGTCAATCAGGCGGCGATCTCGGCGGTCCTGGTCATGACGCTGCCGAGCGCCGCGCTCGGCAACGGGCCAGACCGTTTCTTCGACGCGCTGATCGGGGGTGCGGTGGCGCTGGTCGTCGGTCAGCTGGCGTTCGCGCGCAATCCCGCGAGCAGCGTCGTCGAGCTGGCAAGCGGTGTCCTTGGTGAGCTCGCCGCCAAGCTCCGGGACGGCGCGCTGGCGCTCGAGCGCGCGGAGTTGGCGCGCGCGCAGGCCGCGCTCGACTCGCTGCGCGCGCTCGACGGAATGATCGCGCAGCTCTTCGAGGCGCTCGCGCGAGCGCAGGAGGCGGCTGCCTTCTCGCCGGCGCGCCGCCGCTCGCGCGACGCGCTCGAGCCGCACGGCTCGGCGGCTCGCCAGATCGACTACGCGGTGCGCAACGGACGCGTGCTGTTGCGTACGGTCGCGGCCGCGATTCGCGCCGGCGTCAGCGCTCCGCCAGAGCTCGCACAGTCGATCCGCACGCTCGCGGACGCTGTCGATGCGCTCGCGCGCCAGCTCGGGGCGGGCGCCGACGAGGCCACGACTCGAACGCTGGCGATCCGCGCCGGGCGCGAGGCGACCGAGATCCTCGCCACCCACAGCGACCTGCGAACGACGATGATCGTCGGGCAGGTTCGGGCCACGGCCGTCGATCTGCTTCGGGCGAGCGGGCTCGAGGGCGACGGCGCGCGCGCGGCGCTCCCGCCGGCGCAGCCCGAGGGACGTTTAGTCGCACCGCCTCCGTAGTCGACCGCAACCCCAATCGGTACTGGCGAGCACGCGCGTGCGGTGCTGATCGGAGGTGCTCGCGGCGCTCGCGTCCTAGCCTGCGACTACCAGGCCTAGGAGGCGGCAATGTTTCGTGAAGTGATCGTAGGAGTCGACGGTCGGCCAAACAGCCGCGATGCCGTCGCGCTCGCCGGCAAGCTCGTCCGCGAGGGGGGTCGCATGACCCTCGTGAATGTTCACCACGACTTCCGCTTCGCCAGCGCCAAGCTCCACGACGCGGAACGCGACAAGGCGCTGGCGCTGCTTTCACGCGAGCGCGAGACCGGCGAGGTCGATGCCGAGCTGGCCGCCGTCTGGGCCGGGTCGGTGGGCGCCGGCCTGCATCGCATCGCCGAGCAGCGCGAAGCCGATCTGCTGGTCGTCGGCTCGTGCTCGCGCGGCCCGTTCGGTCGCCTGCTGCTCGGGGATGATCGCCGGGCTTCGCTCGACGGAGCGCCGTGCGCCGTGGCGATCGCGCCGGCCGGCTATGCACGTCACCCGACGCCGTTCGAGAAGATCGGCGTCGCCTACGACGCGTCGCCCGAGAGCGCGCACGCGCTCGAGCTCGCACGCGAGGTCGCAGCCGAGCACCGCTCGGGCCTCGCCGCGCTCACCGTTGTCAGCATCCCGAGCTACTCCTACGGGACGCTCGCGGCGGTCGACTGGGGCGATGTCGTCGATCGGATGATGGAGGAGTCGCGGGAGGTGCTCGCGCACCTCGACGGGGTCGATGGGCGCGTCGTCCGCGGCGTCCCTGCCGAGGAGCTGGCGCGCTGGAGCGAGAACGTCGACCTGCTGGTCGTCGGCTCGCGCGGTTACGGTCCCGTCCGCCGCGTCGTCTTCGGCAGCACCTCGGAGCATCTCGCGCGCTCGACCAGCTGTCCGCTGCTCGTGCTGCGCCGCGGCGTCGGCGAGCCGGCGCCACTGCTCGAGACCGAGGCGACGACGCTCGCGGACGGCTAGTCTGAGGGGGTATTGCGCACGGATGCGCACATCGAGGTTGCCCTCCAGCCACGCGCGCGGCGCGACGAGATAGTCGGCCTACGCGGCGGCGTGCTCGTTGTTCGCGTGTGTGCACCGCCGGTCGACGGTGAGGCGAATCACGCTCTCTGTCGGCTGATCGCCCGCCGGGCCGGGCTGACCACCGGCCGCGTGCAGGTCGTGGGCGGTTCTCACGCGCGGCGCAAGCTGCTCCGCGTCGCGGACATCGAGCGCGAGGCGCTGATCGAAGCGCTCGGCGTCAGCGAGACCTGAGCACTGCCGCGGCGCCCGCGTGGCCGCTGCGCACGGCGCCTTCGAGCGTCGCCGGCCAGCCTGTGGCGGTCCATGCGCCGGCGAGCGCGAAACCTTCGACTGCAGTGTCGGCCGGCGGACGCAACGCCGCCGTCCCGGGGATCGCACGAAACGTCGCGGCGTGCTCGCGCGTGACGGCGAAGCGCAGCACCTGCGCGTCGCGTGCGCGCGGCAGCAGTGCCGCCAGCGCGGGCAGGTAGCGCTCGGCGAGAGCGTCGTTGCGCAGCTGGCTGTCGGCAGTCGCGCCGGACAGCGAGATCGCGACGTACTGGTGCCGTCGCGCCACCGCGCCGGGGTTCGATCGAAAAGGTACTGCACGGGGCTCTCGACCCCCGCAGCGAAGCGGTAGTCCAGCACGCGCCTGTCATAGACGACGTGGACGTTCACGATCGTGGCTGGCTCTATAATCACAATAGTAGTTCAAGCCAACGAAGGTGGGGTAACAATTGCGCTCAATGGGAGAGTACGCGTTTTCGGACAACATATCGCAGATAGTCAGGGTGTTGCCTCGTTCAGGTTCAAGGTTCCTTCCGGCAACCGTATGTTCCTTACCGCTACGGCAACCGATGCAGCGGGAAACCAGGCGCAACCCCACCGGAAATAACGGTCGTCATCCTTAGAAAAAGGGTAACTGATACGCTGCCACTTTACCGGGCAAAGGCCAGAAAAAACAGTGAATGTGAAACTCTCTCTAAAGCACATATCCAGTGTTTATCCTATAACTAATGAAACAACTCCACAATGACTTTTGAAGAAGAGAGATACAAGCGTTTCTTTAGCGCTACTGTCTCTTCTTGTGCTTTCATTGCTCAAATTTCAAACTATATACGT
>CAVPFP010000029.1:0-117361 GCA_963703775.1 uncultured Solirubrobacterales bacterium | reverse complement strand
CTCCACCCAGTCACAGGGAACCTCCTGCCGGGCCACAGCTGCGCCTCCCGCCGGGTGTGCGCGCCGGCCAAAGCTACTGCTCCACCACGCCGATCGCCGCCCCGCGAATCGCCAAGCCCCCGCCAGAGGCCGGCCGTTCGCCCCGTTTGCTCTGCGGCGTCGATGTGCCGTTAGGGGTTCCCGCTGCGCGACGGTACTCGGTTCAGCCTCGCGGCGGCAACGGGAAGGCCAGCCACCCGTTGCGCCCGCCGTCTCCTCGATGGAGGGCTCGACGCCATCTCAGCGTCCCGGCGAGCAGGCCGCGCGCGAGAGGGTGTCACAGCGGCGTGGCGGGCGGTGTCTCATGCACGGCCGCAACGAGACAAGGAGATCACCATGGCCCTACGCATTCCCAAGGCGGAGCTCGCCCCCGAGATCGCCGAGCCGATGATCGCGCAGTTCGGTGCGGTGCCCGAACCGCTTGAGGTGGTGTCGCATAACCGTAAGGTTGCCGAGAGCGCCCTGCAGTTCTCGGTTCTGATCGGTGGATGGGACACCGTCGCTGAGGATCTCAAGACGTTCTCCCACATGGCCGTGGCCGCCCAGGTCGGCTGCAGCTGGTGCCTGGACATCAACTACTTCCAGGCGCAGAACCACAACCTCGACATGGCCAAGGCCAGCCAGGTGCCACGCTGGCGGGATGCCGACGTGTTCACGTCGCTGGAGCGCGACGTGCTGGAGTACTCCGAGGCCATGACGAACACGCCGCCGACGGTTACCGATGAGATGTTCGCGCACCTGCTCGCTGAGCTCGGCCCGGCCGCGATGGTGGAGCTGACCGGCTTCATCGCCTTCGCGAACATGGCGACGCGCGGCAACGTGGCGCAGGGGATCGAGTCGCAGGGGTTCTCGGCCGCCTGCGCGGTACCTCTGGCCACCCCGGCGATACTCGAATGATGGCGTCGCTATGACCGACGACCCATTCGTCACCCACCGCAGCCTGCTGTTCACGGTCGCCTATGAGGTGCTCGGCTCCGCCGCCGACGCCGATGACGTGCTCCAAGAGTCGTGGCTGCGGTGGGCCGGGGTCGACCAGGCGCAGGTGCTCGACCCGCGGGCGTACCTCGTCCGCGTCGTCACCCGCCAGGCGCTCAACCGGCTGCGCGCCGTGTCGCGCCGGCGCGAGGACTACGTCGGTGAGTGGCTGCCCGAGCCGCTGCTGACCAGTCCCGACATCGCGGCAGATGTCGTGTTGGCCGAGAGCGTGTCCATCGCGATGCTCACCGTGATGGAGACGCTCGGGCCGACCGAGCGCGCGGTGTTCGTGCTACGAGAGGTGTTCGACACTCCCTACGAAGAAATCGCGGAGGCGATCGGAAAGGCTCCCGGCGCGGTCCGGCAGATCGCACGGCGGGCCCGTGACCACGTGGCCGATCGGCGGCCGCGGATGCCGGTCAGCCAAGCTGAGCAGCTGGCAGTGGTGGAGCGGTTTCTGGTCGCGGTACGCACCGGCCACGTGCAGGAACTGATGGATGTCATGGCGCCAGACGTCGTGCTGATCGCCGACGGCGGCGGGGTCGTGCCGGCCGCGCGCGCTCCGATCCACGGCGCCGAGCGGGTCGCGCCGGCTCTTGGCCCGCGCGAGCCAGATGCAAACGCCGGTCACGAGCAGCGTGTGGCTGAACGGCTCCCCGGCGGCCCGAATTGAGATCGGCGGCCAGATAGCGGTGGTGAGCCTGGTGATCGAAGACGGCCGGCTGACGCGGATCTACGCGATCGCCAACCCGGGGAAGCTCACTCGGCTGGACGCGCCGGCCGAGCTCACGCGGTAGGTCGCGGGCCGCCGGTCCGCCCGCCCAATCTGCGTCGCGTCGCGTAACACCGCGCGACGACGAAGCAGGTCTCTGACCGGAGCCGAGCGCGCATCTCGTTGTGGGTCGTCTCTTCCTGCGATCGCGGGAGGAGGCCGCGTGATGAGCGCTAGCGTGGTGGGCGTCTGGCGAGCCAAGCGAGACGACGAGGCCTCGCGCGGGTGTGGACGTTCAGTGTTTGTAGTGCGCGGCGAGGAATGTGCGGACGCCGGCGTCGGCGTAGCGGTTGAGCTCTGTGGAGGTCGCGGGTTCGTCCTCGCCGAGCAGCATTGCCTGGTTGAGCGGGATCGACATGACAAGCCAGTTGAAGTGCGCGGCGGCGAGGCGGGTGTCGTCGAGCTCGAGCACGCCGCGAACAGCGAGCTGCTCGAGCATGGTTGCGAGCGCGTCGATGGTGCGTCCTGGTCCTCGATCGTAGAAGAGACGGCCGAGTTGCGGGAAGCGACCGGATTCGCCGATCACCAGCCGTCGCAGCTGTAGTAGGCGCGGCTGCATCACGGCGCGCAGCTGACGGCGGGCGAAGAGACACAGGTCGCGTTCGAGGTTCCTGGTGTCCGCGAGCTCTCAGCACCTCGGTTGTGTTGGGATTGGCGATCTCGTCGACCTCGGCGGTGACGATCGCTGAGAACAGGCGCTCCTTGTCGGCGAAGTGTTTGTAGACCGTCTGTTTGGAGACACGCGCAAGGGCGGCGATCTCGTCCATGCTCGTGCCCCGGTAGCCGTTGCTGTAGGAACGCGGTCGTGGCGGCCTCGAAGATCGCCCTGCGCTTGCGCGCCGACCGATGCTCATCTTCAAACTCGCCTGGCGAAGCAGCTGGATTCGTCATCATCCAGAGCATACTCAGACAGTCTAGTTCCTAGTCTGATACTGTACGGTCTAGTCTAGCCGCGACCAAGAGGTGAGTTTGTGGATGACTCGGGCGCCCGCGCCGCGCGCCGGACGGCCCTAGCAAGTCCGAGCCCGCTGCTCGCGGGAAAGGAGGATGAGAGATGGGAAAGGTGATCGTGATGAACGGGCTGACGCTCGATGGCGTCATGCAGTCGCCGGGCCGCCCCGACGAGGACGCCCGGGGTGGCTTTGATCACGGCGGCTGGGGCGTCCCATACGGCGATGAGACGATGGTGGCCACGATCGGTGAGCGGCTCGCTGAGCTGACGGGTGGTAGACACGCGTGGCTGTTCGGGCGACGCACTTATGAGGAGCTGTTGTCCTACTGGAATGCCCAAGGGCGGCCCGTTCAAAGACGCGCTCAACGACACTCCCAAGCACGTCGCCTCGGGTAACCCCGAGACGAGGCTCGAGTGGCCGAACTCGACGCTGCTGCATGGCGACGTGCCGGCCGCGGTAGCCGATCTCAAGCGGAGGTCCGAGACGACCGCTTGTGATCATGGGCAGCGGCGTCTTGATCGGCTCACTGATGGCCGCGAATCTCATCGACAGCGTACCTGCTGACGATCGCTCCGCTCGTGCTCGGCACCGGCCGACGCATGTTCCCCGAAGGCGTTTACACGTCCCTGCGGCTCATCGACACCACGACCACCAGCAAGGGCGTGATCGTCGCGACCTACGAAACCGTTTGAACATGGCCGCCGGCGAGTCAACGGTGCACGACCAGCTCGCTCAAGGCCTCAAGGAGCACCCGGCCCGGAAGGGGAGGCCCTTCAACATCCTGGTCACGGCGGTCGAGGTCGGTGGCAGCATCGCGCTGTTTCACCTTGCCCAGGGGATGGGCGCCAGTGATGTGGTCAGCTACCTGATCGGCAGCGTCGCCCCGGTCGCCGGTGGGTTGATGGTCTGGGCCAAGGCCCGCAAATTCAGCGGGGCCTCCGCCGCGATCTTTTCGTTCACCGCTCTGTCGGCGGTCATCGCGCTGATCGGAAGTCACGCCCCCAAGGTGCTGCTCTACAAGGACTGCGCGGTCACGGCCCTGATCGGCTTGATCTTCCTGGGCTCCTGTGTCCTGGTCCGCAAGCCGGTCGTGTTCTACATGGCCCAGCGCTACGGGACAGACGGCACCCACGACGGGATGGCGATCTTCGACAGGATCTGGGAGGTCTCCCGAGACTTTCGCACCAGCATGCACGTCATCAGCTACCTGTGGGCGGCGTTGTTCCTCATCCAGGCCGCCGGGACCGCGCTGATCATCCGCCAGACCCGCTACTCCACCGCCTACAACTACGACCAGACCCTGCCCCTGGCCGCGACAGCAGTCGGCATCGTCGGCTCGGTCGCCATCGGACGCCACTACGCCAAGAAAGGCAAAGCGCGCGCCGCCACGATTAGCGCTGTCGGGCCCGCTGACTGACGGTAGCTCCACCGACTCACAGGGAACCTCCTGCCGCGGCGCAGCTGCGCCTCCTGCCGGGTTCGCGCGCAGGCCAAGGCTTGGTGTCCCACCACGCCGACGCCGCCCCGCGAATCGCCAAGCCCCCTCCAGAGGCCGGCCGTTCGCCCCGTTTGCTCTGCGACGTCGATGTGCCGTTAGGGGTTCCCGTTACAGGCCGGTCTCGGAGCGAGAATTGCGGCCATAGGCCCGGTGGGAGCACCCCATGCGGGATGCGATCCCGCCTTCGGTCCTACGTTGGGCTCAGGGCTCGATGATCGCCGGTGTCAACGGATCAGGGATGCGGAGAGGTCCCACAGGCGTGTGGCGTTTTCAGGGTCGAGGGCGTAACCGGCGACGCCGGAAACGGCGGTCTCGATCGAGAACTCTGGTGGCAGCCGTTGCGCCTCGTTGCAGTCCTCGAAATATCGCCCGCCGATCCCGTTGAGCAGCGGCGTGGTAGCAACGAGGACGCTCGTGGCTGCGCCTTGTTCACGTGTCTTGATTCCAGGTCCGGCCGCTGTCGCGTGTCGCTCGCGGATGCCGCCCCAGATCCGTTCGAGTTCCTCGGGCGTCATGTGCCGGCTCAGGTTGGTGTCGAAGATCGCTCCCGGATGCACGGCGTTGGCGGTGATGCCATCCGGTGCCCAGCGGCGGTGGGCCTCGACCGCGAACAGGACGTTTGCGGTTTTGGACTGGCCGTACGCGATTGCTCCGTCATATGGGCGCTTGTTGAAGAACGGGTCCTCGAACACGACCGGTGAGCGCAGATGCCCGCGCGAGCTCAGCGACACGATCCGCGCCTCGCGGCCGTCCTCGGCGCCGGCCCTCAACGCGTCGTGCAGTCCGACGTTCAGCGCGAAATGGCCGATGTGGTTAGTCGCGAACTGCCGCTCCCAGCCGTGCCCGACTAGTTCGCGCGACGGGATCCGCATCACGCCCGCGTTGTTGATCAGCAGTTGCAGCGGCCCGCTCCAGGCCGCAATGAACGCGCCGATCGAGGCGAGGTCCGCGAGGTCGAGCAGGCCGACGCGCACGGTCCCGTCGGTCGCCGCTCGGATCTCCGCGGCCGTCTGCTCGCCGGCTGCCGGTCGCGGACCGCGAGCGTCACGAACGCGATCGGCGAGTACCTTCGGGCCAGGCGCGAGCTGGCCCGCCCGCACGATGCCGGCCTGCGCGACTTCGGGGCGGCGCCGAACGCCGGGCCTGCCGTCGCGAGGAGGTGGCGCTGCTCGCCGGGGTCAGCGCCCAGCTACTACATACGCCTCGAGCAGGGGCGCGATCAGCATCCCTCGCCGCAGGTGCTCGACGCGCTCGTCGCGGGCGTTGCAACTCGACGAAGACTCCACCGCCCCCGCCGCTGGCCGACCCACTCCTGCGCTCGCGCCGTCGAAACGACCGCGCGAACGACGAAGCAGGTCTGTCCGGAGCCGACAACGCCCACCTATGTCTTCGGCCGGTATCTCGACGTGCTCGCAGCCAACCCGCTGGCAACCGCGATCGCCCCGTGGTTCACGGCCGGCGGAGACGCCCAGCCCGGGGCGCCTTCCTCGATCCGCGCCGGCATGAGCTGCGGCCCAACTGGGAGGTCGGGACACTCCCAAGCATCGTCGCCGCCCTGCGGGCCAACGTGGGCCAGGAGGTCGGCGATCAGGGCTGACCGAGCTCGTCGGCGAGCTGTCGCTGCGAAGCGAAGCGTTCCGTCGGCTCTGGGCCCGCCACGACGTCCGGCCCAAAGGAGACGGCACGACGACGACCACCCCCAGGTCGGGCGGCTCGAGCTGACGTACTCGAAGCTCCCGATCCCCGACACCGATCGTCAGACGCTGTCGATCTACCACGCCGCACCCGGCAGCCCGAGCGCTCAAGCCCTCGCCCTACTCGCAACCACCGCCGTCCCCGAGCGCGAGCCCGAACGAGCCCTCCCCACCCAACAGCACCCCACGACGACCGAAACCCTCGCCGCCAAATGAAAGGACCCCGGCGACTCGTGACCGCTTTTCGGCGGAGCAGCAGTCTCGGCGTGTTTCCCGTACGAGTTTGCATTCCGCCCGACCTGACGTTTTGCAGGCCGTGCGCCTCACCATGCGCGGCCTGGGACTCGAACCCAGCCCGCCGGATTAAAGCCCGGTGCTCTGCCCGATGAGCTAGCCGCGCCCGCGCAGTTTCCCACTCTCAGAGCTCGATGAGCCCGGCGTTCGGGACGCGATCGAGCGGCCGTCCCTCATGCGCGAGCGCCAGCCGGATGACCATTGCGTGGCAGACGACGAGCGCTGGCCGGACGTCGGCGGCGATGTCGCGTAGCGCTGCCATCACGCGCACGGTCTGCTCGCGGTAGGACTCGCCGCCGGGGAAGGCGAAATCCAGGTCGCCTCTGCGAAACGCGGCCATCTGCTCGGGATGCTCCGCGTCCATCTCGCTGAACCAGCGATCGGTCCACGCGCCGGTATCGGTCTCCACCAGACGAGCGTCCTCGTGCGGTTCAAGCCCGACTCGCTCGGCGACGATCGCGGCCGTCTGACGCGCGCGCAGCAGCGGGCTCGACCAGAGCTTGGCGAAGGTGTAGCCCGCGGCGACTTCCGCCAGCTCGCGTGCCTGACGCTGTCCAGTCTCGTTCAGCGGCACCGGCAACAGGCCTTGGAAGCGCCCGCCGGCGTTGTAGTCGGTCTCTCCATGGCGCGCGAGGAACACGCCGGCGAGCGTGCTGCTCACGCGCCTGCCCTCCCCGGGTCGTTCGAGGTGGCTGTGCGACCTGGTGCGTACACTCTTGCGGCGTGCCCCCATGGTGTAGCGGTCAGCACGCGGCCCTTTCACGGCCGTAGCGGGGGTTCGATTCCCCCTGGGGGTATTCCCCTGCGCGCGGTCGCCGATTCGGCGGCCTGCGGCGAAGCTCAGATCGTCCGCCGCTCCGCCTCATACGAGCCGCGTCAGCCCACCGTCGACGAGCAGGGCTACGCCCGTGATGTAGCTGGCGCGCGCCGAGCAGAGGAACGCAACAGCGGCGGCCAGTTCGCCTGGCTCCCCGAGCCGACCCGCCGGCACCTCCGCTCGCGCCCGTAGCTCGGCTTGCTCCCGTCCGCCGGCGAGACCGTAGATTCGTTCGGTCGCGATCCGCCCGGGCAGCACGCTGTTCACGGTGACGCCGTCCGCGGCCACCTCCCGCGACAGCGTCTTGAACGCCGCGAGTGTCGCTGCGCGGTGGCTGTTCGAGAGCATCAGCCCATCGATCGGCTCTCGCACGGCCGACGAGGCGATGTTCACGACGCGCCCGAACTGACGCTCGCGCATCCCCGGCAGTGCCGCGCGGATCAGCTCGAGCGGCGAGCGCACGAGCGCTGCATAAGCCTCCTGCCACTGACGCGCGGTGGCGTCGAGAGCGTGCCGGGTTGCCGGCGGGCCGCCGGTATTCGTCACGAGTAGGTCGATCCCGCCCAGGCGCTCGGTCACCGCGCTGACCAGATCCGCTGCGGCGTCCGGGTTCGCGTTGTCGTGCTCGAACGGGACGGCACCGCTCGCCGCGGCGACGGGCGCGAGCCGATCGAGCGACCGCGCGGCAATAGCTACGCGGGCGCCCTCGCCTGCCAGCTCGATCGCGACCGCCTCGCCAATCCCGCGCGAGGCGCCGAGCACGAGCGCAACCTTGCCGTCCAGGCCCAGATCCATCAGCGTTTCGTCCAGCCAGCAGCTGCCACGAGGTCATTCTCCCTGTCCAACGAGCGTGATGGATTCGTCGCTCGTACGTAGGTGCTGTAGATCCACAACGGACGGAGGTCCCGTGACAAGACAGCGCACCACCCTCATCGCACTCGCCGCGCTGATCGCCGGCGTCGGCGCCAGCCAGCTTGGCAGCGCCCAGGCAGACAACTCCTCAACCGGCGTGACTGGGACGACTGGCGCGACCGCCACGACGTCGAGCGACACGATCATCGTGAACGGCAGCGACGTGATGACGCTGCCGTCCGGGACCGATCAGAGCACCGCGCAGTCGACGTACCAGACCGCGCTTGGGAACGCCCTGACCAATGCAGGCCAGAAAGCCACCTTCATCGCGAAGCAGATCGGCGCAACGCTGGGACCGATCACGAACGTGACCGAAAGCTCGGATTCGAGCAATCTCTGCACCGGCCCGATCATGTACGCGCAAGGGGCCAAGCCGCGCAGCACTCCTTCCGGCCGGCACAAGGTCAAGCATGGCCCGATGCTCCCCGCGATCATCGACCCTGTCGGCTCTTGCAACGTCGATGCTGACGTCACCGTCACCTATTCGATGACGCCTGCCTGATCGCCCGTGGGCTCGCTAGATTGGGTGCGATCGCGCCCGGGCGGTTAGCTCAGCTGGTCAGAGCGCCTGCCTTACAAGCAGGAGGTCGCTGGTTCGAACCCAGCACCGCCCACTGAGAAAAGACCTAGCGGAGCCTCTTGGTGTGCGGGATGGTGAGTGTGTTGGTGTCGGCTGCGTTGAGGTAGGCGAGGTTTTCGATTGCTGAGCCCTGTCGGAAGCCTGTTCCGCGCGCGGTTGCCCATTCGCGTTCGCCTAGGAGAACGCCGGTCGAGGGGTCGATGATCAGTTCGTAGCGGATGCCGTGACGGTGTATACGCCTCGCCGACGCCTTTGCGGCCGGCGAGGTCCCGGACGCTGCCGAGTTGTTGGATTCCGGGAACGAGCGCTAGAGCACCGTAGAACGCGCTCTGAAGCCGCGGCGGCAGCGGGCCTTCTTCGAAGGTGGCCATGATCTGGTCGAATGCCAGTCCGCCAAACGCGGACTGGAGGGTTCCGTCGCCCCACTGCTCGATGAACTGCTTGAGCTGCGCGCGTGTGGCGCGGCGTAGCCCGTTGCTGGTCGGGACAAGGCGGGCGTAGAGGTCACGAGCGTTGGTTGGCAGCGCGAATACTTGGCGACGCGTGAGCGGCGAGCGAAACGCGCCGTCGGCCAGGTTGTAGCCACCCATAGCTGGAAGGCCGCTCGTGAGCGTCGATCCGACCTGAACATCCTTCGGTCCCTCGCCTCGCCAGCGTGCGCCATCTGACAGAGAGTTGAAGTGCAGCGCAACGATGCGTGTGGTGGTGCGCCCAGGGCGTGTCGCGCTTTGCCAGCGGTCGGTGATGATCGTCTCGACCGCGTTGATCGACGGCCCAGTCTTCACCGACATGCCAGTCGGTTCTGTTCCTTCGGTGCGCACGTAGTAGTACTGGTCGTCCTTAGGGAACAGTGAGGGGCGCTGAAGAGCCGCCTGCGCGGTACGCGCGAGCGTCGCAGCGCTCGCGTTCGTCGTCACGGTGTGCCCGCCGCCCGCGAGCAGCACGACCGCAACGGTCACAGTCGCGCCGGCTGCAGCACCGAATGTGGCCACCGTCGCGCGCACCCAGCGTCGCGGTCTGCGGTGCCGTTCGGCGCTTTTCATCGCAGCGTCGAGTTCTGCCCCGAAGGTCGCAACGATCGGCGGGAGGCTGTCGTTTTCAAGCATGGTCGGGGCTCCCTTCAAGGTGCTCGGTCGCCTTCGCGAGCGTGCGGAGCGCGCGGCTCACACGAGCGCGAGCGGTCTGTTCGGTGATGCCGAGGGCGCTGGCGAGTTCCGTGTAGGAGCGCTCCTCGACGATTCGCAGCCGGAGTGCCTCGCGGTGCGAGACGGATAGTTCTGCGAGACCGTTAGCGATCGCCGCGCGACGCGATCGCAGGCCGCCGAGCTCTTCGACTCTCTCGTAGTCGGTGTCGGTGAGAGGTTCGAGTTGCAACCCGAGTCTCCCCAGCGCGCGGCGCTCGACGGCACCGCGGCGGAAATACTTCCCGAGCTGGTGACGAGCGATCCCGAAGATCCAGGCAGCCGCCTCGTCGTCGCCCTCGCCGCGAAACCGAGAGCGAGCAGCAAACGCCTGCGCGAACGTTTCCGCCATCAGGTCCAGCGCGACGTCCGGCTGCAATGTGTGACGGGCGAAATAGCGCAGTACGTCGCCCGCGCGCGCGGCGTACAGCCGGGAGATGTCGTCGGAATCAAGGGTCATCGCGAACGTTCCGAACGTATAGGACCGCGACACCGCGAACCTGTGACGGTGCAACGCCTCAATGGCGCCCGTGCGGCGGTGGGATTAGCGCGCCGCCGGGTCGAGGTCGTACGCTTCCGGGGCAGCCGGGGGCGGTGGCAGCAAGAGCGCTCGTAGGCTTATCGCCAACGGAGCGTGGGGGCTGGTGCGCGAGGTACCTGTCACGTTTTTCGCGCTCATGCACCTACCAGGTGAGGGCGTTGGTGCGCCCGACCATCATGCGGCTTGACTCCAACGATTTCGCCCAGCTCTACGACCGGCACGCCCGGGAATTGCTCGGGTTCTTCGTGCGGCGGACCTGGAACCCGGAGGTCGCGGTTGACCTTCTCGCCGAGACGTTCGCGGCGGCGTTCGAGGACCGCCGGCAGTTTCGCGGTGAGGATCTCGCAAGCGCGCGGAGCTGGTTGTACGGCGTGGCGCGCCACCAGCTGTTGGAGCTAGTTCGGCGTGGGGTGGTTGAGCGTCGCGCGCTTGCTCGCCTCGGTGTCGAGCGGCCGCCGCTGACCGATCTCGACTACGACCGGGTCGAGGAACTCGCCGGTTCACAGGAACTTCGCGAGCGTGTCGGTGAGGAGCTTGACGGGCTGTCTGGTGAGCAGCGCGAGGTGCTGCACCTGCGTGTCATCGAAGGAAAGCCCTACGCGCAGGTCGCTCTTGAGCTGGGTGTGAGCGAGCAGGCTGCGCGGGCGCGCGGCAGCCGCGCCCTGCGGGCGCTGCGTGAGGCTGCAGGAATGTGTGAGCTAACGGAGGCGACCGACAATGCTTGAAGATCCCCGGGACGATCAGCTTCCCTTCCTCGGTGCCCTAGGGGACCAGCTCAAGCCGGCATTCCGGAGACGCGAGGCCGAGGACATCGGACGTGCGCTCAAGCGCCGGCGTCTCATGCTGCTGGTTCCGGTGCTTGCGCTGCTGGCGGCCGGCGGTGCGGTGGCCGCGGTCGCGGTGCTGAAGGGGCGGCCGTCGGCACCGCTGAGCGGCGCGGTAGCGCCGTCACCGTCGGACTCGTTCCCGGGCTCGGGCACGACGCGCTACAGCCTCGTGGTGACCCCGAGCCTCGGCGCGGGAACGGTTGGATGGTGCATCAACGAGCAGCTGCAGATCCCGGTACCTGTACCTGTTGGTGATGTTTCCGGCCTACGGGCACTGCTGCTCAAGCTACGCCTGCGCGCGCGAGAGGAGCGCAGCTCAGCCCTCGCCAACCTCGCAGGGCGGCCGGGTGAGCTCTACGGGCCGACCGGTCGGCCGCTGCTTCAGACGCTGCCGGACACAACCGCCGAGGAGCGCCATTTGAGCCGGGTCGAGCTCGCCCGCGTGGACCGGGAGCTGGCCAAGTTCCCGCCGCTCCTCAGGGAGCTCCGAGAGCCGCAAGTCCGCGCGTCGCAGGCCTTCCAACAGGAAATCCGCGATATCGCAGGCGCCGGCTTCCAATACACGCAGCCGGGAACGAACTGCAGCCATGTCGAGCGTACAGGCAACCCGTTTATCGGGTCGCCGTACGTCGGATTCGTTGGCGGGAGCTACAACATTCTCAGCGACAAGCAATCCCCCTCGACCCGCAGGCTCACGACTACCACCGTGTATCTCACCGCGCCCGATGTCGCGGCCGTGCGCGCCTCGCCCGGTCTCACGATCCTCACGCGTGCCATCAAGGCACTCCCCGACGGCTACCGCATCGCGATCACCGTCTCCGCGACACAGCAAAAGCTGAAGCCCGGACAGAAGCCACTCAACAACTACCGGATATATACAGCTGGCCAGGCGATCAACCCATTCTTCGGCACCCTGCCGTCGATGCGAGGAGCGTCAAGACCTATCGCGCTCGATGCAGCCGGCCGCGCCTCCCGGCACGCGCCTACGCGTCGGCAACGGCAACGCTCGCGCAACCTGGCGGCCGCGGTTCCCTGCGGCGCGGGAGGCTCGGGTCGCGATCCCCGCCGGCGCCTGCGAGATCCGCCTTTCGGCGGTACGCGAGAGCGACCCCGGCAGCGGAGCCGTCGTCCGGAAAGTGCGTGGATACCCAGGACTTGCTGGCCGCCCGCTCCTGTCGTGCGCCTACGCGACCTGGTACGACGCGAGCGACAACCTCGTTCAAGCAGCCATCCTGCTCGACGCGCGTCACCCCGGTTCACCACCGCCAATGCTGCCGGACGCAACACCCGTCCCGGGCCATCCAGGGTTCATCAACGAGCCGGTCACGCAGTTACGCCGCTCAACGGACATCACGGCGCGTCGCATCGGGAACGCGTGGCTCGTACTGGAAGCGCAAGACCCTCTCGCCCAGCGGATAGCGATCCTCGACAAGTTGGGCGCATGCGTTCACGTCACCGGCGCACCGTGTACCGGCGCCACCGAGACGTTCACCTTGGCGCGGTGACGACCCGATGCCACAGACACTGTGGTTAGCCGATGCCTGCCGCGGTGCAACCGGGTCCGATGCTGGTCTGGTTCTCGTTGACGGCGCCGCGGCGCTTGAAGCTGTGCTTCGCGCTCTGCACGAGCCGCGGCCCGTGCCAGGTGTAGGTGATGTCGGTCTCTCGCCACCAGCCATAGATCGTTGGGCCGATCAGCGCGTAGGTGCGCTGGATCAGCCGTGGCGGGCTTCCGGGAAGGCAGTTGACTCCGGCTTTGCTCGCGGAGTCGCCGCCGATCGCCAGTGTGACTCCGGCCGGTACGAGCTTCCGATTCTGGTAGCCGTAGGCGGTCATGGTGGCGCCGCTCGAGGTCCGTCCGATCTCGAGAAAGATCTCCTCGCCGGAGTCGTTGCTCACGCGGGAGATCGAGTCGATCCACGTGGCGGTCGCCTGCGGGATCCGGGCGCTCGCGGCGCTACCGTTGGCCTGGACGACCTCGAGGAAGGCCGCCTTGGGAACGAAGTCATGCCGCAGGTTTGGCGGCGGCCCGCCCGCGAACCAGCTCGGATGCCGGCCGCTGAGGCGCGAGTAGATGACGATCAGATCGGTTCGGTCGTTCCCGCCGAGATCGGCACGCACGACCTCGACGCAGCCCGAGCGTGGTGGCAGATACCGGTTCGCCGCGGCGAGCGGGCACGCGTCGCTTTCGACGCCGTAGCCGTTTGCTTGCGTCGATGGAGCTCCGGGGAACAGCTTGCCCGCACTGCGAGCGGCTGCGCCGCCACCTCCCGAGCCGGCCGGCGGCAAGTCCGTAGGTCGGCCCGCGACGCCACCGCCACCGCCACCAAGGCCAATCATGACCGCTGCGCCGAGCGCGCCGGCCAGCGGTACAGCCGCGATGCGTGCGCGGCGTTTACGCGTCCGTCTCCGGGCCTCCTCGATCAGCGCGCTCGGGTCCTCGGTCGATGCCGGAGCATCGTCGACCAGCAGCATCGCTACGGCAGGCTCTCGAGCATTCGCACAACCTCCTCGCGGCGATATCCAAGACGGCGGGACAGGTCAACAAGCTCTCGAGCCTTCGCGAGCAGTGCTGTGCGCTCAGGAGTTCCCGCGACCGTCACCCCGCGCCCGCGACGAAACTCGAGCAGCCCCTCGTCTCGCAATACGCGCAGGGCGCGCAGCACCGTGTTCGCGTTGACGCCGAGCTCAGCCGCGAGATCCTTCGCCGGCGGCAAGCGCTCGCCGGGCCGCGCTTCGCCATCGAGGATCGCCCGGCGAATCTCCGCCGCGACCTGCTCGAACACGGCCGTCGAACCCGAACGATCGATCGTCATGCAACCAATATAACACTAGGCAACCTAGCACGATACCCGCCCCCGGTGACCGCTTCGCAGCACTCGTGAGACGGAAGGACGCTGGTTTTGAGCCGGCACGCCTGTCGGCGCGAGAGCCCCAGGCGTCAGCTGCGGTGCTCTGCTGCCTCCCGGAAGGCGCGTCGCGCTGGGTGGCCTGGCGGGAAGTCGTGGATGCCGACCTCGTGCGCGTGATCCTCGCTGCCGAAGGGATCTGTGATCTCCACGGTCATCAGCGGCAGCGATCCGTCGTCCTCCGTCGCGCCAGTGCCTTGTTCGTGGTGCGCCTGGCGTCGCGAGAGGACGGACTCCGCGATCGCGAGGCCTGCGAGCACGGCGAAGAGCACGCCTGCCGGGATCGCGTAGTTGGGCTCCCCGATCACGATCGGGATCAGCGCGAAAACGATCGCGCCAACCGCGAGGATCGCGAGTAGCACGAACAGGCTCCCGACCCGCCTGTCACGACCTGTCGTTGCTTCCACGGAACCCTTTCGCAGAGTGAGCGGCCTGCCGCCGCGGTCGCGCGCAAGCCTAGCAACGAGGTTCTCGCCCCGCCCGCCGCAAGGGCGGCCTCGCAGACGTCTAGTTGAGCGCCAGCTCGCGGTCCCGTGTTCCGGGACAGCCCTTTTGCAGCAGGTCGCAGGTCACCGTGAAGCAGTGCTTGAGTTGGCCTTGCAACGCGACAGCGTCGTCGGTGCGACCATTCGCGACCGCGTCCTGGACGGCGGCGCAGACGTGCTCGAGGGCGCGCGCGCCAACGGCTCCCGCCGTTCCCTTCAGCGCGTGCGACAGTCGCTGCATCAGGGCCGAGTCACCAAGCGCCTCGGCGGCTGCGAGCTGATCGATCCTCGCCCGCGACTCCTCGATGAAAACGCCGATCAGATAGCCGCGCGATTCGTTGTTGTGCCGGAACACGTCGGTCAGGCGAGAGTGTGAATCGAGGATCGGGAGCCTCGGCGAGTCGTCGCGGTCCGTCGGCTCGCGCTCCTGGACCACTGGCACGCGTCGTGCGAGCGCCGCGTCCAGGGTCGACTGGTCGAGCGGCTTGGCGACGTAGTCGTCCATTCCGCTGAGGAAGCACTGCTCGCGGTCGGACTCGCGCGCGCTCGCAGTCATTCCGATGATTGGCGTGCGCTCGTCTTCTGCTTCCTGGGCGCGGATCGCAGCCGTCGCGTCATAGCCGTTCACTTCGGGCATCTGGCAGTCCATGAAGATCGCGCGGTAGCTTTCGCCGCTGTAGAGCTCGATCGCTTCGCGCCCATTGGTCGCGACGTCGACGGCGTAGCCACGAGCCTCGAGCTGGCGCGTGAGCACGAGCTGGCTGACAGGGTCGTCGTCCGCGATCAACAACCGTATGGCCCCATCGCTCGGCGCGCGGCGCTCCCTTGGTGGCGCGGTACTCGAAGGTGCGCGCGGCGCAGGCGCGGAACGCGCCGGCGCGGGGCGCACCCGGTCTTCCGGGTAGGGGACTGCGCCCGACAGGCCGAGCGGCGTCGTGAACCAGATCGTGGTCTCGTCGCCCTGGCGCTCGACGCCGATCTCGCCGCCCATCAGCTCGACTAGCTGATAACACACTGTCAGGCCGATGCCTGTGGCGCTGTCATCCTGGGCGACGGCGGCCTCGGATGAATACGTGTACAGGTCGAGCAGTGCGTCGAGCGAGTCGAGCGGGTCGCCACCGTGATAGCTGATTGTGAATCGCGCCATCACGCGGTTGGTCGCGCGGGCGGCGATCGTGCCGTGGACCCTGACCTCGCCTCCCGCCGCCAATGTCATTGCTCCCGCGGCGAGGCGCATCATCACGTGGCGGATCCGGTTGCCGTCGGCCGTCGCAGCCGACGGGAGCTCGTCGTCGAAGGTCGCCGTGATCGAGGAACCGGCGGCCCGAGCGCGCGGCGGCGCGGCGAGGGCGAGCCCGTCAACGAGCCGGCGAACATCGAATGTGCCGGCATCGAGCTCGAGCGCGCCGGCCTCGAGCAACGAAAAGTCGAGCATGTCGTTGATTACGACCGTGAGTGCCGCGGCCGAGGTCATCGTGCCGTTCGCGTATTCGCGCTGCTCGCCGGTCAGCTCCGTCCCGAGCATGAGCTCGGTCATTCCGATGATGCCGTTGAGCGGCGTGCGGATCTCATGGCCCATTCTGGACATCAGTTCCGCCTTCGCGCGCAGCGTCTCAGCGAGGAACTCGTGCGCCCGGACGAGTGCCTCGTCGGCCGCGCTTATTTCGCCGAGCTGGCTGGCGACGATCTCGCGCGTCGTGTCTGGTCCGGGACTCATGTCGGTCGGTGCCGTCACCCGGCGAAACTGTCTGCCTACATGCGACGAGCCGTGTGGAGCCATCGCCGGGTGGTCGTCAACGCATGTATCGACGCGCGCGAGCCGTCGCTTGAGCCCCCGTCGAGTTGCTGGCCGCGCGGTCTGCCTCAGACCCGGCCGGATCCGTGTCGCCGATGCATGCCGGCGCGCGCCGCAGGCCCCAATTCCCTTACGCCGGCGGGCGATATCGCGATCGACGTCGATCCGACCGTGCAAGCGAACGGTCCGAAGGCTACTGTGCGCCCGGCTTTGAGCGTCCGGACGTTGACCGGCGCGTTTCCGATGCACGTCTGTCCGTCACAGACCAGGGTCTTGCCTGTCGCGCTCAGCGTCACCGAGCGCGCCGGTTGAGTCGTCTGGCAGTACGCGTCGACGCCGATACCCGGCGCACCGCCATCATCGAGCTCGCATTCCACCGCGCCGCCCGTGACCTGAAAGAAGACCTGGCGCGCTCGCGCCGTCGCGCCGGGTCGAAAGCGCCAAGAAAGCCGCTGCCAACACGGCCGCGCCGGCTCCAGGCCGGCGCCTGATCGCCGCCAACGATCGCACGAGCGTGATCGAAGTCTAACGGCGCACATCACGCCTGCCGGCACGCGGGCCTAGCCTAGAATCGGTCGTTGGGTCGATTGGCCGCCAATCGCGCGCCGGCGATCCAGTTGCCATACTCCCGGCTCCCCCCGGGGGCGTAGCTCAGTTGGTTAGAGCGCCGGCCTGTCACGCCGGAGGTCGCGGGTTCGAGTCCCGTCGCTCCCGTTCCCTGAACGCCGCAGAGTGAGCGTCCTTTGCGCCGCGCGGGATGCGTGGGGTGCCGGGTGCCGGGACCGTCCGCGGCGCGCCGCTCGCTTCGCCGTAGTCTTCGCGAGGTGAGCGGCCTCGACGTCAGACGATTGGCGGCACTCGACATGTGGGGCACGGCCGGCACGATGCGCCGCCGGCGGCTGATCCGCGCCGAGTTCGTTCTCGGCTCGGTGGCCTGCTCCGGTCTTGGGTCGCTGGTGCTTGCAACAGGCCGCGGGGGGACGATCTTCCTCGGCGTCTGGCTTGTCGGAGCGGGCATCAATTACATTCCGCTCGCGCGCGAGGCCGCGCGGCTCTCGCGACCCGGCGCCCTCGAGGAGGAGCTGCGTGGTCTGGAGCTCCGCCGCGAACTGCGACGCGCAGGTCTGCAGCAGCTTTGGATAGCCGTTCCGCTCGCCGTCCCGCTGTTCGCCCTGGCGGGCCATCGCGCCCGCCGATCGCCGAGCGCCTAGGCCACGAGCAGCGCGCGTCCGGGCCGTCCCGATCGTGGCGGGATCGGCCCGGACGAGTAGCGCCGGGCGGCGGTCGGACTACGCGGCCAGCGCTTGCTGCGCCGGCCCCACGTGGCGATCGCCCCCTCCTCTTTCCTCCGTGCTCTCCTGGGGCGCGTTCGAGAGAACGATCGGTTGTCCCTACTCGCACGACGCGCGGGCTCCGCAACAACGCAGCGAGCGCGGGCTCGCCGGCGAGGCGCTTCGGCCGGAATGCACGCGCACATGCTGCTGACCTGGACCTGGCGGCTGCGAATTGCGGTTTGGATGCGGCTTCCTCGGCTAGATGGCGGACGAGGCGACAGAGACCGAGCGACGGTAGTTCGCGCCCGGTCAGTGCCATCCGAACTCTCCCCCGGAGGCACCGTAAGTGAAAAACCGCAAGAAGCCGCGATCCGCCGCGGATGGCGAACGGCGGCGCTGCTGTGAACATTCCGACATGTTTGTTGATCGTAAGCAGGCGGGCAGGCTGCTGGCGCAGCTGCTCGAACGCTTTGCCGGCGAGCATCCGGTTGTGCTTGCGCTCCCGCGCGGCGGGGTGCCGGTCGGCGTCGAGATCGCTCGCGCACTTCACGCCCCCCTTGACGTGCTCGCGGTCCGCAAGATCGGCGCGCCAGGCAATCCCGAGCTTGCAGTCGGCGCGCTCGCTGAGGAAGGAACGGCGATCGTTGACCGCGCGGTCGCCGCAAGGGTGGGGATGACGCAGGCCCAGCTTGCTGCGGACGATCCGGCGCGAGAGCCATGAGCTCCGTCGCCGCGTCGGCACCTACCGTGGCGACCGGCGACTGATCGACCTCCAGGGTCGCGTCGTGATCCTCGCCGATGACGGGCTCGCCACCGGATTGACACAGCTGGCGGCCATCCGCGCGGCGCGAGCACTCGGGGCCTCGAAGGTAGCTCGTCGCCGTACCGGTCGCCGCACGCGCGTCGATCGCCCGCATCGCCGGCGAGGCGGACGAGCTGATCTGCCACACGGTGCCGCGCGAGCTGCTCGGGGTGAGCCGCTGGTATCAGGATTTCGCGCCGGTCGGCGACGCCGAGGTGCTTCGCCTGCTGAGCGCGCCGCCGCCGGCGAATGGCACTCAGCGTTCGGGCGATCCGCCGCAGCGACGGGCGGTCGCGATCAGTGCCCCGCAGGCGCTGCTCGCCGGCGAGCTCGCCCTACCACCCGAGCCGCGGGGGCTCGTGATCTTCGCCCATGGCTCCCGCTCCAGCCGTCGCAGCCCGCGCAACCGTGCCGTCGCGGACGCGCTTTGCCAAGACGGCTTCGCGACGCTCCTCGTCGATCTGCTCTCCGACGAGGAGGCCTCGCGACGCGAGCAAGCGTTCGACATCGCGCTGCTCGCAAGCAGGCTCGAGATCGTGACGCGCTGGGCATTCGAGGAGCCGGCGACGGCTGAGCTCCCAATCGGGCTGTTCGGTGCCTCGACGGGGACCGCCGCCGCGCTGCGCACCGCTGTCGCAGTCGGCGATCCCGTTCGCGCCATCGTCTCGCGTGGCGGCAGACCCGACCTCGCTGCTCGCTGGCTTCCTGCCGTCACGGCGCCGACACTGCTGATCGTTGGCGGACTCGACCGTGAGGTGCTCGCCCTCAACCGCAAGGCTATGCCGATGTTGCGTGCTCCCCACCGCCTGAGCGTCGTCGAGCACGCGAGCCACCTGTTCGGCGAGCCGGGCAAGCTCGAGGAGGTTGAGGCGATCACGCGGGATTGGTTTGCCACCTGGCTGCAAAGCGAAGCGCGCTTGCCCGCGCTGGCGGGGTTCGGCTAGTGGCCGCCGCCACCGCGCCTGCCGCTGGTCCGGAGTCCAGTCGGCGCGCGGCCGTCGGCGCGCTGCGCGCGGCTGCCCATCCACTGCGCGGCGACCGGCGCGACTACGACCCGCTGCTCGAGCGGATCGGTCAAGCCCGGATCGTTCTGCTCGGCGAGGCCAGTCACGGTACGCATGAGCTCTACCGTGAGCGCGCGCGCGTCACGCGCCGTCTGCTGGCCGAGCACGGATTCACGGCGGTCACGGTCGCCGCGTCCTGGGCTGACGCGTACAGGGTCAACCGCTATGTGCACGGCATCGACAATGCGGACCTCGACGCCGAGGCCGCGCTGCGCGGCTTCCGGCGTTTCCCATCGTGGATGTGGCGCAACGCCGACATGGTCGATTTCGTTGCCTGGCTGCACGCGCACAACGTGGGCGTGCAGCGAAGCGCGCGGAAGGTGGGGTTCTACGGGCTTGACATGTACGGCCTCTCGAGCTCGACCGGAGCGGTGATCGCGTTCCTCGCCGCGCGCGATGCCGGCGGCGTCGAGCGCGCGCGGGCGCGCTACGAGTGCCTGCAGTCCTTCGCCGAGGACAGCGCCGGCTACGCGCGGGCAGTGCTGCGCGACCTGCCCGAGTCCGAACGCGCCGCGGTGATCGACGAGTTGATCCAGCGCCGGCGTCTGACTGCCGTGCGGCTTCGCGCTGACGGTCTCGCCCCCGACGACGAACGCTTCTTCAGCGAGTGTGACTCAGCGGTTGAAACCGCGGCAGATGGCTACTACCGCACGATCTTCGGCGAACGGACGAACTCCTGGAACCTCCGAGATCGCCATCTTGCGGACACGCTCGATCAGTTGCTCGTGCACCTTGACGGACGCGGCGAGCGCGCCCGCGTCATCGTCTGGGCTCACAACTCGCACGTCGGCGATGCGCGGCACACGCACCTTGCCGAGCGCGGCGAGCAGAGTCTGGGGCAGCTGCTGCGCGACCGTCATGGCGAGGACGTCGTCAGCGTCGGCTTCACGACGTACGTTGGCAGCGTCACCGCCGCGTCGCGCTGGGACGGGCCGCCGGAGCGCAAGCACTTGCGTGGCGCACTGCCCGCGAGCCATGAGGCACTTCTCCACGAGACCCAACTGCCGGCGTTCCTGCTCTGCCCGCTGGGGGCCGGCGACGCGGGTGCGGCGCTACGCGCGAAGCGTCTCGAGCGCGCGATCGGCGTGATCTACATCCCCGATCGCGAACGCGCGAGCCACTACTTCGAAGCAACCCTCGCCGACCAGTTCGACGCTCTCGTCCACGTCGACGCAACGCGCGCCGTCGAGCCCCTCGAGCACTCGCCGAGCTGGAGCGCCGGCGAATCAGCCGAGCCGTACCCCAGCGCGCTGTAGGCGGCCTCAGGTTCCCGACAGCGGCCCGACCGGCAGGCCGGGCCGCATCGCCTTCGCTTACGCGGACGGTCCCTGCAACGCTGCAGCCTGGGCTGCCGCAACTCGCGCGATCGGCACGCGGAACGGTGAGCAGGAAACGTAGTCGAGTCCGACCTCGTTGAAGAACGCGATCGACTTCGGATCGCCGCCGTGCTCACCGCAGATCCCGAGCTCGATCGATGGGTTGGCGGCACGCCCCTCTCGACCGCCATCCTGACGAGCATCCCGACGCCGGCGTGTGTCGATCGTCTCGAACGGCGAGACGGTGACGATCCGATCGGTGATGTATTGCGGGATGATCGCGCCTTCGATGTTGTCGCGCGAGATCCCGAGGGTCGTCTGCGTGAGGTCGTTCGTGCCGAACGAGAAGAACTCGACGTCCCCGGCTAGCCAGTCGGCGATCGCGCAGGCGCGTGGCAGCTCGATCATCGTGCCGATGACGTAGTCGCGGCCGTGCTCCATCCCCTCACTCGCGGCGGTCGCGAGCACGAGCTCGCGGGAGCGCCTGAGCTCGCCCGTAAAGCCGACGAGCGGGATCATCACCTCGCAGTGCGGGGCCTTGCCGGTCCGCTTGCGGACGGCCTTGACCGCACGCATGATCGCGCGGACCTGCATCTCATAGATCTCCGGGTGGAGGATCCCCAGACGGCAGCCGCGCGTCCCGAGCATCGGGTTTGTCTCCGAGAGCTGGCGCACGCGCGCGAGCTCCTTGTGAATCCCGTCCATTCGCTCCGGGTGGGTGTTCGCCACCTGGCGGAGCTCCTCGAGCAACTCGAGCTCGCTCGGCAGGAACTCGTGTAGTGGCGGGTCGAGCAGGCGGATCGCGACCTTCTGCCCTTCCATCGCCTCGAACAGGCCCTCGAAGTCGGCTTGTTGGAGTGGCAGCAGCTTGTCGAGCCAGGCGCGGCGGTCCTCAACGGTGTCGGCCATGATCATCGCGCGCATCTTCGGCTGGCGGTCTTCGGCCATGAACATGTGCTCGGTACGGCAGAGGCCGATGCCTTCGGCACCGAACTCGTGCGCACGACGCGCGTCAGCCGGAACGTCGGCATTGGCGCGTACGCCAAGTGTGCGCAGCTCGTCAGCCCAGCCGAGCACGGTCTGGAAATTCTCGTCGATCTCCGGACGGATGAGCGTGACGTCGTCGGTGGTGATCTCGCCGGTCGAGCCGTTGATCGCGATTTGATCGCCGGCGTGCAGCACGGTCCCGTTGACGGTGATCGTGCCCTCGTCGAGATCGATCCGCAGCGCGCTCGCGCCGCAGACGCACGGCCTTCCCATCCCACGCGCGACGAGCGCCGCGTGCGATGCCTTGCCGCCTTCGCTGGTCAGGATCCCGCGCGCGGCGAAGAAGCCCGCGACGTCCTCGGCCTCGGTGAACGGACGGACGAGGATCACCGCCTCACCGGCCTCCGCGGCCTTCTGCGCGGCTGGCGCGCTGAGCACGATCGCGCCCTTCGCGGCGCCGGGTGAGGCGGCCACCCCGCGCGCGAGGACCTCGAACTTGGCGTTGCGGTCGAAGGTGGGATGGAGCAGCGCGTCGAGCTTGCCGGCGTCGATCGTCAGGATCGCCTTTGCCTTGTCGAGCAGGCCCTCCGCGACGGCGTCGACGGCGAAGCGCACGGCGGCCTGAGCGGGACGCTTCGCGTTGCGCGTCTGCAGCATGTACAGCCGGCCCTCTTCGATCGTGAACTCGGTGTCCTGCATGTCGCCGTAGATCCCCTCGAGCTTGCGCATGATCTCGACGAGGCGCGCGTACGACTCCGGCATCACCTCGGCGAGTTCGCTCAGCTCCGACGTGTTGCGAACGCCGCTGACCACGTCCTCGCCCTGGGCGTTGATCAGGAAGTCACCCGACGGCGTTGGCGCGCCGGTGACCTCGTCGCGACTGAAGGCGACGCCCGAGCAAGAGTGTGCGCCGCGGTTGCCAAAGACCATCTGCTGCACGTTGACAGCCGTGCCCCAGTCGTCGGGAATCTGGTTGATCCGCCGGTAGGCGATGGCACGTGCCCCGCCCCACGAGCCGAACACGGCGAGCATCGCCTGGTGTAGCTGCATTCCCGGATCCTGCGGGAAGTCCTCGCCGGTCAGCGTGCGGAAGTGCGCCTTGAACGCGGCGGTCAGCTCCTTCAGCGCTGCGACGTCCAGCTCAGTGTCGAGCGCCACGCCGCGCTCACGCTTGATCCGTGCGATCTCACCCTCGAGGCGCTCGGTCGGGACGCCGTGGACGACGTTCGAGAACATCTGCACAAAGCGCCGGTACGAGTCCCAGGCGAAGCGCTCGTTACCGGTGATGCGCGCGAGGCCGAGAACCGACTCGTCGGTAAGCCCGAGGTTCAGGACGGTGTCCATCATGCCCGGCATCGACTCGCGCGCTCCCGAGCGAACCGACAACAAGAGTGGGTCGGCTGGATCGCCGAACTTGCGCCCGATCTTTGTCTCCAGCCGCGCGAGCGCAGCGGTTACCTGGCCCTCGAGTTCCGGCGGCTCGTCGCCCGCTCGCATGTATTCGACGCACGCCTCGGTCGTGACGACGAAGCCCGCGGGAACGACGTCGCTGCCGAGCTGGCGCGTCATCTCGGCCAGTCCCGACCCCTTGCCGCCGAGCAGGTTGCGCATCTCGCGCGAGCCCTCCTCGAAGTCATAGACGTATTTCGTCATCACTCGCCCCCCGATTTTGTCTGCCGCTGCCTCGTGCGCCTGCGTCATTTCGACTCCTTGGTTGGTTCGTGGCGGCCGGCATCGTTGGCGCGGCGCACTCAGATCTCCTCGGGCACCATCTCGATCGCCCCGCACGGGCACTCCGCGGCGCACAGGCCGCAGCCCTTGCAATAGTCGAGGTCGAACGAGTAGAGCTCTCCGTCGGCGCCGGGCTTGATCACTGCGTTGTCCGGGCAGACGCCGAAGCAGTTGTCGCACGAGAAGCAGTTGCCGCAGGACAGGCAGCGCCGCGCCTCGAACAGCGCGGAGTCGTCGTCGAGGCCCCTGACGACTTCCTCGAAGGTGCTCTGCCGGCGCACGTCCTCGAGCTGCGGGCGGACCTGACGCGGCGCGTCGCTGTAGTACCACGGGTTGACTTCCTCGAATCCGGCGAGCTTGCGTGACCGATCGACCGGAACGTGCTCGTGGCGTAGCCAGGCATCGATGCAGCGCGCTGCGCGCGCGCCGTGGCCGATCGCGATTGCCGCCGTGCGCTCTGACGGGACCATGTCGCCGCCGGCGAAGAGGCCGGCATGCCCGGTCATCATCTGATCGTCGACCTTGACCACGTGGTCCTCGATCTCGATCCCCGCGAGGCCTTCGAGCAGCCGCAGGTCGGCATCCTGCCCGAGCGCGAGCACGACCGAGTCGGCGGGGAGGTCCTCGAATTCGCCGGTCGGCTGCGGGAAGCCCTTCTCGTCGAGCGCCATTTTCTCGATCCGCAGCTGGCCCGGCCCGGCCTGCGTGATCGTCGAGAGCCAGCGAAATGCGATGCCCTCGGCCTGGGCCTCTTCGAGTTCACTCGGATGTGCTGGCATCCGCTCGCGCGTGCGGCGGTAGACGATCACTGTTTCGGCCACGCCGAGCCGCTTCGCGCTGCGCGCTGCGTCAAGCGCGGTGTTGCCGCCGCCGTACACGACCACGCGTCGGCCCAGCTGCGGCTTCTTGTCCTCAGCCAGCCCGTGCAGCAGTTCGACCGCATCGATGATTTTGACGCTGCGCCGCCGGGTATCTCAGTGTGCTTTGCGATGTGCGCGCCGACTGCGAGGAACGTGGCATCGAAGCGGCCCTCGCGGATCGCGCCCTCGAGATCATCGACGCGCTGCGTCGCACTCGAGCTCCACGCCCAACGACAGGATCCGCGCGATCTCGCCATCGAGGATTTCGCGCGGCAGCCGGTACGCCGGGATTCCGTAGCGCATCATCCCGCCGGCCGCTTTGCCTGCTCGCGGATCGTCACGTGATGGCCCCGTCAGCGTCAAGTGATAGGCGGCGACAGCCCCGACGGCCCCGATCCGACAACAGCACACGCTTGCTTGTTGGGGCGCCGGCTTCACGAACTCCCATCCGCGCTTGAGGCCTCATCGCCGAGGAAACGCTCGACCGCATTGATTCCGACCGCTTCGTCGAGCTGCGCACGATTGCACTCCGACTCGCACGGATGGTAACAGATGCGGCCCATGATCGCGGGCAGCGGATTCGCTCTCGACGAGGTGGCGCCACGCGCGCTCGTAACCCTCGCCGCCCGCCTCCGCCTGGTATAGCCAACCCTGGATGTTCTCGCCGGCCGGGCAGGCGTGATTGCACGGCGGCAGGTTGTGGACGTAGACGGGGCGCTCGGTGCGCCAGTCGCCGGTCCGGTTGGCGAGGCTCGAGCCAACCTCGAGCGTGATCGCAAAGGGCTTTGCCGGGTCTCATCACACACCTCGCTCCGCGAGTGAGAGCGCATCGAGCAGGTCGATGTCGCGCTCCCCAGTGTCGTCCTCGAGCAGGCCGAACCGCGCGATGTTGCGATCCGCGTGCGCCTGCAGCCGCCCACGATGTCAGGCCTCCCTCGCCGGCGGAAAGGTGCGCGAAGCGCTTCTGCAGGCGCAAGTACTCCTCCACCGGCACCTTGCGGCGGATCAGCGAGACGCTCTCACGGCGCCGCCGACCGCCTCAAACACGGGGAACAGCCCGCTCTCCTTCGCCAGGCGCGCCACCTGGACCGTCGTCGTTCGTCGCCGAGCCCCAGCCGAGCGGGCACGGTACGTGTACATGGATGTAGCGAGCGCCGCGGTACTCCATCGCCCGCGTGACCTTGTGCTCGAGGTCGCGCAACTCGGCCACGGTCGCGGTTGCGACGTAGGAATCCCGTGCGCCATCGCGATCAGCGGGACGTTCTTGCCCTGGCCGAAGCGTTGCCCGGTGCTCGCCGATCGGCTCGGTGGTCGCGGTCCGCGCCGCCGGTGGCGTGGCGCCGGAGCGCTGCACGCCGGTGTTCATGTAGCCCTGGTTGTCGTAGCAGATGTACAGCACGTCGTCGTTGCGCTCGAACATGCCCGACAGGCAGCCGAAGCCGATGTCGACGGTCCCGCCGTCGCCGCCCTGCGCCGATCACGCGCACCTCCGTGCGCCCTTCGCGCGCATCGCCGCCGCGATGCCCGTGGCGACCGCCGGCGCGTTGCCGAACAGCGAGTGGATCCACGCCATGCGCCATGCCGATTCGGGATATGGCGTCGAGAAGACCTCGAGGCAGCCGGTTGCGTTGGCAACGACGAGCTGGCCGTCGGAGGCCCGCAGCGCGGCATCGAGCGCGTAGCGCGCTCCGAGCGCTTCGCCGCATCCCTGGCAGGCCCGGTGGCCCTTGGTGATTGCGTTCGCGCGCGCCGGGTCGGACTGCCCGGCGCGTTCATCCACGGTGAGCAGACGGCCCCCGACCGCGAAGGTGCCGGTCTGGTAGAAGGGCACGCTCGGCGGCCCTGGGGGCGCGCTGCGGCCGTTCTTCGCGGCTGTAGGACTCATCGCGCAAGCTCCCGTTCGACGACGTCGCTGTTCAGATCGAGGAAGTGGAGATCGCCGAGCTCGTCCGACTCGAGGACGGCCCGCAGCGCGCGCCGCGTGATTGCCCGCCCGCCGAGGCCGGCGATGACGGTGTGCAGCGGAATGTCCAGGCCTGCGAGCGCGCTGCCCACGTCGGCGACGACGATTCCACCGACACCTGGCGCGAGCGCCCGCTCGAGCACAACCACGCGCTTAGCGCCGGAAAGCGCTTCGCGCACGGCGGCAAACGGGAACGGCCGGAAGGTCTTCAGTGCGACGGAGCCGATCGAGACGCCATCGTCGCGGAGCTCGTCAATCGCCTCCGCCAGCGTCCCGTTGACCGAGCCGAGCGCGAGCACGAGCGTCTCGGCGCCGTCGCTGCGGTAGGCGTCGACAAGGCCGCCGGCGCTCCGTCCGAACAGTTCCGTGAACTCCTCGGCGACGCGCGGGATCACGTCGAGTGCGGCGAGCGCCTTGACGTGCTGCAGGTAGCGCACCTCGGTGAACGCATCGGGCCCAACCATCGCGCCGATCGTGTAGGGATCGTCCGGGTCGAGGACCTGGCGCGGATCGAACCGCGGCAAGAACTCGTCGACCTGCTCCTGGCTCGGCACGGCGACGGGCTCCATCGCGTGCGTCAGCACGAAGCCGTCGACGCAGACCATCACTGGCAGCGAGAGCTCCTCGGCGATCTTGAACGCCTGGACGTGGAGGTCGGCCGCCTCCTGGTTGTCGATCGCGTAGATCTGGAGCCAGCCGCTGTCGCGCATCGCCATCGAGTCCGACTGGTCGTTCCAGATGTTGATCGGAGCGCCGATGGCGCGGTTTGCGACGGTCATCACGATCGGCAGGCCGAGCCCCGAGGCGTTGAAGAGTGCCTCGCACATGAACAGCAACCCCTGGCTCGCCGTCGCCGTATAGGTGCGCGCGCCCGCAGCGCTGGCGCCGATCGAGACCGACATCGCCGCGAACTCCGACTCGACGTTGATTACCTCGCAGCTGCCGAGGGCGCCTGACCGGGCGATCCGCGAAACGCCTTCGACGATGTGCGTCTGGGGCGTAATCGGGTAGGCGCAGACGACTTCCGGGCGGCAGTGCGCCACCGCTTCGGCGATCGCCATCGACCCTTCGATTTGTTTAGTCAGTCGCATTCGCGACTTCCCTGGGCACCTCGGCCCATGCGGCATGCGCGGCCGCCTGGTTGCCACTGGCTGCCGGCCCGCGGAAGCGTTCGTTGATCGCTTCGTCGAGCCCGTCTAGTGACACGCAGCCGGTGAGTGCGGCGAGCGCTCCGAGCAGTGCCGCGTTCGGGATCGGACGGCCGATGTGCTCGCGTGCGATCTCGCTTGCCGGAACGGTCACGACGCGGTCGGCGTCGGTCCGCTCCTGAAGCTCCTCGAGGCCGAGCTCGGCGACGGTGTGCGCGCTGTTGATCAGTACGTAGCCGCCGGCGACGAGGCCGCCGAACACGTCGACGTGGTGCAGCAGCGTCGGGTCCTGGACCACGACCGCGTCGGGTTCGGCGATCGGCTCGCGCAGGCGAATCTTGTGGTCGTCGATGCGGCAGAAGGCCACGACCGGCGCGCCCATCCGCTCGGAGCCGAAGCTCGGGAAGGCCTGCGCCTCCGAGCCGTCCGCAAAGGCGGCGAGCGGACCAGCTCGGCCGCCGTGACGACGCCCTGTCCGCCGCGCCCGTGAATCCGTACCTGAAACATCATCCCGAGCCTAGGCCGCGCCGGTCTGCGCGACATCGGGCTGCCCCCGTAGTGCTACGTAGTTCCTACGCGGGCGTGAGGTCGCGTCTGCGAAACAGCGCGAGACCAGCCGCAGCGCAGCCCGCGCCGATCGCGACCATCGCGAGCGCGGTCGCTTGACGCCGGAAGGGCTGTGTCGGCACGTAGCCGATGTGTGCGAACGGTGTCAGCTCGACGATCCAGTGCGGCGCCGCGAGCAGCGCCCCGACGAGGTCCACAAGAAGCTCGCAGCGATGGCCGCGTATCGATCCCGGCGCTGGCGCGGGGCGCGATCCCGTACGCGAGCGCACCTATCCCGAGGAACATCAGCGCTGCCGGCAGACAGTTGGCCGCTGCCTCCAGTGCATCACCTGAACTCAGAGATGGACGCCGGCGGCGGCGGCCGCCGCCCAGGTCACGAGTCCGCAGGTCGCCGCGAGTGCGCCGGCGCCACCGGCACCAAGGGCGAGACGTCCGCCGAGCCAGCCTGGGCTGACCGGCAGCGCCAGCATCGACTCGAGCTGCTGCCCGGCCTCCTCCTGGCGCGCCGCCCCGATCTGAGTGGCGGTGAACGCGCAGATCGCGACGATGAAGATGATGAACACGAACGCCAGGTAGCCGGTCGGGCTCGTGATCGAGCCCGAGCCGAGCCGCGCGAGCTCGTTGCGGAGCGCGGCCGAGATCCCGGCCGCTCAGATGCTCGAGGAGACGGCACCGAGGACGGCCGCAAAGATCGCGACGCCGCTGCCCAAACCGTCAGGGTGCCGAGCTCGCCGCGCAACGCCGCCGCCGTCGGGGAGCCCAGCAGCCGCAGGCGTGGCTTCGCGCTGTCGCGCGAGCGCAGCAGACCCGTGCCGATATCGCGACTGATCATCAGCCGGGCGCTGCGCGAGCATCGCGAGCAGCGTCAGCGCCGCGGGTGCGAGCAGAACGAGCGGGCGCGCGCCCGTCAGTGGGCGCAGCTCCTCGGCCCAGCCCAGTGGGGTGAGCCAGCGCAGCCACGCCATACCCGCGGCGGTGTCGGCGACGGCCCGCAGCGAGCAGCATTGTCGCGGCGACCGCGAGGCCGATCTGGAGCGCGCCACGACGCGTCGGCGCGAGCTGCGCCGCCAGCGCACCGATCCCGGCGAACGCAAACGCCACCGTCAGGTCGCGAGCGCGAGGTAGGCGGAGCCACCGACGGGCAGGCCGGCGGCACGAAGCCGATCGTCTCGGCGACCCCGAGCAGCCCGATCTGGGCTCCGACCGCGGCCGTGCGCGGCGCTCAGCACGGCGCGCCGCGTCAGCGGCGCGACCAGAACGAGCTCGAGGCGGCCGACTCCTCTTCGGCGCGTATCGCCCGCACCGACGCGAGCACGCCGAACACGGCCGCGGCCAGCGCGAGCGTCCCACCCACGCGCCACGCGCTGTAGCCGTTGACGGTCGCGATCGGTACGGGTAGCCGTAGAAGAGCCGGATCGCGGCGTTGCCGCCGAAGCTCTGGCGAAGCCGAGCCGGTCGGCGAGGGTCGGGTAGGCGCTGCCGAAATCCCGCCGGCTGATGTAGGCGTAGATCGCGAAGAAAGTACGCGAACGCGCTGGTGCGGATGCGCGCGTCGCGCAGGGCGCGGCGCGCCATCGTCCGCGCTCGCGCCCATCGCTAGCTCTCGTAGTGGTGCAGGAACATCTCCTCGAGCGAGGGCTCGCGGCTCGTCAGCGCGACGATGTCCTGGCCCGCGAGCGCGGCGATCAGCGGACCGACGCTGCCGATGACCTCGAAGCGCAGCGCGCTCGGCCCGGCATGCGCGACGCTCACTCCCGCTAGCGGCGCGAGCTCTGGCGCGGGCCCGGCAAACGTGACCTCGACGGTCTGGCTCGAGAGGTGGCGCAGTTGCTCGAGCGTCCCCTCATCGACGAGCCGGCCCTCCTTGAGAATCCCGATCCGATCGCAGAGCGCCTCGACCTCGCTGAGAATGTGCGAGGAGAGGAACACGGTCTGGCCGCGCTCGCGCGCCTCCCCGATCGTGTCGCGGAACGCCGCCTCCATGAGCGGATCGAGCCCGCGTGGGCTCGTCGAGCAGCAGCAGTCCGCACGCGTCGCAAGCGCCGCGATCAGCGCCACCTTCTGGCGGTTGCCCTTCGAAAGCGCCCGCAGCTTCTTGCGTGTGTCCAGCGCGAAGCGCTCGACGAGCTGCGTGCGGTAGGCGAGGTCGATTCCACCGTGCAGTCGCGCGAGCAGCTCGAGCGTTTCGGCGCCGGTCAGCCCAGGCCAGAGCAACGGCTCGCCGGCGACGTAGGCGAGCCGGCGGTGCGCCGCAACCGGCTCCGCCCACGCGTCCAGCCCGAACACCTCCGCCCGCCCGGCGCTTGCGCGGTGCAGCCCGAGCAGCAGCCGGATCGTCGTTGTCTTGCCGGCGCCGTTGGGGCCGAGATAGCCGTAGACCTCGCCGGCCGCGACGGTCAGCTCGAGCCGGTCGAGCGCGAGCGTCTCGCCGTAGCGCTTCGTCAGCCCACTCGTGCGGATCGGCGCTCGCGCCTCGGCGGTGTCGAGGCGCGAAGCACCCATCCGCGTATCTTCACGCTGCGACCGGCGCGTGTGCGAGAACACGTGCAGCGAGGTCGACGAGCCGGGTCGAGTAGCCCCACTCGTTGTCGTACCAGGCGACGACCTTGACCTGTGTTCTTGTCGTTTGCGCGGTGGAGGGCCTGCGTCGAAGATCGACGAGTAAGGCGAGCCGACGATGTCCAGCCGAGACGATCGGATCCTCCCGTGTGGCGAGGATCCCCGTAGAGTGCGCCCTGGTCGGCGGCCTTGACGGAACGCGGCGTTGATCTCATCCACGCTAGGTTGCACGCTCAACCTCGACTGTCAGGTCAACAAGCGAGCCGGTCGGCGTGGGCACTCGCACCGCGAACCCGTTAAGGCGCCCTTCGGCTCGGGGTCACCAGCTCCGAGCGCCTTTGCCGCGCGGTCGACGTCGGGATCAGGCTGAGCGCCGCCGAGCGCGCGCGCCGCAGGTACTTGTGTGGCCCGTCGAGCAGGTTCTGATCCGCGGTGTAGGCGTCGATCATCGTCATCAGCCCGTGCTTGATGCCGACCGCCTCATGGAGCACCTTGGCCACAGGTGCGAGACAGTTCGTCGTGCACGACGCATTGCTTGATCACGTGGTGGTTCTCGGGGTCGTACACTGGTCGAAGTTGACGCCGAGCACGACTTTCCGTCGATCGGCTCCTCACCGCTCGCCGGCGCGGAAATGATCACCTTGCGGGCGCCACCTCCAGGTGCATGGCAGCCTGCCCGCGCTTGCGGAACTTGCCGGTCGATTCGATCACCACATCGACACCGAGGTCTGCCACGGCAGCGCCGTCGGGTCCTTCTCGGCGAACGCGCGAACCGATGTCCCATCGATCACGAGCTCGTCTTCGCCGGCATCGACCACGCCCGGGAAGCGTCCGAACACGGAGTCGTAGCGCAGCAAGTGGGCGAGCGTTGGAACATCCATCACGTCGTTGATCGCGACGATCTCGACATCGGCGCCGCCGGCATGGGCCGCGCGCAGGGCGCAGCGACCGACGCGCCCGAAGCCGTTGATTGCAACTCGTACTGACATGGCCATCTCCTAGCTAGCTCTGGATTCGCGCTGAACGCTACGCGCGAAATCCCGGCTCGCCATCGGGGGTGGCGGCGTAGCCCGACTCAGGGGTTTCCACCAAGGCGACGCGTCGAGCGACCGACGACCAACCCACAGCGGAGCTCAAACGGAACCGCGAAGGGACGGCTAAATGGGCTCCCGATGGTGTCGCTGCTCGGCGCGACGGCGCAATCGTCAGCGCAGGACGGCGCGCGTTTGGCGCGCGATCTTGAGATCCTCTCGCGCCGTGACCACCACGGTCTGGACGGGTGCGTCGGGGGCGCTGATGTTCGCGTCGGCGTGCGCCGCGTCGTTGGCCGCCTCGTTGATGCGCACACCGAGATAGGCGAGTTCGCGAGCCGCGCGAGCACGAATCGGCGCCGCGTGCTCACCGACACCGCCGGTGAAAGCGAGCACGTCGATCCCTCCGAGCGCGCCGACCATCGCCGCGATCTCAAGCTTCAGCCGGTGGCAGTACACATCCAGCGCGAGCTGCGCGTCCGGCTCGCCCGTGTCCGCTCGTTTGAGCACCTCGCGCATGTCCGCGCTCCCCGCGAGCCCGACCAGTCCCGATCCACGCTCGAAGCCATCGGCGAGCTCGGCGTGCGGCATCCGCTCCGCGAGCCACAGGACGAGTCCAGGGTCGACGCTCCCCGACCGCGTCGCCATCACGAGGCCCTCGAGTGGCGTGAACCCCATTGTCGTATCGATCGAGCGGCCGCTCGCGATCGCGCACAGCGAAGCTCCGGCGCCGAGATGGCAGCTCACGATCCGCCCGGCCCCGTCCGTGCCGGCGAGCGTTGGCGCGCGCCGCGCCACCCACCCGTGCGACAGGCCGTGGAAGCCGAAGCGGCGTAGCGGCCAGCGCTCGCGCCACGCCTGCGGCAGCGCATAGGTTCTGGCTGCCGGCCCGAGCGTCGCGTGAAAAGCCGTGTCGAAGCAGGCAACGGCCGGCAGATCGGGCAGCGTCGCCGAGACCAGCTCGAGCGCGGCCAGCGCCGGCGGCTGATGGAGCGGCGCGAGCTCGCTCAGCTCGCGCAACTGCCCGTTGACGCTCGCATCTACACGGCAAGCCTCGGTGAGCCGCTCGCCGCCGTGCACGATCCGGTGCCCGACGGCGCGCGCGCCAGCGAGATCTCCCACTGCAGCGCGCACCTCGTCCTCGTCATCGGCGCCTCGGGCACACGCGCACGGCGAGCTCATCGGCCGCGCCGACGAGCGCGAGCTTGAGCGTGCTCGAGCCCGCGTTGACGACTAGGACGTGCCCGTCGGCGGCGTCTCGCCAGGTCCAGTCCTGGATCTCGGGCGGATCGTCGCCGTGTTCGCGCGTGTAGGCCCGGCAGCGCAGACGCGTGTCTTCCATCTCCTGGCGCAGCGGCGCGCAGCGCTCGCCGAGGCCCGGCACGCGATCGACGACATCGATCACCAGATGGAAGCGGTCGAGGTCGTTGAGCATCACCATGTCGAACGGCGTCGTCGTCGTGCCCTCCTCCTTGAAGCCGCGCACGTGGATGTTGTGGTGATTGGTCCGGCGGTAGGTGAGCCGGTGAATCAGCCAGGGATACCCGTGGTAGGCGAAGATCACCGGTTGGTCGCCGTGAAGAGGGCGTCGAACTCGCCGTCGCTGAGACCGTGCGGATGCTCGCTCGCGGGCTGCAGGCGCATCAGGTCGACGACGTTGATCACGCGCACGCGAAGCTCGGGCAGTTGCTCGCGCAGGATCGCCGCGGCGGCGAGCGTCTCGAGCGTCGGGACGTCGCCCGCACAGGCGAGGACGACATCGGGCTGCGTGCCCGCGTCGTTTGACGCCCACTCCCAGATCCCGAGCCCGCGCGTACAGTGGAGGATCGCTGACTCGGCGTCGAGGTAGTTGAGCTGCGGCTGCTTGCCGGCGACGATCACGTTGACGTAATGGCGCGAGCGCAGCGCGTGGTCGGCGACCGACAGCAGCGTGTTGGCGTCCGGCGGCAGGTAGACGCGGATGATCTCCGCCTTCTTGTTGATGACGTGGTCGATGAAGCCGGGGTCCTGATGCGAGAAGCCGTTGTGGTCCTGGCGCCAGACGTGCGAGGAGAGCAGGTAGTTGAGCGAGGCGACCGGGCGCCGCCAGGGGATCTCCCGCGTCACCTTCAGCCACTTGGCGTGCTGGTTGAACATCGAGTCGATGATGTGGATGAACGCCTCGTAGCAGTTGAACAGGCCGTGGCGGCCGGTCAGGAGGTAGCCCTCGAGCCAGCCCTGGCAGAGGTGCTCGCTGAGCACCTCCATCACGCGCCCGTCGGGTGCGAGGTGATCGTCGCTGGGAAGCAGCTTCGCCTCCCACGTCCGGTTGGTCGCCTCGAACAGCGCGCCGAGACGGTTCGAGGCCGTCTCGTCGGGGCCCATGACGCGGAAGTTGTCGGCGTTGTCGCGCATCACGTCGCGCAGGTAGGTTCCGAGTACGCGCGTCGCCTCGCTGGAGGTGCTGCCGGGCGCCGCTACCTCGACGGCGTAGTCCCTGAAGTCCGGCAGCTCGAGGTCGCGCAGCAGCAGGCCGCCGTTGGCATGCGGGTTGGCGCCCATGCGACGCTCGCCGGCCGGCGCCTGCGCCGTGAGCTCCGCACGCAGCGCCCCGGACTGCTCGAACAGCTCCTCCGGCTTGTAGGAGCGCATCCACTGCTCGAGCTGCGCGAGGTGCTGCGGGTTCGTGCGCACCTCGGACAGCGGCACCTGATGCGAGCGAAAGCTGCCCTCGGCGGGCAGACCGTCAACCATCTTCGGCCCCGTCCAGCCTTTTGGTGAGCGCAGTACGATCATCGGCCAGCGCGGGCGCGTGACCTCTGCCTCGGCCCGAGCGCGCTCGCGGATTACGGCGATCTCGGCGACAACCTCGTCGAGCGTGGCCGCCATTAGCTGGTGCATGCTCGCCGGGTCGTCGCCCTCGACGAAACGCGGCGCGTAGCCGTAGCCCTCGAGCAGAGCGCGCAGCTCGGCCTCGGGAATCCGCGCGAGGATCGTGGGCCCGGCGATCTTGTAGCCGTTGAGGTGGAGGATCGGCAGCACCGTCCCGTCGCGCTGAGCGTCGAGAAACTTGTTCGAGTGCCAGCTCGCGGCAAGTGGGCCCGTTTCGGCTTCGCCATCGCCGACGACGCAGACGGCCAGCAGGTCAGGGTTGTCGAAAACGGCGCCATAGGCGTGAACCAATGCGTAACCGAGCTCGCCGCCCTCGTGGATCGATCCCGGTGTCTCGGGTGCCACGTGGCTCGGGATCCCGCCCGGGAAGGAGAATTGGCGGAACAGCCGCCGCAGACCCTCCTCGGAGTGTCCGATGCGGGGGTACACCTCGCTGTAGCTCCCTTCGAGATACGTGCTCGCGACAAGGGCGGGTCCGCCGTGCCCGGGGCCCGTGATGAAGATCGCGTTCAGGTCGTGCGCCTTGATCACGCGGTTCATGTGCGCGTAGATGAACGTGAGGCCCGGCGTCGTGCCCCAGTGGCCGAGCAGTCGGGGCTTGACGTGCTCTGGCCGCAGCCGCTCACGCAGCAGCGGGTTGTCGAGCAGGTAGATCTGTCCGATCGCCAGGTAGTTCGCAGCGCGCCACCAGCGGTTGATCAGGTCCAGCTCGTCGGCCCCGAGCGGCCCTTCCGCTCGGACGCCGGTGGTGCTTTCGCTCATGTCCGGACAGAGGGTCGCACAGGCGGCGGTGGCGGTGTCTCCAGCCGCACGCGTGCGTCGATCGCGAGCACTCCCTCGGTCAGCACGATGACCGGGTTGAGGTCCATCTCCACGACCTCGGGGTGCGCCTCGACGAGCGCGCTGACACGCAACAGGAGCTGCTCGAGCGCGGCGATGTCGCACGCCGGTGCACCGCGATAGCCGTCGAGCAGCGGGAACAGGCGCAGCGACCGCAGCATCTCGTGGGCATCGAGGTCGGTCAGCGGCGTCAATCTGGCCTGGACGTCGCCGAGCAGCTCGGTCGATGTTCCGCCGGCGCCGGCCGCGATCAGCGGTCCGAACGCGGGGTCTTGCACGACACCGACAATCAGCTCGACGCCCTGCGGCGCCATTGCCTGCACGTGGAAGCCGTCGGGCTCGAAGCCGGCCTTCTCGACCGCGCGCGTCATTTTCTCGGCCGCTCGCTCCACCTGTCCCGGGCGCAGTCCGACCGCCACCGCCCCCGCGTCGCTCTTGTGCACGAGCCCGGGCGCCATCGCTTTCAGGGCCACGCTGCCACCGATCTCGCTCGCCGCGCGCGCCGCTTCCCCCGCGTCCGCCACGAATTCCTGCGCCGGCGTCGCGATTCCGTAACAGTGGAGCAGCCTTCGCGACCTCCTCCGCCCCGAGCCAGCCGGCTCCGCTCCCCAGGGCGTGCGCGATCACGGCAGCTGCCTCGTCGGTGCGCGCGTCGGCGAACGCCGGGATCGCCCCGACCGGAGCCTCGCGCCAGGCTCCGTAGCGCGCGGCGTGACCGATTGCGCGTGCGGCGTCTTCAGGGAAGGCGAAGCGCGGGATCGGCTTGTCGGCGCGGCGCAGCTCGAGATCGGTTTCCTCGACCATGAACACCGTCGTCAAGGACAAGTCCGTGGGCAGTGCCTCGGCCGCGATCGAGAGCGCTGCGGCCACGTCGCCCGGTGCCGTCACCAGCGTCGGTACATAGATCACGATCACGGCGTCGGCAACGCCGGCGCGTCCCACCGCCTCGACCGCCTCGCGGAAGTTGTCGGCGCTGGCGGTCGCGATCACGTCGATCGGGTTCGTGACCGATGCCTCCGGCGGAAGGATCGCGCTCAGCTCCTGCGCAGCTTCGCCGGCAGCTCGACCACTTCGAGCCCCGCCGTTTCGCAGGCGTCCGCGGCGAGGATTCCCGGTCCTCCGCCGTTGGTAAGGATCACGACGCGGGTACCGCGCGGCGCCGGCTGCGCTGACAGCAGCGCTGCGACGTCAAAGAGCTCCCCGAGCGTCTCGGTTCGGATCACGCCGGCCTGACGGAACAGCGCGTCGACGGTCACATCCGATGTGGCGAGCAACGCTCCCGTGTGCGACGAGGTCGCGCGCGCGCCGGCCGCCGAGCGGCCGCTCTTGACGGCGACGATCGGCTTGCTGCGCCCGACGCGCCGCGCTACCCGCGAGAACTTCCGGGCGTTGCCGAAGGACTCGAGGTAGAGCAGGATCACGTTCGTGTTCGGGTCCTGCTCCCAGTACTGGAGGAAGTCGTTGCCCGACAAATCCACCTTGTTGCCGACGGAGACGAATGCCGAGAGCCCGAGGTTCAGCCGGTTGGCGGCCTGCACGATCGCGATGCCGAGGCCACCGCTCTGTGACAGGAAGCCGACGCTCCCCGGCCGCGGCGCCAGCGGGATGAACGTGGCATCGAGCTGTACGTCCGCCGCCGTGTTGAGGACGCCGATGCAGTTCGGTCCGACGATTCGCATCCCGTACGCGCGGCAGATCTCGAGCACTTCCTGCTGGGCGCGGCTCCCCGCCTCGCCGCACTCGGCGAACCCGGCCGAGATCACGACCAGGCCGCGCACACCGGCCTCGCCGCACTGGCGTACGACGTCGGGAACCGCCGGCGCAGGAACCGCGATCACCGCGAGGTCTGGCTTCGCCGGCAGGTCGGCAACCGACGGGTAGGCCGCCATCGACTGAACCGAGCTCGCGGTCGGGTTGACTGGGTAGACGATCCCCTGGAAGTTGTTCGCGACGAGGTTGTGGAGGATCTCCCCGCCGACGGTGCCGCGCCGGCGCGACGCTCCGATCAGCGCGACGACCTTCGGCGCGAGGATCGCGTCGACCGCGGCGACGCTGGCGATCCGGTCGCGATCCTCGAAACGGTCCCAGCCGACTGCGCTGAGCTCGGTCGGCATCGTGAAGGAGACGAGGTCCACACCTGAGTGAACCTCGACGCGAAAGCCGCTTTCGCGAAAGACATCGATCATCCGGTGGTTGTCGGGCCGCGTGATCGCCGTGAACGTGCTGACCCCGTGCTCCTGTGCGTGCGCCGCGAGGTGCGCTAGCAGCGTCGTCGCCACCCCGAGACCCTGGTAGGCGTCGCTGATCGCGAACGCGATCTCGGCTGAGTCGGCGTCCTCGCCGGAATACCCGGCGTGGCCGACGATCTCGCCGTCGCCACCGGCCGTGGCCACGAGCCCGTGGTCGCGCGCCGGGTCGAGGTGCGTGAACCGATGCGCCTGGCCCGCGAGGTCGGGGGCCGCAGAGAAGAACCGCAGCACGCGCGAGCGCTCCGAGAGCCCGCTCAGGAAGGCCTTGACCCGCTCCTCGTCATCGGGGCGCACCGCTCGCACCCGTACGGTCGAGCCGTCGCGCAGGACGACATCGACGATCACGCCGCTGCTGCTGCGCGAGTCGCTTTCATAGAGGAGGCGCTCGCTCGTCCGTGCACGGGTTTGGCTCTGCTCGGCCACTCAAGCGATGATCGCCGCTAGCGCCGCCTCCCTGCATCGTGCGCGCGCCGCGCGGGCGCTCCGCTGAAACTACTGACGGCGGCTGACGTGGGCGTCGAACGCACCGCGAAGCGGCGACATGCGGGTGTATCTTCAAGCCCCGGACGGGGGTTGATGGAGGACCGCCAGATAACCGAGCAGCTCAACAG
This sequence comes from uncultured Solirubrobacterales bacterium, assembly GCA_963703775.1. Taxonomy (GTDB): domain Bacteria; phylum Actinomycetota; class Thermoleophilia; order Solirubrobacterales; family Solirubrobacteraceae; genus Palsa-513. Next base: position 79,216 of record CAVPFP010000029.1, on the reverse strand, counting down.
CGAACGGCTTCGCACCCTGATCGACGTCGGGGGCTTCATCGTCTCCGAGCTCGACCTCGATACGTTGCTGCGCCGCGTGCTCGACGCTGCCCTCGAGCTGACCGGTGCTCGTTACGCGGCCCTCGGCGTGCTCAACGCGGAGCGCAGCGAGCTCGAGCGGTTCATCACCGCCGGGATCGATGAGGATACGCAGCGCCGCATCGGCGAGCTGCCACACGGGCGCGGGGTGCTCGGCGTGCTGATCGACGATCCGAAGCCGCTGCGCCTAAGGCGCGTGGGCGGGCATCCTGCCTCCTACGGCTTCCCGATGGGTCATCCGCCGATGGAGTCCTTCCTCGGCGTCCCGGTCTTCATCCGCGGCGAGGCGTGGGGCAACCTGTATTTGACCGAGAAGGAGGGTGGCGAGTTCGACGAGGCTGATGAGGAGGCGATTGTCGTGCTCGCGCGCTGGGCGGGAATCGCCGTGGAGAACGCGCGGCTCTATCACGACGTCGAGAACCAGCGCGTCGAGCTTGAGCGCGCTGTCGCGGGCCTACGCGCGACGCAGGCTGTGGCGCTCGCCGTCGGCGCCGAAGTCGATCTCGAACGCTCGCTCGAGCTGATCGTCAAGCGTGGGCGCGCGCTGGTCGAGGCGCGCACCGTCGTCATCATGCTTCTGGAGGGGGAAGATCTCGTCGTCGCTGCGATGGCCGGTCACGGCGACCGTAGCGGCGACCTGCGGATCCCGGTGGACGGATCCACCTCAGGCCAGGTGATGCTCCGTGGTCGCTCCGAGCGCATCGACGAGGTCGCCTCGCGGTTGCTCATCAGCGCGGACAGGTTGGGCGTCCCCGATGCGCACAGCGCATTGATCGTCCCGCTGGCGTATCGGGACGAGCCGCTCGGCGTCCTGCTGGCATTCGACCGCACCCCCGGCGCGCAGCCCTTCACCGACGAGGACGAGCGCGCGCTCAAGGCGTTCGCTGCGAGCGCGGCCACAGCCGTCGTGATCGCGCAGAGCGTCGAGAAGCAGCGGTTGCGCGACACGCTCGCCGCATCCGAGCAGGAGCGCCGCCGCTGGGCGCGCGAGCTGCACGACGAGACACTGCAAGCGCTTGGCGGCTTGCGCGTGCTCCTCTCGTCGGCGCGGCGGGTGGGGACACTCGATGCCCTGGTCGGGGCCACCGCTCAAGCGCTCGAGCAGATCGAGCAAGAGATCACGAACCTCCGCGCGATCATCACCGAGCTGCGCCCGGCGGCCCTCGACGAGCTCGGCCTGGCGGCGGCGCTGGACGCGCTATTCGAACGCCATCGCGCCGTCAACGACCTCGAGGTCAGCGCCGAGATCGAGATCCCGGACGCGCTCGAGATCGGCGGCGAGCTCGAAGCGACCGTCTATCGCGTCGTCCAGGAGGCGCTGACGAACATCGCCAAGCACGCGCGTGCGAAGCACGTCAGCGTCACTGTCCGGGCGCACGACGGGCGAATCAGCCTCGCCGTGATCGACGATGGGCGCGGCTTCGCCGTCGATCAACGCGCGCAGGGCTTCGGCGTCATCGGCATGCAGGAGCGCGTCGCCGTCTCCGGCGGGGAGCTCTCGATCGAGTCGGTGGGAGGGGAGACCGCGGTGCGGGCCTGGTTGCCGCTGGCTCAGCGGGCACGCGCGTCGCTCGCGAGCTCCGCGGCGAGCAGACCCCGGCTCAACGTGTAGCGCACTAGCTCTGCACGCGTGCTGAGCCCGAGCTTGCGGTGAATGCTCGCTCGATGCGACTCGACGGTGCGGACGGACAGCCCGAGCAACGCACCGATCTCGGAGTTCGTGTGTCCCAACCCGATCAGGCGCAGCACCTCGAGCTCGCGTCCGCTGAGCCGGTCGCCGTCGCTCTCGTAGACGCGGATCAGCTGCTCGAGCTCGGGCGCGATGAAGCTCTCGCCGCGCGCTGCGGCGCGCACCGCGCGTCCGAGGTCGCGCTCGGCCCACTCGGTCAGGACGTAGGCGCTCGCGCCCGCGGCCAGGACCTCGCGTGCGAAGCGCGGATCGTCGGTCATCGTCGTCACGACGATCGCGGTCTCGGGGGCCCGCGTGCGCAGGTCGCGGATCACGCCGAGGATCGATCCCGCAGGCATGCCGACGTCAAGGATCAGAACGTGCGGCCCCTGCGCCTGGACCTGGCGCATCGCTGTCGTCAGGTCGGCCGCTTCGCCGACGACCTGGAGCTCGCCGTCGGAATCGAGCACTCCGCGCAGGCTCCGCCGCACGAACGCGTGGTCGTCCGCCAGCAGGATGCTGATCGCTGAATAGTGCGCGACCGCCGAGTCGTCAGTCGGTACGGCGCGCAGCCAGCTGCGCTCGCCGTTTGCCGGCGGATCTGTGATTTCCCGTGGAGCCATTTCTGATCCGCCGATCGAACCACCGACGAGGGCCGCTGCCATCGTGGCTGGCTCCGCGATCGCCTGCGGGCTTTTACTGGTCGCCGAGCGCGCCGCTTGCGCGGCTTGACTACTCGTCGGTGTTGACGAGGCCGCGCTGGAGCGCGTAGCGGACGAGCTCCGCGCGCGAAGACACGCGGAGCTTCTGCTGAATGTGGGAGCGATGGGTCTCGACGGTGCGGACCGAGAGGAACAGCTGCTCGGCGATCTCGGAGTTCGTGTGTCCGAGTGCGATCAGGCGCAACACCTCGACCTCGCGCTCGCTGAGGTCGTCCGGCGGTCCAGGCGGGGGCTCGCGAGCGATTCGCGCACCCAGTGCCGGGTTCAGATACGTCTCGCCGGCAGCAGCGCGCCGCACAGCCTCGACGAGCTCTGCGTCGGCGGCCTCCTTGAGCACGTAGCCGATCGCGCCGGCACTGAGCGCCTGCCGGGCGAACGCCGGCTCCTCCTGCATCGTCAGGATGACGATCTGCGTCTCCGGAGCCTCGTTGCGGAGCACCGGAATCGCGTCGAGGCTCGAGCCGCCGGGCATGTTGAGGTCGAGCACGAGCACGCCCGGGTGGTGGCCGCGAACGTAACGCCGTGCGGCTTCGACGTCGCCGGCTTCGGCGACGACTTCGAAGTCGGGTTCCGCTTCGAGCAGCAGCCGCAGGCCGCTTCGAACGACGGCGTGGTCGTCGGCGATCACGATCCGGATCGTCGCGTTCGGTGCCTCCCCCGCATCCATGCTCATAGCCATGCACGCTATCGCGCGCGACAGCGCTATGCGCGACACCGCCTGCGCCGGGCAGGTCCCGCAGTTGGTCGATCGCGTCGCTACGCTGTGGCGGAATGGACGCGCGGCCGCCACTCGCTGTTCTGATCGCCGGCGGCGGCGTCGCGGCGCTGGAGGCGGCACTCGCCCTGCGCGATCTCGCCGGCGATCTCGTGTCGCTGCGTATCCTCGCGCCCAACAGGGACTTCGGCTACCGACCGCTCAGCGTCCGCGAGCCGTTTGCCCACGCGAAGCCCGAGCGCTACTCGCTGGCCGAGCTTGCGGCATCGGTCGGTGCGGATCTGATCGAGGGCGAGTTCGCCTATCTCGAGGCCGATCGGCGCGTCGCAGTGACCGCCTCCGGCGATGAGCTTCCCTACGACGCGCTCCTGCTCTGCCTCGGCGCGAGGACCAAGGACGCCTTCCCGCACGTGACGACGATCGACGCCGGGCGGATGGACGAGCTCCTCCACGGTCTCGTTCAAGACGTCGAGGACGGCTACGCGCGCCGCGTCGCGTTCGCGTCGCCCTCCCGGCAGGGCTGGGCGCTGCCGCTTTACGAGCTGGCACTGATGACCGCGGCGCGCGCGCACGACATGGGCGTGGCGGTCGAGCTTACGGTGGTGACCCCCGAGTCTTCGCCGCTCGCGTTCTTCGGCGAGCGCGCGAGTCACGCTGTTGCCACGCTCCTCGACGAAGCCGGCGTGGGCGTGATCGGCGGCGTTGACGCGCACGTGCCGGAGCCAGGGGAGTTGCTGCTGATGCCCGGCGAGCGGACGCTCAACGCGGATCGCATCGTTGCTCTGCCCGAGCTCTTCGGCCCGGCCGTTCGCGGCCTGCCAACCGGCGAGCACGGCTTCATCCCCGTCGACGGTCATGGGCGGGTGCGCGGAGTCGAAGCCGTCTGGGCGGCCGGAGACGCGACCGACTGCCCCGTCAAGTTCGGGGGGGTCGCAGCGCAGCAGGCCGACGTCGCGGCGGCTTCGATCGCCGCTGCCGCCGGAGCGGATGTCGCCACACCGAGTGACCAGGCGGAGATCCACGCGATCCTCTTCACCGGCCGGGAACCGCGCTACCTCAGCGCGCGGCTCGTCGGCGGGAAGGGCTTTGACGGCGAGCTCACGAACGAGCCGACCTGGCAGCCCGTCGCGAAGGTGAACGCGCGCTATTTGACCGCCTACCTCGATGAAGCGACTCCACTCGCCGCAGGCACGCGCTAGGCCGCCCACGCGGGCGCCGCAGGCCCGCTAGCTGCTGGCGAACCAGGTGTCGGTGAAGCCGCTCTGTTCGGCGGCTCGCACCGGGCAGACGCGAGCAGCGTCGAGTTTGTCGAGGAGCTGACCATCTCGATCGGCTCGCCCCCGAGCGCTCCGATCGACTGCGCCCCGTTTGTCGTCGTCGCCGTGGCGTTCGTGAACTGGACCGTGCCGAAATTCGCGAGCGGCGTGATCCCGCATTGCCGGTGCCGGTGCAGACCTCCGGGCGCTCGACGATCCACTCCGCGGAGGACTCCTGTCGGCGCCGTCCAGGTAATCGGGGTCTGAAGGTCCAGGCGTCGTGGCGCGGTCGCGTCGTTCATGCTGGAGCGTCCAGACGCCGCTCGCGTTGACAGAGACGTTCGCGGTCATCGCGTCGCCGGCCGCAACAGGTGCAGCTCGCGAGCGGCGTGCACTGCCACGGCACGTCCGTATGTTGCTCCCCGAATGACCGCAGCGCCGTCGTACACCGCGCTATCGCCGTACATCTCGTACCACGCGCCTAGCTGGCCGTTGTGCCCGTGCAGTCAGCCTCGGTCCCGTCCTGCTCGACGGTTGAGTCGTTGACCCCGTCGATCCCGACCCACTGCGACGAGTAGGTGTTTGGCTGGCCGCTCGGGCAGGTCACGGGTCGGAACATGCCAGCTCGCGGTGACCGCGCTGTAGGTCGTGCCGGTCGCGGCGTAGCCCGACCAGTTCTGTGCCAGCGCGTAGTCGACTGCCAGGATCGCGGGGTCGCTCGTCACGGTGCCCGCCGAGCTCGTGAACGCTGCGGCGTACTCGTAGAGATTGTTCGTCGGCGCTCGCGACGAACGAGTAGGTGTTCGAAGTCGCACCGCTGATCGCCTGCCAGGTCTGCCCGTGGTCGGCAGAGACCTGCCACTGGATGCTCGGCGCGGGATTGCCCGCGGCCGTCGCCGTGAACGTGGCGGTCTGCCCGTGGGTGACGCTCGTGTCCTGCGGCTGCTCGGTCACGACGGGTGGGCCCGTGATCGTCCCGCTCACGGTCAGCGTGGCCACGTTCGAAAGGATCGATCCGAGCGCATTGGTGAACGCCGCGCGAAACTCGTCGCCGTTCAGGATCGAGCTCGCGGTGAACGCGAGCGTGGGCTGCGTTGCGCCTGCGACGTCACTCCACGATGCCCCGCCGTTGTCCGAGATCTCCCACTGGACGCTCGGCGCCGGCTGTCCCGACGCGATCGCGCCGAAGCTCACCGTCGCACCGGCGGCGGCGGTTTGGCTGGTCGGTTGATTGACCACGAGTGGCGCGCTTTCGCCCGCGATCACGGAAAGCATCGCGGGAGCGCTTGCGCGGCGGCCCCGGCGGTTGAGGAAGACTGCCCTGAACTCGTCGCCGCTCTGGCCGGCGAGGGCCATGAACGAGAAGCTCGTCCGGTGCGCGCCCGCGATCGAGCGCCACTTGCGTCCGCCGTTGACGGAGATCTGCCACTGGACGCTCGGTCGCGGGCGGCCACTCGCCTTAGCCGTGAAACGTGCGTAGCCGCCGGGCGCGACGAGCACGTTTGCCGGCTGCAGCATGATCGACGGGGCGAGGGTGGCCGCGTGACGGCTGCGGCCCCGCTGCGCACTCGGCGTGACGAGGTCGAGATGGACTACCTGCGGGCCATGGAGGCTCAGCATCGGGCCGATGGTGCGCAGCTCGTTCGCGCTCACCGGTGCCGCCGCGGCCGAAACCCCGCCGACGATCGCGAGGATCGCGACGACTCGGCGCACCGCGCTCTTCGGGCGGCAGCTCATCATCTGGGTGTCTTATCGGACGTCGTCGACGTGTCCAGGAGGCCCTCGACGCTTACTCGGGACCCTTTGTACACCCGGCTCGATCTCGCGCGAGTAACAAATCAGGTTCTCAAGCCGCGGTCGGCGTCGGTCGATCATGCAATGTAGATGCCGCCCAGCGACGCCCTCGCCACACACGCGTCGGCCGCTGGCGCCCCCTCGCCCCTGGAGCGGCCGCCACTGGTCGCCCTGCCGGCCGAGGCCGACGCCGAACAGGGCATCGACGGCCGCTGGGACCTTGTCGCGATCGTCGAGTCCGGTGGGCCGTCGTCGCGCCTCGCCGCGGCTGCCGGGGGTGCGCTCGACGAGCTCGCTCAGACCACGAGCCACTTCTCGGCCGACGCCGCGCGCAGCTCCCAGTCGGTCGCCCAGATTTCCACCGAGATCGAGGGTCTGCGTACGGAGCTGGATCAGCTTGCCGAACGCGCCGGATCGCTCCTGTCGTCCTCGAAAGACGGCGAAGCGATGGCTCGTGAGTCGGCCGAGCTGACGGCGGAGCTGCTGCGCCAGACCGACCATGGGCTCGCCGTGATCGGTCGCGTCATCGAGGGCCTCGACGAACTGAGCTCGCGCACCGAGCAGGTGGCGGAGCTCGTCGACGGGTTGGCGCGCAACGAGCTCAACGACATCTCGAGCTTCTCCTCGGTGATCGACGGGGTCGCGAACCAGACGAAGCTCCTCGCGCTCAACGCGGCGATCGAGGCAGCGCGCGCAGGCGACCACGGTCGCGGCTTCGCGGTCGTCGCTGACGAGGTTGGACGCCTGGCCACCGAGACAGCCGCCCAGACGGCCCAGATCGCGCAGACGATCGACCGGACTCAGCGCCAGATGGGTGCCGCCCAGGTGGCTGCGGGCGATGCGCGCAAGCGGGCTGCGGAGGGGGCAAGCAACGCCGGCGAGGGCCGGCTCGCGCTCGAGCAGGTGACGGAGCTGACCGGCTCAGCGAGCGAGCGCTCCGGCCGGATCGCCCAGATCGCGGGCCAGCAGCTCGCCGATGCCACGGCGGTGAACGGTGGGATCCGTGCGATCGCTGCCTCCGGTGCCCGGATCGAGGACCACGCCCACGTGGTTGCGGGCCACCAGGCGAGCCTCGCGCGCGGTACCGAGGAGGCCCTGCGGGTGATGGCGCGCTTTCGGACATCCGGGAGCATCTCGCACCTGCACAGTCGTAGCCAACAGCTCGCACGGGAGCTGCGGGAGGTCTTCGAGGGTGCGATCGCGCGCCGCGAGCTGACCCTCGAGCAGGTGCTCGCGCAGCGCTACGAGGAGGTCAAGGGACCGCTCATCGAGCGTCTCGCGGACCTGTTCGATGTCTCGCGCGTCCCTCCGGAGGGCTTTGATCCGCCGAAGTACCTGACTGCGTATGACGCCGTCGGCCCGCGCCTGACCGAGCGCCTCGATGCCCTGCTCGACTCCGAGCCGATGCTCGCGCTCGCGGGCCTGACGGACATCAACGGCTACTCGCCGGCCTCCGCGACGAGGTTCCAGCACGACTGGACGGGTGACCGCGCGACGGACCTCGCCTACAACCGCGCGAAGCGCTTCCTGCTGGATTCGGTCGCGGTGATGCGCGCCGCGCGCACCGGCCTCGGCGTCGATCTGCCGCCCGGTCCGATTCCCCGCAGCCAGATGCGGGCGGCGGGCGCCGACCTCGCGGAGCCCCCGCCGGCCAAGCAGGGGTTCCTGCTGCAGACCTATGTCCGCGACACGGGTGCGGTGATGACCGCGATCTCGGTTCCGATCTATGTTTGCGGCGAGCGCTACGGGGCAGCCACGATCGGCTGGGATCCCGAAATGCTGCAGGACGCCTGACCGCCACCGCCTAGTGCTGGCGGCGGCACGCGCAACCGGCTAGGCTCGCGGCGGCCCGATGACTGGCGAGCAAGTCGATCCCGAGCGTTCAGGCCTCCGGCAGGCGCGCGCGGTGCGCAACCGCGCGCTACTCGCGCTCGAGTACCCCGCAACCCAGGACTTCTACGTCGCGTCACTCTGGTGGCGGCGACTCTTCTCCGAGCTCTTCGGCACCTTCCTGCTCGTCCTCGTCGCCGCCGGCGGCGGGGTCGTCGCGGCGACGAGTCACGGCGCGGTCAGTCGCGCGGCAGCCGTCACCGCTCCGGGCCTGATGGTCATGGCGATCATCCTCTTCATGGGCGCCGTCTCCGGCGCGCATCTGAACCCCGCTGTCACGATCAGCTTCTGGCTGCGTGGCGACTTCCCACGCGCGCGGGTCATCCCCTACATCGCGGTGCAGCTCGCCGGCGCCGTGCTCGCGTGCTTGTTCGTCGACAAGGTCATCGGCGGGGCGGCGGGGGTCGGCGCGACGCTGCCCGGCGCGCACGTGGCGGACTGGAAGGCGGCCCTCGTCGAGGGCGTGCTCACGGTGGGGCTCGTCTCGACGATCCTCGGGACCGCCTCGCGCGCGCAGAACGTCGGCACGCTCTCGGCGGTCGCGGTGGGCGGCTACATCGCGCTCGCCGGCCTCTGGTCGAGCCCGCTCAGTGGCGCGTCGATGAACCCGGCCCGCTCGTTCGGGCCCGATCTGGTCCGCGGCCACTTCGCCCACTTCTGGCCCTATCTCGCCGGCCCCGTGCTCGGTGGCGTTCTCGCGGTCGCCATCGCGTGGGTCCTGCGTGGGCCGGGCGGTGATCCGGGCGGACTCGCGGCGGCGCAGGGGACGCTCGAACGCATCATGCGGAAGGGGCTCGACTCAGAGGCGAGCGACGCTGGCCCCGCGAAGCAATAGGGACCGCGTCAGGCCCTCGCGGCGGCACGCGGCGGCGGTCGCGATGATCGCGCTGGCGCTCGCGCTAGCGGCTTGCGGCACCTCGCACACCCCCGGCGCCGCGATCCCGCGCGCGCGCACGTTCATCGACGCCTTGCCGCTGCTTCCGGAGGACCTCGACAGCTCGGCGACGCCGACGCCCGAGCAGGAGCACCGTCCTGCCGAGCTGGTCGAGCGGCCTCGTCCGGTCGGCCGGCGTTGCTCCCGGTGCGGACGCGCAGCTTCCGTCGGCGAGCGCGGTCGTTCCATATCTCGCCACCTCCTGGCGGACCGCGCCGGGTGGCGACATCACTTTCGAGCTGCGCCACGGTGTGCGCAGTCCATCGGGCGATCCGTTCAGCTCCGCCGATGTCGCCTGGAGCATCCGCCGCGACCTCGCGGTCACGCCCGCGGCGCCCTACCTCTTCTCGCTCGCGCACCTCGACCGTGCCGACCCGCTCACGGTTCTCGGTCCCTATGCGATTCGCTTCAACGTGACCGCTCCGAGCCCCTTCCTGCTCGGCGTGCTCGCCTCGCTCGAAGGCGCGATCTTCGACCGCAAGCTCTACCTCGCGCACGCGAGCCCGAGCGACCCCTGGGGCGAGGGTTGGGGCGCCACCCACTCCGCGAGCTTCGGCGCGTACTACGTGGCCCAGCTCCTGGCGGCGCCGGCGGATCATCCTGCTGCGCAACCCCTATGCCTGGGATCACCCGTACTACGCCAAGGTCGAGATCAGGCAGATGCCCGATGCGGGCCACCGGCTCGCGGCGATCTTCGCCGGCAAGATCGACCACACGACCGGCCTTGATTTCGGCGACTATGGCACTGCGATCCAGTACGGGTGGGCGAACCACGTCCGCGCGAGCATCCTGCAGACGGGCCCGGCCGTCGAGTCGTGGTTCCTCAACCTTGCCGTCAAGCCGTTCAACGACCCCGCTGTGCGCCGGGCGCTCGATATCGCGATCGATCGCTCACAGATCGCCGGACAGACCTGGGTGGCTTCGCGAAGCCGGACGTGCTCGCGCTCCCCGCCGCCTATGGCCTGGCGCAGCCGGGCGTCGACGACCTTGCGACGGCCCGGCGCCTGCTGGCGGCGGCCGGCTACGCGCACGGCCTCACGCTACCCGTCTACGTGCCCTACGACCTTGGCGTCGGCAACCAGGGCTCCGAGCTCTACCTGCTGGGCCAACAGCTTGCTCAGATCGGGATCACCCTTGCGCCAACGGTGGTCTACGACGACGATCAGCTCTACGCGCTGGCCGGCGCCCACCAGGTGCCTTCGGCGATCGAGGACGTCATGCCGCTCCTCGCTGGCGCGGCTTTCACGCTGATCACCACCGATGGTGGTCTCGGCCTCGATCCGTCGAGCCCGGCCAGCCACTTCGGCTACGCCGATCCCGCGGTCGCGAAGCTCCTCGCCCAGCTCGCGCGAACGCCGGCGAGCGCGCCCGCCGGCCCGCTGATCGAAAAGATCACGGCGCGCATCGATTCCGACGTGCCGGCGGTCAACCTCTTCGAGCTGCCCGTCGAGAACGTGACACGCGCGCCGATCATCGGCTATGCAGCCCGCGCCGTCCCCGTCACCTACTACGAGTACCTGCGCCCGGCGCGCTGACGACCCGCAACCGCCGCCCGGTAACGTCAACGCGCATGCAAGCTGCGAGCGAGCCGCCGACCGGCGAAGAGCGCTTCCGCGAGGTTCTCGGCCACCTGCCGACCGGCGTCGTCGTAGTGACGGCGAACCATGCATCGAGGGCCCGTCGGCATGTCCTCGAACTCGTTCACCTCGGTCTCGCTCAAGCCGCCGCTCGTCCTCTTCTGCCCGGCCAAGGATTCGACGACCTGGCCGAAGATCGCGGCCACCGGGGCATTTGCCGTGAACATCTTCGCCGCCCACCACGAGCAGATCTCGCGGCGCTTCTCGCAGCGCGGCGTCGACCGCTTCGCCGGGGTTGCCTGGCATCAGCTTGCGGCCGGCCCGGCGCTCGACGAGGCGATCGCCTGGATCGAATGCACGATCGACGCAGTCCACGAGGCGGGCGACCACCTGATCGTCGTCGGCGCCGTCGATCGGCTCGAGCTCAACCCCGACCCGGTCGATCCGCTCGTCTTCTTTCGCGGGCGCTACGGCTCGTTCCGCGGCGGGCCGGACGGGGTAGCCTCTTCGGGCGACAGTTGACCACGATGCGAGCAAGCGCGAGCTCAGAGCGGCCAATCGAGCGCCCGACACGGCGGGTCAGCTTCTCGCGCAACCTGACGCTCTCACTTTCGCGCACCTGCGTCTCGCACTGCAAGTACTGCGCCTTCGCGACGCACAGGGCCCACCTGCACGAGCCGGACGAGGTGATCGCACTGCTCGACCGCGCGGGTGCCGGCAACGTCAAGGAGCTCCTGGTCCTGACGGGCGACGACCCGGCCGCCCATCCCGGCGTGGCTGCAAAGCTCGCCGAGCTCGGGTTCGATCGACTTCGTCGACTACGTCGTCTGGTGTTGCGAGCGCGCGCTCGAGCGGGGGCTCCTCCCGCACACCAACCTCGGCGCGCTCGCGCGTTCCGACCTCGCGCGCCTGCGCGACGTGACGGCCTCCCAGGGCCTGATGCTCGAGTCGCTGCGTGCCGACCTGACCGCGCATGCCGGCTCGCCGACGAAGGACCCGCGCTGCGCCTGCAGACGATCAGCGACGCCGGCGAGCTGCGCATCCCGTTCACGAGCGGCATCCTCGTCGGCATCGGCGAGACGCACGCCGATCGCATCGAGGCGCTCGAGGCGCTCGCCGCACTGCACCACCGCTACGGCCACATCCAGGAGCTGATCCTCCAGAACTTCGTCCCGCACCGCCGCTACTACGGCGAGGAGCCCGCCGAGATCGCAACCGCCGCCGCCGAGGCGTACTGGCGCACGGGCATCGGCCGCCATCCGCAGCTCCCGCTGCCCGACTGGGCCTGCGCGGTCTCGATCGACGAGATGCTCGAGCTTGTGCGCGCGACGCGCGAGCTGCTCCCCGGTGTCGGCATCCAGGTTCCGCCGAACCTTGCCGACTGGTGGCCGGCGCTCGTCGCGGCCGGTGCGAGCGACCTCGGCGGCCTCTCGGCCAACGGCGACCACATCTCGCCCGAGCACCCGTTCCCCTCGCCGCAGCGAGTCCGCCGGACGCTCGCCCGCGAGGGCTTCGCGCTTGACCGAGCGGCTGTGCGTCTACCCGGACTTCATCGACCCGGAGTGGCAGTCGCGCGGCGGTGCTCGACACGATCAAGGCGCGCTACTGGTCCTTCATCCCGCGGCGCGGCGAGCGGGCGACGCTCGGAGCGAGTGATCCGCAGTGATCTGGTCGCTGGTGCGGTCGGAAGGGGCGCGACGGCGTCGTGCTAAGCGAGGAGGAGCTCACGGCGCTGTTTGCCGAGACGCGACCCGAGGCGATCGAGGACATCCGCGCAGGCCGCCGACGAGCTGCGCGCCGAGCTCGCCGGCGAGACGGTCACGTTCGTCGTCTGCCGCAACATCAACGTCTCGAACATCTGCATCGTCGGCTGCGCCTTCTGCGGCTTTGGCCAGAGCCGCCGCTCGCCGGACGCCTACGAGCACGACCGCGCGACGCTCGAGGCGAAGGTCCGCGAGGCGGTCGAGGTCGGCGCGACCGAGATCTGCATGCAGTCGGGCATCCACCCCGACTGGACGCTCGCCGACTACGAGCACTGGCTGCGCGTGATCAAGGAGACCGCGCCGACATCTCACCTCCACGCCTACTCGCCGATGGAGATCGCGCACATGTGCGACGTCTCGGGCCTGCGGCCCGACGGAGGTTCTCGTCGCGGCTGCGCGACGCCGGCCTCGACTCCGTCCCCGGGGACGGCGGCGGAGATCCTCGCATGACGGCGTGCGCGAGCGCATCTCGCCCGAACAAGCTGCCCGGTCGCGCGCTGGGTCGAGATCATCGAGGCGGCGCACCGCATCGGCCTGCGATCGACGGCGACGGTGATGTTCGGGCACATCGAGGAGCCGTGGGAGCTCGCCGAGCACATGCGCGTCGTTCGCGAGCTGCCGCAGCGTACCGGCGGCATCACCGAGTTCGTGCCGCTTTCGTTCATCCCGTTCCAGACGCTGCTTGGGCGCACGCACGGCGTCGAGGAGCTCTCGACCGAGGAGAAGCTCAAGCACACGGCGGTTTTCCGCCTCGCGCTGGGTCGCTCGATCCCCAACCTCCAGAGCTCCTGGGTGAAGCTGGGTCTGGACGCAGCGACAGAGTCGCTGCGCTGGGGCGTCAACGACCTCGGCGGCACGCTGATGGAGGAGTCGATCAGCCGGATGGCGGGCTCCTACCACGGCGTCAAGCTCGACCCTGAGGACCTGATCGGCGCGGCACACAGCGGCTGGCCGACCTGCCGCCGAGCGTACGACGCTGTACGAGATCCGCCGTCGCTTCGCTGTCGCGCAGCCGGCCTAGGTTTGAGCTCTCGAGGCGGTCCGCGGCCCCGCCGCGGTACGATCGCGCAGTTTGAGCACTCTGCCCACGACTGGCGCCGCGGAGGGCACGCGCGAGGGGCCATACCTCGAGCTGCCGGATCGTGTCTCTCTCTACAGGTTCATGGCGCTGCAGCGCGCCGTCGAGGAACGCGGGCTCTCGCTCTACAAGCAGGGCCGGGTCCCGGGCTCCTACTACGACGGTCGCGGCCAGGAGGCGACCTGCGTCGGCGCCACGTACGCGCTCGACGCGGCTGACACGGTCTGCCCGCTGATCCGCGACATGGGCACCCATCTCGTGCGCGGGACGACGCCGCTCGCGATCCTCGCCCACTATCTCGGGCGCGCCGGCGGGGTTGGCCGCGGGCGCGACGGCAACGTCCATCTTGGCGAGGCCTCGCGTGGCGTCGTCGGAATGACCTCGATGCTCGCCGACATGGTGGTCGTCGCGGCGGGAATGGCGCTTGCCTTCAAGCTCCGCGGCGAGCAGCGTTGCTCGCTCGCGTTCTTCGGCGACGGCGCGACCTCCGTCGGGGATTGGCACGAGGCGGTCAACTTTGCGGCGATCGAGCGCCTGCCGCTGATCCTCGTCCTCGAGCTCAACGGATACGCGTACTCGACGCCGAGCGCCGCCCAATTCCCGGTTCACCCACTCGCGCGCGCGAGCGCCTACGGGATCCACGGCGAGCCAGTCGACGGCAACGATGTCGAGGCGGTCTTCGAGGCGACCCGCCAGGCGCGCGAGCGCGCGCTCGCCGGCGAGGGGCCGACGCTGATCGCGGCGACGACGATGCGCATGCACGGGCATGGCGCGCACGACGACGCGCGCTACGTCCCGGCCGAGCTGCTCGCGAAGTGGGAGGAACGCGACCCGCTCGAGCGCCAGCGCGGCCGTCTCGTCGCGCTGGGGGTGGACGTCGCCGCGATCGATGCAGCCGTGGCTGAAGACGTCGCAGCGGCGGCGCAGGCCGCGCTCGCGATGCCGGCGCCGGACCCCGCTGGCGCGACGGCTGGCGTGTACGCCACGAGCGAGCCGGTGCCGCTCGGGCAGGGCGAGGCGCACTGGAGCGGCTTTTGCAGCTGACATACCTCGAGGCGATCTCCGATGGTCTGCGCTGCGCGTTGCGCGACGATGACCGTGTCTTCCTGCTCGGGGAGGACATCGGCGTGATGGGCGGGGCGTTCAAGGTGACCGCCGGGCTGCTCGACGAGTTCGGTGCCGAGCGCGTCATCGACACGCCGATCTCCGAGGAGATGATCGTCGGCGGCGCGGTCGGCGCCGCGATCGTCGGCATGCGGCCGATCTGCGAGATGCAGTTCGCCGACTTCGTCGCCTGCGGCTTCGACCAGATCGTCAATGTCGCCGGCAAGCTCCACTATCGCCTCGAGCTCGCGGCACCGATCGTGATCCGCCTACCCTGCGGCGGCGGGGTCTCCGGAGGGCCCTACCACTCGGCCAACCCGGAGGCCTGGTTCCTTCACGCGCCCGGGCTTAAGGTCGTCGCGCCGTCGACGGCCGAGGATGCCAAGGGCCTTCTGCTCGCGGCGCTCGCGGACCCCAATCCGGTCATCTTCATGGAGCACAAGGGGCTCTACCGGAGGGTTCGCGGGGAGGTCCCGGAGGGCTCCTACGAGACGCCCTTCGAGGCTCGAACGGTGCGTGACGGCGACGATCTCGTCGTGATCACCTACGGCGCGATGGTGCACGCGGCCCTGGCCGCGATCGAGCAGCTCGATGGCGCGAGCGTCCGCCTGCTGGACCTGCGCTCGCTCGAGCCGCTCGACGAGGAGGCGATCCTCGCCGCGGCGCGCGAGTGCTCGAAGGTCGTCGTCGTCGACGAGGCCAACTACACGTGCGCGATCGGCGCGCAGGTCTCGGCGCTGATCGCCGAGCGCGCGTTCGAGGACCTCGACGGGCCGATCATCCGCGTTGCGACGCCGGATGTCCCGATTCCTTTCGCGCCCGAGCTCGAGCGCGCGGTGCTGCCGAGCGTCGAGCGCATCCGCGGCGCGATCACCGAGCTGCTCGCCTACTGATGGCCTCCGACACCCGCGTCGAAGTGCTCCTGCCCTCGCTCGGCATCTCGGTCGTCGAGGGCACGATCGTGCGCTGGCGCAAGGCGCCTGGCGACGCGGTCGTCTACGAGGAGCCGATCTGCGACATCGCGACCGACAAGATCGAATCCGAGCTACCGGCTCCGGCAACGGGCACGCTGGTCGAGATCCTCGTCGAGGAGGGGGAGACCGTTGACGTGGGGACGGCGATCGCGGTCGTCCTGACCGACCAGGACCGCGCCGACGCGATCGCTGCCCGACAGGAGAGCGTGCTCGACACGGCCTACGGCGTGCCGGTTGCGACTGGCGATCCGGGCGCCGTCTCGCCGGTCGTGGCGCGTCTTGCGAAGGATCTCGGAATCGAGCTCGCGCAGGTGAAGGGCACGGGAGCGGGTGGTCGGATCCGCAAGCAGGACGTGATCGCCGCCGCCGACCAGGACAAGGTCGCCGCGCGCTACGAGCCGCCGCCGCCGGTCGCGCTGTCGCACATGCGTCGGTCGATCGGCGCTCACATGAAGCGCTCGCTCGACACGGCCGCGACCGTCACCTCCTGGATCGAGGTCGACTTCAGCGCGATCGAGCGTACGCGGATGGAAATCGGGACGACCGCACTACCGATCGTCGCCAAGGCGACGCTCCAGACGCTCGGCGAGTTCCCCGACCTCAACGCCTGGGTCGACGGGGAGCGCTTCACGCGCCACGAGACCGTCAACCTCGGCATCGCCGTGGCGATCGAGGGCGGCCTGATCGTGCCGGTGATCCAATCGGCCGAGCTCCTCTCGGTGCTCGAGCTGGGTAGCGCGATCCGCGAGCTCGCCGGACGCGCACGCGCTGGGGAGCTGGCGCCCGACGAGCTCGCCGACGGCACGTTCACGATCACCAATCCCGGCCAGTTCGGCACGGTCATGGCGACCCCGGTGATCAGCCAGCCGCAGGTGGCGATCCTCGACGTCGAGGCGATCGTGCGCCGGCCGGTCGTCGTCGATGACGAGATCGTGATCCGCTCGATCTGCATCCTCGGCCTGTCCTGGGACCATCGCGCGCTCGACGGCGCGATCGCGGCCCGCTTTCTGGGCGCCCTGCGCCGCCGCCTCGAATCGTGGGGCGCCGGCTAGGCGAGCGTGCGGCCCGGAAGGCTAGGGCTCGAGGGCGCCCGCGTAGAGCGCGAAGTGGCCGCCCTGCGGGTCATGGACGCCGGCGATCTTTGCCACGCCGATGTCGCTCGGCCCAAACGTCGTGCCGCCACCAAGCTCGCCGACCCGCGCCAGCGCGGCATCGATGTCCTCGACAGCGAAGTAGACGAGCCAGGTCGGCATCATCCCCTCCTGCAGCTCCATCACGCCGCCGTTCCCGTGTCCGTCGTTGCTCGCCACGAGGTAAGGCACCGCCGAGCCTTCGAACGGCTCGATGCTCCAGCCGAAGAGGTCACTGTAGAAGGCCGCGGAGGCGGCCGTGTCGGCCGTGTAGAGCTCGTTCCAGCACCAGGCGCCCGGCGCGTTGACGAGCTCCGCGCCAAACGTGCCGCCAGGCTGCCAGAGCATCACGAACGCGCCCTGGGGATCCTGGAGCACGGCCATGCGCCCCGCGTCCATCACGTCGAATGGGGGAGCGTGCACGTTCGCGCCGAGCTCGCGGGCGCGATCCGCGCTCGCGTCGACGTCCGCAACGCTGACATAGGAGTTCCAAACCGGCGGCATGCCCTGCTGGTTCTCGTTCTGCGGGCTGATCGCGCAGACCGTGCTGCCGCCGAGCGTCATGACCGAGTAGATCGCGCCTTCGCCGACGGGTCGATCGTCAGCCTCCCAGCCGAACAGGCTCATGTAGAAGCTCTTGGCGGCCGCCGTGTCCGGCGTCGACAGGTCGACCCAGCAGAAGGTCCCCGGCTTGTATTCCGTCCGCTCGCCCATTGGGTCTAAGCGTAGCGCCGGGCACAAGATCGGGTCGCGCTCACACGAGTCGCACGATCGCGATGATCGCGACGGCCACGATCAGCGCCCGCAGCGCGGTCGGTGGCAGTCGCCGGCCGTAGCGCGCGCCGATGATCCCGCCGCTGATCGATGACACCGCGAGCAGGCCCGCGACGGCCCAGTCGACGTGCGGCGCGGCGAAGGCGAAGACGATTCCGGCGGTCAGATTGGCCAGCCCCGCCAGCAGGTTCTTCACGGCGTTTGCGCGATGCAGACCCTCGTTCAGGCCGATCGCGAGGATCGAGATCAGGATGACGCCCTGGGCCGCACCGAAGTAGCCGCCGTAGACGCCCGTGAGCAGCACGGCGGCGAACAGACCGCGACCGGGCGCATGCGGGTTCTCTGCGCGCGCGGCGGTCGCGGCGCGCGAGGCGCGCGCTCAGGCGCGGCTGCACAACGATCAGGACGAGCGCGAGGACGATGAAGACGGGCACGATCGACTTGAACGCCGAGGGCGGCAGCACGAGCAGCAATACCGCCCCGCCGACGGCTCCGATGATGGTCGCGAGCGCCAGACGCGCTGCGCGGTGCCCCTGACCTTCCAGGTCGCGCCGATAGCCGACAGCCCCCGTGAGCGCCCCGGGCGCGAGGCCAAGGCTGTTCGAGACGTTCGCGGTCACCGGCGCAAACCCCCACGCCAGCAGCACCGGGAACGTGATCAGCGTCCCCGAGCCGACGACCACGTTGATCGTCCCCGCCGCCAGCCCTGCGGCGAGGATCGAGAGGATCTCGAGCGCGCTCACCGCGGCGAGCCTACCGGGCGCCTGCAGCCCGGCTGCGATAATCGCAGCCGATGAGTGCGAACAGCTTCGACGCGCGCGCCGAGCTGGAGGTCGGGGGCCGGCGCTTCGAGATCTTCAGGTTGGACGCGCTGCAGGAGCGCTTCGACGTTGCGCGACTGCCGTTCTCGTTGAAGGTTCTGCTCGAGAACCTGTTGCGCACCGAAGGCAACGGCGCCGTCAGCGCGGCGGACATCGCGGCGATCGCCGAATGGGACGCGCGACGCCGAGCCGAGCAAGGAGATCGCGTTCACACCGGCGCGCGTGCTGATGCAGGACTTCACTGGCGTTCCCGGCGTCGTCGACCTCGCTGCGATGCGCGACGCGATCGTCGAGCTCGGCGGCGACCCCCAGCGAATCAACCCGCTCGTCCCGACCGAGCTCGTCATCGACCACTCGGTCCAGGTCGACGCGTTCGCGCGCAGCGACGCTTTCGCCGTCAACGTGGAACGCGAGTTCGAGCGCAATCGCGAGCGCTATGCGTTCCTGCGCTGGGGTCAGCGGCGCATTCGACAACTTCTCGGTCGTTCCACCCGATACCGGCATCTGCCACCAGGTGAACCTCGAGTACCTCTCGCGCGTGGTCTTCGTGCAAGAAGGCGGCGAGCTGCCGCGAGCCTATCCGGACACGCTCGTCGGCACCGACTCCCACACTCCGATGGTCAACGGCCTCGGCGTGCTCGGCTGGGGCGTCGGGGGGATCGAGGCGGAGGCCGTGATGCTCGGCCAGGCGATGTCGATGTTGCTGCCCCAGGTGATCGGATTCCAGTTGCACGGCAAGCTGCGCGACGGCACGACGGCCACCGACCTCGTGCTCACGATCGCCCAGCTGCTGCGCGCGCAAGGGCGTCGTCGGCCGCTTTGTCGAGTTCTACGGCGCCGGCGTCGCTGCCCTACCGATCGCCGACCGCGCGACGATCGGGAACATGTCGCCCGAGTTCGGCTCGACCGTCGCGATCTTCCCGATCGACGCCGCGACGCTGCGCTATCTCGAACTGACCGGTCGCCCGACCGAGCAGATCGAGCTCGTCGAGGCGTACGCGCAGGAGCAGGGTCTGTGGCACGACGAGAGCTCTCGCGAGCCGGTCTTCACCGACACCCTCGAGCTCGACCTCGGTGAGGTCGAGTCGAGCCTCGCGGGCCCGCGCCGGCCGCAGGACCGGATCGCACTGTCCGCCGCTCGCCGCAGCCTGCACGAGACGCTCGAGAGCTATCTCGACGACGCGGTCGCCGGCAGCTTCCCTGCGAGCGACCCCCCGGCGAACGGCACGAACGGTGCGCACGCGACGGCCGCCCGCGTGAAGCTCGCCGACGGCGAGGTGGTCGAGCTCGACCACGGCGATGTCGTGATCGCCGCGATCACGAGCTGCACCAATACCTCGAATCCCTCGGTGATGCTCGGCGCCGGGCTGCTTGCCCGCAACGCCGTTGCGCGGGGACTGCGGCGCAAGCCCTGGGTGAAGACCTCGCTCGCGCCCGGGTCGATGGTCGTCACCGACTACCTGGAGCGCGCGGGCCTCACGCAACCGCTCGACGAGCTGGGCTTCAACCTCGTCGGCTACGGCTGCACCACGTGCATCGGCAACTCCGGCCCGCTGCCGGACGAGATCTCCGCTGCCGTCAACGAGCACGACCTCGCCGTCGCGGCGGTGCTGTCGGGTAACCGAAACTTCGAGGGGCGGATCAACCAGGATGTGAAGCTCAACTACCTCGCCTCGCCGTTGCTCGTCGTTGCCTACGCGATCGCCGGCACGATGGACATCGATCTCGACGCAGCGACCCGCTCGGAACGGACACGGCGGGCGAGCCGGTCTACCTGCGCGACATCTGGCCGTCCGCGGCACGAGATCGCCGAGACGATCCAGTACGCCGTTCAGGCGGACATGTTCCACAAGCGCTACGCCGAGGTCTTCGACGGCGACGAGCATTGGCACGCCCTGGAGATCCCGAGCGGAGACCGCTTCGCCTGGGCCGAGGACTCGACCTATGTCCGCCGCCCGCCGTTCCTCGAAGGCCTCAGGCAGGAGCCCGACCCGCCGTCGGACATCGAGGGCGCGCTCGTCCTCGCGCTGCTCGGCGATTCCGTCACCACCGACCACATCTCCCCGGCCGGGTCGATCAAGCGCGACAGCCCGGCCGGACGCTACCTCCAGGAGCACGGCGTCGAGCCCGCGGAGTTCAACTCCTATGGCGCGCGGCGCGGCAATCACGAGGTCTTGATGCGCGGCACCTTCGCCAATATCCGTCTGCGCAACCGCCTCGTCGCGGCCGGCGGACACCGCTCCCCGAAGGTGGCTACACCTACCACCTTCCCGACGGCGAGCAGCTGGCGATCTACGACGCCGCGATGCGCTACCAGCAGGAGGGGGTCCCGCTGATCGTCATCGGCGGCAAGGAGTACGGCTCCGGCTCCTCGCGCGACTGGGCCGCCAAGGGCTCGCTACTGCTCGGCATCCGCGCCGTCCTCGCCGAGAGCTTCGAGCGCATCCACCGCTCGAACCTCGTCGGCATGGGCGTGCTGCCGCTCCAGTTCCAGGACGGGCAGAGCGCCGCGTCCCTCGGCCTGAGCGGAAACGAGACCTTCTCGATCACCGGCGTCGCCGAGCCGCTGGCCGCCGGCGAGCTCCCGACGATCGCAAAGGTCACCGCCGACGACGCGCAGTTCGAGGTGCGCGTCCGCATCGACACGCCGATGGAGGCGACCTACTTCCGCCACGGCGGCATCCTCCCTTATGTGGTTCGTCGGGCGGTCGCGCACGGTCGTCGGGCGGCCGCGGACTCGGGGTGATGTGGCGGGCCCTTGCTGGACCGGCCCTTCCTCGGGCTTCGCGTACTCGGGGCATGTGACGCGCTGGATTGACTGAGCGCCGCGCGGCGTGGCGCGGCTACCGTCGTTGCTTATGGCACGAGGGCCTAGGATGGTGGTCATGCCCAGAGAATCGGCGGTGCGCGAGAGTGCGCCGCTCCTGCGCGTGCGGGCGCTCAGCGTGCGCTACGAGGGTTACAACGCGCTCGACGCGCTCGACCTCGATATTCGCTCCGGCGAGACCGTCGCGCTCGCCGGCGAGAACGGGGCCGGGAAGTCGACTCTCGTGCGCTGCATCGGCGGCGACATGGCCCCGACCAGCGGCCACGTCTACCTCAATGGCGAACGGGTCGGGTCGACGCCCGCAGCGGCAACGCGGCGCGGCATCACGGTCGTCTGGCAGCACCTCGTTCTCTGCGACAACCTCGACGTTGCGTCGAACCTCCTACTCGGCAGCGAGAGATCCCCGTTGCTGCGATCCACGCCGCGCTTTCACGAAGCCGCGAGGGCGCTGCTCGCGGATCTCGGGATTGCGCTGACCGACACGACGCGGCGGGTCGGGACGTTGTCCGGCGGCGAGCGCCAGCTCGTCGCGGTAGCGCGCGCGATGGCCAGCCGCCCCAAGCTGCTGGTCCTCGACGAGCCGACGACGGCGCTCGGCGTGAACGAGTCGGCGCAGGTCGACAAGCTGATGGCGACCGTGCGCGAGCGCGGCACGACCGTCCTGCTGATCTCGCACGACATCGATCAGATATTCCGCCTGGCCGACCGCATCGTCGTGCTGCGCCGCGGCCGGATCGCCGCGGACGTCAACCCGGCCGAATCGCACCCCGAGGACATCGTCGCCTTCATCTCCGGCCAGCCGGTCGATTCCTCGGCCCGCCGACAGTTGAGCCGCCTGCACGGCCTCGCGGACCAGCTTGCCTCGGCGGAGCCCTCCTCGAGCTTGCCATTGATCGTGTCGGCGCTCGCCGGCGCGCTGGGGGCGCCACGGTTGTGTGTGCATCTCGTCGAGGAGCGGCGGCTGCGCGTCGCCGGGGCGCTTGGCCTGCCGACCGCGATCGCCGATGCATGGTCGGACCTGCCCTTCGATGTTGCCGGCGGTCCGGTCGGAGTTGCCGCCCATTCGGGCGAGGCCGTGATCGATTTCGATATCCGCTCGAGCGCGGCGTGGGCTCCATGGCGGTTGCTGGCAACCGAGGCCCGGGTGCGCAGCTCGTGGTCGGTCCCGGTGATGGGCGCTGACGGCGTGCTCGGCGTGATCACCGTCTTTCGCGAGGTTCCGGGCTACCCCCCGAGCGACGAGCGCCAGCTCGTGAACCTCTACGCCGGCTATATCGCGAGCGCTGTTGAGCGGGAGCGCCTGCTTGGCGAGCTCACCGGGCGCAACCGCGTCCTCGAGACGATCCGCGTCGTGCTCGAAACGCTCGCCGGGCCGCCGTTTGCCGAAGCCCTCACGATCGTGCTGAACACGCTTCGAGAGGGGCTCCTCGCCGAGCGCGTGGCACTACTGACCCTCTCGGACTCGGCCGACGGTACCGAGAGTTGGCTCACCATTGACTCATCCGGCGCGAAGGTGGCGCCGTCCGCCGGCCTGCTCGAGGCGGCGGCGATCATGCGGCGCGGCGACGCGCGTGAGGGGCGCGCGGCGAGCATGATGGCGGCCGGCGGCGATGGTTGCATGGCGGTGCGCTTCGCGGCCCCGGACGGCGGCGGCATCCTGATCGCGCAGTGGCGGGCGACGACGGCCCCGCCGGATGTCGTCGCGCTGATGGAGGACACCGCCAATTCGCTACGCCTTGCTCGCGAGCGCGAGGAATCGGAGCGTGCTCGGCAGGAGGCGAGCGCCCTGCGGCGTTCGCGGGAGCTCCAGCGAGGGTTCCTCTCGCGTCTCAGTCACGAGCTACGGACACCGCTTACGGCGATCGGGGGCTACGCGTCGAGCCTGATGGCGCCCGACGTCACCTGGGATCGTGCGTCGGAGACACGCTTCCTCACCCGAATCGGCGCCGAGTCGGCCCGCCTCGGCCGGCTGGTCGGTGACCTGCTCGACTTCTCGGCGATCGAGTCTTCGACGATGCGGATGCTGCCGGACTGGTGCGAGCTGCCACTGGTCATCGACGCCGCGATCGCATGCCTTTCGCCGACCCAGGCGGCTGTGATCGACGTCGATTGCCAGGACGATCTGCCGGTGATCTGGGCCGATCACGATCGGCTCGAGCAGGTCTTCTTGAACCTGCTGGAGAACGCGCTGCGCCACAACCCCCCCGGCACGCGGGTGGTGGTCAACGCCACCGGGGACGAGGGGCAGGGCGTCGTCGTAACCGTGACCGACGACGGCGGCGGTCTTCCGGAGGCAGTGGCGAGCGCGCTGTTCGAGGCCCGCAACGGCGGCGTCGGTCCAGCGGCCGGCGCCGGCCTCGGGCTGTCGATCGCAAAGGGAATCGTTGACGCCCATCTCGGCGAGATCGTGCTCGAGAGGCTCGACCATGGCACGCGCTTTTCCGTGACGCTGCCAATCGGCGAGCCGGACCCCTCGCACCGCTACACGGAGGACCATGACCTCGCCGACGTCTGAGCCAG
Organism: uncultured Solirubrobacterales bacterium; assembly: GCA_963703775.1. Taxonomy (GTDB): domain Bacteria; phylum Actinomycetota; class Thermoleophilia; order Solirubrobacterales; family Solirubrobacteraceae; genus Palsa-513. The sequence continues at coordinate 55,590 of CAVPFP010000029.1, read as the reverse complement.
CGCTCGCCACGAAGATCCTCGTGGTCGAGGACGATCCGAACATCGTCGACCTGATTCGCTCGAATCTCACCGTGCGCGGCTTCGACACGGTCGTGTCCACGGACGGCGCTCGCGTGCTGCAGATCCTCGAAACCGAGCAGCCCGACCTGATCCTGCTCGACCTCATGCTGCCGTCGGTCGACGGCTTCGAGCTCTGCAAGCAGGTCCGCGAGCGTTCGAGCGTCGGCGTTGTCGTTGTCTCAGCCCGCGGCGGCGATCACGACAAGGTCGCGGCGCTGAACCTGGGCGCCGATGATTACCTGACAAAGCCGTTCAGCATCGACGAGCTTCTTGCGCGGATCAGTGCCACGTTGCGGCGCACGCGCCCCGCTCCCGCCGAGGCGCAGAGCACGTTGGTCGCACTCGGCGACGGGCTCGAGATGGACCTCGCCGGGCGCCAGGTGACCCGCGATGGCGCCCCCCTCCATCTGACGCCGACCGAGTTCGCGTTGCTGCGTGAGCTGGTGGTCAATCGCGGCAAGCTGCTGACGCATGCGCAGCTGCTGCGGCGCGTCTGGGGGCCGGGGTATGAAACCGAGACGGAGTATGTCCGGGTCTACGTGCGCCGCCTCCGCGCCAAGCTCGAGCCCGCCGGGAGCCCGCCGCTGATCCTCACCCAGCCCCGGGTCGGCTACCGGCTCGCGCCCGAATAAACAAGACGTAAACGCGTTTACATCTTGTTCCAGAAACCACGCGAACTTTGATGTCGCGTTTACGCCAAAACGCCTAGATTCGTTTCGTTCCCGTGTTGCGGGGGTCGCGACGCGTTGCGCCGGCCTCGGTAGCACAGCAATGTGATCAGAGAGAGAGGGACCGAAGCATGTCTCTGCTTAGGAGCAGACTCGCTTTTGTCGGCATCGTGTCGGTGGCTATCACCGGCGTGCTGTTTGCGAGCGAGAGCAGTTTCGCGGCCAAGGCTAAGCCGGCCGTGACGTACAAGAACCTCAGTTCCAAGGACTTCAACACGTCGTTCTCGGCGATGAAGGCCCTTGTCCCCCTCGCCAAGAAGGCCAAGGGGAAGGTGGCCGTGATCCTTCCGGACACGGTGTCCTCGACCCGCTGGACGGAGTTCGACGCGCCGTACCTCAAGAAGGCGCTGTCGGCCGCCGGCCTCAAGTCGAGCGACATCATCATCCAGAACGCCCAGGGCTCTGACTCCACCTTCATCACCGACGACCAGTCGGACATCACGGCTGGCGCGAAGGTGATCTTGATCACTCCGGTCGACTCAGCAACCGGCGACCAGGTGGAGAAGGCGGATACGGCGGCTGGCGTCAAGACGATCGACTACGACCGTCTTACCCTCGGCGGTGCCACCACCGGCAAGTACTACGTCAGCTTCGACAACGTCAAGGTCGGCGCGCTCGAGGGCCAGGGGCTCGTTGACTGCGTCACCGCATGGGGCGTCAAGACCCCGATGGTCATCGTGAACCACGGCGCCGCGACGGACAACAACGCGACGCAGTTCGCGCAGGGCTACTTCAGCGTCCTGAACGCGAAGTTCAACGGTGGTGGGTGGACCGATCTCGAGGGCGCCAACGGCTACCTCGCCGGAACATGGGATCCGCCGACCGCTGAAACGCAATTCCAGCAGGCATTCACCGCGCACCCGACCGCAAACGCGACGTTGACGGCTAACGACGCGACGGCCGCTGCGATCATCACCTACCTGCAGCAGCAGGGCGTCAAGCCCAACACGTTCCCGACGACGGGGCAGGATGCCTCACTACCGGGTCTGCAGAACGTCATCAGCGGCTACCAGTGCGGAACGGTCTACAAGCCGGTCTTCCTGGAGGCGCAGGCGGCGGCCGCGCTGGCGATGTATGCACGCGCAAACGTGTCGGTGCCGAAGTCCCTGCTGAACGGCTCGACGACGGACAGCGTCGCGAACGTCAGCATCCCATCAGTGCTCGAGACCCCGGAGTGGGTCACGGCGGCGACGATCGAGAAGACGGTCGTCAAGGACAAGTTCGTCCCCGCATCGCAGATCTGCGCCGGCGCGCCGCCTTCGGGCCCGTCGTACGCCGCGGACTGCGCCAAGTACAAGATCAAGTAGGCACGAAAGTCGAGTAGGCAAGAAAAGTCGCGTTCTATAGGCTCCGGACGATGATGGCCGATTCCACAGACGCGGCTAGCGAATCGCAGGACGGGTATGGCTCCCGGTCCGCCTCGGCGGACCGGGAGCCCAGCCCCGCAGGCCAGATGCTGCTCTCGCTGCACGGCATCTCGAAGCACTTCGGGCCGGTCACTGCGCTCGACGCCGTAGATCTCGATGTCGCCGGCGGGACAGGTGACCGCGCTGCTCGGCGACAACGGGGCGGGCAAGTCGACGTTGATCAAGGTGATCGCGGGGATCCACGAAGCCGACCACGGCGAGATCCACTGGAACGGCGAACGAGTTCAGATTCGCACTCCGCACGACGCCACCACGCTCGGCGTGGCCACCGTCTACCAGGACCTGGCGCTGTGCGACAACCTCGACATCGTCGCCAACATGTTCCTCGGCGCGGAAACCTTGAGTCGCGGCATGCTGGACGAGACGCCGATGGAGCTGACCGCCCGCAAGACGCTCGCCGATCTCTCGGTCACCTCCGTACGCTCAATCCGCCAGCCGGTCGGCTCGCTTTCCGGCGGCCAGCGCCAAAGCGTCGCCGTGGCCCGCGCGGTGATGGGCGATGCAAGGCTCGTGATCATGGACGAGCCCACCGCGGCGCTCGGCGTGTCCCAGACGGCGATGGTGCTCGACCTGATCAAGCGCCTCGCCGGCAGCGGGATCGCCGTGCTCCTGATCTCGCACAACCTCAACGACGTGTTCGCGGTCGCCGACCGCGTGGCGATACTCCACCTCGGCCGGCTCGTATCCGCCGGCCCCGCATCGGACTATGACCGCCAGAGCGCGGTCGAGATCATGACGACCGGAGTGTTGAGCGAACGGGAGAACGGCGTCCCTGAAGCGGCGAGGATCTGATGAGCACAACCGACAAGCCGCAGCACCTCGGCGAGGTCACGGCGCCTCCCGCGATCGAGGAGGAGACCGCAGCCGACCAGGTGACGCTCGACCGCGATCTCATGGCGCTACCGCCGGACGCGACCGTCAACGAGTACTTGAGTGCCTGGTTCAAGCGGGTGCGCAGCGGCCAGAGCGGCGTACTGCCCGTCGTCGGTGGCCTGATCGCGATCATCATCGTCTTCCAGATCGAGGATTCGCGCTTCCTCACGGCGCTGAACTTCGCAAACCTCCTCCAGCAGGCGGCGGCCTTCGTGGTGCTCGGCATGGCGGAGATCTTCGTTCTGCTGCTCGGGGAGATCGACCTCTCGCTCGGCTACTCCGGCGCCGTCGGGGCAGCGGTGATGACGATTCTCGCTTACCCACCGATCAACCTCGGCTGGCCGTTCGCCATCGCGTCGGGCCTTGCCACGACCGCTGCGATCGGCTTCACGCAGGGGCAGATCATCTCCCGGCTGCGCCTTCCGCCGTTCGTCGTCACGCTCGCCGGCCTGCTGTTCTGGGAGGGCTTCCTGATCTGGGTGATCAACAACCAGAGCCCATCGAACGGTGGCTCGATCCGGATCACCAACACCACGATCTACGACATCGTCAACGGCAACATGAGCGTCACGGCCGGGTGGATCGTGCTCGCGGTCGCGATCGTGCTCTACGCCGCCCTGAGCTTGACGCGCGATCGCCGGCGGCGGGCCGGGGGTCTAGTGGCTCCGCCGCTTGCCCTGACGGTTGCCAAGATCGCCGCCGTCGCCGCGGGCGGCGCCGCGCTCGTCGCGGTCTGTGGCGTCAACCGCGCGGTCTTCAAGGGCACGACGGTCGAGGGCATCCCCTGGGTCGTGCCGATCGTGATCGGGATCGTCGTCGTGTGGACCTTCGTCCTGAACCGCACGCGCTTTGGCCGCTACATCTACGCGATCGGCGGCAACCGCGAAGCCGCGCGCCGCGCGGGCATCAACGTCCACCGCGTGCGTGTGCTCTGCTACACGCTCGCCGGCCTCAGTGCCGCCGCGGCGATCATCATCCTCGACTCACGGACGGGCGGTGCGAATACCGACACCGACGGCGGCCAGCTCGTGCTCTACGGCGTCGCTGCGGCGGTGATCGGCGGCACGAGCCTGCTCGGCGGTCGCGGCAAGATGGTCCACGCGCTACTCGGCGGCCTCGTCATCGCGACGATCTACAACGGCATGGGCCTGCTAAGCCTCTCCGCCGACTTCCAGTTCATGATCACGGCGCTGGTGTTGCTGGCAGCGGTGATCGTGGACGCCGTGTCGCGCCGCGGACAGAGCGCGGCGACCTAGCCCTCTCCGGCGCCGGTCGCGGATCCGCGTCCGTCAGTCGCTGACAGGCGATTCGATCGGCGTGCGCTGGTCCCACGCCACGCCATTGGAAGTCGGTGAGGACGTTGGGCCCGTGATCTCGGCCTCATCGTCGGACCACTCGGGCGAGACGACGGCCGGCGTCTCACGGACCACCTCGAACGGCTCGACAAACCTGGTCTGTCCGTAACGACTCCAGTAGCGGCTGGTCGCGCGGAGCAGATCGGCGTCGAGATAGCGGCGCTGGCGGACGTTCGACTTGTAGGCACGGACGACGGCGAGCTTGCGGTCCATGTACTCATCGACTGCCACGAAACGGCTCGGCTGGAACTCGACGGTACTCGAGGCGCTCTGGTAGCAGAAGACCCGGGGAACGTTCGCGGCCGCGGCGACCGAGGCCTCGTGCACGCTGCGGTGATCCTGGTTGAAGTCGTGAATGCTGTGGGTGTAGAGCGTGTCGGGCGTCAGCTCCTCCAGCACGCGGCGGATTTCGTTTGTCGTCGCCTCCAAATCGCCTACGTTGGCGTCGCCGACATTGATATGGAATAGGCGGACTCCCATCAGCTCGGCGGCGCGAGCCGCCTCGCGAGCGTGGTCGGCGGGGACTCCGCCCACCTCGCCGCCGGTGATCACCAGCGCGGAGACGGAATGGTTCTGCGCGATGTGGGAAAGCAGGGTGCCGCCACAGCCGACCTCGATGTCGTCGGGGTGAGCGCCAACGGCGAGGACCGTCGCGCTGACTCGAGGCGCGGCGTCGCGCGCTCAGCGCTGCGAGCTCATCGATCTTCTCGATCAGCGTCGCGCCGGTCGACCGGCTTCGTGAGGAAGTCGTCGGCGCCGACACGGATCGCCTCGACCGCGTTGTCGAAGCTGCGATGGCCCGTCAGGATCAGCGTGGCGACGTGCGGCTGCGACGCCTTGATCTTCATCACGAGCTCGAGCCCGCTCATTCCCGGGAGCTCGATGTCGGTGATGATCAGATCCCATTCCTTCTCGCCCGCGGCGGCGAGGGCCGCTTCCGCCGTCGGTGTCCAGCGGACGAGCGCGCGTTCGCGCATCACCTCGGCGGTGACAGCGGCGAAGATCGCATCGTCCTCGACGAGCAGGATGCGCAGGCGCTGCGGCGAACTCATGCTCGTATTCCCGCACCCTGGACGCATGTTCGAGTCGTCCTCGGCGCCCAGATAGCCGTTCTTATGTCGTGTCGATGACTCCCGCCAAGCCCAGCGCTGCGAGCCGGACTCCTCAAGGCGGCACTGCCCGCCGGGCGTCGCGCCCGCGCAGCACGGCTCCGAAGACCGCCGAGCCGGCCACGTCGGCCGTTAGCGTGGAGCTCGCTGCCGCGATGCTCGAAGCCATGGACGAGGGCGTGCTCGTTCTCGATCTCGACTCGAACGTCGTCCACTGCAACGAGCGCGCCAACGACATAACGGCATTGCCGCTGGACGAACGGTTGAGGCTCACGCCCGAGGAAACGGCGGCGAGGTTGATCCGCGAGGACGGCACGCCACATCGGGTCGACACGCTGCCGGCGTATGTGGCCTTGAGGAGCGGCAAGCGCGAGAGTTGCCGGCACCGGATCGCCCTGCCCGATGGGGGCACGCGCTGGATCGAGGCGACCGCTACTCCGATTCGCCCCAATGGCGATGGCGAGATGATCGGGGTTTGCGTGGTGTTGCGCGACGTCACCGAGGAGAAGACAGCGCGCGCGGCGCTCGAGGCCAGCGAGGAGATGAAGAGTGCCGTGATGGCAGCGAGCGTTGACGCGATCCTGATGCTCGACAGCGACGGCACGATCGTGGAGCTGAACCGCTCCGCCGAGCGGCTCTACAAGACGACCCGCGCCGCTGTCGGCGAGAACCTCGAGACGTTCGTCCCGTGGCGTGACCGCCAGGTCTGGGTCGAGATCCTCGACCGCCTGCGCAGCGACCCGAAGCACTTCCGCGGCCGCCGGCTTACCGGTACCGGCCGGCGCAGCGACGGCAGCGAGTTCCCGCTCGAGGCCACGATCGATTCGCTTGAAACCGCAGGTCAGCAAATGTTCGTCACCTTCGTCCGTGACGTAACGGAGCGGCGCGCGGCGGAACGACGGCTCGCCGACGCGCGCGACGCGGCACTGCGCGCGTCGGTCGTCAAGTCCGAGTTTCTGGCAACGATGAGCCACGAGATACGCACTCCTATGAACGGTGTCATCGGCAGCCTCGATCTCATCCTTGACTCGGACCTGGAGGACGAGCAGCGCGAGCTCGCGACGATCGCTCGGACCTCTGGCCACGACCTGCTGGCGATAATCGATGACATCCTCGACCTCTCGAAGATCGAGGCCGACAAGCTCGACAGCCAAGCGATCGAGTTCGACCTCGCGACGCTTGTCGAGGGCGTCACCGACATCGTCGCCGTGCCGGCCCGGCGCAAGGGTCTCGCGCTCGGCTGCTTCGTCGACCCGCGGACTCCGTCGGTCCTTCGCGGCGATGCCCGGTTGCTGCGGCAGGTCCTGGTCAATCTCGTCGGCAATGCGGTCAAGTTCACTGACTCCGGCGAGGTCGCGATCCGCGCGGAGCTCCAACCGGCCGAGGGAAATCGCGTGCGAGTGCAGTTCGCGGTCAGCGACAGCGGGATCGGGATCCCTCCCGATGCTCTTGAAAAGCTGTTCGAGCCGTTCACGCAGGTGGACGGCAGTTCAACTCGCGCTCACGGCGGCACGGGCCTCGGACTTGCCATCTCCTCGCGTCTCGTCCGCCTGTTGGGTGGCGAGCTGGCGGTCGACTCGGGCATCGGTCGCGGCTCGACGTTCTCGTTCGCGGTCCCGTTCGAGGTGCCTGAGCGCGCCGCCGATCCGGCCTATGGTCCGCTGCCGCAGAGCCGGCCGCTGCGCGTGCTGATCGTCGAATCGGCGGCCAGCGCGGCCGAGACGATCGACCGCTACCTACGCGCGTGGGGGATGCACACGACGCGGGCTTCCTCGGCGGCCGAGGGGCTCAAGCTGTTCAGCGCGGCCCTCGTGAACGAGCCTTACGATGCCGTGCTTCTCGCGGTGAGCTCCGCCGAGGAGAGCTCGGATGGGCTCTCCTCGCAACTGCACGAGCTTGCTGGCGAAGACGGCGTGTTCGTCGTCGCGCTGCTCGACGTCGGCGAGCGCCTGCCGACCGCGCGGCGGAACCGTTCGATGCCGTCATCGCCAAGCCGATCAAGCAGTCGCGCCTGTACGACGCGCTCGCGGGGTGCGGTCGCTCGGCTGTCCCCGCGCCACCGGTCGCGGACGATGTCCCCGCCGTCGCGGATCTGCGCGGCCTGCGGATCCTCATCGCCGAGGACAACCCGGTCAACCAGCAGGTGCTGACACGGCAGGCGAGCCGCCTCGGACTCGTGGTGAACGCAGTCGAGAATGGCGAGGAGGCACTCGCCGCGCTCGCTGCGGAGACCTACGACGCTGTGCTCATGGACTGCCAGATGCCGGTGATGGACGGCTATGCCGCCACGCGCGCGATCCGCGGTCGGGAGGCCGCGGGCGGCCCGCGCATGCCGATCGTGGCTGTCACGGCGAACGCGATGCGTGAGGACTACGACCGTTGCCGCGACGCCGGTATGGACGACTTCGTCGCGAAGCCGGTCACGCTCGCGGCGCTGGCGCAGGCGATAGAGCGCGCCGTCCTGGCAAACGGCCGCAGCGCGCAACCTGCGGAGGAAGGCTCGCTCGAGGACGCTCTCGAGCGCGCGAACGGTGCGCAGCGCGACGACGGGTTCGCCATCGACCGTTCGATGCTCGCCGCGTTGCAGGAGGACGTCGGCGGCGCTGCAGCCCTGTCGCGGATCATTCGCCTGTTCCTGGAGCAACTCGATCCGCAGGCAGTCGAGATTCGCACGGCCGTCCAAGCCTCCGACCACGCGGCGGCGGCGCGCGTCGCGCACCGGATGAAGTCAAGCAGCGCGACGCTCGGCGCCAGCGCGCTCGCGGAGGTGCTCGCGGAGATCGAGTGCGCCGCAAACGACGGCGACGGCGCCATGCTGGACAGGCTCGGTCCCGCCCTCGCGCGCGCGGTCGCGAGCGTGCGCAGCGCGTTCGAGGGCGTGATGGAAGGACTAGCGGCCGCGAGCTAGCAGCGGCGCGCCATCCCGCTACCAAGCGTTCCGCGGCGCCACACCAGGCGCAGTGCAAGCAAAGCGAGAAGCCCGGCCCCAACTCGCAGGTGTCTCACTCCCGCGACGAGGCCGGGCCCGCAGCGCTAACACGTCGTGTCGCACTCGGTCTCGCGAACCAGTTGCCAGCTGCCGGATGAGTTGAGGAAGAACGGTGGCGACTCGGTCTGGAGCGCGCCGTCATAGATGTAGTTCTTCAGGTAGCCGGTCGACGCGCCGCCGCCCCCGTTACCGGTGCCGACGACGCCGCGAAAGTCCTGTGCGATCGCTCCGTCGACCTTCAGCGTCCCGAGCGCGGCGCCGCAGCCGTAGTCGTCGACGATGAACGAGTGGTTGACGGCAAGGATCGCCGCGTCGATCTCGGGATTGCTCAGCGATGTGTAGTTGCCGCTCGACCCATTGACGCCGTTCGAGTTGTTGCACGGGTGCGCGATGCGCACGAAGTCGTTGGCGATCAGCCCGAGGAAGTCGTTGCCCGTGGGCTGGCCATTGCTGTCCGTGGTCGTGGTCACGCTGCCGGCGAGTATCACGTCGTTGGCGCTTGCGATCGTGAGCGAGCTCGTGTAGCTGCCGGTCACCGTCGCGTCGCCACATGGATCACCGGACGTCGGGTAGTCGGGCGAGCTGTTGGCGTAAGCGGCGCAGGTTCCCGACCCGTTTTGCACGTAGATCACGCCGTTCGTTGGATACCCGGAGGTCAGGCGCGTAGCGACGCCTCCGTTATAGCTGGCGTTGGTGACAGTTATTGTCGAGGGCGTCGTCGACCCGCTCAGCGTGATCCACGTAGGCCCAGTGAATACGCATCCTGCCGTGGCCGAGCAGCCGTTCGTCAGCGACGAATTGCCTCCGTTGGCCACGGTCTGGAGCGCCGAGTTGGTCGACGGGAGCGGAAGCGTCCCGGCGCTCGTGTTGAGCGTATGGTTGGCCGTGTTGATGACGGCGTTGTTCGAACAGCCGTTGTCCGAGTACTCGCCGGGTGCTTCGGCGGTGTCGGCAGGCGTCTCGCCAGAGCGTCCGAACGTCGGGGCGCCACAGATATCCAGGTAATCGTTGCTGTGCAGCGGGCCGTTGATGTGATCGCCTGTGATGAACTCGATGTCACTGCAGTTCGACACCCGCGTCGACCCGATCGTGGAGCCGTTGATGACCGACCAGTAGTAGGGCGGGGTCGCCGTTGAGTAGCCGTAACTCGAGAGGCCCGAGAGCCACGAAGTGCAGTTTCCGCCATCGATCGATGGATCGCCCATCTCGTAATTGGTGAAGTAGACGTAGTTGAGGAACGCGGGGGGACGGAATTGGGCGACGATCGAGCGCGTCGCGTTGCCCGATGTGCCGGTCACCTCCACCCGAAACGACCCTGAGCCGACGCTGTTGCCTTCGATGGCCGTGCCAATCGGGTTCGATGTATCGCAGTGATTGTCGGTGGTCGGGGCCGTGGAAGCAGCGAGAATGTGGTAGCTGTAGCGCTCGGTCGAGTTGTCATCGGTCGATGCCGGTACCACGGCATTGGTCACGATCGGGCAAGTGCTCCAGTAGCCGGTGTTGGTCTGGAGCTGCTGGCGGAACACCGCGAGACCGGCATCTGCGGCGTCGAGGGCGCGGTTCTGATCTAGTGAGTTGCGCACCGGTATGACGTCGCCGGCGACGGCATCCATCGCGGCATAGGTGATGATCGCGGAGGCGAGAAGGACGATCACCGCCACGGCCATGCTGAAGCCACGCTCGCCGGCGGCGCGCGCTCGCAGCCTGGCTACGGCGGCGCGCGTCATGAGCAGGGCTCCGGCGTGCTGGTGGGCGGCGTGCCGGACACTGGCGTGAGGCGTAGCACGACCTGGTCCGAGAAGTTGACCCCATTTCCGATCGACGTGTTGTTGTCGGTCGCGAGCGCCTCGAACTGGATCGTGACCGCAGCGATGCTCGAGCTCGAGCTTGGATCGGCAGATGTCAGCTGGCCACTCGAGGCGTAGCTGTAATAGCTGAAGAGCGCGGAGGTGCCCGGTGTGGTTGCTGCATGCGTGACCAGCACTTGCGGGGTCACGGGGCTGGGCGACGTCGCGAAGACCCAATCCGGATTCGAGCCGCTGACCCACGGATACGTCGCCAGATCGAGCGCTCCGCCGCCAGAGAGGTAGACAACGTATTCGTTGGGCTCCGCGGTTGGTGAGTCGCTCTGCGACGCGTAGAACGTGATCGAGTTCGCGCCGCTCGGGGGTGCGCCCGAGCCGCCCGAGCTTACGCCGACGATCGGGGACACTCCGACGCCGGCGACGCAGCTCGAGTTCAGAAGCTGTTCGATCTGCAGGAGCGCCGCGCGCCCCTGCTGGTTCGCATCGACGCGGTCTGCGCCGTTGGAGAGCATGTGGTAGCTCGTGGCGAGTAGCGCCATCGCCGCAGCTGCCACGAGTAACCCCGCGCCGGTCGCCGCGATCATCTCGATCAGCGTGTAACCGCGCTCATCGCGCATCTGCTTGCGCCGCCTCATGGACAGCTCCCGCTGTTGGCGAACACGGCGCTGTTGCCGGTGGCCGTGCTCGATGTGGGCAACGTGAGCGACTGGATCGTCCTGCCGGTGAAATCAGTGTTCGAGAGCTGCGTCGAGCCTGACGGGAGCGCGCCGGTGTTCGTATTCGTGCCGCTGTTCGCGATGCAGACCTGGAGTGAGCTGCCGTAGGGCGCGGGTACCGGGAACACCGTCTGACTGCTCACGGTGGTCGCGACCGGGTTGCTCGGCAGCGGGCGTGCGACCGGCGTCGAGCATGAGTCGTAGGTCTTCATCGCCCAGCTGCCCGGCCAGCTCGTGACAGACGTGGTTGACGAGGACTGCGCGTTGGCGACGATGAACTCGTCGATCGAGACGTTGTTGCCTGTGGAGCTGCCGTCGTGTCTCCCGTCGACGTACACCTTGATGGTGTGAGTTCCCGAGGTTGTCCAGTTCTCTTCGAACGCCTCGACCTGGAAGGTCGCACTCGCTGCGTACGTATCGACATTTGGCGCGACGTCAGTGCCGTCCATGTAGACGTCGGCGTAGCCGTGATCCGGCCACTCGGATGTGATCCACGCCACGCTCGTGCCGGTGAAGGTGAGACTTGCTGTGCTTCCGGCGACGCCGTTGTTGTGTTCGCTGCCGCTGTATTCAGAGCTGTTCGTGTACGACCCCCAAGTGCCGGTGTAGGCGATTGACGCGCTCGTGTTCGGAACCTGCGTCGGCGTGTATGTTCCGACGATGAATGCGTCGATCGCGATATAGCTACCGCTCGAGCCCGGCGGTGTGCCACCATCGTCGACGACCTTGATCGTGTGCGTGCCTGACGTCGGCCAGACGTAGGTGAAGGCCTGGTACTGGTACATGGTCGAGGCGCTGTACGTGTTGATGTTGTGCGCGAGGTCAGTGCCGTCGATGTAAACGTCGGCGTACCCATGGTTCGAGTACAGCTTCGTGACCCAGGTGATGCTCGTTCCAGTGAACGTGTAGCTCGCTGCGTTGCCGGCGACGTTGCTGTAGTGCTCGGCGCTGTTGTAGTCGCCTGGCGTGCTGCCCTGCGTCGTCCAGCCGTTGCTCGACCCGGTGCCCTGCGCGAACGTCACCGACGAGTTGCTGTCGTCGACCTCCGTGGTTCCGCCCGGGCTCGTGAACGAACTCGTCAGCCCGAGCAGCATCGACGGCACGTTCACCGTCGCCGGCGTCGTGCCGCCCTCCGTGACGGTCACGGGCGTGTCGAGGCTCGAGCCCGGGTCGTCGGACGTGCACGTGCCGGCGTAGGCGTTGTAGCCGCTCGAGTAGGGATACAGACCCGCACCTGAGCTGACCGTGCTCGGCGGCGTTGCGTAGCTACCGACGGTGCCGAACGACTGCGCCGCGGACTCGCTAGTTGCCGCCAGGGAGAAGGTATCGAAGGGGATCGCGCTTGCCGTCCCGTTTACGGCCGTTTGGAAGCTGGCGTTGACCGTCGCGGCTCGGGCAGCGTTGAACGTGACCGTCTGCGTCTGGTTGTTGGCGAGCTGGACGGACTGCGTCGTGGTGCCGCCGTATGCGACGTAGGGGCCTGGGATCGTCGCGCTGACGCTGTAGCTGCCCGCGGTGACGGCGACGAACAGCGCGCAGCCGGAGCTGTCGGTCGTCTGCGTCTGCGTCGAGGTGTTCGTCCCGGGCCCGGTGATCGTGACGGTCGCGCCGGAAAGGCCCGTCGTGGGCGACTGGGCGTTGTCCTGTACCGCGACGACTATCTGTCCGCCGCTCGCTGGCGTGATCAGGCTGTGCTCCTCGACCGGCTGACTGGTGGTGTTCTGCCAGGTGATCTTCGAGGTCGTCGCGATGTAGTCGGCGCTGCCGACGCTCGAGGTGGTGCATGACTGCGACCCGTTCGAGGCCGAGTAGAACTGCGCAGTTGAGCTGATCGTGTAGGTCTGGTTGTCGATTGTCTGCGTGTAGCAGCCGTTGCCATCGAGCGGCGCCGTGCTCGCACAGCCGCCCGACGCGCTTGCCACGAGCTCCTGGACCGTGAGGCCACGCAGGCGCTGCTCGTCCTGCTGGGCCAGCTCGATCGCCACCGACTGATGTCGCTGGGTGCCCGAGATGTGGGCGGCCGCGGAAAGCCCGGTGAAGACGGCAGCGGCGACCAGCGCGACGATCAGCGCCGCGCATACGACCTCGATCATCGTGTCGCCCGCTTCCGAGAGCGCACAGGTCAAGAGGGGGCGTCGCCGCAGTCCGCGCGAGCCCGAGCGGTGTGTATGGTCGGGTATCGGCTTCCTTTCGGCCGGATCGCTGCGCGCCTATGGTTGGTCATCGTCCGTCCAGGGCTAGCCGTCGAGCTTCTTTGACGGATGTTCGACTCGCAAGAATGCCGCTGTGCTCCTGCTTTTCGACATCGACGGGACCTTGCTGCTGCGCGCCAGCGATCCGCACCGCCGTGCGCTGCTGGACGCGCTGACGCGCGTCTACGGGCTCGACGATCCGGGTTCGCAGGCCGTCGCCGCGGCGGGGCGGACAGATACGCAGATCGCACGCGATCTCGCGGTCGCCTGCGGCCTACCCGAGGGGCGCTTCGACGCCCGGCTCGAGGAGTTTCAGGCAGCGTGCACCGGTTCGTTCCTACGATGCTGCCCGGCGAGCCTCGCCTCGCACGTTGCCCCGGGAGTTGTCGAGGTGCTGGACGCGCTCTCGCGCGAGCGGACGGTCAGGCTGTCGCTACTGACCGGCAACTACGAGCCGATCGCGCGACTCAAGCTCGAGCGTGCCGGCATCGCCCACTACTTTCCCGTGGGCCAGGGCGCCTTTGGATCGGACGCCGAGCAACGCGAGCTGCTCGGACCGATCGCCCGCGAGCGCGCCGGCGCCCCTGGACCGCCTTACTCGCGCGCCCTGACGACCGTGATTGGCGACACCCCGCTGGACATCGCCTGCGCCCGCGCCGACGGCCTGCGCGTCATCGCCATCGCCACCGGCCCGTACTCCGCCGCCGAGTTGACGGCTGCCGACGCTGTCCTGCCTGACGCCGGTCAGCTGCGCGACGCGCTCTCGCTGCGAGCGGTCGCTGGCTGACGAGCTCAGCGAACGAGGCGCTTGTACGTGATCCGCTTGGGGCGGTCGGCTTCGGGCCCGAGCACGGCGCGGCGGTGCTCCTCGTAGGCCTCGAAGTTGCCCTCGAACCACGTTGCGCGGCTGTCGCCTTCGAAGGCGAGCACGTGCGTGGCGACGCGATCGAGAAACCAGCGATCGTGCGAGACGACGACCGCGCAGCCGGCGAAGGTCAGCAGAGCCTCCTCGAGGGCGCGCAGCGTGTCGATGTCGAGGTCGTTGGTCGGCTCGTCGAGGAGCAGGACGTTGCCGCCGCTGCGCAACAGCTTCGCCAGGTGCAGGCGGTTGCGCTCGCCACCGGAGAGCTTGGCCACCTGCTTCTGCTGGTCGGAGCCCTTGAAGTTGAAAGAGGCGACGTACTGGCGCGAGCTCATCCACTGCTCCCCGACCTTGATCTGATCGTGGCCGCCGGATATCTCCTCCCATACCGACTTCGCGTCGTCGAGCGCGTCTCGCGACTGGTCGACGTAGGCGAGCTCGACGCTCTCGCCGACGCGCAGCTCGCCGCCGTCGGGCTCCTCCTGGGCTGTGATCAGTCGCATCAACGTCGTCTTGCCCGCCCCGTTCGGTCCGATCACGCCGACGATGCCCCCACGGGGCAGTGAGAACGACAGATCCTCGAACAACACCTTCTCGCCGTAGGCCTTGCGCAGGCCCTGCGCCTCGATGACGAGGTCACCGAGTCGCGGCCCCGCCGGGATGTGGATCTGGACTTCGTCGAGCTTGACGTCCGTCTCCTCCGCGAGCAGCGCTTCGTAGCGCGCGAGGCGCGCCTTGCTGCGCGTTTGGCGACCGCGCGGGTTCTGGCGCACCCATTCGAGCTCGGCGGCAATCGTTCGCTGGCGCGCCTTCTCCTGCTTCTCGCTCTGCGCGAGGCGCGCCTGCTTCTGCTCGAGCCAACCCGAGTAGTTGCCCTGATAGGGGATCCCGCGTCCGCGGTCGAGCTCGAGGATCCAGCCGGCGACGTTGTCGAGGAAATAGCGGTCGTGGGTGACGGCGACCACCGTCCCCTTGTACTCGGCGAGGTGGCGCTCCAACCACTCGACCGACTCGGCATCGAGATGGTTGGTCGGCTCGTCGAGCAGCAGCAGGTCGGGCTGGCTCAGCAGCAGCCGGCAGAGCGCGACGCGCCGGCGCTCACCGCCGGAGAGGTGCTCAACCGCCGCGTCCGCGGGCGGGCAGCGCAGCGCATCCATCGCATACTCGACGGTCGTGTCGAGGTTCCAAGCATCCGCCGCGTCGATCTGCTCCTGAAGGCGCGCGAACTCGTCGGCGGTCTGATCGGAGTAGTTGGCCGCGAGCTCGTTGAAGCGCTCGACGAGCGCCACGAGATCGCCCACCCCCTCGAGCACGTTCTCCCGCACCGTCTTGGCCGGGTCGAGCGCAGGCTCCTGCGCGAGCAGGCCAACCTTCGCTCCGGGCGCCAGCTGCGCATCGCCGCGATATTCGCCGTCGACGCCGGCCATGATCCGCAACAGGCTGGACTTGCCGGCGCCGTTGTAGCCGAGGACCCCGACCTTCGCACCGAAGAAGAACGAAAGCGAGATGTCTTCGAGCACCTTGCGGTCGGGCGGGTGGACCTTGCCGAGCTTGTAGGTCTGGAAGATGTATTCACCGGGCATCGCCTCGGAGGATACGCGGCGGTGTGCAGCTCGTAGCCGCGCCGCGTGAGATTGGCGCCTGTGGTGAGGTGCTCATTCGCGGGGGAAGAGGTCCTGGCCGGCGGGGCTGCTCGCGCGGGTAACTGTGGCGGGGGAGCAGGGCGGCACGCGTCCTAACGTCGGCGAGCGACGGCCGTTTCCGCAGCGCCGCTCGCTAACGTGCTTAGCTGATGGCGAACGTCTTTGATCTGGAGCAGGCGATGCTGCTGCTCGAGCTCGAGCCCCCGTTTGGCGTGCGCGACGTCCAGCTTGCGCGGCGGCGGATGGCAAAGCGCTGGCATCCGGACATCGCCCCGCCGGGCCGCGCGCACGAGCACCAGCGTCACCTCCAGGCGATCAACGACGCGGCGGACGAGCTCGAGAGCCTCGCCGAGGGGTCGCGTGGGGGGAAGATCACACTCGGCGCGGTCAAGGTCTCGGCCGCGGCGACGCGCCGAGCGCGCGAGGAGGAGGGGCAGCGCGCGTACGAGGCAGCGGAGCGCGCGCGCACCGCCGCCGCTGACCGCGCGAAGCACGACCCGTTCGCCGATCGCCTTCCCGACCATTCGGTCGTCCACCGCTACGCGCGCTGTCTGAGCTACCCGGAGTGGGGCGTCGGCAGTGTCACCGGCATCTACTTCAGCGGCGATGGCGACGAGGTCAAGCAGTGGGCGCGGGTCCTTTTCGCCGCGGGGGTTCGCACCGTCCCGGCGGGGAGCCTCAGCTTCGTGGACTTCTCAAAGCCCGATGCCGGCGCCGACCGGCTCGAGCGCTTCATGACCGCCGCGACGCACGCGCTCGCCGAAGGTGATTACGCGCTCGCGGCGCAGCGGCTGATCTATGCGCGCGACGCCGATCCGACGAACGTCGCGGTACTGCGCCTGATGACGCTCGCCTTCTGGCAGGCGGGCAACCTCGAGGCGGCGGGCCGTGCCGTCCGTGATTGGGCGCGCATCGATGGCGCGCGTCCGGCCGCTCACCGATTCGCCGCCCGCATCTATGAGGACATGGGCGCCATCGACCTGGCGGCGGAAGCTGCGGAACGTGCGGCCGACCGCGCGCCGGGCGACGCGCGCGAGTGGGAGCGGCTCGGTCGGCTACGCCTGCGCCTGCATGATCCCTCAGCTGCGGCCGACGCTCTGCGCCGCGCTCAGACGCTTCGCCCGAGCGTCGAGGGCCTGCTCGACCTCGCGCTCGCTCTGGCGCTCAGTGGCGATCTTGGCGGCGAGCTTTCCGCCTGCGAAGCGGCCACGCAGCTCGAACCGCAATCGGTCGACGCCTGGGTTCGCCTCGCCCACGCGCTCGCTCGCACCGACCGCATCAGCGACTGCCTCGACGCTTGCGCGACCGCGCTCAAGCTGGGCGCCGGCGCAGAGCTCCTCGACCTGCGTGATCGGATGCGCGAGGCCCGCCGGCGCGTCCTCCCGGCAGCGTAGCCGCCCGCGCGGGCGATGCTTCGGCGTTCGGCCGCGCAATGCGGATCTCCCCCGCTGCCGCAGCCTCGACAAGGCGCCGAAATGCCTGCATCCGTCCGGCTGCGCCAATCCGCGGCGAGCGCTCGGCGGCTTCCCAGCGGCGCCGGAGCGCGGCGATCCGCAGGTCGAGCACCTCCTCCGGCGGAGCCGACTGCTCGAGTAACGCCGCGTCCGCCTCGAGCACTCGCGCCTCTGCTCGCAGAGAGTCCGGGTGGTCGTGGCTCGGGCAGCGGGCGAGCGCAGAGGCATGGACCGCGAGCGCGTAGCGCAGCCGCGGCGTGAGCGGCTCGGCAACCTGCGCGCGCGCGTGAACGGTCCGCTCGGCCTGACGCAGGCGCTCCTCCAATGCGCGCATCGTTTGCTCGGCGCGCTGTTCGGTCATCCAGGCGCTCTTCGCCGATCCCTGCCGCCACGCTGGCCGCGGTCCGAGCGCGAGCTCGACGACCGAGTGACCCCGCCACTGCCACTCACGCGCGACCAGTGCGCAGAGGATGCTCTCGTTCAGTCGGCGCGCTTGCCAGGCCGGCGCCCCGACCTCGATGGGTGTGGCGCGCGACGTTTGCATGCTGTCGGAAGCTACGCGCCGTCGAGGGCTCGGTCCAGTCACCGGCGGCCGCACAACGCCCAACTTGAGGCAAAACGCTGCGTCCGGTCTGTGACCTTTTCGCCGTCTTAGCGGGTTCGGCCGATCCCCGGCGTGACCGGCATCCAGGCGTGTCCGTAACCTGGCCTGCCGTCATGCGTCTTATCGTTGCTCGCTGCGCCGTCTCCTACAGCGGTCGTCTTTCGACGACACTGCCGATGGCGGTGCGGCTGCTGGTTCTGAAGGCCGACGGCTCGCTGCTCGTGCACGCGGACAGCGGTGGATACAAGCCGCTCAACTGGATGACCCCGCCCACGGCGGTCGACATCGAGGGGGAGCCGCCCGAGCGGATCGAAATCAGAAAGCTCAATGGCAACGAGCGCCTCGAGGTGACTATCGAGGAGGTTCTCGCCGACATCTCCCACGAGGTCGATCTGGCGATTCCGCTCGAGAAGGACGGCGTCGAGCGCGACCTGCAGGAGCTGCTCGCGGAGCGTCCCGTCCACTGCGGCGAGGGGTTTCGCCTCGTGCGCCGTGAATGGCCGACCGACATCGGCCCGGTTGACTTGATGTGCCGCGACGACGCCGACGGCTGGATCGCGGTCGAGATCAAACGCAGCGGCACGATTGAGGCGGTGGAGCAGCTGGCTCGCTACCTGGAGCGAATCCGCCTCGACCCCGCGATGGCGGACTGCCGTGGGGTTCTCGTAGCCCAGACGATCAAGCCCCAGGCCCGCACCCTCGCCGGCGCGCGCGGCATCACCTGCGTCGAGGTCTCGCTCGAAGAGCTGCGCGGGACGCGCGAGCCTGAGCTGAAGCTGTTCGCGGTTTGAGGGCTTTGCCCTCAAACCGCTCACTGGCTGCGAGGCATACCGCGGCGGCGGCAGTGCGCGTGCGTCCGTAGCGATCGGCGGCCGGACGCGACCGTCAGGGGAGCGCTTTACGCTGAGACGTGCGGCCTGCGACGCAGCGCATCAGCGCCCGGATGCTCGTCGCGACGCTACCGCTCGCCCGGGAAGAGCATCGGGAACTGCGAGACCGGCTGGCTGATGTCGAGCGCGGTCCGCACGATGCGCGTCTGCTCCTGGGCGTGCGCGGCCGGGTAGCCCTCGCCCGGGCTGGCCCGCTCGGGCCGGCCGATGTAGGCGAACTCGAATGGCGTGTCGCTGATGATCTGCCGCAGTCGCTGTGACATGTACGCGCGCGCTCCCATGTTGCGGGGTTCCTCCTGCGTCCAGACGACCTCGCGCAGCTTCGGGTAGCGGCCGAAGAGGCTTCGCACCTCCTGCTCCGGAAACGGGTAGAGGACCTCGACGCGGCCGATCGCGATCGCCTCGGCGGCGGCGCGGTCCGCGTGGGTGACGAGGTCGTAGTAAATCTTGCCGGTGCAGAGGATCAGCCGGGTGACCTTCGAGTCGTCGATTCCCGGCTCGGCGAGCACACCGAAAACGCGCCCATCGGCGAGCCCGGCCAGATCGCTCGTCGCCTGTGGCAGGCGGAGCAGCGACTTCGGCGTCATCAGGATCAGCGGTCGCTGTTTGACGATCTGGGCCTGCTGGCGGAGCAGGTGGAAGTACTGGGCCGGAGTCGTCGGGTTCGCGATCCGCAGGTTGCCCTCGGCGGCGAGCTGAAGGAAGCGTTCGAGACGCGCGGATGAATGCTCTGGCCCCGACCCCTCATAGCCGTGCGGAAGCAGCAGTGTCAGGCGCGAGGTTTGCCCCCACTTTGCGAGACCGGACGCGATGAACTGGTCGACGATCACCTGGGCGCCGTTGACGAAGTCACCGAACTGCGCCTCCCAGAGCACGAGCGTTTGCGGAGCCTCCTGGCTGTAGCCGTATTCAAACCCCAGGCAGCCGAGCTCGGAAAGCGGGCTGTTGTAGAGCTCGAAACCGGCGGTTGCTGCCGGCAGGCTCTGCATCGGGCAGATCGTCTGTCCGGTGCGGGCGTCGTGCAGGACGAGGTGGCGCTGGCTGAAGGTGCCGCGTTCGGTGTCCTGGCCCGTCAGGCGGATCGGGTGGCCTTCGCGTAGCAGCGAGGCGAAAGCGAGCGCCTCCGCGTGCGCCCAGTTGATGCCCGTGCCGGTGGTGAATGATTCGCGGCGCGACTCGAGGAAGCGCGCGAGCTTCGGGTGGACCGTGAAGTCCTCCGGAACCCGCAGAAGCTGCTCGTTCAGCTCCGAGAGCACCTCGACGGGCACGGCCGTCATGACGTCCGGTGAGGGTGTGCTGTCGAGCCGGTACTCGCCGGTCGGTTGGTCGTGGATACCGCCTTCGGCCACCTGGGCGAGCTTCTCCTTGAGCTCCTGATGGGCTTGGGCGAGGACATCCCAGACTGCCTGCTGCTGGGCGGCGACCTCTTCTCGACTGACGACGCCCGCGGCGATGAGCTGATCGGCCCATAGCTCGCTGACGCGCTTATGGGTCTTGATCGTGTTGTACATCTCGGGCTGCGTGTAGGCCGGCTCGTCGGCCTCGTTGTGCCCGTAACGGCGGTAGCCGATCAGGTCGATCAATGTGTCGTGCCCGAACTCCGCGCGGAAGGCATAGGCGAGTCGCGTCGCCTGGATGCAGCCCTCGACATCGTCGGCATTGACATGGATGATCGGAACGTCGAAGCCCTTCGCGAGATCGGAGGCCCAACGCGTCGAGCGCCCGTCGTCGGGCTCGGTGGTGAAACCGATCTGGTTGTTCGTGATCAGGTGCAGCGTGCCACCGACCTGGTAGCCGTCGAGCGCCTGGAGGTTCAGCGTTTCCGCGACGACGCCCTGACCGGGGAAGGCCGCGTCGCCGTGGATCACGACCGGCACCGCGCGGGTCACGGATTGCGCCATCCGTGACCCCTCGTGGGTCGTTTGCGCCGCGCGCGTGGCGCCGATCACGACCGGTGCGACGTACTCGAGGTGCGACGGATTCGACTCGAGGTTGACGCGGACGAGCTGGCCCGACGGCAGACGCTTCGCGCCCTGGGCGCCGTGGTGGTATTTGACGTCACCGGTGCCGCCCTGCGGCTTGTTCGTCGTGATCGCATCGAGCATCGTCGCACCCTCGAACTCCGCGAAGATCGACTCGTAGGCGCGTCCAAGACCGTGGGCCAGCACGTTCAGCCGACCGCGGTGAGCCATCCCGATCACAACCTCCTCCGCGCCGTCGCCGGCGGCGAGGGCGATCATCTCATCGAGCATCGGCACGGTCATGTCGACGCCCTCGATCGAGAACTGATGCTGGCCGAGATAGGCCTTGTGCATGAAGCGCTCGAGCGCGTCGACTTCGACCAGGCGCTTGAGCAGCGCGCGGCGCTCGTCATCGGTGAGCGGTTGGCGAAACGCTCCGCCCTCGATCTTCTCGCGCAGCCAGGTGCGCTGACGATGGGAGCCGATGTGCTCGATCTGGAAGGCGATCGTGCCGCAGTACACCTCTTGCAGGTGCGGGTAGGCCTCGGCGAGCGTCCGGCCGGGAACGTGGATCTTGAGGATCCGGGCCGGGATCTGCGCCATCAGCTCCGGCGTGAGGCCGAGCGGGTGGGGGTCAAGCGACGGGTCCCCGACCGGCGGCGAGCCGAGCGGGTCGAGCTTCGCCGCCAGGTGGCCGTACGTGCGGTGCGCTCGCACCAGCGAGACGGCGGACTGAACAGCGGCGAGCAGCTCTTCGTTTGGAGCGCCGGCGCTCGCCGGCTGCGGCGCCGGCGTTGCCCGCGTCTGTTGCGGGAGCTCGAGGCCGAGCGCTGCGAAGACCGCGTCATAGAACGAGTCCGAACCGCCCAACAGCGATTCGATCTGCGCGAGGAAGCGCCCGGACTCCGCCCCCTGGATGATCCGGTGGTCATAGGTTGAGGTCAGCGTCATCACCTTGTCCGCGCCGAGCTCGGCGCCAACGCCAGCAAGGCCCGGGGGATAGGCGATCGCGCCCGCCGCGACGATCGTGCCCTGCCCTGCCATCAGGCGCGGTACCGACGCCGAGGTGCCGATGCCGCCGGGGTTCGTCAGCGTGATATTCGCGCCCTGGAGGTCGTCGGCGGTCAGGCTGTTTGTCCGCGCGCGGTCGACTAGCTCGTCGTAAGCGGCCAGGAACGTGTCGAACGCCATGTTCCCGGCGTCGCGCACGACCGGCACCATCAGCGTGCGTGATCCGTCCCTGCGCTCGACGTCGACGGCGAGGCCGAGGTTGACGGCGCCGTCGTCGATTCGGTGGGGGATCGCGTCGATCTCGGCGAAGTGCTGGGTCATCACCGGTAGCGCCGCCGCCGCCCGCGCGATCGCGAACGCGATCAGGTGTGTGAAGGAAACCTTCTTTCCGGCCTGCTTGAGTTGGCCGCGCCGCGCTTCGAGCGTGCCGACCGCAAGCGTGCGGAAGCTCGTCGCGGTCGGGATCTTGCGGCTCTCCTCCATGTAGTGGACGAGCATCGCCGCTCCGCCCTTGATCGCCGTCGCCGTCTCGGTGGCGGGCTGGGTGGCCGCATCCAGGACGTCCGCCTTCGTGATCCGCCCGCGCGGGCCGGAGCCGGCGACCCTCGTGAGATCGACCGAGTGCGCGTCGGCCGCCCGCCGCGCAACGGGCGAAGCCGCGGCCCCGTCGGACGCCGCCGGACGGTCCTCCGCGGCCTCGCGAGCAGCAGGCGCAATCTCAGCTCCTGCTCGGGTCGGGGACGGCTTCGCCGGCCTCGATACGACCAATCACCTGGCCGACGGTCACGGTGTCGCCTTCGCTTGCGAGGAGCTCGCTGATCGTCCCGCCGGCGGGTGCGGGAAGCTCGATGTCCACTTTGTCCGTGGAGATCTCGACGACCGTTTGGCCTGCCTCGACGCGCTCGCCGACCGCGACCGTCCAGGCGAGGACCGTGCCTTCGCTCACCGACTCGCCCGCCTTCGGCGTGACGATGTCCACGATCGTCGGCGGCGTCGGTTCGGGTTCCACGGCCGTGGTTGGCTCGACCGTCGCGACGGGGTCGGAACCGTTTGCCGGAGCGATCTCGGCGAGCACTGCGCCGACGCTGACGCTGTCGCCCTCGGCCGCGTGCAGTTTCACGAGCGTGCCCGAGGCCGGAGCGACGACTTCGGCGTCGACCTTGTCGGTCGAGATGTCGACGATCGTCTCGTCGGCTGCAACGCGATCGCCTTCAGCCTTACGCCATCCAAGGACCGTGCCCTCGGCAACCGAGTCCCCCATCTTCGGCATGACAACCTGGATCGTCGTATCGACGGCCATTACATGCACTCTAGCGTGGCGATCCCCCGGAGCCGGGCAGTTGGCGGGCGCTCGCTCGACGGCGTTGCTCGCGCACGAACTCGGCGCTCCCGAAGAACGGCCCGATCCCGCCGAGCACCGCAACAGCGACCGCGATTCGTAGCGGGATGACGCGCGCGCGCGCCGCATACAGGCAGGCGAGTGACATCAAGATCCAGAGGATCCCGTGGCTGAAACCGAGGACCACCGTCTCGGGCTGGGGATTGTTGAAGCCGAACGCCACGATCAGCAGCGCGGTGTAGACCGCCGAGTGGGCGAACGAAGCGCGCTCGAGATTCTTGAACGTGATCACGCGAGTAGGCGGCCCATGTCGCGGACCGCGCCGTCGGCTTCGGCTGGCCATTGCTCCGGATCGGGCGGCCACCACGCGTAACCCGAATGCTCGGCGTCATAGACGACTGTTGCGTCCGGAGGGACCGATGCCATGCCAACGAGCAGGACGAGGCGGTGGGGGAGGCAGACGAGCGCTTCGATCGTCAGGTCATCGGTCTGTAGCGACCACTCCTCGAGCAGCTCACGGCGCAGGGTGTGCACCGGGTCCTCGCCGGCTTCCACGGAGCCGCCGGCGCCGAGCGCCCAGCGGCCGGGCCATGAGGCGAGCCATTCGGCCCGATGACCGGCAAGCCAGCGCCCGTCGGTCGTACGGACGACGCACATCGCTGCGAGGCTCTGGAGCGCGTCGCTCGCACTCAGCCGCAGTGACCAGCGGATCGGTTGGAGCTCGAGCGTAACGCGGTCCGGGGTCGCGCTGAAGCTGACCAGCCGGGCGCTGGTCCCGTCGTGGGATGGGGACCCGCGGCGCGCCAGTTCGGCGATCGCGTCATTCGCGGCTCGAGCGGCCTCCGACGGTGGCTCGTAAGGCTCCTGAGACCAGGTCACGTGTACCTGTTCGGGTCGCCAGCTACCGCGGGCGAGCGTGCCGGGACTCAGCTCCATCGGCCGACAGGCTATGGCCTGTGGGCCTGGAAAGCGCCCTGATCTAGTTAGATATGCTAACTAGATGTCCGTGATTGTTGCCACTCCCACCGCGCGCGAGGAGCTTCCTGCGCGATTGCGGCGCGTGACGATGAGGCTCTCGCGCCGGTTGCGGCGCGAGGCGGGTAGCGGCCTTCCGCCCGCGCTCGACTCGGCGCTCACCACGATCGGCCGCCGCGGCCCGATCTCGCCGAGCGAGCTCGCAGAGCTGGAGAGCGTGCGGCGGCCGACCGCGACACGCTTGCTGGCGATCCTCGAATACCGGGGGCTCGTTGCGCGCACACCCGACCCTCGCGACCGGCGTTCGTGCCGAGTCGCGGTGACCGAGCCGGGGCGTGCGCTGTTGCGGGAGAGCCGAACCCGCCGTGACGCCTACCTCGCCCGCCGCCTCGCGTCGTTCGAGCCCGACGACCGTGCCACGCTCGACCGCGCACTCGCGCTGCTCGAGCGCATGATCACGGAGGAGCGATGAGCTTCTGGGGCGGGACAGGCGCCGGCGGCGCAGGCCATGGCATCGGGATGCACGGCGACGCGCGGGCGCGCAGCGGCGCACGCGGCGGACAGCGCGTGCTCGGGCCGAGCGAGCCGCCGCCGCCGCTGATGGATCCCGAGCGCGAGCGCGACACGCGCCGCATCGTGCGTCTCTTCGCGCCCTACCGCTGGAAGCTCGCCTGGGTGCTGGCGCTGATCGTGGTCTCCTCGGGCCTCAGCATGCTCTCGCCATTCCTGCTGGTCGACGTCCTCGACAAGGGGATCTTCAAACACGAGACGACGCTGCTCAGCGAGCTCGTCGGCGGCATGATCGCGATCGCGATCGCCACGGCGGCGCTGAGCGTCGTTCAGACCTACGTCTCGACGGAGGTCGGCCAGCGCGTGATGCACGACCTGCGCGTCGCCGTCTATCGCCACCTGCAGCGGATGTCGCTGGCGTTCTTCACGAGGACGCGGGGCGGCGAGGTCCAGTCACGGATCGCCAACGACATCGGCGGGATCGACAACGTCGCGACGAACACGGCGACGACGATCGCCCAGAACGCTACGACAGTCATCGCGGCCACGATCGCGATGGCGATCCTGAGCTGGCAGCTGGCGCTGATCTCGTTCGCGCTGATGCCGCTGTTCGTGTGGATGACACGGCGTGTCGGGCGCGAGCGCCGCGCGATCACATCGCGCCTGCAGGGCGGCCTTGCCGATATCTCCGCGCTCGTCGCCGAGTCGCTGTCCGTCTCCGGGGTGATGCTCGGCAAGACGATGGGCCGGGGAGGGGACCTCGCCGAGCGGTTCACCGCCGAGTCCGACGAGGTCGCCAAGCTCGAGGTTCACTCGCGGATGGCCGGACGCTGGCTGATGTCGACGATCAACATGGTCTTCTCGATTCAGCCGGCGATCATCTACTGGCTGGCGGGCGAGAACGTCACCAGCGGCGCGATCAGCATCGGCACGATCGTCGCCTTCACGACGGTCCAGACGCGCCTGCTCTTCCCGATGGCGCAGCTGCTCTCGGTCGGCACCGACGTCGAGGCGTCGCTGGCGCTCTTCGACCGGATCTTTGAGTACCTCGACCTGCCCGTGGACATCCAGGAGCGGCCCGGCGCCGTCGAGCTGCGGCCGGGTGAGCTGCTCGGCGAGGTGCGCTTCGAGGACGTCGCGTTCCGCTACACGCCCGACTCCGACTGGACGCTCACGGACATCGACCTGGTCGTCCCGGCCGGGACGCGCACGGCAATCGTCGGCGAGACCGGAGCCGGCAAGACGACGCTCGGCTACCTCGTCGCGCGCCTCTACGAGCCGCAGGAGGGACGGATCACCATTGACGGCGTCGACGTCCGCGACGCGACACTCGCTTCGCTTGCCGCGACGATCGGCGTCGTCTCCCAGGAGACCTACCTGTTCCATGCCTCGGTGCGCGAGAACCTACGCTTCGCGCGGCCCGACGCCTCCGACGAGGAGGTCGAGTCAGCCGCGGCCGCAGCCCGAATCCACGACCTCATCGCCTCGTTGCCCGACGGCTATGACACGGTCGTCGGCGAACGCGGCTACCGATTCTCCGGCGGCGAGAAGCAGCGAATGGCGATTGCGCGGACGGTGCTGCGCAACCCGCCGGTGCTCGTCCTCGACGAGGCGACGAGCTCGCTCGACACCCAGACCGAGCACGCGGTGCAGGAGGCGCTCGACGAGCTCGCCGTCGGGCGGACGACGATCACGATCGCTCACCGTCTCTCCACGGTTCGCGACGCCGACCAGATCGTCGTTCTTGACCACGGCCGGATCGTCGAGGTCGGCACGCACGACGAGCTGATCGGGCGCGGGGGCTACTACGCGACGCTGATCGCGCACGACAATCCCGCCGAGTCTTTACAGTGACGGCCGACAGATGGCCTCGCTCGAAGCCGAGATGCTCGCCTTCATCCGCCGCGGTCTCGATCACCACGCGAGTACCTGTCCGATGGCGCCGCGCGCGATCCTGCTGAATCCCGGCAACTACGAGCTGTTCGGCTGGGAGGAGCTGTGGGGCGTCCCGGTGCTGCCTGACGACCGGATCGCACCGAAGCGCTTCCGGATCGATTGCGACGGCTCGGCCTTCGGCATCGAGGAAGAGATCGAGCAGGCGATCCAGATCAAGGAGCCACTGATCGTGCCGGCCTATCCCGGCGAGGAGTAGCATCGCGCCGCATGCTGATCTCGACGATGAACGACCTGCCGGGCTACGAGATCGAGGAGGTCTTCGGCGAGGTCTTCGGGCTTACCGTCCGCTCGCGCAACCTCGGCGCACAGATCGGCGCCGGGCTCAAGTCGCTGATTGGCGGCGAGCTGAAGGGCATGACGAAGATGCTCGCGGCGGGACGGCAGGACGCCACCGCCCGCCTTGTCGAGGAGGCCGAAGCCAAGGGCGCGAATGCGGTCGTCGCCTTCCGCTTCGACACGGCTGAGCTCGGCTCGATGTGGACCGAGATCTGCGCGTACGGCACCGCCGTGCACGCGCGCCCGCGCTAGCGCGCGTGCAGCTCGCCCCGCGTTAGCCTGCTGGGTCCCATGGCGATTGGCGAAGACGCGCGGCGCGGGCTGATCAACACGATCGCGGCGAATCACCTCCTGCCACCACCGATACGCCACCGGCTGTTGCGCTGGTACGGCGTCACGATGGGCCCGGGGACGGTCCTGCGCGGCGGGTTCTACCTGGACAATCGCGACGTCACGCTCGGCGAGGACACGTTCATCAACATGGGCTGCCACTTCGAGGGGCATTCACCGATCAGCATCGGCGCCCGCTGCGACATCGGCATGGAGGTGATGTTCTGCACGTCGACTCACGGCCCCGGCGGCCCCGAGCGACGGGCGGGATTGCCGGCCACTGCGCCGGTTACGGTCGGCGACGGCTGCTGGATTGGCGCGCGCGCGACGCTCCTGCCGGGAGTCAACGTCGCGGAGGGCTGCGTCGTCGCTGCCGGCGCCGTCGTCACGCGCGACACGCTCCCGCACGGGCTCTACGGCGGGGTCCCGGCAGTTCGGCTGCGCGAGCTCGGCTCCGCGTCGGCCGGCACCGACGCGGCAAGCGTCACCCGCTAGCGATCGATCTGGACCGAGATCTGCGCCTCCGGCACCGCGGTCAGACCGCGCCAGCGCTAGCGCGCGACCTCCGTGAGCGGCGGCGTCTCGCTCAGCCCTCGATTACGTTGTGCACGGGCGCCGTCATCGGCGTGCCTGGATCGACACCGAGCTCGGCCATGATCGGCACCAGGGTCGCGCCGAACGCTTCGAAGTCCGCCTGAGACTCCCAGATGTCAAAGACCTGGATGTGGCCGTCGCTCTCGAGCGCCGCGTGATACGTGCGCCCCTTCGGTGCTCCGGCGCCGGCCTCCTCGAGCTTCCTGAGCGTCTCATCGTATTTCGCGGGCGTGAAGCCTTCAGGGGTGAAGTAATAGGACGTCGCCATCGCGATCCTCTCATCCGTTGGGGGTGACTGCACAGCGGGTGCTGTGCGCCGTACGGTCGTGCCGAGCGCGAGCCTATACCGCGGCAGGCACTCGGGTGTGAATTCCTGGCGGCGGTCAGGCGGTGCCGACCGGGGCTGGCCTGCGACGTCAGCTGTAGGCGGCGACGATCGCGGCGGTGTCCCGGAAGGCCTCGAAATGCGCGAGCTTGCCGCCCTTGAAGGTCCAGCCGTGCACCAGGTGATCGCTGACCTTGCGGCCGGTGCGCTTCACCGTGAACTCAGCGGTGATCAACACGACCACATCGTCGCCTTGGGCGATGAGCTCATGCGGCTCGAACTTGTGAATCTTCGTCTCCTCGCCGAGGGTGGCGAAGAACCGGGTGACGAGGCTCAGTCGTCGCCGTCGCCCGAGCGTTCGATGAGCTCGATCCGGTAGCCGTCCGGGTCGCGGACGAAGCAGATCCGCGAGCCGCCCTCGTTGACCCGGTAGGGCGGGCGCTCCGGCTCGATTCCGAGGTCCGCGAGGCGCTCGAGCGTGTCGTCGAGCTCGCCTGCGGTAATGGCGATGTGGCCGTAGGCGCTACCGAGCTCGTAGCGGTCTACGCCGAAGTTGTAGGTGAGCTCGAGTCGCGGCTCATCTCCGTCCCCGGGGATCGTCATGAAAACGTTGATCGCCTCGTCCCGGATCGGCATGCGCCGCACCTCCTCGAAGCCGAGCGCACGATAGAACGCCACCGATCGATCGATGTCTGTGATCCTGTAGCACGTGTGGAGGAAGCCCATGTCGCGCAGTGTAGGGCGGTCCGATGATCGTTGAGCGCGCAACCAACCCCGCTTTGCGCTCCAACTGCTATCTCGTGCTCGACGAGGCGGGTGGCACTGCGGTGGTGATCGACGCTGGCCCGCCGGTCGAACCGCTCGTCGAAGCCGCGGCGCGCCGCGGCGTCACGCCAAGCCTGATCCTGCTGACCCACCACCACGGTGATCATGTCGCCGGCGTGGCCTCGCTGACCCGCCATTGGCCCGCTGCGCCGGTGCTGATCCATGAGCTCGAACGCGAGCTCGTGCCCGGGGCGACCGGGACGATCGCAGCCGGGGAGGAGCTGAGCGTCGGGTCTCTTCGAATCCGCCCGCTCCACACGCCCGGGCACACGCTGGGCATGTTGTCCTTCCTCGTCACAGACGGCGCGGACGGCGCGGTGTTCACCGGTGACACGCTCTTTCGCGAATCGGTCGGCGGCGTCCGCGCTCCTGGTCACGGGACCTATCAGGCGCTCAAGGACTCGATCATGGGCACCCTGATGGAGCTTCCTCACGAAACGGTGATCCAACCTGGCCACAGCGACACGACAACGATCGGCCACGAGTGGGCTCGCAACCCGTTCATCCGGGTCTGGCGCGGGCTCGACGGCGAGGGCGGTGAGTCGTGCCTGGCCCTCGGTGAGCCGGCGACGCTGATCCTGCTCGCGCCGGACTACGACGGGGGCACCAAGGCATGGATCCGCTGGCCTGACGGCAGCGATGACATCGTCCCCGGCTCCCGCGTGCAGCGGCTCGACTAGCTCCGCGATGGCCCGCGAGGACATCCCCACCTCGCGCCTGCAGCGCTCGGCGACGATCGGTCGGCTCGCGACCGGGACCGCGGTCAAGCAGCTTGCGACCCGCGCCGCGAACGTGGTCCGCAGCGAGGAGGCAAGCCGCGAAGCGCTCGAAAGGCGACACCTCGAGACCGCTGAACAGATCGTCGCGGTGCTCGGGACGATGAAGGGCGCCGCGATGAAGCTCGGGCAGGTCATGTCGTTCCTCGACGTCGGGCTCGTTCCGGAGGAGTTCCGCGACGAGTTCCAGCGCAAGCTCGCGGAGCTCCGCGACAGTGCGCCCGCGGTTCCGTTCGCGGAGATACGGGGCGTGATCGAGTCCGAGCGCGACGAGCCCCTCGAAGAAAGCTTCGCCGAGTTCGACAGCGAGCCGATCGCGGCCGCGTCGATTGGCCAGGTGTACCGCGCCCGCCTCCACGACGGCCGCGTGGTCGCGGTGAAGGTCCAGTATCCGGGCGCGGCGGCGGCCGTTCGTGCGGATCTCCAGAACTTCGGCATGCTCGTGCGGTTGATGGCCCGCCTCGCGCCGGAGCTCGACGCGAAGGACATCGCCGAGGAGGTGCGCGAGCGCATCAGCGAGGAGCTCGACTACGAGCTCGAGGCCGCGAACCAGCGCGCTCTCGCGCGCCTTTATCGTGAGCACCCGTTCATCCTCGTGCCGGAGGTGATCTCGAGCCACTCCTCCGAGCGCGTCCTCGTCAGCGAGTACGTCCAGGGGAGCGGCTTCGAGGAGCTGAAGCTGCGCCCGCAGGACGAGCGCAACCGCCTCGGCGAGATCATCTTTCGCTTCTACTTCGGCTGCATGTATCGCCACCACCAGTTCTCGGGCGACCCGCACCCGGGCAATTTCCTCCTACTCGACGACGGGCGCGTCGCCTTCCTCGACTTCGGCCTGTTCAAGCGGATCGAGGCCTCGGTGGCTGAGTTCGAGCTCGCGCTCGCCCGCCGCGCGATCCTCGGCGACACCGACGGCCTGCTCGAGCAGCTGCGCGCCGGCGGCTTTCTGCGTGATGCGAATCGCTACACGGCGGAGCAGATCCGCCAGCAGTTCTTCGACGTCACGTGGTGGTACACGCGGGACGCCGAGGTCGCGCTGACGCCGGAGGTCGCGACACAGGTGATCAT
Source organism: uncultured Solirubrobacterales bacterium (assembly GCA_963703775.1). Classification (GTDB taxonomy): domain Bacteria; phylum Actinomycetota; class Thermoleophilia; order Solirubrobacterales; family Solirubrobacteraceae; genus Palsa-513. The sequence goes on along the minus strand of CAVPFP010000029.1, from coordinate 24,940 downwards.
CGACATGTCCGATCCGCGCTCACGCCACTATCAGCAGATGCGTCACGAGAACCTTCCGCGCGAGCACCTCTTTGGCCGCCGCACCGAGACGCTCACCCTTGCCGTCATCTCCCAGCTACGCGCGAGCGCGAACTGGCACCGGATCGCGCGCGAGTGGATCTTCGACGAGCCGCCGGTCACCGAGCTTGGACGCGCCGAGGCAGCCTACGGGCTACGGTGACGGCCCTTGCATGCGCGTGATGTGAGCGTCCGCGTGGGGCCGTCATCCTCGCCAGGCTCATCCCGCGTACCGCCGGTACCGGCCGCGCACGGTCACGCGGCGTCCGCCGCGCCCAGCCTGGAGCTGCGCAGCTTCCGCCCACCAAGCGGCCGCGCACGCAACTCCAAGCACTCACGCCGCGTCACATCGCTCGCGTGACAAGCCAAGCGAGGAGCCCCCGACCAGCACGCCTTCGCCACATCACCCCGAGCCCGAGGAGGGGCACCGCAGCGCTAGACGCGCTGGATCTGGAGCAGGCTCGTCGTGCCGGGTGTGCCGCTCGGCATCCCCGCCGTGATGCCGACACGCTGGCCCGGTTTGCACCAGCCGAGGCGGACGACGGTTTCGGTGGCGTCGCGAATCAGCTCCTCGGCGACCTCATGCCGGGGCATCCAGCTCGCTGTGACCCCCCACATCAGGCCGCAGCGACGCACCGTCTCTTGTTCCGGAGACAGCGCGTAGATCGGCACGTTCGGGCGGTGGGCCGAGACCAGGCGCGCTGAGCGTCCGCTCTGCGTCGGCACGACGAGCGCGTCGAGGTCGAGCTCGTGGGCGGCCCGGCAGGCCGCCCAGGCGACGGTGTAGGCCGGGTCCTGCGTGGTGCGCTTGACGCGGTGCTCGTTCCACTGCTCGTAGTCGATGCCAAGCTCGGTCTGCTCGGCGATCGCCGACATCATCGCCACCGCCCCGACGGGGAAGGCGCCGACCGCGGTCTCCTGCGAGAGCATCACGGCGTCGGTTCCGTCGAGGATCGCGTTCGCGACGTCCGACGCCTCCGCGCGGGTGGGCCGCGGCGAGCGGACCATCGAGTCGAGCATCTGCGTCGCCGTAATCGATGGTCGCGCGAGCTCCCCCGCAAGACGCAGCAGACGCTTCTGGACGAGCGGCACCTGCTCGATCGGCAGCTCGATCCCGAGGTCCCCGCGCGCAACCATCATGCAGTCCGCCGCACGGATGACCTCGTGCATGTTCTCGACGGCCTGCGGCTTCTCGATCTTGGCGATCAACGGCAGGGTCGTGTGGCCACGAACGAACTCGACGTCGCTCGCTGAGCGCACAAAGGAAAGGGCCACGAGATCGACGCCGATCGACTCGCCGTGCTTGAGCAGGTCGAGGTCCTCCGCCGGCACTGCCGGCAACCCGACCGCGGGGCCTGGGATGTTGAGCCCCTGGCGCGAAGCGACGACGCCGCCGACCTCGACCTGCGCGTCCACCTCGCCCTCCGCTGCGCGCGTCGCGCGCACCCGCAACCGGATCGACCCGTCCGCGAGGTAGAGGATCTCATTCGGCTCGAGCGCCGCAGCCAGTCCCTGCCAGCTCACCGACATGCGCCGGCGGTCGCCGATTTCCTCGGTGCCGCACACGAAGGTCACGGTGTCGCCCAGACCGAGCTCCGCGACTCCGTCGACGAGCGCCCCAATCCGCAGCTTCGGCCCCGGGAGATCCTGGAGGATCGCCACCGGCCGTCCGGCGCGGTTCGCCGCCTCGCGAACTCGTTCCGCCGTCTCGGCGTGCTCATCCAGCGATCCGTGCGAGTAGTTGAGCCGCGCGACGTCCATTCCCGCCTCAATGAGTTGCAGCAGCACGTCGGGCTCGCACGAGGCGGGCCCGATGGTGGCGACGATCTTCGTACGGCGCATTGGCGGCTGGTTTCGGTTGGGCGGGCGAATGATTGTCAGGACGCGTGGGCCGCCCGCAACCTCACAGCGCACCGCCGCCCCGAGGCCGAAAGCTTACGTGGCGCGCGCCGGCGGGGTAGCGAGCGGGCGGTTAGGGGGCTGCGAGCTCGGGAAAGCGATCGGCGCAGTGCGCCCGCAGGCAGTCCCTGACCCAGGCTCGCTCGGGGGGGCTCGCGAAACGCAGGCGCCCGAGCAGCTCGCTCTGACGGGTCAGCGCCGGCGTGTCGGCGATCGACCAGCTGACCGCGAGGTGCTCGAAGAGGAACTCGACGGAGCGCTGCCAGGCGTCCTCACGGGTCGCACCAGGCGGCAGGCCCTGGCCCTTTGCAACGCGCGCGTAGCGCGCACGCGTTCTCGGGCTGAGCGATCCTCGCAGGACGAGCGTGTTGCCATCAGCGTCGCTGTAGACGGCGGTCGCTGCGACGGGCTCGTCGCTGTCACCACGGCCTCGTGCTCGGCGGCCCATCACCGCGAGTTTAGTTGCGGTCTGCGAGGCTCACGATAATTCGCCGATGCGCGTCGATGAGCTGATCGCCACACGCACCGAGCCGCTCTTCTCGTTCGAGTTCTTCCCGCCGCAGACGCAGGAGGGCGAGCGCAAGCTGTTCGAGGCGGTTGCGGCGCTGCGCGAGCTCGAGCCGGCATTCGTCTCCGTGACGAAGACGGGGTCCTCGACGCAGGCCGACACGATCGACCTCGTGAAGCGGATCCACGCCGAGCAAGGCATCGAGGCCGCGGCGCACATCACATGCGCAGGCGCGACGCGCGCTGCGCTCGGGCGCTCGCTCGAAGAGCTCGCGAGTACTGGTCTCGAGAACGTGCTTGCGCTGCGCGGAGACCCGCCCGCAGGTGCCGCCGCGTTCGCCGCGACCGATGACGGCTTCAGCCACGCCGCCGAGCTCGTTGCGCTGATCGCCTCCCGCTATGCCGGGCTGTGTCCAATCGCAGCCTGCTACCCGGACACGCACCCCGAGGCGGCGGATCGCGACATCGACATGCTCCACCTGCAGGCGAAGGTCGACGCCGGCGCGCGCGTGCTGATCACCAACCTCTTCTTCTCGAACGAGGCCTTCTTCGACTTCGTGGCGCGCGCGCGTGAGGCCGGGATCGAGGTACCGATCGTTGCCGGCATCATGCCGATCACGAGCGCAAGTCAGATCGAACGCTTCAAGGCCCTGGGCGGGATCACGATCCCGGCGGCGCTTCGGGCCGCGCTCGAGGAGCGCGCCGATAACGCGGACGCCGTGCAGGATCTGGGCGTCGCTTACGCGACCCTCCAGTGCGCCGAGCTGCTCGCGGCCGGCGTCCCGGGGATCCACTTCTACACGCTGAACCGCTCCCCGGCGACGCGGGCGATCCTCTCGGCGCTCAAGTTGCTGCGCCCGTGGGATAGCCCGGTACGTCCGCCCCAGGCAACCGTCGCGGGCAACCAGTAGCCTGCGCGCCCGCGTGGCATCGGAGATCGCATACCGCGTTCGGCGCGCGCCACGTGCGCGGCGCGTGCGGGTTCGCATCGATCCGCATCACGGCGTCGAGGTGGTGCTGCCGCCGCGGACGCCCGAGCGTGCAGCGGCAGCCGCCGTGAACGAGCTCGCCCCATGGATCCGCCGGCGGCTCGCCGAGCTCCGGCTCGCCCGCGCCCGTCTTGCCCCGGAGGCCGGCTGGCTGCCCTACCTCGACGGCCGCTTGCGGATCGTCGCCGAGCCGGGTAGATCGCGCGTGCATCGTCGCGAGGACACGCTGCTCGTGCCCGAGGGCGAGGGCGCGTCCGATGCCGTGGAGCGCTGGTACCGTCGTGCCGCTCGCGAGGAGATCGCATGGCGCCTCGACCGCGCGACCGCGCTCGCCGGGAGCCGTTACACGAGCCTCGCGATCCGCAACCAGCGCACGCGCTGGGCGAGCTGCGCCGCCGGGGGCGCGATGAGCTTCAACTGGCGTTTGTTGCTTGGCCCCGAGCGCGTCCTCGACTACGTCGTCTGGCATGAGGTCTGCCATCTCGAGGTCCCCGACCACTCAGCCCGCTTCTGGGCGCTCCTCGAGCGCCGCTGCCCGCACTGGCGCGAGGCCGCTGCTTGGCTGCGCCACAACGGCTCCGCGCTCGTCCTGTAGCGGCGGAGTGCTGCTGGCTCAGCTGCGGCTATCGAGCGGAATGTAGTCGCGCCGGCGTTCGCCGGTGTAGATCTGGCGCGGGCGCGCGATCTTCTGCTCCGGGTCCTGGACCATCTCGAGCCACTGGGCGATCCAACCGCTGGTGCGCCCGATCGCGAACATCACCGGGAACATCGAAGTCGGCAGCCCGAGCGCCTGGTAGATCAGGCCCGAATAGAAGTCGACGTTCGGATACAGCCGCCGCGAAACGAAGTACTCCTCACCGAGCGCGATCCTTTCGAGCTCGGTGGCGATGCTGAGCAGCGGGTTCACGCCCGTCACCTCGAAGACGTCGTCGCATGCCTTCTTGATGATCCGCGCACGCGGATCGTAGTTCTTGTAGACGCGATGGCCGAAGCCCATCAGGCGTTCGCGTCCCGGCCTTCACGCCCTCGATGAAGTCGGGGATGTTCTCCTTCGTGCCGATCCGCAGCAGCATCCGCACGACCTCCTCATTGGCGCCGCCGTGGGACGGGCCGTCGAGGGCGGCGACCCCGCCCGCGATCGCCGAGTACGGATCGACAAGCGAGGATCCGATCGCGCGGACCGCGCTCGTCGAGCAGTTCTGCTCGTGGTCGGCGTGCAGGATGAAGAGGATGTCCAGCGCGCGCTCGAGGCGCGGATCCGGCTGGTACTTCAGCTCCGTCATCTTGTAGAGCATTCCGAGGAAGTTCCCCGCGTAGCCGAGATCGTTGTCGGGATACACGTATGGTTGGCCCATGTTGTGCCTGTAGGAGAAGGCGGCGAGGGTCGGCATCTTCGCGATCAGCCGTACCGTCTGAAGCTCGCGGTTCTCGGCGTCCTGAATCTTGTTCGCGTCGGGGTAGAAGGTCGACAGCGCGCCGACCGCTCCGAGCAGCATCCCCATTGGGTGCGCGTCGTGGCGGAAGCCCTGGATGAAGCTCTTGACGTTCTCGTGGACGAAGGTGTGCATCTTGATCTGGTGGGTCCAGTCGTCGAGTTGCGCCCCTGTCGGAAGCTCGCCGTGCACCAGCAGGTATGCGACCTCGAGGTAGGTCGACTGCTCGGCGAGCTGCTCGATCGGGTAGCCCCGGTACTCGAGGACGCCGAGATCGCCATCAAGGAAGGTGATCGTGCTGCGGCACGAGGCGGTGTTCATGAACGCCGGGTCGTACGCCAGCATCCCGAAGTCGTCCTCATCGAGCTTGATCTGGCGCAAGTCGAGGGAGCGGATCGCCCCGTCGGTGATCGGGACCTCGTAGGTGCTCCCGGTCCGGTTGTCGGTGATCGTCAGCGTCTCGCTGTCCCGGCCGCTCGCCGGCGCGGTCCCATCAGAAGCTTCCGGCTTCGTGCTCATCTCAATTCCGTTCCCGCTGTCGTATGCGTGTGGCTCGATTATCGGGGACGCGGGCCTCTACAGGGCGCGTCGTCGTGCGTCGGTGGGCCGCGGCGGGGCGCTCAACGGCTCGCAACGCGCCCGCGAGCACTCACGCTGCGAACGCGTCGCGGCGGCGCGATCGGCTCGGCTCCGTGCGGCCCGCGGCGCGGCGGGCGCGGCACCCGCGGCCGCGGGTGCAGCCGCAGCTTGCTGCCGCCATCCTCACCGGACGCCTCCTGCGGCTCGGTGCTCGGCTTGCTGTCCGATCGCAGCGCTCGCCAGACCAGCCAGGCAAAGCCGATCGCCGGCACCTTGAATAGCAGCGCAAGCCAGATGTAGCTCGACGTGCCCATCCCGCATCGATCGTACTACCCGTCGGTCGCGATCGCACACCGTCCGCGGCGAGTCTCGGTTGCGGTCGCCGGCGAAGCGCCGGGCGGTGGCGCTAGGCGAATGCCGTCATCCGTCTGAGGTCGACGACGCGCTCATCGACCTCGTCCATTCGCAGTCTGGCCACGCGCTCGGTGCCGAACTCCTCGACGTTGAATGAGGCGATCGCGGTGCCGTAGGCCATCGCGCGGCGTAGCAGCGTTGGCGTCAGGGGCTTGTCGCGCTGGGCTGCGATGTAGCCGATGAAGCCGCCTGCGAAGCTGTCGCCGGCGCCAGTCGGATCGACGACGGTCTCGAGCGGGAATGCCGGGATCGAGAAGTACCCGTCGCGCGTGATCAGCGCGGCGCCGTATTCCCCGAGCTTTGCGACGACGGCGCGCCCGGGCGTCGTGCTCCACGAGAGGATCTCGCGGGCCGCGCCGACGAGACTGGGCCGGTCGGCGAGCTGGCGCAGCTCCGCGTCGTTGATGATCACGCAATCGACTTCGTTGATCGCCTTGACGAGCGATGGACGCGCTGTGTCGATCCACAGATTCATCGTGTCGAGCGCGGCGAAGCGGGTGTCCAGGCACTGCGCGCGCACCCGCCGTTGCAGGTCCGGTTGGATGTTCGCCAGGAACACCACGTCGCTCGCGCGAGCTTTCTCGGACAGTTTCGGCTCGAACCGCTCGAATACCCCCAGCGCGGTTTCGAGCGTCTCGCGGTTATTCAGATCCCACCCGTACTCGGCGCGCCAGAAGAACGTCTTGCCATCTGCGACGCGCTCGATCCCGGACGTGTCGATGTTGCGGTTGCGCAGCACGTCGAGCTCCGCCTCGCCGAAGTCCTCGCCGACTGGCCCGACGACATGGACCTCGTCGAAGAACGAGGCGGCGAGGGCGAAGTGGACCGCGGCGCCGCCGAGCATCCGCTCGCGCTCGCCAAACGGCGTCCGCACCGAGTCGAACGCAATCGATCCGACGACCGTCACTGGCATGCGGGCAGAGAGGATAGGCGCAAGTCCTCGGTCGCGCCGTGCGGTGTCGTGTCCGGCGCCGCGCAGGCTGACGGGTAAGCTGGCCATATGGCCAGCTTCGAAGATCTCGGTCTGTCCGCTCCCGTGCTCGCCGCTGTGCGCGAGGTCGGCTACGAAACTCCGAGCCCGATACAGGACCAGGCGATCCCACCGCTCATGGCTGGGCGAGACATCATCGGCCAGGCACAGACCGGGACCGGCAAGACCGCTGCCTTCGGTCTCCCGATCATCGAGCACGTCGACCCGGCGCTCGAGACCGTCCAGGCGCTGGTGCTGACGCCGACGCGGGAGCTCTGCATCCAGGTGACTCAGGCGATCCGCACCTATGGCACCACGCGTGGGGTTGACGTCGTCGCCGTCTTCGGCGGCGCACCGATTCGCAATCAGGAGGCACAGCTACGAACAGGCGGCCACGTCGTGGTCGGCACCGTCGGGCGCGTCCTCGACCTCGTCTCGCGGGGTTCGCTGCAACTCGCCGACTGCCGGTTCGTCGTGCTCGACGAGGCCGACGAGATGCTCGACCTGGGCTTCCTCGAGGACGTGGAGCGAATCCTCGCCGCCACGCCGACCGGCCGCCAGACGGCACTCTTCTCGGCCACGATGCCGACCGCTGTGCGCAAGCTCGCGGACCACTACATGTACGACCCGCTGGTGGTCGTGGTCAAGGCGGCGACGCTCACGATCGACACCGTTGAGCAGTTCCAGCTCCCGATCGAGACGCGCGAGAAGGCGGCGAAGCTCGTCGAGGTGTTGGACGCCGAAAAGCCTGACCAGGCGATTGTCTTCGTGCGCACCAAGATTCGCTGCGACCAGCTGTTCCGCACGCTGCGCGACAAAGCACTCAACGTTCGCGCGCTCCACGGCGACCTCAGCCAGGGCCAACGCGACGGCGTCATGCTCGCCTTCAAGGCCGGTCGCGTGCCGATCCTCGTCGCGACCGACGTTGCGGCGCGCGGGCTCGACATCTCCACCGTCACGCACGTGATCAACTTCGACGTCCCGACCACCCCGGACACCTACGTGCACCGGATCGGACGGACTGGGCGCGTCGGGCGCTCAGGGCGTGCGATCACGTTCGTCGAGGACCGTCAGAAGCGCGAGCTCGAGGCGATCGAACGTCACATCAGCACGAAGATCGCCCCGTGGACGCCAGGGGCCCATGCGCGGCCCGCGAAGGTCGCAGCCCAGCCGCGCCGCCACGAGAAGCCGCACGTGAAGCGTCCGGCGGATGAACCTCGCGCGCGACTGATCGCGAGCGGTGGGCGAGCGGCCGGAATCGCCGTCTCGGACCTCGTGTCGGCGATCACCCGCGCGACGGGGCTCGATGGCGAGGCGGTGAGCGACGTCACGCTGCTCGAGCGCTTCGCGCTCCTCAGCGTGCCAGCCCCGGAGGCCGACCGGGTGATCGAGAGTGTGAGCGGCATAACGGTTGCCGGCCACCAGGTCTCATTTGAGCGCTGCGGGCTGAACTGAGGCCGCCTCACCCACGCCAGTACAATCTGCCCCGACGCGGGTGGGACGCACCCGCCCAGGCACGCCGGACCCCGCACCTTGTCAACCGCCACGATGACAACGACCGAAGGCGAGCTCGTCCTCGAGCTCTTTGATGAGGACGCGCCTGAGACGGTCGCCAACTTTCGCAAGCTCGCCGGGGATGGCTTCTACGACGGCCTGATCTTCCACCGGGTGATTCCCCAGTTCATGATCCAGGGCGGTTGCCCGCAGGGCACCGGCACCGGAGGCCCCGGCTACACGTTCGACGATGAGATCAACGACCGCAAGATCGTTCGCGGCGTCCTTGCGATGGCGAACGCCGGCCGGAACACGAACGGCTCACAGTTCTTCATCGTCACGGCCCCGGAGTGCTCGTGGCTCGACGGCAAGCACACAGTGTTCGGTCAGGTTGTAGCCGGGATGGACGTGGTCGATGCGATCGAAGGCGTCGAAACCGACGACCGTGACCGCCCGACCACGCCCGTCGGTATCGAGCGCGTGACGCTCGACCAGTAGCCCCAGCATGCTCGAGATCAGCGCTCCCGCGACGGGCGCCCATCTTGCGAGCGTGCCCGAGACGGACGCCGCCGCGCTCGCCGAGCTTGCTCGCCTGGGCCGCGCGGCGCAGCCGGGCTGGGAGGCGCTGGGTACGAAGGGGCGCGCGCTTGTGCTCGACAAGATGCGCCGCTGGCTATTGGCGAACTCGGCGCGCGTCATCGAGACGCTCATCGCGGAGACCGGTAAGACCCACGAAGACGCGCAAACCCTGGAGCTCGCCTACGCGCTGTCGGCGCTCAGCTACTGGTCGCGGAACGCGGGCCGCTTCCTCGCCGAGCAGCGGGCCCTCTCGCGCAGTCCGCTCGTCTTTGGGCGCACGCTTGTCACGCGCTACTTGCCGCGCGGGCTGGTCGGCGTGATCGGTCCCTGGAACTACCCGCTGATCAACTCTTTCGGTGATTGCCTGCCGGCGCTGGCGGCCGGCAACAGCGTGATTCTCAAGCCCTCCGAGCTGACGCCCCTGAGCTCCCTGCTGATGGCGGACGGCCTGCTCGAGGCCGGGCTGCCCGAGGGTGTCCTCGGGGTCGCTACGGGCGGCGGCGACGCGGGTGCCGCGCTCGTCGATCTCGTCGACTTCGTGATGTTCACGGGCTCGGCGGCGAGCGGGCGAAAGGTCGCCGAGCGGGCGGCGCGTTCGCTGACTCCGGTTGCGCTCGAGCTGGGCGGCAAGGACGCGATGATCGTGCTCGCGGGCGCGAACCTCGCGCGCGCAACGAACGTGGCCGCCTATTACGGCATGCTGAACGCAGGACAGACCTGCGTCTCGGTTGAGCGCGTCTACGTCGAGGCGCCGGCATACGATGCGTTTGTCGCGCTCCTCACCGATAAGGTCGCGGCGTTGCGCTGCGGCGCCCCTGCTGGCCCTGGAAGCGTCGAGGTCGGCGCGATCACTGCGGCGCGCCAGCTCGAGACGATCGAGCTACAGGTCGCCGATGCGCGCGCCAAGGGAGCGCGCGTCACCACCGGCGGCAGCCGGATCGAGGGGACCGGACGGTTCTTCGCCCCGACCGTGATCGCCGACGCAGACGAGGGGATGGCTTGCATGCGCGATGAGACCTTTGGCCCGGTGCTGGCTGTACGGCGGATCGCGGACGCCGAGGAGGCTGTCGCGGCAGTCAATGACTCGCCTTACGGCCTTGGCGCCGCGGTCTTCGCCGCGTCGGCGGACGAGGGGATCGCGCTCGCGAGACGCCTCAAGGTCGGCTCGGTCTGCGTCAATGACGCGGCGATCCACTACTTCGCCCTTGAGGCGCCGATGGGGGGTCTGCGGCAGTCGGGCATCGGTGTGCGCCACTCGGCGGAGGGGATCCGGAAGTTCACGCAACCGCAGACGATTCTGATCGCGCCACGCTGGATGCCCGACCACGAACCGCAGATGTACCCAGCCCGCGCCTCCCGCTCGCGCGCAATTGGACGCCTGCTGCGGTTCCTCTACGGGCGCTGACTATTGAGCGCAGATTGTTTGTGCGCATTTCGCGCAAAAGCGCGAGACATTTTGGGGCACACTAGGGTTGAGGTCAGAGCACGCTCATTTCTGGGCGGGCGGTCACCCGAGATGCACCTGTCAAAGTCAACAGCGATCGTCTGCGCCGTCCTTGCGCTCTCGCTTGCGGGCGCTTCAGCCGCATCGGCGTCGCAGTCGCAGATCGCCTTCTTCGAGGCACCCCAGCAGCTGCTGAACACGGCCGGTCGTGCGGCGACGGTCCCCCAGCTCATGCGGCTTGGCGTCCACGCGCTGCGCATCCAGCTCGTCTGGCAGGACGTCGCGCCCAGCAAGCACGCGCGCACCGTGCCGCACGTCAACCTCGCGAACCCGGCGAGCTACAACTGGGACCAGTACGCCTACCTGATCCAGGAGGCCCAGACGCTCCACTGGACCGTGCTCCTGACCGTGACGGGCGCCGCACCTTGCTGGGCGTCGGCGTGCGCGACGACCCACATCAAGCACGAGAGCATGCACCAGAAGCTGGACGCGATCGTGACGGACCCGAACCCGACCTATTACGGTCGATTCCTCGAGGCGGTCGGCCGTGAGTTCGGCAGCTACGTGAAGCTCTACTCGATCTGGAATGAGCCCAACCAGCCACAGATGCTGCTGCCGCAGTACGTTCACAACCAGGCCGAGTCGGCGGTGATCTACCGCAGCCTGTGGCTGAAAGGCTATGCCGGCCTGAAGGCGTCCGGCAACTTCAGCGGGATGAAGGTGCTGTTCGGCGAGACCTCGCCGGTCGGCAACAAGCCCTACGACATCGTCGCGCCGCTCACGTTCATGCGAGCGGCGCTGTGCCTGAGCTCGACCTACCAGCGCTCCGCCGGCTGCGGGCGGATCGCCGCGGCCGGTTACGCCCAGCACCCCTACGACCAGAAGCAGGGCCCTTACTGGGTCCCGCCCAGGTATCTCGATGGCGCGGACGATGTGACGATGGCGTCGTTGGGGCAGCTCTCGAGCGCGCTCGACAAGGCGGCCGCCGCCGGCGCGCTACCGGCTCACCTGCCGATCTACATCACCGAGTACGGGGTCCAGAGCAAGCCCAATCTGTTGCTCGGCGTGCCGGTCGCACAGCAGGCGGAGTACGACGCGATCGCCGAGCAGATCGCCTACCAGAACCCGCGCGTCGCGTCGTTTGACCAGTACCTGCTCACGGACGACCCCAACCCGGGCGAGGGGAGCTTCCAAACCGGCCTGGAGAGCGTGACAGCGCACCCGAAGCCGCTCTACCACGGTTATCCCGTGCCGCTCACCGCGACCGTCCAGAACGGGTCGAAGGTCGCCTTCTGGGGACTCGTGCGCCCGGACGGCGGCAGCAACTCGACGCTGACCGTGCAGTATTCCGCGAACCACGGCAAGACGTGGTCGAAGCTCTTGAGCGCCACGACCGACGCGAACGGCTACTGGTCTGCGAGCGGCAACTTCGTCGCCCAGCGGGTCTGGCGCGTTCAGTGGACGGGCCCGGACGGCACGGTCTACAACGGACCGGCGATCCGCGCCTATATCCCAGGCTCCTCGAAGCCGGCAACCTAGTCGCGTCGGCGGCCATCTCGCCCGCCGCCGCTGGCGTGCTCGCGGCCTTCACCGGCGGCTACCCTAGAAGCATGCCTGAGCTGCCCGAGGTCGAGATAACCGCGCGGCTGCTCGACCGCGCGCTGCGGGGAGCCGTCGTCGAGTCGGCGCTCGCACCCGGCATCAATACGTTGAAGACCTTCGCGCCGCCGCTCAGCGTGCTCACCGGCCAAGCGCTGCGGCGCGTGCGCCGGCGCGGCAAGCATCTGATCGTGGAGTTTGACGGCGGGCACGGGCTGCTCGTGCACCTGATGTCGGCCGGCCGCCTGCAGTTGTTCGAGACGCGCGCCAGCCCTCGTGACCGCACCTCGCGCCTGCTGATTCGTCTGGCGAACGGCTCCGAGCTGCGCCTGCGCGAGTTCGGCACGAAGCAGGCGGCCTGGGCGAAACTGCTACCGCTCGCCGAGATCGAGGGCGACGAGTCGCTCAGCCGACTCGGTCCCGAGGCTTGGCCCGACCCGCCGGCCGACCTCGGCGAGCGTCTCGCGCAGCCACGCCCGCTCTACGCCGCGCTCCGCGACCAGCACGTGATCGCCGGCATCGGGCGCTCGTGGGTCGACGAGATCCTCTGGCACGCGCGGATCTCGCCGTTCAAGCGCGGCAATGACCTCACGGCCGAAGAGCTCGCTCGGTTGCGCGAAGCGATCCGGACGACGCTCGGCGGAGCACTCGATCACTACGAGCAGTCGCTTGCGCTGCCGTTGCCCGACAAGCTGCCGCTGCCGCTGGCCGTCCACCGTCATGCCGGCGAGCCGTGCCCGCGCTGCGCGACCAAACTCGAGTCCGTGAGCTTCGAGGACTACGTGATGAGCTACTGCCCGAGCTGCCAGACCGAGGGCCGCGTGCTCAAGGACCGGCGCCTCTCACGACTGCTCAAATGAGACGAATGGAGGCCAAATGATCGCTGAGGGAACGCTCGCGCCCGACTTCACGCTGCACGACCAGGACGACGCGCCGGTGACGCTTTCTGCGCTGCGCGGGAAGCCGGTGGTCCTCTACTTCTACCCGCGAGCCGACACGCCGGGATGCACAACCCAGGCTTGCGGGATTCGTGATCATCGTGCCGCCTACGCGGAACGCGGCGCTGTCGTCCTGGGCGTCTCGCCCGATTCGGTGAAGTCGCTGAGGCGCTTCGTCGACAAGTACGGGCTCGATTTCACGCTGCTCGCCGACCCCGACCACACGGTGGCGGAGGCCTACGGCGTCTGGGCGCAAAAGACTCGCTATGGGCGCAACTACTTCGGCGTCTCACGCACGACGTTCGTGATCGACGCCGCCGGCAAGGTCGCGACCGTCCTCCCCAAGGTGAAGCCGGCGACCCACGACGAGATGGTGCTCGCCGCGCTCGCCGAGCTTTGAGCCGCTAGGCGGGCCAGAGGACGGGGCCGGTCGCCCGCTCGCCGTAGCCCACTCTGTCGCGGCCGGCGCGCTTGGCGGCGTAGAGCGCCTCGTCGGCGGCGCTCAGCAGCTCGGCGGCGCTCGCCGTCCGCGAGCTGTCTGCGATGCCGATCGAGATCGTCACCATCGGGCCGTCTTCGTGGCGCGCCGCCACGCTGCGCCGCAGGCGCTCGGCCACGTGGTACCCGTCGGCGGAGGTGCAGTCGACGAGCAGGATCGCCATCTCCTCACCGCCTACGCGTGCGACCGTGTCGATCGCGCGCACGCCGCCGAGAAGGTCACGAGCGACGCGCTTGAGAACCATGTCGCCGACGAGGTGCCCGTGCACATCGTTGACGTGCTTGAACCGGTCGAGGTCGCACATCAGCAGCGTGCAGTTCTGGCGTGTACGGGCGCAGCGCTCGAGCTCCTCGGCGAGGCGCTCATCGAACTCGCGCCGGTTGACGAGCCCGGTGAGCGGGTCTTGGCGTGCGAGGCCGCTCAGCTCGACGAGCGTCGCTGTCAGCTCGTGACGCAACACGACAACCGTGGCGCTGGCGCTCGCGAGCACCGTTGTCGCGCTGAGCCACCACAACGCCGCGGGGCCGAACGCCATCGCCTGAGCCACGACCCACAGGTATGCCCCGGAGCACAGGACGAGCGCGACGACGGTGAAGCGCAAGGGCAGGAAGCAGGCGGCCACGAGCGCGGGCAGGAGCAGCAGCAGCACGTCGCCGGTCGGCCCGCTTGCGCCCGTTGACGCGGTCAGCGCCACGAGCGTGATCACGGTCCCGATCAGCCCCACGATGGTGAAGTCCCCGAACTGCTCGCCGAAGCGCCAGGTAACGCCCGCGCAAATCGCGACCAGGGCGCACGCCTCGGCAGGGATCAGCGGCGCGTGGTGACCGCCGAACGGTGCCGCGGCGGCGGCGCCGGCGAGCGCAGCGCTCGCCGCGACGAGGATCGCGGTCGCGTGCGCGCGCAGTCGTGTCAGGCCGAGGTCCATTGCCTGTCAGATCGGCACCGCAAGCGGTCGTTGCCAGGCGTTCGACGAATCGCCTACCGCATCGTTACGGCACCGGGGCGCCGCTCCCATTAGCGTTTACCTCTGCAACGCCCGACGGACGGTCGTGTGCCCATCTCTTGAGGGCACGACTCGCCGGGGGGGCAAGTCCAAGGAAAGGAGCGCAGATGTCGATGATCACGCAGCCGCCGCGTCCCGACCAGCGCGAGTGGTCGCCCGACGGACCGACCGCGCAGGATCGAGACTGGTTGGAAGTGCAGCTCGACCCGCGCGCCGAGTACGCGGCGGAGGAGGAGGACGACGACCTGTTCGGCGAGGACGACGAGCTCGCCGAGGTCGATGATGATGAGCTAGACGGCGACGAGCTCGAGGACGAGGACTTCGAAACCGACGACCTCGACGTGTGAGGCGTCGAATCGCGAGAGGCGCGGCGGGCTTGCTACTGCAGCCCGGACCGCGCCTCGCGCACGAGCGTGACGGCCTCCGGGAAGACCAGCGCCATCACCGCGCGGATCTGCTGAGCCTGCTGCTCGGCGCTGCCCTGAACATTGATCCTGTTGATCGCCGCGACGGTCATGTCGACCGCCAGCTTGATCGCGTTGTCGGCCCACGCGAGGCGCTGCTGGCCCTGCATCTGCTCGGCGAACTCTGCCATCCGCCGCTGCAGCTCCTCGGGATCCCCGAACATGCCGCCAAAACCTTCCATATCGGCAGCGTAGTGCACCGCGCTCGGCGCGTGCTCGACATGGCGGCAAGCGACCGGAAGGTACACTCCCGCGCGAAATGGAAGACCGCGAGCGCCAGCTCGAGATCGAGGGCGCTCAGCGCCGCCGCGTCGCGCTCCTAGCGATCGCCTCCGGGCTTCTATACCTCGTCGGCCAAATCATCGTCGAGGTCTTGGTCGCCTCCAAGCAGCCGTCGGTCGGCGTCCTCCAGGGCCTGACGCCTGCACTCCAGTACGGCAGGAAGGCCGCTGCGGTCGATCCGCGCGCGGTCATCGAGCGCTTCCTCAACAACCACGCCGTCCCGGTCATCGTCGGCTGGTCGATCTCGGCCGTCGCGTTGATCTTGCTCGCCTGGCCTTTGGTCTACCTGCTTGGCGCCGCCGCGGCGCGCGGTGCTCCCATCTCGCGCGTCACGCGTACGCTGGCCCGTTATGCCGGACCGTTCGCCGGCATCGCAACCCTCGCCTACTGGGTGGCGCTCGTGATCGGTGCCCACAACTTCGTCCACGGCAAGATCCAGGACACGAGCGCGTGGAACGCTGCGAACGGGGGCGTCTTCCGCGTCGCCGTCGGGGCACTGGGCGAGCTTGGCCTGCTCGTGCTCGCCGTCACCGTCGTGCTGGTCGCGCTGCGCGCGATGCGCGTTGGGCTGCTGACACGGGTGCTGGGGATCATCGGAATCATCGGCGGCGTCATCTTCATCATCCCGATCGTCCCGCTGCCGGTCATCCAGGCCCTGTTCCTTGTCGGCGTCGGCATGATGCTGCTCGAGATCGGCGGCCTGGTCATGCCACCAGCCTGGCCGACGGGCGATGCGATCCCGTGGGTTCCGGCTCCACGCGGCGGCGCGCGGACGCGCGGTGGCGCCGGGCGCGGTGCGGGTCAGCGCCGCGACGAGCCTTCGCGGGGACCGCTCGCGCCTGTCCCGACGCCGCCTCCCGCGCTCTCCCCCGCGGCGGCGAAGAAGCGCAAGCGCCGCCGCCACTGAGCGGCCGGCTGCAAACCTCAAGGCAGCCTAAAAAAAATTCCCTTGAGGCGCCCGCGCTCGGGTTATGCTCCTCGCGGTTAACCCCGCAGGTTCCCCGAACCCGCGAAAACCGAGGGTCGCGTGGCCCGCCATGCGGCCAAGGAGAGGAGCACAAATGGAAGGATCAGGCTCGACGCGGCCGGCTATCGCCAACCCTGCACCGCTAGGTCTTGCGGGATTCGCGATGACGACGTTCGTGCTGTCGATGATCAACTCCAATCTGGTGAGCGGCGGCGACACGGGAATCGTTCTCCCCCTCGCGCTCGCCTACGGCGGCTTCGCTCAGCTGCTCGCCGGGATGTGGGAGTTCAAGACGGGCAACACGTTCGGGGCTGTTGCATTCACCTCGTACGGTGCGTTCTGGATATCTACGTGGCTGTTGTTGACGTTCAACGCCGGTGGCCTCGCGAGCGGGGACCACGCGATCTCCCTGTACTTCTGGGCGTGGGCGATCTTCACCGCATACATGAGCGTTGCCGCCCTGCGCGTCAGCGGGTCGGTACTGCTGGTCTTCGTGCTGCTGACGGCAACGTTCGTCTTCCTCGCGATCGGCCAGAACAACCTGCCGGTAAGTGGTCACAACACGATGCACGAGATCGGTGGCTATCTCGGTCTCGCAACCGCCGCGGCCGCCTGGTACGCCTCGTTCGGCGCCGTGGTGAACAGCACGTTCGGCAAGGAAGTAGTGCCGCTTTTCGCCTACAAGCGGTAAACACTAGGTAGTACGACTCGGCGCTGGCGGCGCCCGGACGGAGCGCCGCCAGCCGAGCCGGCCCCGAACAAGAGAGGTGAGTGGAGCATGGCAACTGAGCAAACTCAGTTGGACACGCACGATGAGGAGCTCGAGCGAGAGCTCGCCGGCCTTCTCGACGTCGAACGGTTCCCGCCGCCCGAGGAGTTTCGCAAGCGCGCGCTTCTGAGCGACCCCAGCGTCTACGAGCAGGCCGAAGCCGACTGGCAGGGCTGGTGGGTCAAGCAGGCTGAGGAGCTGCACTGGTTCAAGCGCTGGGACCAGGTGCTCGACGACTCGAACCCGCCCTTCTACAAGTGGTTCATCGGCGGGCAGCTGAACGTCTCGTACAACTGTCTCGATCGCCACGTCGAGGCTGGACGCGGCGACAAGGTTGCGTTCCACTGGCTTGGCGAAGACGGCACCGAGCGCAGGGTCACCTACGCCGATCTGCTCGCCGAGGTGGAGCGCTTTGCGAACGCGCTCAGGGACCTGGGTATCAAGAAGGGGGATGTCGTCGGCATCTATCTGCCGATGATCCCGGAAGTGGCCGTGGCGATGCTCGCCTGTGCACGCATCGGCGCCCCGCACAACGTCGTCTTTGGCGGCTTCTCGCCGGAGGCGGTCCGCGAGCGGATGGAGTTCTCCGAGGCGAAGGCTCTGATCACTGTCGATGGCGCGTCGCGCAAGGGCAACATCGCCCCGATCAAGCAGTCTGTCGACCTCGTGATGGGGGACCTCGAGACGCTTGAGCACATCATCGTCATCGCGTCGAAGGGGACGCCGTGCGAGATGCGCGCGGGCCGCGACGTCTGGTACCACGAGATCATCGAGGCGGCCGACGCCAGATGCCCGGCCGAGCCGATGGACGCCGAGGACCCGCTGTACATCCTGTACACGAGTGGCTCCACCGCGAAGCCGAAGGGCATCCTGCACACCACCGGCGGCTATCTGACCGGCGTTTCAGCGACCCACCGCTACGTCTTCGACCTCCACCGGGACGAGGACGTCTACTGGTGCGCTGCGGACGTCGGTTGGGTCACTGGTCACTCCTACATCGTCTACGGACCGCTCGCCAACGGAGCGACGGGTGTGATGTACGAGGGCGCGCCTGACTACCCGCACAAGGGCATCTGGTGGGAGATCATCCAGCGCTACGGCGTGACGATCTTCTACACGGCGCCGACGGCGATTCGCGCGTGCATCAAGTGGGGTGCTGAGTACCCGCGGAAGTTCGATCTCAGCTCGTTGCGACTGCTCGGCAGCGTCGGCGAGCCGATCAACCCGAAGGCCTGGCTCTGGTACCACAAGGTGATCGGCGGCGAGCGCTGCCCGATCGTCGATACCTGGTGGCAGACGGAGACCGGCGCGATCATGATCACGCCGCTCCCGGGCATCACCGAGACCAAGCCGGGCTCGGCGACGACGCCGTTCCCGGGCATCCTCGCCGACGTGGTCGACGAGCACGAGGGAAAGACGATCGAGGAGGGGCAGGGGCTGCTCGTCCTCAAGCGTCCCTGGCCGTCGATGCTGCGAACGCTCTACAAGGAGCCCGAGCGCTTCGTCGAGACGTATTTCATGCGCTTCGGGAAGGAGACGTATCTGGTCGGCGATGCTGCGCGCCGCGATAAGGACGGCTACCTCTGGGTGATCGGCCGCATCGACGACGTCGTCAACGTCTCCGGACACCGCCTCTCGACCGCTGAGGTCGAGTCGGCGATCGTGGCACACGAGGCCGTCGCGGAGGCGGCGGTTATCGGCCAGTCCGACGAGCTGACAGGTCAGGCGATCTGCGCCTTCGTCACCCTCCAGGGCACGATCGAGGGCAGCGAGGATCTCGAGAACGGGATCCGTGCGACCGTTGCCGAGCGGATCGGCAAGTTCGCTCGGCCCAAGCGGATCATCTGGGCCAACGACCTGCCCAAGACGCGCTCGGGCAAGATCATGCGGCGCTTGCTGCGCGACATCGCCGAGGGCCGCGCGCTCGGTGACGTGACCACCCTGCGCGACCCCGCCGTGGTCGACATGCTCGGCCAGGCGATCGCGACCGCACCGGAAGAGGACTGACTGCGGTGCCGTGGGACCCTACGGGGTCCCACGGCATCCTCGTCATGCTTGGGTTGCGCGCTGGTCGCGACCGCGAACCTCACCCCGCCAGCTCCACGACTACACCTTGCGGTAGGTGGGCACCCAGCTGCCGTCGTCGTGCCGCTCGAAGTCCTGGAAGAGCAGCGGCGCCTCGCGCCGCATGATCTGCGCGATCTCGTCGAACACGAGTCGCAGCTCCTCCTCGGCTCCGGGGTCGGTGCGCATCTCGATCACGTGACGCAGGGTGCGCACGTTCGCGGTCCAGATGATGTCTGTCGAGAGCCCGATCGGCGCCAGGCGGCGCATCGCCGAGGTGGCTTCCTTCTTCACGTGAAAAGGAACGCCCTCGTCGTCGAGGTGTAGCTGTGCGGCCGCCTCCTGCTGGAACTCCTCCAGCTGCTCGACGATCGCGAGCACTTTCTCGCGCATCGGCTCGAGCGCCGGTGGCACGCGAAAGCCGATGTCCGTCAGGCGCACGTAGCGCAAGCTCTCCTGGCTGAAGGCCGAGCCCGCCCGATGGCGGACGAGCTCGTGGGTGAAGGTCCGCGAGACGTTGCGCAGCGCAAAGCTGTAGCTCGCGTGCTCGAGCACGCTCCCGTGCGCGCTGCGCAGGATGTTCTCGAGATAGGCGCCGCGATCGGTGCGAACGCGCGTCACGTTGGCGTTGAGGCCCGGCTCCCAGCTGCGATAGCAGGCACGCCCGGCGAACTCGACAAGCAACTCCGCGTCCCTCGGCTCGTCCTCCAAGGTCCGGTCGAGCCAGCTCGCGCCCCCGACGTCCTCGAGGTACGCGCGCATCCCCGCGGCCTCGACGGCGGTGCGCGCGATCAGGAATACGGTCGGCTGCGTCTCATGCATCGGGCGGACGATCCTAGCGAGCGATCCGGCGGGCGAGGACGCCTAGCGCAGGAACGCCTCGACGACCGGCACGAAGCTCGCCTCGTCCTGGAACAGGAAGGCGTGACCGGCGCCGGCGTAGAGGTGCAGCTGCGCGCCCGGGATGAGCGCGGCGAGGGCGCGGCTGTTGGCGCTCGGGTCGAGTCGATCCTCCGTCCCGTCCGCGACGAGCGTTGGCAGCGCAATCCTCGCCACGGCGCGGCCGTCGCCGTCGCCGCCATTCCACCAGCTGTCGATGGCTTTCCGCTGAGCGCTCAGGACGCCCGCGGGAACGGGCGCTTCGGGGGGGTAGCTCGAGACCGCCGTCAGGTAGGTGTCGGCAGCGGCACTTTGGCCAGGCGGAAAGAGCGCTGCCATCACCTTCTGGCGCTGCCCGCTTTCGAACGCGCGGAGCTGCGCGCGCGCCGGCTGGACGGCTGTACCGTCACCCGGGTAGGAGGCGCAGAGCACGACTCGGCTGAGCTGGTCGGGATGGCGGACGGCGAGCGCCTGGGCGATCATGCTCCCCATCGACCAGCCGAGAACGGCGGTGCGTCCGAGGTGTAGTGCACCGATCAGCGCGCTCGTCTGGTCGGCCATCGCGTCGATCGTGAGCGGAGCGCGCACGGCCGTCGTCCCGCCGATGCCTGAGTTGTTGAGGATGACGACGCGGTGTTGCTGTGCGAGGGTATCGACGAAGCGACGGTCCCAGCTCTCCATCGTCCCGTCGTAGCCGGTGATGAGCACCAGCGGCGGCCCGCTCCCGAGCGTTCGGTAAGCCACCGCGCCGCGTGTGGTCTGTGCGATCCGCACTCGCGCGGAGGTGATCGAGACGCTGTTGGAGACTGCTGCCGTCGAGCCGCGGCGTGCCTTGACCGCGGCCGCGCGGGCGAACGCAGTCACGGTGCTGGCGTTCGGCGCGCCGAGGTCGCTGTAGGAGAGGTAGGCGCCATACCCGCCGACGCGGAAGACGACGAGGTCAACGCCGACCTGCACGCCCGCCAGGCTGAAGCGCCAGGCGTCGGCCGAGAGTCCCGTCCCGACGCGCGGGAGCGCGAGCTTTCGGATCGTTGCCCTGATCGTCGTGCCGTGGGTGACGACCTGCACCGCACGGCAGGCTGTCAGCGCGCGCGCGAGTCGCGTCCACGTTGCGCCAACGCCGCGACCGCTTGCGAGCACCTCGCCGAAGTTCGGCAGAGCGGCTCCGTTTTCGGCGAAGCCCGCGGTCTGATAGGTCCAGCCTCGCGGCTTGGGCGGCAGGCTCGCAAAGCACGCGCCGCGCGTCTTCGGCGCGGCGCTCGCAGCCGGCACCGCCGACCAGCCGGCAGGCAGGTCCGTCGCCGAAAGCAGACGGCGATTGAGCTGCGCGCTCGCGCCGGAGCCGCCGCAACCTGCCAGCGTGATCGCGGCGGCGGCGAGTAGCGCCAGTGCTGCCGGTGCGCGCCGGCCGACGCCGTATCGATCAGGGATGCGAGCTCCAATCGCGGCCGAACCAGCGCTTGATCCGGCTCGAACCGAACTCGGCCTTGTCGGCCATGTACGAGGCGGACGGCCCCACGAGCTCGCCGATGCGCTTCTCGCCAAAGAAGGTGACGTCCACCAGGGCGACTTGACCGGCGCCCATCTCGAGGTAGCAAACGCCGTGACCGTCGTACTGCGCATCGCTCGTCGTGCCGTTGAGCCGAGCAGCGATGTGCTCGGCGGCGATCGCGGCCTGGCCTTCGGCGAACACGCCGGCGCGTGGTGTGCCGACCGCGGCGACGTCGCCGATCGCGTACACGCCGTCGAACCGCGTCTCGAGCGTTAGCGGATTGACCGGTATCCAGCCATTCTCCGTCATACCCGATTCGAGCACGACGGCAGGTGCGCGGTGGACGGGCACTGCGAGAAACAGGTCGAACGGCATCTCGCCGCCGTCACGGAGCGTGGCGACCTTCCGTGACGGATCGAGCTGGCAAACCTCCCGGCGGGGGTGCCAGGCGATCCCGCGCTCGGCGAACGCGCCCTCCAGCAGCGTCGATGCCTGCGGGGATGGCGGAATCGGCCGGCCAAAGTCCATGACGAGGGAGATCTCGGACCGTTCACGCAGCCCGCGTCGGACGAGCTGATCGTGTAGCAGGAGCACGGTCTCGCTGGGCGCCGGCGGGCACTTGAACGGTGTCGAGAGGACGCCGACGATCACGCGGCCGCCCTCGAAGCCTGCGAGCACGTCGCGGGCCGCGAACGCGCTCTCGACGCTGTAGAAATCGTGCCCGACCTCGGCAAGGCCGGGTGTCGCTGCGACGTCGAGGTCGGCACCGAGTGCAACCACGAGGACGTCGCACTCGAACGTCCCCGCGTCGGTCTCGACGCGCTTCGCAGAGGGATCGATCGACTCGACGTTTGCCTGGACGAACGTCACGCCTGGCTTGACGATGTCGGTGTAGCGGTGGCGCACAGCCTCTCGCACCGTGCGCCCGAACATCACGTCGAGCTTCGAGAAGCCGAACACGAACGCATCGCTGTGATCGATCAGTGTCACCTCGACGCGGCCGTCGAATTCATCCGCCAGCCGCGTCGTCAGCTCCAGGCCCCCGAACCCCGCCCCCAGCACGAGAACACGCATCGCCGGACCTTATCCGCTCGTGGCCGCCGGCTCCGCGGAGTCCTGCGCATTCGCTACGCTCGGGCGCGGTGCCTGCTCGGCGCAGGCGGCGTGATCCTTGTTTCGATCGGTGACCACGAGACTTCCAACCGCCGCGCACTCGTGAGCGAGAACGCCTTCGCCGGCCGCTCTGCGGTCGTGACCGGGGCCGGGCAGGGAATCGGCGCGGCGATCGCCAAGGGCCTCGCGGCGAGCGGAGCGAGCGTCTTCCTCAGCGGCCGTCGCGCGGCGACCCTCGACGGCGTCTGCGCGCAGATCAAAGCCGACGGCGGCGAGGCCGCTTACTGCGTCGGTGACGTCACGGACCTCGCCCACCTCAACGAGCTGATGGCGCTCGCGGCCGGCTCGCGCGGCGTCATCGAGATACTCATCAACAACGCCGGAATACCCGGACCAACGGCGCCTTTCGTCGACGTCACCCCGCAGGAGTGGAACGAGACCATCGCCGTCAACCTCACAGGAGTGTTCCTGGCCTGCAAGGCGGCGCTCCCCTACCTCGAGCGCGCCGAGCACGGCAAGATCGTCACGATCGGCTCGGTCACCGGCAAGCGGCCGTTACCCAACCGGACACCGTACGCCGCCGCCAAGCTCGGTGTGGTCGGGCTCACGCGGACGCTGGCCCACGAGGTCGCCCCCCAAGGCATCAGTGTCAACGTGATCAGCCCAGGGGCGGTGGAAGGCGCGCGTCTCGACGCCGTCCTCGCATCGATGTCGCGGGCGCGTGGCGTTCCGCCGGAGGTGCTGCGCGCCGAAATGGTCCAGGCGGCCGCCTTCAAGCGCACCGTGACCGAAGCCGACGTAGTCCAGACGACGCTCTTCCTCTGTTCCAGCGCGGCGGACAACCTCACTGGCCAGGACATCAACGTGTCCGCCGGCGCGGTGATGTACTAGGCCGCGCGCTTTGCAACCAGCTCACCCCGCTCAAGCGCGGCAGGGGAGCTTCGCGACGGCGGCGCGAACGATGTTCATGTCGTGGCGGTCGAAGTCCTCGTGCGTCTGGCCGCGCCACGACGGGACATGCTCGATGTGGTCGGGGCTGAGAGGCTTTCGTTGTGCCCGATGACGTTGCGGACCGGAAGGCCGTAGCGGCAACGCCGCCAGCACGTAGCTCCAGTGCCGCGTGATATTGCGCCGCGTCACCCATGACCTGCTGATCGGACAGGCCCACGTTCTCGATGCCGATTGCCGTGTAGTCGAGGCCGACGACCTGGCGACACATGAGGTCAAGCGGCACGAGCTGGTCGATCGTCCCGCTCGGTCGATCACGAAGTGCGCACAACCTGAGGCAGCGCGTGGTACTGAACGTCGGGCAGATCATCGGCAAACGTGTTCCAGACACTCGAAAACGTCGTCGTCGCGGGAAATGCAGATCACCAGATGCGGGCCGACGACGTGGTAGCTCCGAATGCCGTAGTGCAGCTCGGCGTAGGCGCGCATCTGCGCCCTGCGTTCGGCGCCGAACGGAATGAAGTCCTTGACGATCTTCGGCGGACCCTGAAGCGGCGCGACCGTGGTCCTCGCACCGGTTGCACCGCGCTCGCCCCGCTCGCGCCGGTGGCGCCGGCCGGGGAGTTCGCCAAGGCTCCCTCCGCGACGAGCGCGCCGAGCGCGACGGCGCTCAGAAGAACTGCCGCGCTGCAGTTGAAGGGCGGCCGGCGGTGATCGCTCAGCTTAAGCCACGCTCGCTCGGGCGGGACCGCGGGACCCGCTGGCGATCGGCTTCGCCTGTGGCGCTCCTGCGAGTTTGCGCACCGTTATGCCGGGAGCTTGCCCGAGTCTTCCCGCAGCGCCCGTTCTCCCTCGAGCTCTGGGACGGGAGCAAGCTTGCGGCGACCGAGCCGGAATCGCCGACTTTCTACATCAAGCGCGCTTCGGCGATCGCGCACGCGCTGCGTGCACCCGGGGTCTTCGGCCTTGGTCGTGCCTACGTCGAAGGCTCGCTCGACTGCGACGACCTCGACGCCGCGTTCATCGTCGTCGACGACTGGCAACCACCGGCGCTTAGGGCCGAGACGAGGCGCGACTCTTCCACGCCGTCCTCGCCACGATCCTGCCGGGATACCGCGCCGCCCCGCGCAGCGAACTGATCCTGAAAGGCGAGCGCCACAGTCCGAGCGCGCGACGCTGAACGGTTCGCTACCACTACGACATCGGCAACGAGTTCTTCGCGCTGTTTCTCGACGAGTCAATGACCTACCGCTGCACGGTCTTCTCGCGCGGGCGCGGACGCTGGAGGAGGCGCAACAGACGAAGCTCGAGCTGATCGCTCAGAAGCTCGAGCTCGACCTGGCCAGCGCGTCCTTGATGTCAGTGGGGCTGGGGCGGCTTCGCGATGTACGGCGCATGAGCACGGCGTGAGCGTCACCGGCGTCGCTCTCGCCCTCGCCGGCGCGGCTGGCGCGCAGACACGTCGCCGCCGCCGGTGCTCGCGGACCGCGTCGAGATCCGCATCGCCGACTACCGCGAGTCGAGGACGAAACGTTCAGCGCGATCACCTCGGTCGGAT
>CAVPFP010000028.1:0-59857 GCA_963703775.1 uncultured Solirubrobacterales bacterium | reverse complement strand
GACATAACCGAATGAAGCGCCGCGATGCTCTGAAATCCAGCCGTCACCAGCCTTGCCCGTATAAAACACCTCAGAGCCATTAGCATTTAGGCCGCGTAAGATGAACATATCCTGTGTCATTTTCCCTATCTCCTATTCTCTTAATCTTGAAAGATGGCCAGAACGAGCGCAGTACCCAGAACGCAGGCGATCACGAAGAGTACTATTACTTCAAAGGTTGTCATCTCGTTTCCATCTCCGGTCAGGCTGAGCAACCCCGAGCCACTGAGCCCGGCATCGCGCCGCGGCGTCTCGAGGTCCTCACTCACGTGCTCGACGGTCCTCAGCTCGGTGCCCGCGGGCGCGCGCTTCAGTTGCACGTCGCCGTCGGCCGAGTTGACGGTCAGCGAGCGCACGCCGGCGTAGGAGCTCCGGACGGTGAACGTGTGGCGCGCCATGAGATTGAGCAGCGTGATTGCGCCCGCGGCAACGAACGCCGCGGCGACCAGCGCTGCGACCAGTTTGAGGATCAGGCGCAGGCCGGTGTTCGTAGCTGGCGGCGTCGGCATTGCGATGGCTGTGCTCATGGCGAGGCTCACACTCCCAGGTAGGTCAGGACCGCCAGGACGCGGCGGTGCTGCTGGTCGGTTGGCGGCAGGCCGAGCTTCATGAAGACGTTGCGAACGTGCTTCTCAACAGCCCCCGGCGTGACGACGAGGCGTTCCGCGATCGCGGGTTCGTGCGCCCCTCGGCCATCAGCCCAAGGACCTCACGCTCGCGCGGTGTGAGTTCGCTGAGCACGTCGTTTCGTCGGCGGCGGCTCAGCAGCTGGGCGACAACCTCCGGGTCGATTGCGGTTCCTCCGCCGGCGACTCGTCGCGCGGCGGACATGAACTCGGCGACGTCGGCCACGCGGTCCTTTAGCAGGTAGCCGACGCCGCGGCTGCCGCCACTGAGCAGGTCGGTCGCGTAGCGCTCCTCGACGTACTGGCTGAGGATCAGGATCGCGACGTCGGGCCGGGTTCGGCGCAGCACGACCGCCGCGCGGAGGCCTTCATCGGTCTGAAGGTCGGGGGCATCCGCCCGTCGACGATCACGAGCATCGGGGCCGTTGGCTCCGCGGCGCGGGCCAGGAGGTTTCGGCGTCGCCGGCACCGTTGCGAGCCACATCGTGCCCTCCTCCTCGAACAAGCGGGCGAGGCCCTCGCGAAGGAGCGCGAGTCCTCGGCGATCACGACGCGCACCGGGAGCTCCACGTGGATCGTCGTCGGACCACCGTGTGGGCTCGTCGATCGAGACCGTCCCGTCGAGTGCCTCGACGCGCTGGGCGAGTCCTTCGAGACCCGATCCCGGGTCCCGGGCAGCGCCACCGGCGCCGTCGTCACGGACGACTCGATCTGCGAGCTGTGCGCCGTCGCCGAGAGGATCTCGACCGCGGCGCTCTGGGCCCGTGCATGTTTGGCAACGTTCGTGAGCAACTCGGCGACGACGTAGTAGGCGGCGGTCTCAACTGTGGCGGCGGTCGCATGCGACGTCCAGGCGGATCGAGATATCGACAGGCACCGGGCAGATCGCTAGGCGAGGCCAGGAGACGGCCACATCGGCCCGCGGTCGGTGAGCACCGGCGGGATGGATGCCGCGCACGAGGTCGCGCAGCTCGCTCATCGCCTTCTTTGACTCCTCGTGCGCGTACAGGCTCGGTCGCGGCCGCCGGGTCGGTGTGCACCCGGGCGCTTGCGCACGGTCGAGCTCCATCGCGATGGAGCAAGGCGATGTTGCGCACCGTCGTGGAGGTCGCGCTCCAAGCGGCGCAGCTGGGCGTCCGCCCGATTCGACCGCACCCGCGCGCGTCTCCTCCAGCGCTCGAACCCGTGCCGCAAGCAGCGCACGCTCGTTGGGAGCGAGCAGGCCCGATGCGAGCGAGGCGCAGGCCAGCGCCAGTCCGCGGGTCGCGACGAGGCTGATCGCGACGAGCACGACCGCACCCAGCGCCGCGCCGACGAGGGCGAGTGAGCTCAGACCGGCGAGCCAGGAGCCCGCCGGAGCCGCCGTCGAGACCGCGGGCGATGCGAGCGCGGCGAGCGCCGCCGACCACAGGGCAAGCACGATGCTGCCCGCGAAGATGCCGACCGGGCCAAAGCAAGAGCATGTACCCAAGCTCCTTCCAGGTCGCCCGATCGCTCAGCCTCGCGCGCCAGCGGCGAACCCACGAACCGCCGCTCCGCGGACCGGGCAACCGCACGATCGGCGAGCCGAGGACCATCGCCGCGCGCTCACGCTCTGTGTTCGCGCCCCAGCGGACCACGATCAGGGTGAGGGCGAGCAGCGGAATACCGACGATCACGATCGATGTCGCGACCCCGACCGTGAGGGCGACCGCCAATGCGAGGCACCAGCTGAACCCGAGCGGCACGCCGGCGGTCACGTCGAGGAACTCAGACGCGGCGCGGCGGGCCGAACTCGATCGAAGGCTTGTGTTCACGACCCTCACGGTAGGCGATGCCAAAACACGCCGCCAGCATGCTCGCCTGCGGCTCGATGGTGGGGCAGGCCCTACCCGCGCAGGGGGCCGCGGGGAGCCGGATACGGGTAACCCCACCGTCGTTGCGGTGGGCCGCCCCAGCCTCGTCGCTCCGGTTGGTCAACTGGTTCTGCCCTGGCCGCGGTGACACGCTGCTGAGCAGTTACCCAAGGAGGTCCACCGCGGTGAAGAGATCAGGTCCTATCGTTCGCGCTCGAGCATGGAGCGCGCCGCATTGCCCGCCGGCGCGATCCAGAGCTCGATACCTCTCGAGAGATCGGGTGAGGAAGTGGCAGCCGTCGTCGTCGCCGAGCGCTCACCAAGCGCTTCGGCGGAGTCCCGGCTGTCGACGATTCTCGTTCGCGCTCGAGGCGGGCACGATCACCGGGTTCCTCGGGCCAAACGGCGCCGGCAAGACGACGACGCTGCGGATGCTGCTGGGCTTGTCGGCCCCGAACCAGGGCGGGCGCTCGTCTTCGGCAGACCTACGCGGACTCGAGCGCCCGGCGCTGCGAATCGGCGCGGTGCTCGAGGCTACCGACTTCCACCCGGCCGTTCGGGCAGATCACCTGCGAATGCTGGGCCGCGCGGTCGGACTGCCAGACTCGCGTGCCGACGAGGTTCTGGCGTTGGTCGAGCTCCGGACGCCGCACAGCGGCGCGTGAAGGGCTACTCGCTCGGCATGCGCCAGCGCCTCGGGCTGGCGGCCGCGCTGCTCGGCGATCCCGAGCTACTCGTGCTCGACGAGCCGGCAAACGGCCTCGACCCCGAAGGCGTCCGCTGGCTGCGCGACTTCCTGCGCTCATTCGCCGCGGAAGGACGGACGGTACTGATCTCGAGTCACGTCCTCGCCGAGGTCGCCCAGACCGTGGACCAGGTCCTGATCATCAACCGCGGACGGATCGTGATCGAGTCCTCGCTCGAGCGGCTGACCGCTTGCGTCGACGGCTGGGTACGGGTTCGCGCGCCGCACCCGCGCGACCTCGCTGCCGGCGCTGAGCCGCGACGGCCTCACGACGCCACTCGACACGGCGATGGACGTTCTCCCTCGTTGCCCGGCGCCACACTGCGAGCGCATCGGCGATATCGCGTTCGCCGCCGGCATCCCCGTGCACCAACTCGTCAGCGGGGCCTCCTCGCTCGAAGACATCTTCCTCCAGCTAACCGCGGAGCCCACACCGTGATCGCGCAAATCAGCGCCGAGCTACTGAAGATCCGCTCGACCCGAACGACGATCGGCCTGGTCCTCGGGATGCTCGCGCTGATCCTCCTGTTCAGCCTGCTCACCGGGCTCGTTGCGCGCCCAGGCGAGCTAACCGGTCGGGCAAACCAGCTCCAACTCCTCAACATCGGCAACCTCGCCGGCGCCTTCTCGGCGATCGCCGGGCTACTGCTGGTGACGAGCGAATACCGCCATGGCACGATCCGCCCGACCGTCCTATTCACGCCGGCGCGCCCACGCATGCTCGCCGCCAAACTCCTCGCCGCTGCGCTCATGGGCGTCGTATTCGGCGTCGTCGGTGAAGGACTCAGCTGGGCGGTCGGCTACGCGGTCCTCAGGAGCCGCGGCATCCCGTTCGCGCTGAGCGCCAATGACGTCGAGCTGCTCTGGCTCGGCGCGTTCGCCGGCGTCGCAACCTGGGCGGCAATCGGCGCAGGGCTAGGCGCGATCGTCCGCAACCAGGTCAGCGGCATCATCACTCTCCTCGCCTGGGGCTTCGTCATCGACAACCTGCTCCACGAGTTCGTCCCCTCGATCGGTCGCTTCACGCCGGCCCGCGCCGAGAACGCATTGAGCAACATGCGCACTGCACACCTCCTATCCCCCGCCGTCGGCGCCCTCGTCCTGCTTGGCTGGATCGCGTTGCTCGCGATGATCGCCCTGCCGCTGACCGTCAGACGCGACATCACCTGACGACCGCAGCCTCGATCCCGCTCACATGAGGTGAGTCGAGCCGATTTGAGAGCACTGTCGCACCGTCGCGGCCAGGCCGCGGTTGACTGATTTCGTGACGCGTGGAGGAACCGCCACAGCGTGATATTGGCCAGGCGGCCAAAGACGGGCGCGTGTCCGGTCCGCGATCGTTCGCTCGCGTGAGTCCGATCGCTCCTGCGCGGGTAGTGACGCACTCGTGCCGTGTCAATCGTGTAGCACCGGCACCGGGGTAGTTTGTGGACGCGGACTTAGACGTACCCGCCGCCCATGACGGCGCGGCGATCGCTGCGGCGCGGTTGGGCTCGGGCCCGCTTTTGCCTGCGGCGGATGGACGCTGGGATCTGGTTGCGCTCTCTCGTGAAGGCGGGCCTGCGGCTTTGCTCGGCGGGGATGTCGCAGGTGCGTTGGATCAGCTCGCGCAGGCCGTTAGTGATGCTTCGATCGGCGCCGCACGCAGCTCGGTCGCAACCGGCCTGATCGGGGGCGAGGTCGAGGATTTGCGGGGTGAGCTTGAACGGCTGTCCTTGCGTGCCTCATCGCTGGTCGCATCGTCTGAGCAGGGTGCTCGGGCGGCCGCTGTGGCGGCAGACGTTTCGGAGTCGCTTGCGAGTGCGACCGAGCGGGGCCTCGCCGTGCTGGCGCGGCTGATCGATGGTCTGGACGAGCTGAGCGAGCGCACCGACCGTGTCTCTGCGCTGGTCGATCGGCTCGCACACGGCGAGCTGAATGACATCGGGAGCTTCTCGGATGTGATCGATGGCGTCGCGCAACAGACGAAGCTCCTCTCCCTGAATGCAGCGATCGAGGCAGCGCGCGCTGGCGAGCACGGCCGGGGGTTCGCGGTGGTTGCCGAGGAGGTCGGCCGCCTGGCGGCCGAGACCGCGTCCCAGACGGCACGGATCTCACAGACGATTACTCGTGCGCGGGCTGAGATGACGGAGGTTCAGCAGGCCGCGACGACGGCGCGCGACCGGGCGGCGGCGGGGGCCGTTGATGCTGACGAGGGCCGCGTCACGCTTGAGGAAGTTCACACGCTGATCGATTCCTCGCGGACGCGGGCGGGTGAGATCGCGCAGCTTGCGTCTCAGAACCTCACCGACGCGGCCGCCGTCAACGACGGGATCACGGCGATCACGCAGTCCAGCGCGGTGATCGAAGCTCAGACGCGCGAGGTCACGGGCCATCAGCTCGCGCTCGCCGCTGGTACCGAGACTGCGTCGCAGGTGATCGGTCGCTTCCGCACCGAGGGGGTCGTCTCGCGGATGCATGAGCTTTGTCAGGCCCTCGCGGATGAGCTGCGTGCGGTATTCGAAGGCGTGATCGCTGACGGCGCCGTGACGCTCGATGAGCTTCTGGCGTTCGAGTACGAGGAGGCGCGTGGCCCATTGATTCAGCGCTTCGCACGCCTGTTCGATGTCTCTCGGGTTCCGCCTGAGGGGTTTGACCCGCCGAAATACCACACTGCTTACGACGCGCTCGTCGACCGCCAGATCACCGCCCACCTCGATGCGGTGCTTGCGCGGGAACCAGCTCTCGCGGATTCGGGTGTTGGCGACGTCAACGGCTACGCCCCTGCGCACCAGAGCACCGCGACCCGCGACTGGACGGGTGATCGCGCGACTGATCTGGTCAACAACCGCACGAAGCGGATCTTCCTCGATAGCGACTCGATCTGGCGGGCGTCGCGTATGGGCCTCGGGGTCGCGTTGCCCCGGCGCCCACTCACGCGCGGGGAGCTGTTGCTAGCCGGCGCCAACCTTGACGAGCCGCCAATCGACCAGCAAGGCTTCCTGCTCCAAACCTACGTCCGCGATACCGGCACGCTCCAAACGACGCTCTCGCTACCGCTCTACGTCGATGGCCACCGGTACGGGATCGTGACGCTCGGCTGGGACCCGGCAAACCTCCGGATGTAGCGCCAAGAGATCGACGAGTCGATAGCGCGCGTGCGGTATAGCGAGCGTGTGTGACACCTGACCACCGCCTCGATCGGGACTGCCGTCGGCATGTGCAGCGACCTCCAGAGCGGCGTGATCGACCGCTTCCGCACGCTGCCGCTATGGCGCGCAAGTGTCCTAATCGGACGCACGCTCGCAGACCTCCTCACGAGCCGGCGTCCACGCATGGCCGATGCAACACCCGCTCGCCGCCGCCCTGACGTGGATCGCGCTGATCCTCGCGGTGTTCGCGCCGCTCGGAATCGCTCTGTACCGCCGGCGTACCAGCGACTAGCCGGCCGTGCAGCGGACGTGGTCCGCGGTCTGGCTGGCGGAGCAGTAAGCCGGTCGGGCGCGCCGGGCCAACCTGCCGCCCTCGCAAGCCGACGCCCGCACTCGAACCGGGGCCGCTTCATTACGAGAATGCCGATTTGCAGGCATTCCAAGTGTTCCCAGGCGCCGTCAGGCATCCACGGCAGCCGTGACCTCGAGCAGGGCCTGGCATACCGATGCGCATTCCGCGTCGGCTAGCTGGGGGGAGATCGGCAGGCTCAGCACGGATGCCGCAAGCGCCTCGGTGATCGGCAAGCGCTGCGGATAGTCAGAAGCGTAGGCCGGAGCGCGGTGTGGGGCGATCGGATAGTGGATCAACGTCTCGATGCCGCGACGAGCGAGCTGCTCGCGCACGCGGGCTCGTCCGTTGACACGGACCACGAACTGATGCCACACGGGCAGCGCGCCGTCAAATGATCGCGGCAACTCGATGCCCGCGCAGCTCGAGAGCCCGTCGAAATACCGCTTGGCGAGTGCTCTCCGGTGAGCGTTCCAGGCGTCGAGCCGCGGCAGCTTGACTGACAGCAGAGCGGCCTGCAGCTCGTCGAGCCGGCTGTTGTGACCGCGCAGCTCGCTGCGATGACGCTCGCGCTCCCCGTAGTTGGCGAGGATCCGCACGCGCTCGAGCAACTGGAGGTCGTTGGACACGACTATGCCGGCGTCGCCGATCGCACCAAGGTTCTTGGTTGGGTAGAGGCTGAACGCAGCGGCGTCGGCAAGCGAGCCCACGGGACGATCGCGCAGCCGCGCTCCGTGCGCCTGCGAGGCGTCCTCGATCAGCGCCAGTCCGTGCTTGCGCGAAACCTGCGCGAGCGCGTCCATGTCGGCGGGTGTCCCGTAGAGGTGAACCGGCACGATCGCGGCCGAGCGGGGCCCGATCGATCCCTCGACGAGCGCGGGGTCGATCAGCATCGTGTGCGGATCGGGCTCGACCGGTACCGGAACGGCCCCGGTATGACTGATGGCAAGCCATGTCGCGATCGAAGTGTGGGCCGAGACGAGCACTTCGTCCCCGCGACCGATGCCCAATGCCTCGAGCGTCAGTCGCAACGCGTCGAGCCCGTTCCCGACGCCGACACCGCCAGCTACCCCACAGTAGCGGGCGAACCCGGTCTCGAAGCGCGCGACCTCGGGTCCGCTGATGAAACGCCCCGAACGCAGGACGCGGACGGCCGCCTCTTCAAGCTCCGCCTCAAGCCCCCGGTCGGTGGGCACGAGATCGAGGAAGGAGACCCCTGTCACCCGTTCTTCACGAGCTCGCGGAACTCGGCGTACTCGGACACGTACTCGCCGGCGTCGTACAAGCCCGATGCGAACGCGAGGCATACCGATCCCGGGGAGAACTCGTCCAAACGATGGAACACCATGGGCGGCACCAACAGGGCCGTCTCCGAAGAGTCGAGCGTGTACGCACTCTCGACCGCTCCGTCGTCGCAATGAACCGTGAACTGACCATGGACGGCGACGAGCAGCTCATACTGATCGCGATGTGCATGATGCGCCCGCTCCGCGCCGTCGGGCACAGCGAACACCCAATACACGCGCTGGATCTCGAACGGGACCTGGTCACCCACCTCGGCCACGCACAGCGAGCCGCGCGTCTCATCGACCCGGCGCAGCCGGATCAAGGTGCATCGGCTGGCGGCCTGGACCGTGATGGAGCCTATGCCGGGCATCGGCGCTCGGGAACGGCGTACCTGCAATGGGTCTACCACCTCGGCGTCCAGATCGTGGACGGGTAATAGTCGACGGTCTCTTCGTCGAGCATGCCGATTCGGACACCGGCCTCCATCATCCGCCGGCACAGCCCCCAGTCGTTCGCAAGCCCGAACGCCGCGTCTGACAGCGCATAGTCAAAGATGTCCGCGAGCCCGGCGTGGTACAGCGCCGACTGCACGCCGAACTGACCGTATTCTGGCGGGAACCGACCGTTCGTGTCTTGGTCGCCGTCGGCCAAGTGAACGCACATGCGGCTATAGGTCAGCTCGAGGCGTTCAAGGCGGGCTCGTTCCATTAGCCGCTCGAGGTGGGCCGGGCGGAACGCGTCGTCGTCATCGAGCGGAGCGATCCACAGCCCCCGCGCGCGACCGACCGCTTCGTTGTACGCGGGAACCCCCGCCACGAGCCAGCGCGTCTCCGGATCCTCTGGATAAGGGCCTCGATAGGGCAGGTTGAAGAACGTGATCCGGGGATCGCCGAATCCCTCGACTGCCCGCCGGGCATCGTCGGGTGCCGCGTCGCCGACCACGACGATCTCGAAGTTCTGGTAGGTCTGGGCGAGCACCGACGGGATCGAGCGCTCGCGCAGCGACGCGTAGTTGTCGTAAGTCGGGATCACGACCGAGATCAGGGGTTCGGGCTCTGAGAATGCACGCTCGTAGACCGGCTCGGATCGCAGGCGACGCAGCTGCCGACGCCGCCAGTGACCGCGCTCGTTCACGAACCATAGGATCCCGACAAGCTGCTGATACTCGGCACGCGAAGGCGGGCTCGCCGCCTGCCACTCGGACGCGAGCGCCGCGAGGCGGCTCGAGAGCTCTGCGCACACCTCCGCCTGACGGTTCGCAAGATCCTCCAGCTGCGCGAGGCTCGCACCAAGCGCGCTCAGCTGGGCTGCACTCTCCGCATGCGCCGCCGCCACCAGCTCGCGCGTCTCACCCGCGAGCCGCCTTATCTCGCGAACATGCTCGCGAAGCCGCCGGGCTGGCCCGAAGAGAAATCGCGTGGTGTCTTGCCGCTGCATGCTGGCGCTCGAGCCCAATCGGACAGACCCGGTCGCCCGCCGGGCAGCTAGCTTACCCGTCCGACATCGGGGGCGGCGGCGCAGCGGTCCTATCGCCGCCCGCGCGACGCACAAGCCGACCGCAGGGCTCAAAAGCCGACGCCCGGACGCGAACCGGGGACCCCTTCATTACGCGAGCTGCGTTTTGTAGGCGTTTCAGCCGCTCTCACGTTTCTCCAGGTGCCCTCAAGTGCGCTCAGTTCACCTCATATTTGCCGAGTTCGGGACATGTTTCGGGACACGGATGTTTCCCGTCGGGGCCGGTGACCTCGCCGCGCGCCTGTGAGCTCCGTCGTTCTTTTCGACGCCCTAGACGGACCACAGCGCTTGGGTGGGTGAGAGGCGCGCAGCGCGTATGGCGGGGATCAGGCCGGCGAGGGCCCCGATGATGATGGAGGCGGCGATGCCTCCGGCCCAGGCATCGACGGGGATGATGGTGCTCCAGTGTTTGGTGCTGGCATAGACGGCTGTGGATGCGGCGCCAAGGGCGACGCCGACGGCGCCGCCGAGCAGGCCGAGCAGGACAGCTTCGGACAGGAATTGGGTCCGGATGTGGCGTTTGGTGGCGCCGAGGGCGCGACGCAGTCCGATTTCGGAGCGGCGTTCGAGGACGGAGATGATCATGATGTTCGCGACGCCGACGGCTCCGACCAGGAGGGCGACGGCGCCGAGCCCGAGGAAGAGGCCGTCGAGGGCGCTTTTGGCGTCGGCTTGGGCGACGAGGGCGTCGGAGGGTTGGCTGACGTTGACCTCGCTTGGGTTCTCGGGGTTGGCGGTGGCGGCGAGCAGGTTGTCGACCTCGTCGACGCGGTCGGTCTGGGCGCGAAGGTAGATCGTCGAGGGGTGTCCGTCGAAGCCGAGGTATTTCTCGGCGGCGGGGTAGCCGACGAGGACTGAGGTGTCGATGGCGGAGGCGAGCACGGCGGATTTGAGGATGCCGGCAAGGTAGAACCATTGGCCGCCGACCCAGATGCGTTCGCCGGGGTAGGTGTGGTCGATGCCGAGCAGTTGCGCGGCGGCGGCGCCGAGTACGGCGACGGGTTCTTGGGCGGTGGCGGCGTTGAGGTAGTGGCCCTGCGCGACGCGGGTGGCGAGGACGGGGAGAAGATTGAGAGCTTGCGGCTTGGACGCTCACGCCGTTGGTGTCGACCGAGGGGATGTAGGGGGTGCGGTAGGCGTTGGCGCCGCTGACCGTCCCCGTGGTCTGGACCTGCTGGACGCCGCGACCCGGCCGATCATGGCGGGTGCGCTGGTCGGGCAGTTCGGCGGGGGCGCCGGTGAGGCTCTGGCCGTTGCTGACGGTCAGCAGGTTGGTGCCGAGCTGGTTGATTTCGTTCAGCAGGCCGGCCTGGGAGGACGCGGACAGGCCGAGCACGGCGACGATGGCTGCCACGCCGATCGCGATCCCGAGAGCCGACAGCCCCGCGCGTACCTTCCGGGCGCGTAGACCGACGGTGGAGAGCCGGGCCAGGTCGGAGAGCTGTAGACGCCTGCGGCTCACCGGTGACGGTGACGGTCATGACGGCTCCTCGCTGAGGGGTCGCGGCGGGCGAGACGAGAGCTCGCGAGCGGCGTTGGTCGGTGCGCGGGCCAGCGGGGCCGGTGTCGGCGACGATGCGGCCGTCGAGGATCTCGACGTTTCGGGCCATGCGCGCGGCGATGGCGTGGTCGTGGGTGATGACGACGATGGTCGAGCCGGCCTGGTGGAGCTGGTCGACCAGGGCCAGGATGGCGTTTCCGGTGGCCTGGTCGAGGTTGCCGGTCGGCTCGTCGGCCAGCACGATGGCGGGCTCGCCGACGAGGGCCCGGGCGATCGCGACGCGTTGGCGTTGCCCGCCGGAGAGCTCTGTGGGGCGGGCATGAGCGGCGCTCGGCCAGGCCGACCAGCTCGAGGGCTTCGAGGGCGCGCTGGCGGCGCTGCTCGAGGGGGATGGCGGCGTAGAGGAGCCCGTCGGCCACGTTGTCCAACACGGTGGCGTGCTCGGCGAGGAAGAACTGTTGGAAGATGAACCCGATCCGGGTGGCCCGCAGGTAGGCCACGTCGTCGTCGGCCATCGTGGCCACGTCGAGCCCGGTGATCCGCACGTGGCCTCTGGTGGGCCGGTCGAGGGTTCCCATCATTTGCAGCAGGGTCGTCTTGCCCGATCCCGAGGGGCCGACGATCCCGACCAGCTCCCCCTGGCCGATGGTGAGGCTCACCCCGCGCAGAGCCTGGACGGGCGGCTCGCCGGGATAGCTCTTGATCACGTCGTTCGACCTCGAGCACCGGAGCCCCTGCACGCGCCGATAGCGAGGCCGCCGGCCGGCTGCGCCCGCGGCTGCTGGGCGTGGGTGGCGGGGTGTCGGTCATGTCGCCGGGACCACCACTTCCTGGCCGGCGGCCAGCCCCGAGCCGGTGACCTGCACCAGCCCGTCGGCGTCGTCGAACAGTCCGAGCGAGACCGGCACGAGATGGTTGATCCCCGCGGCGCCGGCGACCTCGACCGCGTAGCCACCGCTGGACTGGGCCAGCAACGCGTTCACTGGCACGACCAGCGCGCTCGGCACCCTGGCGGTGGTGATGCCGACCTGCACCGGGGCCTGGTCCCACGTGCCCGTGGCGGCCGGGTCGGACGGGGTGACGTCCACGGTGATGGTCGGCGTGCTGCTGCTCGAGCGAGCAGGTGTCCGTTCCCGGCGCGGCGGAGCTGGAGCCCGGCGCCCGGACCCGGAGCTCGATGGGCAGGTGGCGACCGCCCCCACCGAGGAAACGACGCCTGGGGTGATCTGGTTGTTGGGCAGCGTGATCGTGACCTTGTCCCCGACCGCCACGCCGGTCTGTTGCGAGGCGTCCAACGCCATCTGCACCTGGCGGACTGGTCGAGGTCGCCTGCAGCACCGTCTGGCCGGGCTGGGTGCCGCCGCCGAGCTGGGCTGAGCACGGTCGTCACCCGCACGGTGGTGGGTTCGAACACCGCCTGGCCGAGCGTCAGCGTCCCGTTCTGGGTCAGCCCCAGCGCGGCCTGGAGCTTGTCCAAGGCCGTGGCGGTGGCCGACCCGAACGACGAGGAGCTCG
Source organism: uncultured Solirubrobacterales bacterium (assembly GCA_963703775.1). Lineage (GTDB taxonomy): Bacteria > Actinomycetota > Thermoleophilia > Solirubrobacterales > Solirubrobacteraceae > Palsa-513. The sequence goes on along the minus strand of CAVPFP010000028.1, from coordinate 47,314 downwards.
GGCGCAGCTGAGCCGAGGTGGCGTAGCCGAGCGCGACCAGATCCGCGTTGAGCTCGGCCACGTCGGGGCCGCTCGCCCCGACCGAAAGCGTCCGGTAGGCAGGCGTCGCGCCGTGCAGCAGCACCACCGGGCGATCGTTGACGCGGTAGAGCACGTGACCCTGAGAGATCACCTCGCCGACCGCGGGCAGCTTGGTGTATATCCCGCGGGCCTGGTTGATCACCGAGTACGGTGACCCGTCCGGTTGCGCCCGATAGGTCAGGATCCCCGCCTCGGAGACCATCGCCGAAAGCTCCCGCCGTTCCACCTTCACGGTGTTCACCGGCGGCTGCTGTGCGGCCGAGAGCCTGTTGCTTGGCGCCGGACATGACGACCACGCCGCCGGCGACGACTACGCCGGCCACGACGGCCGCTGCGGCAAGCGCCCAGGTCCTCCGCTTCACCTGTGGGCTCCCGCTGCCGCGCCGAAGGCGCTGCACTTCTGCATCGCGGCGTTGAGAATGCTCATACCGCTGCTCGTTGAGGCGGACGGGATTCGGTTCGTGTCGACGAGGGGCTGACCAGTGGCGGGGTCCGGGAAGTCGCTCACGCCGTTGGCGCGGATGCACTGTGCGAACTTGAGCGCCGCCGCCTGCTGCTGGGTGCTCCGCGTGCCGCCCTCGAACCCCGCCGGCTCCAGGCTCTTGCACGCGTTGAGAGCCTGCGTGAACGTCGGGCTGCTCGTGTCCAGCGACGTGCCGTTCGCAATCTTCATCGATCGTGAACTTGCCCGACGCGCTCGGATCCGGGAACTTGCTGACACCGTTGCGGCGCATGCACTCGGCGAACTTCACCCCATTCTGAGTATTGGCGGCGGTGTTGTTGCCGCCGCCGCTGGCCGCTGCTGCTCGCGGCAGGCGCGTTCGAACCGCACGCGCTGATCAGCGCGACCCTGGCGATCAGGGCAAGGGCGGCCAGCGGCCGCGTTTTCTACTCATGCTTTCTCCCGCGGGTAGTGATTGCGTGACATCAGTTCTGCGCCGACGGCGATGAGGGCGCTGGCGATTGCCGTCTCGCCAGGCGCCGGCGACCGCGAACCGGCGCCGGGCGCGGGGGATCGTGCGCACGCGGGTCGCTGGGGCGACGGAGTGGACCAGCTGCTGGGCGGCTTCCCCGGCGGCGGCGAGAAGCACGGATGTGTCGTTGCCCTGCCCCTGCCCCATCACGACGCCGACCGCGGTCAGCTGGCGCCCGCCGACTGTCACGGGGGTGAAGAAGGCCAGGCACCCCCCCGCCGCGGAGTCCGATCCGGTCTTGCCCGCGTAGCCCTCGGTGATCAGCGGGTCGTAGTTGGTGAGCGTGCCGGCGACCGGCAGCGTCACGCTGGCCATCGAGACGATCTGGCGGAAGACCGCGAAGCGCATCGCCCGTAGGAAAACGCGCAGCTGGTCGGCGGCGGTGGAGACCGTGCTTGGATCGAACCCGCTGGGATCGGTGTAGATCGTGTGGTCCATCCCGAGCGCGCGGGCCTCGGCGTTCATCTCGGCGACAAAGCGCGTTTCGCTGCCCGCCATCTGGGTGGCGAGCATCTGGGCGATGTTGTTGCCGGAGGGGATCAGCAGCGCCTCCAGCAGCTGGCGCTCGGTCAGCTGCTCGCCGGCCAGCACCGCCACGCCCGACTGGCCCTGGGCGGCGTCCCGGGCCTCGGCCTGTGCCTGTGCCGGCGTGACGGTGATCGTGAACCCGTCCTGCGCACCGCTGAGCGGGTAGCGCTCGAGGGTCAGGTAGGCGGTCATCACCTTCGCCAGGCTCGCGATCGGTGCCGGCTGCTCGTACGGGCTCGCCGCCGGCCCGCTGTTGCCGAGCACAAGCGCCGCCTGTCCCTGCTGCGGCCACACGACCGCGGACAGGTAGGCGCGGTCTGGCGTGCGCGGTTGAGCGTGCGGTCGTGCTTGAGCGTGCGGTCCTTGCCGTTGAGGGGGCGGGCGCCGCCGCGAACGCCGCGGCGACGAGGAATAGCGACGAGGACCGCCCCGAGCAGCGCGCGGCGGCGACGCCGCCGGTACACGGTCATTCGGGTACCGCGGGCCGATGTTCGCGCCGGCTCGCTGGAGGTCATGCCGCCAGTCAAGCGAGCACGGATGTTGCCAGCACGTATGCGGTTTTCGATACGCCGACGATATGTGCCGGCTGCGATCATCGAGCGCATGCGTGTGCTGATCGTCGAGGACGAGCCCTACATGGCGGAAGCCATCCGCGACGGCCTGCGCCTGGAAGCGATCGCCGCCGACATCGCCGGCGACGGCGACACCGCCCTGGAGCTGCTGAGCGCCAACGCCTACGACATCGCCGTCCTCGACCGCGACATCCCCGGGCCCTCTGGCGACGAGATCGCCAAACGCATCGTCGCCTCCGGCAGCGGCATGCCGATCCTGATGCTGACCGCTGCCGACCGGCTCGACGACAAGGCCACCGGGTTCGGGCTCGGCGCCGACGACTACCTCACCAAGCCGTTCGAACTCCAGGAGCTCGTGCTCCGCCTCAGAGCGCTCGACCGCCGGCGCGCCCACAACAGGCCGCCGGTGCGAGAGATCGCCGGTCTGCGGCTGGACCCGTTTCGCCGCGAGGTCTACCGCGACGGTCGCTACGTTCCGCTCACCCGCAAGCAGTTCGCCGTGCTCGAAGTTCTCGTCGCTGCCGAAGGCGGCGTCGTCAGTGCCGAGGAACTGCTGAAACGGGCGTGGGATGAGAACGCCGACCCGTTCACCAACGCGGTGCGAATCACGGTCTCGGCACTGCGCAAACGGCTCGGCGAGCCCTCGATCATCGCCACCGTGGCCGGCGTCGGGTACCGCATCGACACCCAGCCAGACACCGGGTGCGAAGGAGACGACCGTGGATAGAGCGCCTGCCCTGAGGATGTCCCGCCTCTCGCTCGCCGGGCTCGCCCCTCAGCGGTTGCTTCACCTGCCCTCGCGGACCGTCCGTCTGCGCCTGACCCTGCTCTACGGCGGCCTCTTTTTCATTTCCGGGGCGGTGCTGCTCGCGATCACCTACCTGCTCTTCCGCCGCGCCTCCGGGCCCGACTTGATCGTCGCGAACGGGCCTACGCATGGGGCGGCCGCCCGGAGCCTTGCCACCGACCTGAGGTACGCCGAACTCGTCCGCCGTACGACCGACGCACTCCACCGCGGGCTCCTCCGTCCGTGATCGTGCTGGCGGTCATGACCGTGGTCTCGATCGCGCTCGGTTGGCTGGTCGCGGGTCGCGTCCTGCGCCCGCTGCGCGCGATGACCGCGACCACCCGGCAGATCTCCGAGCGCAACCTGAACGAGCGCCTCGCGCTCGCAGGGCCCCACGACGAGCTCAAAGATCTCGCCGACACCATCGACGGCCTCCTAGCGCGGCTCCAGGCACACGTCGCCGAACAGCAGAGATTCGCGGCCAACGCATCCCACCAGCTGCGCACCCCGCTCGCGACCACGCAGACGATCCTCGACGTGGCCCGCAACGACCCGAACCGCGACAACGGCGAACTCCTCGACCGCCTCCAGGCTGTCAACACCCGAGCGATCGACCTCACCGAAGCACTGCTCCTGCTCAGCCGCGCAAACCAACGCTCATTCACCCAGGAACCAGTCGACCTATCCCTCATGGCGGAAGAAGCCACCGAAACCCTCCTCCCGCTCGCGAACAAGCGCGGCGTCAGCATCGAGACCTCCGGCAATCTGACGCCCACCGTCGGCTCGAACGCGCTCCTGCTACAGCTGATTACCAACCTCGTGCACAACGCGATCGTCCACAACCTGCCCGACCAGGGCACCGTGTGGGTCACGACCAGCGCTCACCCCAACAGCGCGGTGCTCACCGTCGAGAACACCGGCGAGAAGCTCACCCCACAGTTAGCCTCCACGCTTGCCGAACCGTTCCAGCGCGGCACCGAACGCATACGCACCGACCACGCGGGCGTCGGCCTCGGCCTCGCAATCGTCAAGAGCATCACCGAAGCACACGACGGAACCCTCACCCTCACGCCCCGCGCGGCCGGCGGGCTCCGCGTCACCGTGCAACTACCCACAGCGCCACAATTCAGGCCATCGACGCGGAGCCCAGGCGCGACGGTCGCGGCGCCGGCCGAAACGGTGCGCGGCGGCGAGCTCTGACTCAGGCTGTGCACAAATGGGGCTGGCGAAGGCATAGCTGCCTCAACGTCCAGGCAGCGGCACTTGCGAACGCACCCAAGCCGACGCCCGGATTCGAACCGGGGACCCCTTCATTACGAGTGAAGTGCTCTACCAGCTGAGCTACGTCGGCGGGTCGGGTGATGCTAGCGGGCCGCCGCCCGGTCAGGGCGTCGTCTGACGCCAGGGCAGCGCGACGCGTTCGAGCGCGCTGACCGCGGCGAACAACGCGATTGCGATCAGGGCGAGGACGCCGATCGCGGCGAACTCCGCGGGGGTAGCGACCTCGTTGTTGTAGGTGAGGATCAGGTAGCCGAGCCCCGACGAGCTGCCGACCCACTCCGCGAACACCGCGCCGATCACCGCGAGCACCGCGGCGATCCGCAGGCCGGAGAAGACGTAGGGCAGCGCGGTCGGCACGCGCACCAGGCGCAGCTGCGCGGTCCGTCCCGCGCCGAGCGAGGCGAGCGCTTCGAGCAGCGCGGGGTCGCTCGAGCGCAGCCCGTCGATCGCGTTCACGGCGATCGGGAAGAAGCTGACGAGCGCGACGACGACGAGCTTCGCCGCGATCCCGAACCCCGCCCAGACGACGACGAGCGCGGCGATCGCGGGGACCGGCACGACCTGCGAGATGACGAGCCACGGGTAGGTGGCGTGCTCGGCCAGGCGCGAGAAGCTCAGTCCGAGCGCGAGCAGGCAGCCGACCGCGGCGGCGATCGCGTAGCCGGCGAGGATCTCCGACAGCGTCGTCCAGGCGGCGGGCCAGAGCGTCCCCGCGTCATCGACGAATGCGCGCGCGACCTCGACCGGGGAGGGCAGGACCTGCTCGGAGATCCCGGAGGCGGCGACATAGATCTGCCAGCCGGCGAGGACGATGACCGCCAGCGCGGCGGGGGGCAGGATCTTCTTCATTGGGCTGGCGTGATGCTCCGCGAGGCTCGCCTGTGCCCCTTTACGGGGTGCTCTTCACGCAGCAGCGCCCGGATCTCGCGCGACGGGCCGAGCAGCTGCTCGGGCTCCCGCGGGCGGGCCGTCGCGACCTCGACGACCCCGCGCACGTGCGCGGGACGCGCCGAGAGGACGTACACGCGGTCGGCGAGGAACGCCGCCTCCTCGACGTCATGGGTGACCATCAGCACGCTGCGCCGCTGTGCCTGCCAGACCTCGAGCAGCCACGCGCGCAGCTCCTCGCGCGTCAGCGCGTCGAGCGCGGCGAACGGCTCGTCGAGTAGCAGCGCGTCGCTCGGCGCGAGGAACGAGCGCAGCAACGCGGCTCGCTGGCGCATCCCGCCTGAGAGCTCGCGCGGGAAGCGACGCTCGAAGCCGGCGAGCCCGAAGCGCTCGAGCTCCGCCCGCGCGCGACCGCGCGCGTCCGCGACGCCCGCGAGCTCGAGGCCGACGGTTACGTTCGCGAGCGTGCGCCGCCACGGCAGCAGCGAGTCGCCCTGCGGCATGTAGACGACGCGCCCGCTGCGCGCGACCTCGCCCGCGTCAGCCTCGAGCAGGCCCGCGAGGATCCGCAGCAGCGTCGTCTTGCCGCAGCCGCTCGGCCCGACCACCGCGACGAGCTCGCCCGCGCGCAGCTCGAGGGTGACGTCGGCGAGCGCCGCCGTCGCCCCGAAGCTCTTGCCCAGGCCGCTACAGACGATCAAGGCAGGAAGCGATTCGTGGCGAAGCGGCTGGGCTCGAGCGGCCGCGCGATCAGCCGGTGCGCCGCAAGCCAGCGCGAGAGCGCCGACAGCTTGCTCGGGACGAGCGTCCCATCAGGCACGCCGCCGGAGTCGAAGATCGGCAGGTACGCGCGCAACGACGCGCGCGCCAGCGCCGGCTCGATCGCGCTGTTGGCGTGCAGCAGGTCGGCGAGGCTGCGCTGCGGGTTGCGCAGCGTGTCCTCGTAACCGTGCACGGTCGCGGCAACGAACGCGCGCACGAGACCCGGGTGGGAGTCGATCAGCTTGCGCGTCGTGAACGCGACGAGCCCCGGGTAGTCGGGGCCACCCCAGCGGTTCAGCTTGAAGTCCTCGACGGGGTGCCCGCTCTGCGCGACCGTGACGCCGTCGTCGGGCCAGTAGCCGGTGAACGCGGCGACCTTGCCCGCCTCGAGGTCCGCGTCGCCGCCGAAGCCGATCGTGACCGCATGGACGCGCGCCGGATCCCCGCCGGCGGCGCGCACGATCGTCGCGAGCACCGCGGAATCGGAGGGCACGCCGGTGATTCCGACGGTGCGCCCCGCGAGCTCAGCGGGCGAGCGCAGATGCTCGGCGCGCAGCGCGATCAGCGCCCCGAGCGGGTCCTGCACGATCGCCATGATCGCCACCGCGTCGTGGCCCTGTGCCGCCTGCTCGGCCACGTCGATCCCGTCCGCCAGCGCGAAATCGATCCGCCCCGTGTCGATCAGCGCGAGCGGGTCCGATGTCGACCCGGGCGGGATCACGCTCAGATCGATGCCGGCGCGCCGGTAGTAGCCGGCCGACAGCGCACGGTAGATCCCGGCGTGCACCGCGTTCGGCACGAAGTCGAGCATCAGCGTCGCGTGCACCGGCCGCTTCGCCGAAGTCGCGACCGTCGCGCCACAGCCGGCGAGGAGCAGGCAGGCGACTAGCACGAGGCGGCGCATCGACCCGCATCATTACCGCTGCTGCCTGAGTGAGCCGCGCGCAACATCGCGCCAGCCCAAAGAACTACCCCGAGCTCGCCACGCCCACCGGGCAGGCGACGCCGGTGCCGCCGTGCCCGCAGTAACCGCCCGGGTTCTTCGCGAGGTACTGCTGGTGATAGCCCTCGGCGTAGTAGAACGGGCCCGCAGGCTCGATCTGAGTCACGATCGTGCCGAAGCCGCCCGCCGCGAGCTGGCGCTGATAAAGGTCACGGCTGCGCTCGGCCGCCTCGCGCTGCGCGTCGTCTGAGTAGTAGATCGCCGAGCGGTACTGGGTGCCGACGTCGAGGCCCTGGCGCATCTGCTGCGTCGGGTCGTGGCCCTCCCAGAAGGCCTTGAGCATCGCCTCGAAGCTCGTCTGCAGCGGATCGAAGACGACGAGGACGACCTCGGCGTGGCCGGTCGAGCCCGAGCAGACCTCCTCGTAGGTCGGGTTCGGCGTGAAACCGCCCGCGTAACCGACCGCGGTTACGTAGACGCCGGGGAGCGACCAGAAGCCCTTCTCCGCGCCCCAGAAGCAGCCCATGCCGAAGACCGCCTGCTCGTAGCCCTCGGGAAACGGCGGGTGCAGCGAGCGCCGCAGGACGAAGTGCTCGCGCTCGGTCGGGATAGCCGTTTCACGTCCTGGGAGCGCGCGCTCGCGCGAGGTCATCCGCGTCTTGTCGCCCAGCAGGGCGGAGAGAAAGCTCACGCTGCTGAGCATACGCGGCGGGACATCCCGCCGCCAAGATGATGCGTAATCCGCATCCTCTGGCTTGCCGTCAGGCGCCGGCTCGCGACAGCCTCATCGAGCAATGGGCGCGCAATACCGGGCGTGGCGCGCGCGATCGCGGCGGCGACCTGGGCTCGCAGACGCTGCGCTGCGAGGCTCAGTTGGCCCTGCTGCGGACCACCGGCGCCGACGAGCTCGCGCAGCAGCGCCGCGCGCTCGGCCTGCGTGATCGTGCCGGCGGCGAGCGCGCGGTCGAGGATCGGGACGGCGATCCCCGGGCTGCGTGCCGCGATCAGCTCGCGCGCGCGGACGAGCACGGCGGCAGGATCGGCGTGAAGGGCGGGCGGCCCGGCGGGTGATGCGGCTGGCTCGGAGGTGGCGAAGACCGCGATCTTCGTGGGCGTCTTGGTCGGCATGCGCGCTCCTTTGGCGTTGCTCGCGGGCAGTCTCGCGGGCCACCGTGTGTGGAGGCTGTGCGTCCGCTAAGCGTTGGCTAAGAAGGCGAACCCGCTCACGCCGCCGCCGAATGTGGCGCGCGCTCACGCGGTAGCGCGGCGATCCGGTAGGCGAGCACCTCGTACGTCAGCTCCTCCGTCGCGTTGAGCGTGAGCGCCTCGCGTGCCGGGTCGATCAGCGCGAGCGCGCGTTGCAGGCGCGCGGCGCCCTGCTCGCGCGCGAGTGCCTCGAGCGGCTCGCGCCGATCGGTCGCGTGGACCAGCTCCGGCGCGCCGAGCGCGATCGACGCGGCGTCGCGGAAAACGAGCCCGGCGGTCGCGAGGGCGAGGTCGAGCGCGGCCTGCGAGTGGCGGCGCGCCGTCCGCCGGAGCGCCTCCTCGTGCTCGCGCGTCAGACGCGAGCGCTCGGCGCGCGCAGTCAGCTCGAGCTCATCGCGCTGGCGCTCCGCGAGCTGCGCCGACGCCGTCGCTCCAGCCTGCTTGGCCAGCTCGAGCAGCGGAACCCACGGCCGCTCCGCGAGCGCGTCGCGGAGCGCCGCGGACGCGTAGAGCTCCGCCGCCTCGCGCAACGCCGGGCCGTCGCCGAGCGCGAGCGCCGCCGCCCGCTCGCCGTCGCCGAGCGCGAGCCGAGCGCACGCCTGCGCCTGCTCGGCGCCGACCCCGCGCGCCTCGAGCTCGGCCGCGAGCTGCGCGACGCTCGGCGCCTCGAAGCGCACGGGCTGGCAGCGCGAGGCGACCGTCTCGAGCACGTCGGCGGCCCGCGTCGTGATCAGGATCAGGTGGACGAACTCGGGCGGCTCCTCGAGCGTCTTGAGCAGCCGGTTGGCGGTCGCGTCGCCGAGCGTCTCAGCCTGCTCGATCACGAAGACGCGCCGGCGTGCCTCGAACGGCGTCCGCGTCGCCGCGACGACCACGGGCTCATCGATGTCGGCGACGAGCATCTCCGCCGCGCCGCTCGGCGTGATCCAGCTGAGGTCCGGGTGGGCGCCGCGCAACACGCGCTCGATCGCCTGCGAGTCGGCGGGCGCGCCGTCCGCGATCAGGGCAGCGGCGAACGCACGCGCGACAGCGCGCTTGCCCGCGCCGGCCGGTCCCGCGAACAGGTAGGCGTGCGACGCCTGGCCGGGCGGCAGCGCCGGGCCGAGCACGGCACGCGCGTGGGGATGGCGGTCGATGCCGGGCAGGACCTCAACGGTCACCCTGCCAGCGTAGCCTCCAGCGCGCATGACGGTGCGCGGACGACTGATCACGATCGAGGGCATCGACGGCGCCGGTAAGACGACCCTCGCCGGCGGCCTGGCGGCGGCGCTACGCGAGCGCGGTGTCGACGTCCTCGCGCTGCGCGAGCCGGGCGGCGTCGCGCTCGCCGAGCAGATCCGCGCGCTCGTCATGGACCCCGCGCACGCGGTTGCGCCGCGCACTGAGGCGCTCCTCTACGCAGCCGCGCGCGCACAGCTCGTCGCCGAGCAGCTCGAGCCGGCGATCGCCGCCGGGCGCTTCGTCCTGCTCGATCGCTTCGTCGACTCCTCGCTCGCCTACCAGGGGGCCGGCCGCGAGCTCGGGCTGCAGGAGATCGCCCGGCTGAACGAGTTCGCAACCGGCGGCCTGCGACCAGACCGCACGCTGCTGCTCGTGATCGATCCGGCGGCAGGCCGCGCGCGCCGCGGTGAGCAGGCCGACCGCATCGAGCTCGAGGACGACGCCTTCTTTGCGCGGATCGATACGGCCTACCGCGGCCTCGCCGTGACCGATCCGGAGCGCGTGCGCGTGCTCGATGCCACGCTTGCCCCCCGCGAGCTGCTCGCCGCCGCGGTCGGGGAGCTGGCCGACATGCTGGCGCCATAGCGCGCTGAGCAGGCAATTTTCGGGCCCGATCGAGCGGCCCCGAGCGGTACAATCTACCTAGCGCCGGGAGCCAGGGACAAGGGTTTCAATCCGTCCGGTGAGAGGCGGATCATCGCTCGCCCCCCACACACTCATTGGACGGCGCCGAGCGCGGGCGCCAGGAGGCGCGAGACGATGGAAGCAAGCACGAAGGACACCGTTGGCCTGACCGTCCGGCGGCTTTTCACAAGCCCCGACATCGACCCCTTCGACACGGTCGAATGGGAGCTTCGCGATGCCCGGATCGGTGGCGGCGACCGTGTTGTCTTCGAGCAACGCGACGTCGAGTTCCCCGCCAGCTGGAGCCAGAACGCGACGAACATCGTCGCCCAGAAGTACTTCCGCGGCCAGCTCGGCGCGACCGAGCGCGAGCGCTCGGTGCGCCAGATGATCTCGCGCGTCGCCGGCACGATCGCCGGGTGGGGCCGCGCGCGCGCCTACTTCGCCTCCGACGTCGACGCCGACGCCTTCGAGGACGAGCTGACCTACGTTCTCGTACACCAGCTCGCGGCGTTCAACTCGCCGGTCTGGTTCAACGTCGGCTTCGAGGAGAGCCCGCAATGCAGCGCCTGCTTCATCCTCTCGGTGGCCGACACGATGGAGTCGATCCTCGCCTGGAACACGAAGGAGGGGATGATCTTCCGCGGCGGCTCGGGATCGGGCATCAACCTGTCGAACATCCGCGGCTCGATGGAGCCGCTCGCCAAGGGCGGCACCGCCTCGGGCCCGGTGTCGTTCATGCGCGGCGCGGACTCCTGGGCCGGCACGATCAAGTCGGGGGGCAAGACGCGGCGCGCGGCAAAGATGGTCGTGCTCGACGTCGATCACCCGGACATCCGCGAGTTCATCTGGTGCAAGGCCAAGGAGGAGGACAAGGCCGCCGCGCTGCGCGATGCCGGCTTTGACATGTCGATCGACGGCGAGGGCTTCTTCTCGATCCAGTACCAGAACGCGAACAACTCGGTGCGCGTCACCGACGAGTTCATGCGCGCGGTCGAGAACGACGAGGACTGGCATCTGATCGCGCGCACGACGGGCGAGCCGATCGGCGAGGCAATCCCCGCGCGCCAGCTGATGCGCGAGATCGCCGAGGCCGCATGGCGCTGCGCCGATCCGGGCGTGCAGTACGACACGACGATCAATAGCTGGCACACGTGCCCGGCGAGCGGACGGATCAACGCGTCCAACCCGTGCTCGGAGTACATGCACGTCGACGACTCCGCCTGCAACCTCGCCTCGATCAACCTGATGAAGTTCCGCCGCGACGACGGCACCTTCGACGTTGAGCGCTTCGAGCACGTCGTCGACGTGATGCTTCTCGCGCAGGAGATCATCGTCGGCCCGTCGAGCTACCCGACCGAGGAGATCGGCGCGAACGCCCGCGCGTTCCGCCAACTCGGCCTCGGCTATGCAAACCTCGGTGCGCTGCTGATGAGCAACGGCATGCCGTATGACTCGGATGCAGGACGCGGCGCGGCAGCGGCGATCACCGCCCTGATGACCGCCCGCGGCTACGCGCAATCAGCGCGAGTCGCCGGGGCGCTCGGCCCCTACGAGCGCTATGAGGAGAACCGCGAGCCGCACAACGCGGTCATGCGGATGCACCGCGATGCGTCGTATGCGATCGCCGATGAGGCTTGTCCGGACAGCGAGCTGCTCATCGCCGCGCGCTCAGCCTGGGATCGCGCCGTGGCGCTTGGCGAGGAGCACGGTTACCGCAACGCGCAGGCGACGGTCCTGGCACCGACCGGGACGATCTCCTTCCTGATGGACTGCGACACGACCGGCGTCGAGCCGGACTTCTCGCTCGTCAAGTACAAGGAGCTCGTCGGCGGCGGGCAGATGACGATCGTCAACGGCACGGTGCCACTCGCGCTGCGCACGCTCGGCTACGCATCCGAGCAGGTCGAGCAGATCGTCGCGCACATCAACCAGCACGGGACGATCGTCGGGGCGCCAGGTCTCGCCGAGGAGCACCTCCCCGTGTTCGATGTCGCCGTCGGCGAACGCGCGATCTCGCACATGGGCCACATCAAGATGATGGGCGCCGTCCAGCCGTTCATCTCGGGCGCGATCTCGAAGACCGTCAACATGCCGAACACGACGACGGTCGAGGACATCGCCGACGCCTACACGCAGGCCTGGCGGCTCGGTGTCAAGGCGCTCGCGATCTACCGCGACGGCTCGAAGACCGCGCAGGCGCTGCGGACGGACGCGCAAAACGCTGAAGGGCACAGGCAGGATGCGCCGGCGCCGGTTGACGTCGACGCGCTGATCGCGCAGGCCGTTGAGACGGCAAAGCGCGAGGTCGGACCGCGTCGCAAGCGCATGCCCCAGGAACGGCGCTCGATCACGCACAAGTTCTCGCTCGGCGGCCACGAGGGCTACATCACCGCCGGGATGTACGACGACGGCTCTGTCGGCGAGATCTTCCTCACCGACATCGGCAAGGAAGGCTCGACGCTGCGCGGCATGATGAACGCGTTCGCGACCGCGATCTCGATCGCACTCCAATACGGAGTGCCGCTCGAGACGCTCGTGCAGAAGTTCAGCTACATGCGCTTCGAGCCGGAGGGGATCACCAACAACCCGGAGATCCCGTTCGCGAAGTCGATGCCCGACTACATCATGCGCTGGCTCGCCTCGCGCTTCCTCGACACCGACACCCAGGAGGAGCTCGGCATCCTGACGCCGGCGGTTCGCGCGCGGAAGGCCGCCGAGGACGTCGCAAGCTCGATCACCTCGGACACCGCCGGGCCGAGCGCGCCGCAGGCGATCGGAGGAAACGGCGGCTCCAAGCCCGCGACGGCGGCGCTGACCGACAGCCCGCCCGTCGTGCCCGCGCGGATGACCGGACTCGACCTCGGCCCTGCATGCAGCCAGTGCGGCGGCATGATGCAGCGGACCGGCTCGTGCTACACCTGCTCGAGCTGCGGTAACAACACGGGTTGTGGATGAGCTGCGGTGGCCGGCTTTGGCCGGCCATCCTCGCTGGCTAGCAGCGTGCGCGTGGCAGCAGCGTGAGAGCTGCGGTGGCCGGCAACACTTGGCGCGGCAGCATGAGAGCCGTCGCCCGGCTAACAGCGTGCGCGTGGCAGCAGCGTGAGAGCTGCGGTGGCCGGCCTCTTGGCCGGCCATCCTCGCCCGGCTAACAGCGTTCGCGTGGCAGCAGCTTTGGCGCTTGTGAGCGGGCGGCGCTAACCGTCGCGTGGATCCGCCGTTCGATCGATCTCACGGTGACTGATAGATCACGCCGTGGCAGTCCCAGGTGCCGGTGAAGTGCGTCCCGAAGTCGCTCACGAACGATCCCTTCGAGGGGAAGTTGCCCGAACGCTTGATCAGCGTGTCGCCGAACAGCTGCTTGCCGTTCCAATACGCATCGAACGCGTCCGCGAGGGAGCCGGTGGTCATCAGCAGACTGATGTAGGGCTTGCCACCGTTGCCCTTCGCGTTGAGAACGAGCGTGCCGACGTCGAGCTGCAACGCTCCTTTTGCGGCTTTGCTTTGAGAGCAGAAACCGTTCTTGAACGTGTACGACTTCCCGGACAATTGGACCGTCACGACCGCCGGGCCGCAGTTGACGACCGCGTGCTTACCGGCGATCGTCGTGAGCTTCGGCGTACACGGCGGCGCGCCCGCGGCGCCGGCCACTGAGCTCGCGGCCCCGACCGCGGCCACCACCACACCAATACCCAGCGCAACGACCCACAGTCGCCTCATAGCACCCCTACCCGTTGGTTGACGTTACCCCCCGTTACCCACACCGAGAGGGATGACACCTGGAATCTAACCGGCTCGCGCTCAACAAGAAGCACGGGTCGATCGATCGTCTAGTTCAGCCGGCGAGTGATTCGAGGTACTGGTAGACCGGCAGCTCGGCCTTGCCGACGTGGCAGGTGTCCCAGTCCGGTGCGCCGATCAGCTGACGGCGGATCGGGTCGCCCTCGGCAGCGGCCAGCTGCTCGGCGGAGGGGTACTCGCGCTGGGTGACCCAGCGCGGCGAATAACCGTAGAAGACGACGGCTCGCGTTCGGTCGGAAAGGTTGGTGCCGCGGCCGTGCCAGACGCGTCGCTCGAACAGCGTCACGTCGCCGGCCTTCGCGAGTACCGGGATCGCGCCTTCCGGCGTCTGTCCCGGCGTTCGCGGCAGCGGCTCGGTCCAATGATTGGAGCCCGGGATCACTTCCATGTTGCCGTAGTCGGGCTCGTCGCAGTCGCTCAGCCACCAGGCGAGCTTTACCGACAGGCGCGCGCGGTAGTCGAGGTCCGCAGTCTGCCGGCCGCCGTCCTCGTGCCAGCGCCACGCGTTCGGCTTGTCCTCCTCGGGCGGGTGAACATCGATGTGCGAGTGGTAGATGTGGATGTTCGGCGTCAGGGCGCCGGCGAGGACCGCCAGCAGGCGCGTGTCGACGCCGAGATCCATCAGCTCCGGATGAAGGTAGGTCGCACCGAGCGCGTGCACGAAACCGAGCTGCTCATCGAAGTGCCCCGGCGCGATCTCGTCGACGATCGCGCGGAAGTGGGCGACCTCCTCGGGCGCGAGAACGCTGGCGATGTTGACGTAGCCGACGCGATCGAGCTCGTCGAGGATCTCGCGTGTGTCATCCGCGTTCAATGTGGCTGTCTGCGTGCTCACGTAGGTCGTCCTCCTCGGCCTGCTGGGGCTGACAAGCCTAGCGCGGCCTGCGGAAGCCCTGTTTGACCGCAGCGCGCTCAGGCGCGCTCGAGCACGTCGTCGAGCAGCTGCTCGATCTGCGCCTCGGCCATCATCGAGCGCAGCTCGGCCGCGATCTGCGCGCGCGAGAAGCCGCGCAGCGCCAGATCGACAGCATGCAGGCGCTCGGCGCGTGCAACCGCCGTGCTCGCCACCGGCCCGGTCGCCGCGCCCGGGTCCGCCTGCGGGGTGAGCGCGCGCCAGAGAACCTCGAGGCGCGCGTCGATCGCGCGCTCCAGGGAGCTGACGCGGGCGGTCAGCGACTCGACCGCCCGCGTCAAGGCGCCTAGCCCGAGCGCGTCGTCGCGGTCGACCGGATGAGCTTGCTCGCGTGCGGCGTCGCGGCGCGCGCTCTCGATGATCTCCAGCGCGTCACGCTCAGCCTCAGCGAGGATTGCGCTCACACGCGCGCCGACCTCGTCCGGCGTGAGCGGCGGATCGTCCGTCGGACTGTCGTGGGCTATAGACAAGTGATCGCTGTCGTCTTGTTTGCGCTGTGCCGGCGGGCATACGCAGCCCGTCGATGGATGCGCGTTAGCATAGGCCGGTCTGGCACGGTGCGCCAGAGAAGCCGCGTTTTGGCGAGGGGATTAGACGGGTGCACGATCGAGACTTTCAGCTCTACCGCAATCGGCGCGAACCGAGTCCGCTACGCGACCGCGACCAGGACGCGCAGCGTGGCGATCTCGAGTCGCAGATCGACGCCCTCGAAGCCCAGGTGCGCCAGCTCGGGGAGCGGCTCGCCGGGTCCGACCGCGCGCAGGAGCAGGAGCCGCCTGCGAGCACGTCCGTGGGCGGCGTCACGGCGCAGCTGAGCGACCGTGTGATCGCTGCGGCGGAGGCCGTCGCCGCGGAGATACGCGCTGACGCCGAGCGCCAGGCAGCGCGCATCCGAGAGCGCAACGCCGGGCGGTAGATCCTCAAGCGTGCTCAGCGTCGCTCGGGTGGCTGAGTCGACGCTTGTCTCTGTACATCTCCGCGTCGGCGCGTGCGAGGACGGACTCCGGGTCGGCCGCCGGATCGCTCTCGACGACGACGCCGATGCTCGCCGTCACCTGAAGCAGACGGCCGCCGGCGGTGACTGGCTGGGCGATGGCGGCGTCCAGCCTGCGCGCCAGCGGGGCGGCGGTTGAGTCACTCGTCAAGTCCTCACAGAGGACGACGAACTCGTCGCCGCCGTAGCGGGACACCGTGTCGCCGTCGCGAACCTCGCGCTTGAGGCGATGGGCGATGCTGACGAGCAGCTCATCGCCCACCGCATGTCCGTAATCGTCGTTGATCTTCTTGAAGCGGTCGAGGTCGATAAAGATCACGCCGACCGAGGTGCCCGCACGGACGCGCCGCGCGAGCGCAACCGACAGCCGGTCGAGGAGCAGCTCACGGTTTGGCAGGCGCGTGAGCGGATCGTGGAGCGCACGATGCTCGAGCTCCCGTCGCGCGCGCAGCTCGCCGCTGACGTCGCGCATGCAGAGCAGGTGCGCGCCGTCGCGCAAGCCGAGCGGCACGACGCTGAGCACGAGCGCGCCTCCATCGACGAGCGCCAGCTCGTAGGAATCCTTCAACTCGCGCTCGGCGAGCGCAAGCTCGAGCCGGTCGAGTTCCGCGGGGTCAAGGGCCGCGCGCCGCAGCGCTCGCAGCAAGCCGCCGAGATCGCGCATCGGCCCACCCGTCGCGGCCTCCGGCACGAGATCGTCGAGCTCCCGGTTCCACAGAGCTATCCGCCCGTCGGGCTCAACGACGGCAATCGCCAGCGAAACCTCGTCGAAGACCGCCCGCAGCATGCTGGCGTAGACGCGTAGCGCGTCAGAGGACGGCAACACGGGCGCGCGCCCCGGCGACCAGTCCAGCTCGCGCGAGGCCTTGCCCTCGGATTTGATGGGCCCCGGCTGCTTAGCCATGTTCGATCATGGGCGAGTCTACGTCCGCGCGAGGACTGGCAGTGGTGAGGAAACTGTCCCCCAGGGCAAGGTCCGCGGCCCCTGCCGTCCGACTGCGCGGGCGCGTAGCCTCTGCCCGGGATGAGCGGCAGCGAAGCGGAAAAGCAGTTAGCAGCGCGCGCGGCTGCGGCGCTCGTGCGCGACGGTGACCTCGTGGGACTCGGCAGCGGCTCGACCGTCGCACATCTCTTCCCGGCGCTCGCGGCGCGCGGACTCGCAATCCGCTGCGTCGCCGCCTCGCCGTCGAGCGAGCAGGCGGCGCGCGCGCTCGGCCTCGAGGTCGTGCCGTTCGAGCAGCTCGCGCGACTTGACGTCGCGATCGACGGAGCCGACCAGATAACCCGCGACGGCTGGCTGATCAAGGGCGGCGGGGCGGCACACACGCGCGAAAAGATCGTCGCTGCGGCGGCCGACCGCTTCATCGTGATCGGTGGCGCGGAAAAGCTCGTCGACGCCCTGGAGCCGCCGGTCCCGCTCGAGCTGGTCGAGTTCGGATTAGCCGCGACCATTGCCGCCCTCCAACCGGTCACGCTTCGCGACGTCCCGCTCAGCCCCGACGGCGGCATCATCGCCGACTACCGCGGGCCAATCGAAGACCCGGCGGAGCTCGCGGCGCGTCTGTCGGCAACGCCCGGCGTCGTCGAGCACGGCCTGTTTCCGCCGGGGCTCACCAGCACCGCGATCATCGCCCGCGGCGAGGACATCCTCACTTTCGAGATCCCGCACGGCTGACCGGGCAGCGTGCCGAGGTTTGGGTAGGTTTTTCCCACTCGACCCGCCGATCATCCACCACGGAGCACCCCGGTGCAGCGATGACAATGGGCCGCGTCCGGTCCTCGGGTTGCGTTTGCTACGGCGCGCGCCGCGGGTCGGCCACACCCGGCGCCGATGTCAGCTCACTCGCACCCCTACCCCAGCAAGCTCAGCGCCTCGGCGCCGTCGTGGCGGGTCCGCAGCGACGGCGCCGCGCACGTCGCTCCGGGTCCCCGTCTTGTCCTCACCTCGGCGCTGGCCGGCGTCTGCCTCGCACTCGCGCTGTGTGGCGGGCGCCTCGAGCTGGGAGCCCACACCACGCAGCCAAAGAGCTCGCCGGCGGCCGTGGTCACCGCGCCGGCGCACTCAGTCATCTCTCAGCTTGGGCACAGGGCGGATAGAGCAGTGGCATCGACACTGCAGCCATGCCCACGCCACAGCCATTCGCGCACGACGGCTCGCGCGAACTCCAGCGCCGGCTGCGCGCCCGCGCGCGGCGCGTAAAGGTCCTCCGCCGCCGCGTCGGCGCGCTCACCGCGGCGCTGTTCATCGCCGCATGGGCGTCGATCGACCTAGCCGGCGCGTTCGGGCACTCCAGCGCGTCGACTAACGTGCAGCTTGCCCTTGCGCAGGTGTCGGGGCGCCATCGTGCCATCAGCGCGAGAGCGAGCGCGACCGGCACCGCCAGCCACTCCACCTCGAAGTCGGCAGGACCGACGAGCGTCACGACCAGGCAGTCCTGAACTCAAATGCTGGCAACCAGCGTCGGGACTCACTTCTTCTGGATCACTAGCCGCGCCGCCGGTGTCGTCGCGCTCCTGCTGGCGAGCGGATCGGTTGCCGCAGGAGTCGCGATCAGCGGCCGGTTCGGGCGGCTGCGCGGTCCCGACCTGCGGGTGACGCACGAGGCGCTCTCACTCGCCGCCCTCGCGGCCCTCATCCTGCATGCCTTCGCGCTGCTCGGGGACTCGTTCTTTCACGCGACGATCCCCGATCTGCTGATCCCGTTTGTCATGAACTACAAGGAGCCGTACATGGCGATCGGCATCATCGGCGGTTGGGGCATGCTCCTGCTTGGGCTCTCGTATTACGCACGCGAGCGGATCGGAATCAATCGCTGGAAAGCGCTGCATCGGCTGACTGCCGTCGCCTGGATCCTCGGTGTGATCCACACGCTCGGCGAGGGAACTGACGCCGGGCAGTTCTGGTTTCTCGCACTGACCGTCGCCGCCGTAGCGCCTGTCGTCCTGCTGCTCGCGGCGCGGATCCTGACGACCCCGGCGGCCGCTGCGAGGGAGATGCCCTAGTCGCGCGAGCGCAAGAGCGGCTTGTAGGCATCGCGGACGATCGCGCGGCTCAGCCCGCGCGGCCCGCCGAGGAGCTTGAACACGGCACGCAGGTGCGGGCGATCGACGATCACGAGCGGCGCCTTGCCGGCCGCGGTCTCGACGATCGCGCGCGCGACGCGCTCCGGCGACATCGCCTTCGCGAAGGTCGTACCGCCGGTCGGTCCCCAGGCGATCTCGCCACGGAGCTGCTCGGTTTGCACGTCGCCCGGACAGACGGCACAGGCGCTGACGCCGCTTCCCGCGAGCTCGTGGTGGAGAACTTCGGCGAGCCCAACGAGGCCCCACTTGCTCGTGCAGTAGGAGGCGTAGGACGGCCCGCCGATCAAACCGAGCTCCGAGGAGACGAGCAGAATCCGGCCCTGGCGGCGCTCACGCATCTCCGGTAAGACCGCCTGGGTCAGCCAGAGGGCGGCGCCAACGTGAAGTTGCCAGCTCTGCTCGAAGTTCTCTGGCTTGACGTTCTCGACGAAGTCTCGATGGAGCACGCCGGCACAGCTGACGAGCACATCGACCGGGCCGAGGGCCGTCGAAACCTCAGCGACCGCGCGCCGGCATTCAGCCGGCTGCGTGAGGTCCGCGGCGACGGCGTGGACGCGAGTGCCCAGCTGCGCTGCGAGGCTGTCGAGGGCGGAGCTATCGCGCGCAACGAGCCCCACGGCGGCGCCTGCGGCGGCGAACTGCTCCGCGCATGCGCGGCCGATGCCGCGTGATGCACCCGTCACGAGCACGGTCTTCGAAGCGAAATCGGCCATGGCGAGACCTCCGGTCCTTGCTGACGCGAGCGCAGGCTAGCGCTTCAGCTCCCGGCGAAGGGTCACCGCTCGCGCGGATCCGGGGCATCGATGCTCCAGTGGCGCACCACGCCGGCAATCCAGCCGTCGTCGCTCGGGAACAGCGAGAAGCGAGTGATCGAGCGCTGGCCGCCCTCGAAGTCGCCGTAGAGGAGGTCGACCAGGAACGATTGTCCCTGCTCGTGCGCCTCGTCGAGGCCGACGCGCATGTCGTCCTCGCGTTCGCGCAGGGCCCCCTGCCAGAAGCCGATGCCCCCGGGAGGGATGTAGAGGTCGCGCTGCTGGCGGCGCAGGCTGTCGAGCTCCGGCCGGTCGATGCCCGTTCCGTCGACACGTGGCGCGACCCTCCAGGCGTGTAACACCGCCAGGCCTTGACCGACGTTTCGCAGCGGGATCACGAAGTAGAAACGACCGTCGTCGAGTTCGATCGCCCCCGCGCCCCCCGGCACACTGACGAGCCGCCCGTCGCCGAAGCTGACGGTCATCGTGGGATCGTCGGTGTTCGTCGGCGCGAGCACGGGACGCAGCCCGATCTGGAGCGCCTGCTCGGCGATCCGCGCGCTGCGCTGGGATGCGCGAACGCTCGAGAACGTCGCAACCGCGAGGACGAGCGTGCCGGCCGCTGTGCTTAGCGAGGCGATCGTCTCTACGTCGGACATGCGCGCAGCGAGGCTACAAGCTCGCGCCAAGTCCCGCGCGTCTCTACGATCAGCGCCCGTGCGCGTCGCTGTGGTCGGACATGTGGAATGGGTCGAGTTCGCGGTCGTGGACGAGGTTCCCCGACAGGGGCAGATCGTTGAGGCCGCCGAGACCTGGGGTGAACCGGCGGGCGGCGGAGCAGTCGCTGCCGTGCAGCTGGCGCGGCTTGCAGGTGGCGCCAGCTTCTTCACAGCGCTCGGGGACGACGAGCGTGGCGCGCGCTCGCTCACCCGTCTGGCCGAGCTCGGCGTCGCCGTCCACGCCGCGACCCGCTCGGAGCCGACCCGGCGCGCGCTCGTCTTCCTCGACGCCAGCCATGAGCGCACGATCACGACGATCGGCAAACGCCTCTTCCCGCGCGGCGCCGATCCGCTCCCGTGGGGCGCGCTCGATGAAATCGACGCGGTCTACCTGACCTCCGGCGACCCCGATGCGGTGCAGCTCGCGCGGGCGGCGCGCGTCCTCGTCGTCACACCCCGCGCCGGCAGTCCGCTCGAGACGGTGACCGCGGATGCGCTCGTCTACAGCGCCCACGACGAGCGCGAGCGCGGCTGGGCCCACGCGATGACACCACAGCCGCGCCTTGTCGTCGCGACCGAGGGGCGTGATGGTGGCCACTGGCACGCGGCGGACGGCAGTTTCGGACACTGGAACGCGGCGAGCCCGCCCGGGCCGCTGATCGACCAATACGGCGCGGGCGACTGCTTTGCGGCGGGATTCACCTACGGTCTCGGCGCCGGCAAGCGCGTCGAGGAGGCGATCGCGCTCGCGGCGCGTTGCGGCGCATGGTGCGCCGCCGGCCACGGCCCTTACGACAGCCAGCTGAAACGGCCCTGATCGCAGGCGTGCAGCAACGGTAGCTGCAAGCCCGATTGCAGCTGCAGGAGTTTGCGGCGGCTGGGCGTACGGGCGCCGTATGAGCTGGTAGCCTGCCGGCCCACATAGGACACGCCGAGTCGCCGACCCCCAGGGGCTGGCGAGCGGGGGAACCAAATTTGGCCTTTAGGCCATGGGGCGAATCGCCGCCAAAGGTGGCGTAGCGCGAAGCGCGAGCCCGTCAGCTAACCCCGCAGGCAAAACGCTAAGGAGGACCGAAGTGGCGGTAAGTCGTGATCTCGCGAGCAACGGCCTTTGGGTTGAGTCGCTCGAGCGCTCGCTCGCACGACGTGGCAGGCCGCGCCGGGCCTCGCTGGAGCTCGGAATGCTCACCCCGCCGCGCGATCTGAGCGACCCCGACAACATCGCTGACTCGGTCCTCTACTGGCGAACCCGCCGCGCAGCCGCGCACAGCTCGACGATCCCCGCCGCCGGCGGCGCGACAGCGCTGGCTCTGCTGGCGGCAACGACGCTCCCGACGCTCGCCGGCGGACACTCGGACGCGAGCCACAGCGTCGCGCGGGGCGCGGGGCGGATCGGCGTGGACGCCAAGACGCGCACGCACCTCGTCGCACGGGTTCCCCAGCGCAAGGCGTTCAGCTCGAGCGTGATCACAGGCCTCGGCGCCCCCGCAGCGGCCGCGAGCTCGCAAACCCGCGCAGCCGTGACCTACGGCACGATCACCCAGGTCCAGAAACTGCTCGGCGTCACGTCCGACGGCAGGCTCGGCGCCGTCACCGCCACCGCGATACGCGACTTCCAGGCCAAGCACGGCCTGAACGCCAACGGTGTGGTCGACGAAACGACCTTCAATGCGATGCAGGCCGCATACACGCCTCCCACGCAGCCCCTGGAAACGACTACGCCGGCGGTCAACGCGAGCGCGGGCGGCGGCGGCGTCATCGCGCATGCGGCGATGGCCGCGCCGACGACGGTAGCCGCCACCGCTCCAGTCGTTGCGACGACGCAAACGCCCGCCACCACCGGTGGCACCACCGCGCAGTCAAGCGCGACCGACGCGACGACCCAGATAGCACAGGCGACCAGTGCGACCGACGGCGGCGGGAGCGTGACGACGACCACGGACGCCACCGCAACGACGGCGGACGCGACGAGCACGCCGGCCACCGACACGGCTGTTGGCACGCAGCCCTCGGCGCCAAGCGGCGTCAGCGCGGTCCAAGCGGCTCTGAACCTCCCCGCCGACGGTACGTTCGGCTCGCAGACGAAGGCAGCTGTCGAAACCTTCCAGGCCGATCACGGCCTCACGGCCGACGGGGTCGTGGGTCCGGCGACGCGCGCAGCGCTCGGGATCGGCGACGGTCCGACGCTCGAGGACACGCAGCCGCCGCCCCCGCCCCCCGCTCCGACGAGCGTCGCGACGACGGACGGCGCAAGCGCGACCGGCGACGGTGCGGTGACCAGCCCCGCGACTGACGCGACGACGACCTCGAGCGATACGTCGACGAGCACGAGCAGCTCGTCCACATCGACGAGCTCAAGCACGAGCACGAGCAGCGACGGAACGCCGTCGAACGTCGCCACCGGCATCAGCGAGATGGTCCAAGCGGGATACCAGATCGCAACGCTCCCCTACATCTGGGGCGGTGGCCACGGATCCTGGTCCTCCCCCGGTTACGACTGCTCGGGCTCGGTCTCCTACGTGCTCCACGCCGCGGGCCTACTCAGTGTCCCGGAGGACTCCGGCACGCTGATGAGCTACGGCGCACCCGGCCCCGGCAAGTACGTCACGATCTACGCCAACGCCGGGCATGCCTGGATGACGATCGACGGTCGCCGCTTCGACACCGTCGCGCTCTCCGAGGACGGCTCGCGCTGGGCGAGCGGCGGCGGCGAGTTCGCCGGCTTCGTCGAGCGCCACCCGATCGGTTACTGAGAAGCGAAGCTCGCGCTTCGCGCGACTTCGCTTCTCTGGATGGAGCGGCCGGGAGGGTTGGCGCTGGTCCCGGGGGGCGTGCTCCTGCGAGCGTTGATCCCGTGAGACTGCGGGTCGGCCCTTAAATGGAAGGGGCCGCGCCTGCCGCGGCCCCTTCCGGTGTTCCCGTGTAGGGCTTGGCTTCAGCCCGTCGCCGGGACGAGTGCGGTGGTCGGGATCGACTTGATCGTGACGGTGATCGGAGCCGTCGCGGTGCCCTGGTTGGCGGGCGATCCGGGGATCGCCACACGGACGGTCTCGGTACCGGGCACGAAGAACTGCTCGGTCAACGAGTACTGCGAGTTCGCGCCGACCTGGTTTGTCGCGATCACGTGCCACTGCGTCCCCGTCGCATTGAGTCGCTCGAGGTAGATCGTGCGACCGGTCTCGTCGGGGTTGAGCGAGCCGCTGAAGGTCACGGACTGGCCCTGGTTGATCGTCGTCGGCGTCGTCTGGACGGTCATGACGACGCGCACGCCGACGAACGCCACTGCCGAGACCGGAAGGTTCGGTCGGCCGTGGCCCTTGCCGGTCGAGCCCGTGCTACCGGTGCTACCGCTGCTGCCGGTCGTTCCGCTGCTGCCAGTCGTCCCGCTGGCGCCGGTGGAACCGCTGGCGCCGGTCGAGCCCTTCGCGACGAGCGTACTCGCGGCTACGCTCGCATCAGCATTCACGCGGTAATAGGTGTTGCTGGTCGGGAAGACCGAGAACGTGTAGTCGCCACCCATCGTGGTTGTCGTCGTCGCGATCTGCGACCAGTGCTGACCTACGGCATGAGCCCACAGCGTCAGCAGCTGGCCGGAGCCCTGCGCGTCGACGCCGGTGATCGTGTCGCTCTGGCCCTCGTCGATGACATAGGCGCTCGGCAGGATCGTCAGCGCCTGATTCTGCGTCTGCTCGATCTCGTAGTTGAGCGTCTCCGACGGACTCGCGACATTGCGACCGTCGTTCGGGACGAGGACGCGCACGTCGGCGTCGCCTCCGGTCTGCGACGGTATGACGAAGCTGTGTGCGATCGAGTAATTGCCGTTCGCGTCGAGCGTGCCGCGACCGATCGTCACCCAGTTGGCGAGCCCGCGCGAGGAGGCCTGGCGCTGAAGCAGGACCCTAGCGCCGGGCTTGCCGGGATCATCGCTTCCGGCGAAGGTGTAGACATAGCCTCGGCCGGTGTAGAGCACCGATCCATCGGGCTCGGACTGGCCGTTCGGGCCGGTGACATTCACAGTCACCTGGGCGATGACGCGCTCCGTGAGGGTGCGGCTATCGCCGCCGGCTGAGGCGACATACCACTGCCGGTTCGTGTCGACGCGGCCATCGGCGCGCGAGAACTCGTACACGCCTCCCGGTCCGGTTCGCGTCGTCTGCACCGGCACGAAGCCGAACGGGCTGTCGAGCGGACGGTGGTAGAGCACGACGAGCCGGTTCTCGGAGTTGCGGCCGAACACGCGGCCGAAGATGACGACCGAATCGCCGACGACGATCGGATTGGGCTGAGCGTGAATCGTTATCCGGTGCGGACCGAACAATGGCGCCGACCTGACATTCGCGGCGCTCGCGACGGCCGGTGCCAGGACCGCCAGCGCGAGCGAGCTCGCGACCGCCGCGACCCTGAGGTGCCTTGGGTACATGGTGTGCCTCCTCCTGGGGGTGAGCTTCATGGCAGCCCCTAGAACCCCGCAGCCCGGCGGCGGATGCGCCAGTTACGTGTTAGGCGTGCACAACGGGCGCAACCGCCACCTTTTGCCGTAGGCCCGTGTTGGGGGTCGATCAGGTGCTCGACCAGGCGTGCGGCGAACGCGCGAGCTTGGCGATCAGCGGCGGCAACTTCCCGCTCGCCACCTGCTCGACCGTTACGTGCTCGAGCACCTCGCGGATGTTGGCACGCAGTGCGACCCATACATCCTGTAGCGGTGCCGCCGTCCCGGTGTATGCGATCCGCTCGGGGCGCTCGCCGCGCACGCTCGCCAGTGGTCCCTCGACCGCACGGATGACGTCCGCGAGCGTGAGCTCGCCTGCTGGGCGCAACAGCCACCAGCCGCCATCAGGCCCGCGCTGCGAGCGCACGATGCCGGCGCTCTTCAGCTGATTGAGGATGTTCTCGAGGAACGACGGCGGAATGCCCTGCGCCGCCGCGATCGCCTCTGCCTTGCGCGGCGCGTGCTCACCCGAGCCGACCAGCTCGATCGCGGCACGGACGGCATAGTCAGCCTTGGCGGTGACGCGCATCCGACGATTCTCGCGCACCCGCAGCGCCCGCGCTCGGCCGCGTGTCGGCGGCCCTGATGAGGTATGGGCGCGAGGCCCTCACGACCTCGCGCCCCAAGCAGCTCACCCCTAAGGGTTCAGGGCCTTCTTCAGCGCGCTCGCGGCAGAGAACTTCGGTGCCTTGCTCGCAGCTATGTGGATCGTCGCCCCGGTCGCAGGGTTGCGGCCGGTGCGAGCCGCGCGATTGCTGACGGCAAACTTGCCGAACCCGGCGACTGAGACCTCACCCCCCGATGACAGCTGCGACGAGATGGTGTCGAACACGGCGTCGACTGCGCTCCTGGCCTGTCCGACCCCGATGCCTGCGCTCTCGGCGACCTTGCCAGCGAGCTCGTTCTTCGTCATGAGACTCCTCTCTTACGGGCAAACCGATGCCCAACCTCGACAGGTACCAGCTCAACGCTAGCGCGCGTAACGGATGTTCAACCGCCGGGAGCGGCCACGGACGCCCGAATTTGCGCCGGCCCTGTCGCTGTACGCGGCTCGAGTCGCCCCGCGGCGGCGACAGCCCAGAGCACCGACAGCCAGGTGAGGGTCGCCAGCGTCACGTGGACCCACACCAGTTCGGTGGGCAGGTGGGTGTCGAACTGGACCGCGCCGACCACGCCCTGGACGGCAATGAGCACGCACAGCGCCGCCATCGCGAGACGCAGCGGGCGGTCCGCCTGGCGACGTTCGAGCATCACCCAGACGAGAACCGCCGCGCAGCCGAAGGTAAACGCGAGCGCGCCATGCACGTGCACGGCGAGGTTCAGCGTGTTCGAGCCGTCGAACGTCAGGCGCTTGATCGTCTGCCCGACATTGCCGCCGGAATGGGGTCCCGCGGCCGTGCTCACCGTGCCCGCCACAAGCACAACGGCAGCGAAGGGCGCCAGTGCCCGCACTGCCCATACCGCCAGGCGATCGCTGCCGCGACGTTCGGGATTGGCGCCTTGCCGAGCGCGCCAGTACAGCGCTAGCGCCGCGATCAGGATCACCATCGAAAGCGCGAAATGCGCCATCACGAAGCCGGGCGCGAGCTTCTCCTCGACCGTGTAGCCGCCGAGCACCGCCTGGGCGACGACGCCAAGCGGCAATGCCAGGGAAAGGCGGAAGAGGTCTCGCCGGAAGGGCCGTCGGCGCCAGGCAAAGAGGAATGCGACGACCGTGACGACGCCGACGAAGGCGCCGACAGCCCGGTTGCCGAACTCGATCAGCGAGTGCGTCTGTAGCGGCGGATAGAGATGCCCGTAGCAGCGCGGCCAATCAGGGCAGCCGAGACCGGAGTCCGTCAGGCGCACCGCTGCGCCGGTCATCACGATCAGCGTCAGCGCGACGAGGGCGGCGAGCGCAGTCAGCTCGAACTGGCGCGGCGTGATCTCGATCGACGCTAGGCGAGCGCGCATCCGCGGAAGGATGCCAGGCTACCGCGGGACCCGTGGCGCACCGCTCAGCCGTCCGACCGGTAGCGGAAGGCCAACTCCACCTCAATCTCGCGCAAGCGTGGCGCAGCGGCGTCCTTGGCGGACAGCGTCGGCGACCCGTCGAATGGCCAAACGATCCCGACCTCCGGATCGTTCCAAGCGATCGCGCGCTCCAGC
Organism: uncultured Solirubrobacterales bacterium; assembly: GCA_963703775.1. Taxonomy (GTDB): domain Bacteria; phylum Actinomycetota; class Thermoleophilia; order Solirubrobacterales; family Solirubrobacteraceae; genus Palsa-513. Next base: position 20,547 of record CAVPFP010000028.1, on the reverse strand, counting down.
TCAGGCGAGTAGTAGCCGGTCTGTTTGTAGAGCACGTCCGCGTACGGCGAGCGCGTGTAGAACCCGTGGGCGAAGCCGACCGGGATCCACAGCTGGTGCAGCTCACGATCGTCGAGCTCGAACGCCTCCCACCTGCGGTAGGTGGGCGACTCAGCGCGAAGGTCGACCACAACGTCGACAATCGCTCCACGCGCGCAGCGCACGAGCTTTCCCAGACCGTCGCCCAGCTGGAAATGCATCCCGCGCAGCACCCCGGCGCCCGAACGCGAGTGGTTCTCCTGGGGAAAGTGCACGTCGGCCAGCGGCGTGCCGGCGAGCTCATCGCGGCGGAAGCTCTCGTGAAAGAAGCCACGCTCATCGCCGTGTACGGTCGGCACGAGCTCGAGCAGGTCCGGCAGCGAGGTTCCGCGGACCTCAATCACGGCCAAAGCCTTGACGAGCCATGCGCCTCAAAGGTTGTCGGCGATGTGCGGCGCTGAGCGGTTGAAGACGACAAAGCCGAGCACGCCTACGACCACGATCAACCCGAGCGGAATCGCGAGCTCCGCGTAACCGCCGATCGCCGCGGCAGCCGAGGAGCCACCGAAGTGCCAACCAGGGTATGGCGTCGTCGGCGGGCGCGGCGCGTTCGAGCCAATGAATGCGTGGCGGTACTGCTCGATCAGATCGGCGAGCGGGTTGAGCATCCAGATGTGCAGCAGCGTCCGCCCGTGGGCGCCGATCTTCTCGATCGGGATCAGCAGGAGCGAGATGTAGAAGAGCACCTGGATCACCACATCCCAGATCGGCGCGATGTCACGGGCGCGGACGTAGAGCGCCGAGAGGAGCATCGCGAGGCCCATGGCGAAGAAGATCAGCACGAGCACGATCAGCGGCAGCTCGAGCCACGACAGGCGCGGGCGCACTCCCTCGAGCGCGGTGAAGATGATGATCGGCACGAAGTTCACCGCGAGGTTGAAGAGGGCAGTGAGGACGACCGAGAGCGGAATCGCGAGGCGCGGGAACTGGATCTTGCGGACGAAGCTCTCGCGCGCCACGACGCAGCCCACCGCGCCCGCGGTCGCCTCCGTGAAGAACGTGAACAGCACGATGGCGCTCAGCAGCATCACCGGGTAGTCCTTGATCCCCGACCCGAGCTTCCCGAGCGAGTAGACGACCAGCAGCACGCCGAACATCAACAGGGGGCGCATCACCGTCCAGACATAGCCGAGCACCGACCCGTAGAAGCGCAGCTTGAACTCGGTGCGCGCGATCGTGAAAGTCAGATTCCAGAAGCGGCGCCAGTCCCCGGTCAGCGCGCTCGGCCCGCGGATCGGCGCGCCCAGCTCAGCATCGATGACGAGGCTCACGGCGCCACCTCCACACCGCGCTCGATCGACGCGCGAATCGGAACGTCGACAACGCCGCCCTGAGCACGCGTCGCGGTCACGACGATCGACACCTCCCGATCGGAGCGGTCGATCAGATCGAGGCCGTGTCCGAGTCGCGAGAGCGTGGCGATCACGTTGTAGCGACCGGGCGCCATCACGTTCGTGAACTCGAGCGAGAACGTCGCCTGCTCGCCAGCCTCGAACCGGCCCGAGCGCTCCGCATCCTGGGCGGTGTTGCCGACGAGCACCTTGACCTGCTCGGCGTTCTCGAACTCGACGGTCAGCGCCGGATCGTCAACGGCCTCGCCGAACTCGACGCGCGCGCAGAAGCGAAGCTCGCCGCCCTGGCGGAACATCGCCGACTGCGCGCCCTCGGAGCCCTCGCACCACGCGTCGACGATCCGCGCCGCACCGCTCCCCCGCCAGCCGCCGGCGCGCGTGGCGGGCGCAGCGCCTTCGCGATTGAAGTTGAGCTCGAGGTAGTCGTTCGCGACGGCCTCGGGGTCTCCCGCCGCGACGATCTCGCCTTTCTCGAGCAGGATCGCACGGTGGCAGAAGCGACTGACGGCGCCCATATCGTGCGTGACGAGGACGATCGTCTTGCCCTCGTCGCGCAGGCGATTGAAGACGTCGAAGCACTTCTGCTGGAAGGCGGCGTCGCCTACCGCGAGCACCTCGTCGATCAGCAGCACGTCGGCGTCGACCTGGATCGCGACCGAGAAGGCGAGCCGGACGTGCATGCCCGACGAGTAGTTCTTCAGCTTGAGCTCCTGGAACTCCTCGAGCTCGGCGAACTCGATGACATGGTCGTAGCGAGCGCGCGCCTCACGTGGTGAGAGTCCGAGCATGATGCCGTTCAGCACGACGTTGTCGCGAGCGGCAAGGTCCGGGTTGAAGCCGACGCCGAGCTCGATGAACGGAGATACCCGGCCGGCGATCCAGATGTTGCCGCGGTCGGTCGAGTAGATCCCCGCCATGCATTTGAGCAGCGTGCTCTTGCCACTGCCGTTGCGCCCGACGATGCCGAAGAACTCGCCGTCGCGGACGTCGAACGAGATGTTCTCGAGCGCCTTGAACTGGTGGTGGCCGCCGCGGCGCAGCGGATGCAGCGCGCGCTCCTTGAACGTGTGCATCGCCTCCTCCGGGATGCGGAAGGTTTTGGCGACGCCGTCGACCCGGATCGCCGTGCGACCACTGTTGGTCGAGCGGAGCACGCGCCTAGGATATCGGCGCTCGCCCCGCTAACCGGACGGCGGCGTGCGGGCGGGCTGCTCGTCCTCACGCAGCGCGAGATAGAAGGCCGCCACGCAGCCGAGCGGAACGCCGAGTACCACCGCAACGGCAATGAGCCACACAAGTGCCGGAGGAATCAGGCCGTCGGTGAGGTTGGAGGCGTGATCGAAGGTCGTGGTGATCTCGTCGGTCAGCGAGCGCCTGCGCGAGTCCAGGAATGTCAGCGCGATATCGCCGTACCCCCCCTGGCCGTCGATCGCCATCGGCGATCGCGAGACCGTCCGCGTCTCGGTCGTGCCGGTCAGGGCCACGGGCACCGAGCCGACGTCGCGGAAGCACGCCATCCCGAGTCGCGACTGGCGTGCCGGCGGCTTGATCGGGAGCGTCACGCTGCCGCCGGGCCACCCGCCCGGCACGCTGACGGTCGCGTGATAACCCGGGGCACTGAGCACGAGGTCGACCGGCGGGCCCCCGCTCGCGCGCGGCTTCGCCTGCCAAAGGGAGAACTCCGCAAGGTCGCTGTCGGCGTCGATCGTCACCGCGCTGAGACAGGCCTCCCCGTGCGCCGGCACGGTGAACTCTGCCGCGGCGAACAACCCGGGTGGATCGGGCACCCCGGAGACGACAGGGCCGCCCCCGCGCAGATGGGGACTCAGGAAGACGAACCATCCCGCCACGATCAGCGCGACGGCGCCGACCGCCACGAGCTCCTTCAGTCCGAGCCTGCGGAGGTCGAGGGCCGGCCTACGCATAGAACCTCGCCGCCGTGATGCCGATCGCGTCGAGCGAGAGGATGACCCCGATCACGAGGACCACCGCGCCGAGGACGACTGCGGCGCGGCGCGGGAGCGAGCCGATCGTGAAGGTGATCGCGAGCGCCCACAGCGAGACGAGCGGCAGCAGATAACGGCCCGTTATGAGCGGATCCACGCCACCGTTGCCGAGCAGTGCCCGATAAGACACGTAATGCAGGAAGCCGATGCTCGTGACGAGCATCGCGAGCATCACCGTGACCGCTGGCCACGCCGCCCACAGACGTCGCCAGCGCAGCGCGCAAGCGGTGTAAAGGCCGACCAGCCCGAGGCCCGAGAGCACCTGCAGCGCCCCGTAGAACTGGGAGGAGAAGTTCACCTCGAGTGAGCCGAACGTCCCGTAGAACGTCCAGATGAAGACCTGCCGGAACCCGTAGGCGGGTCCGATCCGAGGCTGCATGCCGGGGAGCGGCGTGAAGTAGAACTGCCAGACCGACGAGAAGAACTGGCCGAGATTGAAGCCCCCACCACCGTTGAGCTGGCTGACCGCGCCGCCAAACGCGCTCGTGCCGTTGCTGACCTGCGTGAAAGCCGTATAGACAAGCACCGCGGCGACGATCGTCGCCGCCGCCATGAGCACCCGCAAGACCATCGCGCGCGCGTCCGGTCGGTGCTTGATCCAGGCGATCGCCAGCGCGATCACAAGGACGGGCACCGTGACGAGCCCGCGACCCTGCGTCAGCGTCGCCGCCGCGGCGAGACCGCTCGCTGCCAGGACGCGTCCGCGCGAGGGACCGCGCTGCACGAGCAGCACGGCGGCGAGCAGGAAAGCGGTGACGGCCATCGTCAGCAGGTTGTCCACGCTGATCACGCCGCTGATGAACGCGAGCTTCGGCTGCAGAGCGACGACCCCCGCAGCGAGCGTCTGTTTCCAGCGAACCTGTCCGAACAGCGCGCCGGCGAGCAGCCACGTCAGCACGATCGTGCCAAGGCGGAAGAACGAGCTGACCAGGCGCAGGACGAACAGCCGCTTCAACAGCGGCAGCCAGACGAACACGCGATAGGGGATCGCCATCAGCGCGTAATAGAGCGGCGGATTCTTGGCCTGTGCGTTGGGCCCGGACCCATTGGCGCGCGAGCCGGGAGGCATCTGGCGCTCGATCCGATGCCAGAGCGCGAGGTCGGCCGCCGTCCAGGCGGGTCGCGCGCCGAGGTCTCCAACGAGCGACGTGAGGTTCAACCAGTCGAGGGCATCCTGCGCCTCGGTCGAGTTGGGCGCGGTGGGCGCGGTGCCCGTGTTGGGGCTCGGAGGCGCGCCCGTCTCGGCGAGGTGCTGGACATACGAGAAATGCGCGGCCTCGTCGGGTCCTTGGAATGCGGGGGTCGCGATGTCCCAGGCGAGCGACTCGAGGGCAGCGAAGATCAGGATCACGACCAGGGGCCGTGGGACCTGGCGGAACCCCCGCAGACCGCGGCGCAGGACTCCGCGAGGCCCTCGCAAGCGAAAGCCCCGTGGAGCAGCTGTCACGTTCTCGGCGGCCATGCGTATGGGGATCGAGAACGCTCGCATTCAGGAAGACGCGCGAGCACGACTCGGGCGCCGCATGATACGCCGGGCACCCGTCGTGAACTCAGCTCGACGGCGTCGCGAGCGCGATGCGCAGCCCGTCCTCGACCTGCTCGGCCGCGCGCTCCCAGCTTCGCTTGGCAACCAGTTCGGTCCCCGCCACGGCGAGCCGTCCGCGCAGCGCGGCGTCGTCGAGCAGGCCCTCGATCGCGCCGGCGAGCGCAAGTGGGTCCGCCTCCGTAAGCGTCGAGCGGACCGTCTCTACCGAAGCTTGCCAGCATCGACTCGCTCGCGAGCTCGACGGTGGGCAGTCCGCACGCCATCATCTCGAGCGCGACGAGCGAGGGGTTGGTCAGCGAGAGCACCATCCCCACCGTCGCCTCCGCGTAGAGCGCGGCGAGTCGCTCCCATCCGAGCACTCCCATGTGGACGTGGGGGAAAGCGAGCGACGGCGCCTGAACATCGCCGTAGAGCACGACTTCGACGCCGGGACGCCGGCGCACGAGCTCCTCGAGCGCGAGCAGGCCTAGCGGTACGGCCCGGCGGGCGGTCACGGGCCGCGTGTAGAAGATCACGCGATTTGTGCGTCGCGGCGTTTCGCGGACCGCGTAGAGGGCGTGATCGATCGCGAGGTCGAAGTGGCTCGCGCTCGCGCCGTATCGCTCGCGCAGGAGCTGCGCGAGCCAGGCACTCGCGGCGATGCAGTGCAGTCCCCGGCTGTAGGTGCTCCGCGCCCACAGCGATTCCGCCGACGCCCCATAGAAGTCGGGCTCGTGGTCCTGGACGAGGTAGGCACGCGCGCCGGCGTCGGGGACGAGCAGCGCCGGGGCGACCGTCTGCCAGCCGGTCGCGAGCACGATGTCGGCGCCCTGCCAGGCGCTGAAATCAGCGCGGAGCTCGACATCGTCGAGCCCGAAGTAGCGGTGAAAGCGGCGCGCGGTTTCGGGCTCGGACTCGGCAAGATGACGCCCCTCGGTGTCGATCAGCCAGAGCGACAATTGGTGCCCGCGACGGCGCAAGGCCTCGAGCAAATGCGCGATCGTCGCGTGCCCACCGCTTCCTCGCCTGAAGTCCGGAATGAGGACGGCCACGCGCCACGGGCCGTCGGACGATGGCGGCCTTGAAGCGGTTGGTGCGGCGCCGTAACGCGCGAGCTCGAGCATGGCGCCGTTCGCGCTCCGTCGCTCTCCCCGCGGCTTCGCGTCAGGCCGGCGCAATCGCCCCAGTATCGAACCGGCGCTCATGCGAGCGAGCGTCGTGCGCGCCGGTAGAGGGGCCGCAGCGGGCGCGCGATGAGCTTGAGCGAACGGCTGTGGCGAAGGCGCAGCAACAGGCGGACGGGCGGCAGGCGGCGAATGCGTTCGAGCCGGCGCGCCTGCTTGTAGAACACGACCCGCTCGCGCAGCAGCTTGCCGTGAATCTCGATCCCAGCGCGGAGGTCCGCGAGCAGGCTCGCCGCAGCGGGGGCGGCGAGGGGTGGCGGGTCGCGATGGATCGCGAGCAACGCTGCCGCCATGAACTGCGATGACTGCTCCCATGACGGCCAGGCGCGCGCAGTCTCGAGGGCGTTGGCGCGCAGGAAGCGCAGCAGGTCTGAGTCGCGCGCGAGCAGGTCGAGCGCCCGCGCCGTCCCGAGAACGTCGTCCCAATCTGTGAGCAGGCCGTTCCAGCCGTGGACGACGTACTCGTCGTGACCGGTCACGGGCGTTACCACGCACGTGGCGCCGCAGTGAAACGCTTCGAGCGGCGGCCCGAACATGCCTTCGACGATCGAAAGCTTCAGCAGCACGTCGGTCCGCTCGTAGAGCCTCGCCATCTCTTCGTGGCTGAGCGGTCCGACCACCTCATCCGCGACGACGTCGCCGAGCGCGCGTCGCTCGCCGGTCACGACCGTCACGTGGTGGGGCTCGCGCATCGCTGCAGCGGCCACGATCGCCGTATGGACGCCCTTGAACCATGCGCTCGGCGAGCCTTCGATGAGTACGCGAAGGAGGCCCTCCTGCGTCTCGGGCAGGCTCGCGACGGGCCCGAAGACCTGCTTGTCGATCCCGTTTCGCACGAGGTAGCACTGCGCCTGCGGCCGGAGGGCCGCGATCGTGTCGGCGATCCAGCTGGCTTCCGTGACGAACGCGACGGGCAGATCCAGTACCAGCGCGGCCCCGAGGCGCTCGGCCTCACCGTCCTCGTAGAACCGGTCCTCGAGGCTCTGGACGAAGAAGACGCGGCGGTCGGCCGAGACCTCGAAGAGCGTGAAGACGGTTTCCCACCACGTCGCGACCGCGACGTCGTAATGATCTGCCAGCGCCTGCTCGCGAGTGCAGACATGCAGGTGTGGCAGCTCGTCGTATCCCACCCAGCTCGGCGCGTCCTCCTCGCGAACCAGCGCGAGCGTGACGTCCCACCCGTCGATTGCGCTCAGCCGCCGGGCATGCTGGATCACCACCCCCACGCCGCCGGAGAGCTGAAGGTCGTTCAGAAGGAAGATGACCTTCACTGCGGCGGGGTCGCCTGGTCTTGCGGCGACTCGGCGGGCGGCTCCCGTTTCTCCGGGAGCTCATCTAGGCCCGCGCCCGACAGCGGCAGGTTGAGCTGGCGTTCGAGCTCGTGGATGTAGGCGCGCCACTCGGCGAACCACGTGCTGCTTTGCTCGACGTACGCTCGCGCCTGTGCGAGCTCCTGCTCAAGAACCTCGAGCTCCTTCTGCGCCAGGGCGACGTCGTTCTCGCGCTGGCGCTCCCAGCGCCGCTGTCCGAGGACGTCACCCTGCGTGGCGACGGCGCCGCGCGAGATCTCGTCGTGACGAGGGCCGAATGCAGCGATGAAGTGACTCGCGACGGCCCGCTCGCCACCGACTTCGGCGAGGAGCTCGTAGCGTGTCGGTTCGCCATCCCAGCCGATCATCGCGGAGCCGGTGAGGCCGATCTGGCGCAACAGCGTCTGCTCGCGCGGGAGCAGACGGCGCAGCTCCTCGAAGGCCCCCTCGCCCCACGAGCTCAGATGGTGCGGGTTCTGGATCGACCAGAAGGCATCGTTCGGGAGGCTGATAACGAACGTCGCGGCGCCTTCGCGCGCGAGCTCGACCGACCACTCGAGCAGCGGGACGAAGCTACGGAGATGCTCGACCACTTCAAAGCAGGTGACGATGCGTTCGCCGTCACAGTCCAATAGCGCCGCGCCGATCCGCTCCAGTGCTTCCGCGTCCGTCAGGTCGGCGGCCAAGCAGACGGCGTCGGGCAGACCAAGCTCCTCGGCCGCGCGCGCCACGACCAGCTCGTCGATGTCGACGAGCACCGCGCGGGCAGAGGGTCGCTGCTCGAGCGCGGCCGCGGCGGCAACGCCATTGCCGCATCCGAGATCCGCCCAACCGGCGCTGGCGGCGATCAACGGTGCGGCAAGCCGATAGCGCAGATCGTGCTCGGCACGAATGGCCGGCGCCGTCTCGCGGGTAATTCGCTCTTGCCAGTCGGCCATGGGCTGGAGTACGGCACCAGCTTCGCTATCGTAGCGGCGCCGATGTGCAGCCTAGCCCTTCGCAGCGCCAGCGGAACAGCGCGGCTTTGGGAGGGAGAGCCGGTACGTGTCGCATTTCTCGGCGCCGCCGCCTGGCTCGACGGCTGCGCTCCACCGCGCCCGGCGGCCGGACTCTCGCCGCGGCAATTCACGCTCGAGCCGGGCAGCCCGGTCGGCACGACGATCGCCGAGCTCGCGGCCTTCAGGCCGCATCTGAGCGTCGTCTTCGATCCGCTGGCCGCGGCCCCCGATCTGCTCGCCGCGCTGCCGCGCCCGTCGCTCGGACTGCTTGTCGGCGACCAACCGCCGGGCAGCTCTGCAGCGGCGCTCGACGCGCTCGACCGGATCGCCTCGTTTCGCCCCGCGCTGACCGGCCAGGCAGCGGGCAGCGCGCAGATCTGGCGGGCAATCCCGCCGCCGATCAACGACGCATTGTTCGGCGAGGTGCGGCCACTGCATCGGAAGGCGCGCGCGATGTCGATCGGACGCTCGACGCCGCACCGCGAGGCGATGCTGTTACCGGCGAAGCACCACCACGATTTACTCGAGCTGGTCCACGGGGTTAGCGGCGATGCGCTGGTCGCGTTCCTACGCGCATACGACGTCGGCGTGTATGTCGCGCCGACATCGGGAGGAGGGTTTGGCGCGCAGGTGGGCATGCACCTCGCCGCCGGGCAGCTGCTGCTGGCGGACGTCCTCACGCCGACGCACGGCCTCGAGCGGAACATCGACTACCTGCACTTCAGTAGCCCAACCGAGCTCGAGTGGGCTCTGGCGCGACTCAAGCGCTTTCCCGAGATGCATCAGCGCGTCCGCGTGCGGGGGCGTCTCAAGGCCGAGCAGTACCGCAGCTCACGCCTGTTCGCGCGCCTCGCCCACGACCTCGTGGCCGATGTCGCGACGTTCGGCGGCGGGCCGCTCACCTAGAGGGCAGTCCGCGGCCTTAGGACGGCGGCCACGGCGAGGTCTTGATTGCGACGCGGTCAGAGCTGCATGCGGTCACGTTGAAGAAGGCGAGCAGAGCTGTTTGTCCGGCGGGTGCATTGACCGTGACCTCGAGGCGGTCGACCGCGTCCGCGCCGGCCTGGAGCACGGGCAAGGGCACGCTGAGCGCGGCCTGCTGGCCTGCCTCGAGCTGGCCGTGGTGGGGGCGGTTGCCGACGCGCACGGTGTACGGCCAAGGCGTCGTGAATCCGGGCGGGGTGATCAGCGAGAACGTCGCGCAGCGCTGACCGAGACCGGCGAGCGCGCCAGCGTAGACCGTTGCGGTCGCCGGGGACCCGGAGGCGAAATTGCCGTTGACATCGGTGCCCGCCACGGTCCACGCAGCTCGTGCCGGCGGGATCAGCTTCACGAGCGCGAGTGGGACCCACGGGGACGTGAGCAGCGTCTGCCCGAGCAAGCCGGTCGAGTTGGTGCCCTGGGCCGGGATCAACACGTAGCGTGGCGCGCCGGGGCCCGAAGGCCAGCCTCGCAGGCGCCCGCTCGGGCTGGCGACCGCGAGGTCGACGGGCCTCGTGCCAGGCTGGCGGGGCAGGAAGCCAGGGTCCCCGAAGTAGGCATCCCACTTGATCGAGCTGTTCCAAAACTCAGCCGCATTCCAGATGCCGAGGTACTCCTCGGTCGTACCGAGCGTGAGCCCGAGCGCGGCGACACTCGCATCACCCGGGACCGCCGAATCGACAAACGCGCGCACGGATGACGACGGACCGCCCCCGCCGGCGAATCGACGTACTTGTGCAGGTTGTAGACGGCCTCCGTCGCGCACAACGCGACGAGGCCGATCGCGATCAGACACGCCGCCGGGCGCATCCACCCCGGGCGGCGCGCGAGCAGCACGAAGGCTGCGGCACAGACCATGATCGCCGCGTAAACGATCGTGCTTTCGGCAAGGAACGAGAGGTGCGCATCGGACGCGTGGTTGAGCAGCACGCGCTGATAGAACGTCGCGGCCGGGTAGGTGAACCAGTCGTAGGCGTTGTTCAACGGAGGCCAACCGACGCTGGCGATCAATGCCACGACGGCGAACGTCGAGGCGAGCACAGCGCCAGCAGCGCGCCACGTGATCCGCGGCGCCATCGACCAGTCGTGCAGCGCGGCGGCGGCGGCGAGCGCGAAGGCCACCGCCGGATACATCGCGTAGCGCTCGTCGCCGTTGGGCTGCACGGATATCAAAGCGACGAGGATCGCAACGAGGCCCAGCGTGCACACGACCGCGAGCGCATGCCGACCACCGTCGCGAGGTCTCACGAGCGTGGCCACGGTCCACGGCAGACCGAGCGCCACGGTCAGGATCCCCGTGCCGACGATCAGCCGCGAAAGGTCGTAGCGGTAGAAGCGGATCTGCTTCCAGAGCGGCGGCACGGTCGGTAGTCCGTAATGGCCGGTCAGCCCGCTCATCCCAACATCTGAGAGCAGGCCGACCGCCCCGGCGAGCAGCAGCAACAGACCCGCTCCGTATACGACGCACAGCAGCCGGTGGCGCGACCACAGGCGCAACGCGACCTCGGGCGCGCGGCGCCTGCGCGCCTGCTCGCGGAGCTCCCAGCTCCATTCGTGCCAGACGAGCGCCAGCGGAAGCACTGCGATCAGGGCAAGCAACTGGGTGCGCGCGAGGGTTGCCGCGACAAGCACGACGAGTGCGAGCGCGTCGCGACCCCAGGACGGGGCTCGCAGCGTTCGCCACGTCGTGTAGAGCACCCACGCGTAGGCCGGGTAGCTGACCGGCTCGGCCAGAAACGACGTCGCGGTCGTAGCCCACGGTACGACCGCCGCGAGGATCGCCGCCAGCGCCGCTGCCAGACGGCCGAGGCCCACACGACGCGCGAGCAGGAAGACCGGGAATGCGGTACCCGCGAACATCGCGCACTGGAGCACGTGGTCCAGCTGAAACCCAGCCGGGTCGCGGAAGAACGCGAACGGAATTGCCAGCAGATAGACGTCGAGGCGCTGGCCGATCCCATCTAGCCAGCCGTAGCCCGGGATCGTCCACAGCGCGCTTGGGAAGTGCGCCGGGATGTAGCGCGCGAGCACCATGTAGTGCAGCTCGTCGAGCTGGAAGCTCCCGACGCTCAACGCGTAACTCGCGTAGACCGCCGCGATCGCGGCGACGAGCAGGCCGGCGAGCGACCAGTCGACCGCCGTCACCGGGCGCGCCTGCGCCGCCGCAGGGGGCGATCGCCAGCGCGCAACGAGTACGCGGGCGCGCGTGAGCGCCGCCTGCCGTGCGTCGGCGAGCACCGCCTCAGTCCCGCCCTCGACGGCCGCCGTGCAGGGCCACGTCGGCGAGAACATCGTGCACGAGCTGCGGGTAGACGCTCGACGCGCGAAAGCGCTCGGCCTGGCGGCGCCCGGCGACCTGGACGTCGAGGTGGGCGCTGGGGTCCTTCACGAGTTGATCGACCGTCGACGCGAGTGACTCTGGCGTATCGACCTCGAGGTAGTCGACGCCGACAGTGAGCTCATGGGACGGGCTGAGCGGCTCGGAGATGACCAGGTGCCCCGCTGCGAGCGCGATGCACACGCGATTCTCGAACGACGGGTAGCGATTGTTGTGCAGGTTCAACTGGACGTCGGCCGCGAGCAGGACGCGCGCCAGCTCGAAACCGAACAGGCCGTGTCCGATGTGCACGATCGGATGGGCGCGCTTGACCGGGGCGAGCAACTCCTCGCGGTGCTCGGTCGAGCGCCCGACGAACAGGAGCCGCGGCGGCACGGCACGCTCGCGGACGTCCATGAAGAGGCTGTCGGCGACCGGAAGCGGCAGCGAGCGCCACACCGGGACGACGTCCTCGGCTGTCTCGACGATCAACGGGTCGAACGACACGATCCGGTCGAAGTTGGCGGCATCGACCTGTTCGAGCCACCACAACCGCTGGTGCAGATCGACGTGCTTGACGCCGTTGCGGCGCGGCAGCGGTTCGGTCAGATAGCCGATCGTGACGGCGCGTAGGGACTCGAAGAGCCCCGCCTTGATGATCTCGGGGCGAAACACGAGCACGACGTCGGGGTCGAGGGCCTCGAGCTGCGCGAGCAACGGCTCCGCGGCGACCCCGGCACGGTGGTCGAGGAACGTCGGCTCGAGGTCGCCCGCCGGCTGTTCGAGCGCGCACTGGCGAAAAAAGACGCTCTGGCCGACGAACGCGACCGACGTTCGCTGCTGGCTCATTCGCGCCGGCCCGTCGCTCGTCGGCGACCGCACCTGCGCGGCGACTGCTCCCGTGGGTGGCGAGGGATCCCGGCCAACATCGCGCCGTCGCTGCTAGCGATCTTCAGGACGCCGTAGGCCGAGGATGCTGACCAGGAACGACGAGAAGAAGATCTGCAGGCCGACGATCAGCAGCTCCGAGGCGACGATCGCGAGATTCTCCTGCGAGAGCGAGCCAAAGCCGTGCTCGGTCCAGCGAACCACGATGACGACCGCCGTGAGGAACCCCGCGAGCGCGATCAAGCCTCCGAGCAGCAGTCCGTGCTCGAGCCTGAAGCGCGCGCGCATCGCATCAAACCACGCGTCCTTCTCGCCAAGGAAGTAGGTGCCATAGGCGTGTGCGCAGAGCCCGAGCGCCAGCACCTGCGTGCCGATGATCGTGAGCAGCTCCCCGGCGATCAGCGCGTGGAGGTTCCAGCTGCGCCCCAGCACGCTGAAATGTGCGAGGACGGTCGCCGATGCAAGCACACCGAGTCCCGACAGGACCGCCCCGGGTAGGACAAAGAGGTGCGTCGGGCTGTGGACGAGGAGGAAGCGCAGGTGGCGCCAGCCGTCACGGAAGCGCGAAAGCTTCGATTCCCCGCCACGCGGGTGGTAGGCGATGTGGATCTCGCTGATCGCAAGCTGCGCCTTCGCCGCGCGAATCACCATCTCAGAGGCGAACTCCATTCCGCTGGTGCGCAGATCGAGCGTTTCCAGCACGTCGCTGCGCAGCGCGCGCATGCCGCAGTGGGCGTCGCGCACCCCGGTCCTGTAGAAGAGGTTCAGAACACCCGTCAGCAACGGGTTCCCGATGTAGCGATGGGCCCAGTGCATCGCCCCGGGCTGGATGTTGTCCATTCGGTTGCCCATGACAAGCTGGGCGCCGGCGTCGAGCGCGGCGACAAACCGCGGAATCTCGCTGAAGTCGTAGGTGAGGTCGGCGTCGACCATGACGATGTAGGAGCCGCGCGCTTGCGCAAAGCCGGCGCGGTAAGCGCTGCCGTAGCCCCGCCGGGGCTCGTGTATGACGCGCGCGCCGGCGGCCTGCGCCAACTCCGCGCTGGCGTCCTCCGAGCCGTTGTCGACCACCAGCACCTCCCCGCTGAGGTCGGCGTCCTCGAGCGCTGACCGCGCCATGCGAACGCAGGCCGCAATGTTCTCCGCCTCGTTCAGGCACGGGATCACGACCGATATCGTCGGCTCGGCTGAGCTGCGACGAAGCGTGGATGCGGAGGGTGTCTGCTCGACCGTGCTCAACGCATTCGGGAGGCTAATCATGCGGCACGACTGTAACGCCCAGGCCAGCGGCCTCGGGGCTCCCAGTCTAGAGATGTCTGCGATGCTCCCGCGCGTGCGGGTGTGCATCGTCTATGACTGCCTGTACCCGTACACGGTTGGCGGCGCGGAGCGCTGGTATCGCAAGCTCGCCGAGCGCCTCGCCGCGGAAGGCCACAGCGTGACCTACGTCACGTTGCGCCAGTGGGATCGCGGCACGCGGCCCGAGATCGACCCGAGAATTCGTGTCGTCGCGGTCGCTCCGCGCATGGCGCTGTATGCGAAACAGCGGCGTCGAATCCTTCCGCCGCTCGTTTTCGGCCTCGGCGTACTCATGCACCTGCTGCGGTGCGGCCGTCGCTACGACGTCGTACACACGTGCGCCTTCCCTTACTTCTCGCTGCTTGCCGCGGCGCCACTGCGTTCGCCGCTCAAGTACCGCCTCGTCGTCGACTGGTGGGAGGTCTGGAGCCGTGACTACTGGCGCGACTACCTCGGGCGCCTCGGCGGTTGGGTCGGCTACCGCGTTCAGCGTCGATGCATTCGTGTGCGCCAGCGCGCCTTCTGCTTCTCCCAGTTGTACGCCGCGCGACTGGTAGCCGAAGGGATGAACCCACCGCCGACGCTACTTCAGGGCGCCTACACCGGCGCGCTCGAGGTCGCCGCGGGCAACGCCGGCGAGGCGCTGATCGTTTTCGCCGGGCGGCTGATCCCGGAAAAGCGCGCGACCGCCGTGCCACCGGCTGTGGAACTCGCCGCGTCACGCGTGCCCGGGCTGCGCGGGATCATCTTCGGCGAGGGCCCCGACCGCCCGGCCGTGCTCGCCGCGATCGCGGCGCTCGAGGATCCGGAGATCGTGAGCGCGCCGGGGTTCGTGCCCGGCGAGGAGGTCCAATCGGCGCTTCGCCGTGCCTGCGCGATGGTCCTGCCATCGCGTCGCGAGGGCTATGGCATGATCGTCGTCGAGGCGGCGGCGTACGGAACACCGAGCATCGTCGTCAGCGGATCCGACAACGCTGCACTCGAGCTCATCGAGGACGGCGTGAACGGCGTCAAGGCGTCTTCGGCCGAGCCGGCAGACGTGGCGGCGGCAATCGTGCGCGTCTACCAGGAAGGGCCGGCGCTCCGCGAGCGCACGCGCGAGTGGTTTCGCCGCAACGCCGCGCGACTCTCGCTGGACGGTTCACTCGCGACGGTCACTGCGACCTACGCACCCGACAGCGCACGCCGGTAGCTCGCAAGCACGGCGAGCGCGCTGCGCTCCCACGTGAACTGCGCTGCCCGAGCGGTCCCTGCTCGGCGGAGTCGCGCAACCAGCTCAGCGTCGCTCAGGAGCTCGTGGAGCGTCGCGGCGATCTGCGCGGGCTCGCGCGGATCGAACAGGAGGGCGGCATCGCCGGCGACCTCGGGCAGCGATGAGGCGTTCGAGCAGGCGACGGGGACGCCGCGCGCCATCGCCTCGAGCACCGGTAGGCCGAAGCCTTCGTAAAGCGATGGGAAGACGAACGCGCTGCTCAGCGCCCACAAGCCTTCGAGCTCCGCCGGGTCGAGCCAGCCGACCCAGCGAACGTCCGCGTCCAGCCCGAGTGCGCGCGCACGCTCCTGCAGCGTGTGCTCGTGCGCAGTCGGGTAGCCGGCGATGACGAGCACCGGGCGCTCTGGCATGCTCGCGAGGGCATCGAGGAGGGCCTCGATGTTCTTGTGCGGGCGTTTCGCCGAAAGCGAGAGCAGCACGCGACGATCGCCCAGGTTCAGCCGCCGGCGGACCTCGCCCTCCGGCATCGGTACGCCGTGAACCGGAGCCCCGACCCCGAGCGGGACTACGTCGATCCGCTCGCGCGCGACGCCGAGCAGCTCGACGAGATCCTCGCGCGTCGCCTGGGAGTCGGCGATCACGCGATCGGAGCGGCGCACCGCGAGCGGAACCAGGACCCGCATCCCGAGCGCACGGATTCCGGCGTGCGTCTCGGGGAAGCGGCGGTAGATCAGGTCGTGCACGGTCACGACGCGCGCGAAGCGCCCCCAGGCCGGTCCGGTCGACGCGAGCGAGTGAACGAGATCGACGCCGGCGGCGCGGGCGAGCCGCGGCAACAGTTGAAGCTCGCCGCGAACCCGCGCGACGCGGTCGGCCGCGTGCACGGGTACCTCCACCTTCGCCGTCAGCTCGTCCCACGGTCCCGGTCCGGCGTCGCGGCTGACGAAGGCGGTGAACCGCACTCCCGGGGGCGCGCAGGCGACGAGCCGCGGGACGAGCTCGCGCGCCGCCACCTCCATTCCGCCCGTGTCGCCGGGCACGAGGAAGATCAGATTGAGGCCGACATGCAGCTCGCCAGAACCACGGCGAGCGCCGCCCACCGCCGCAGGCGGGTCGGGGCTACTCATCGCGCGTGACCGACCGCGAGCGCGCGCTCGTAGGTCCCATAGGTGGCTCGTGCGGCCGCCCGCCAGCTGAAGCCGGCCGCGTGCTCGGGACCGAGACGCGCGGTCTGCGTGTCATTGAGCGCGTCGTGCACGGCGCGCGCGCAGGAGCCGGGATCGCCCGGATCGAAGTAGTGCACGAGCCGACCGCCAACCTCGCGTAACACCGGGAGATCCGAGGCGGCGACCGGGACTCCCCGCGCGAGAGCCTCGAGCAGCGGAATGCCGAACCCCTCGGCGCGCGTCGGGAACGCGGCGCAGGAAGCGAGCGACCACATCGCGTCGAGCTCCTCTGCCGGCAGGTAGCCGAGAAACCGCACCCGCTCCTCGACCCCGAGCTCCGCCGCGAGCGAGCGCAGCTCGCGCTCATACGGCTCGGCGTGGCCGGCCAGGACCACGACGACGTCGGGATCGAACAGTCCCAACGCACGAATCAGCAGCGCCTGGTTCTTGTGCGGGCGCTTGGCCGCAACGCACAAGACGACGCGCGCGCCGGCGAGCCCGTGTCGGTCACGTAACTCAGACACGACCGCGGGGTCAACGGGCGGTGGCGTACTGTGGCCGTGATGGATCACGGTGAAGCGCTCAGGCGCGACGCCGAGCGTTTCGCAGATCTCGTCACGCGCCGCCGCGGTCACCGCGATGAGCGCGTCGGCGTTGCGCGCGGCGGCCTTGACGAGCAGGCTCATCCCCAATTCGTCAGCCTCCCAAAGGTCCGCTCCCTGAGGAAGGTCACGTCGTGGAGGGTGACGACCGATCGCGTGCCGACGACGAGCGGCGCGATGCTCGCCAGGCTGTGAACGAGATCGACGCGCTCGCGCCGCACGGCCCTCGGCAGCAGCAGCTGCTCCGCCAGCTGACGGCGCAACCGCTGGCCGTCCTCACACGGTAGGGGCAGAAGCCGAGCGAAATCGCGCCAGCCGTCGGCGGCCAGCGCCGCCGCGCCCGATCGCGTCGTCGCGACACTCAGCCGAAGCTCGGGGTACTCGCTCGCGAGCGCCGGTGCGAGCCCGCGCAGGTAGGTCTCGGGGCCACCCGACACCCCCGGCGCCAGGTACAAGGCATTGAGCATCACCTCGAGCGGGCTCATCGCGGCGGGATCGGGGACGCACGCCCACACGCTGGCGTGCGCGGCGCTGCTAGCGTCCCTGCGCCGTGAGCTACTTCGAATGGCACGAACGGCCAGGCTACTGGGCGGACATCACGCGGCACTTCGCGCCGGATGTGCAGCTCCTTGACATCGGCTGTGGCACGGGCTGGCTCGCCGAGCATTTCTCGAGCTACACCGGCATCGACGCGTCGGCCGATGGCGTCCAAAGGGCGACGGCGAGCGGGCGCAATGTCCTGGCGGGCGACGTGGACCAGCCACTTCCGTTTCCCGACGCGAGCTTCGACGCCGTGGTTCTGAAGGACGTGCTCGAGCATGTCGCCGACCCGGTCGCGGTGGTGCGCGAGGCGCGCCGGGTGCTGCGTCCCGGCGGGCTGTGTTCGCCTCCTCGCCCGACGCGCAACGCTGGGTCTGGGACGACTACACCCACCGGCGCCCGTTCACGCGCAAGAGCTTCCGACTGCTCTTCGCCGATCTGGGCTTCGAGATCCAGCGCCTTGGCTACGAGTCGGTCACGCCGGGCGTCGGCATCCTGTCGGGCTACACGCGGCGCAAGCGGCGTCCGCGAACGTTCGCGTTTCTCGCGCGGATGCCATTTCACCGGCGAAACGTCTGGCTACTCGCGCGCCGCGGGACAGACTCAGCGGGCTAGACCCTCGAGCGTGTCGAGGACCTGACGCGCACTGGCGCTCCAATCGAAGTGCTTTGCTCGTTCGAGACCCGCCAAGGCACACCGGCGGCGGAGCTCAGGATCGCCGATCAGGTCAGCGAGTCCTCCGCGAATGCTCGCCACATCGCGAGGGTCAACGAGGCGCGCAGCGCTTCCAGCGACCTCCGGCATGCTCGACACGGACGACGTCAGGACGGCGGTACCCGACTGCATCGCCTCCAGCACGGGAATGCCGAAGCCCTCATACAGCGATACGTAACAGAAGATCTTGGCGTGCCGGTATAGGCAGGCCAGCTCCCGGTCGGGCACGTACCCGAGCGTTCGCACGTGCTCGCGATGTGCCGCGACGGAGGCGAACGTGAGCATCCGTCTGCCAGCCCGCAGCCCCGGCCAGGGCCAACGTCCATCCGCGGCGCCGGCCCTCGTCGAGGCTCGCAAACGCATCGATCAGGCGAGGAAGGTTCTTGCGTGGCTCGAGCGTTCCGGCGGCGAGCGCGTACGGGCGGCGCAGCCCGTGACGGTGGAGCACCTCCTCGTCATCGGGCTCCGTCCGCGGCGAGAAGCGCTCGTCGGCGCCCGGATAAGCAACCGTCGCCTTCGCGCCAAGGCGCGGGTAGCGGCGCGTGAGCTCATCGCGCGTGCTCTCGGAGATCGCCACGAAAGCGCCGCAACGGCGTGTCGCGATCGGGAGCGTCAGCCGCTCCAGCAGGCTCGCGCGCGGCGTGTGCAAGCGTCGATCGAAAGCGGCAAAGTCCCAGACGATCGTGGCGCCGGGGATCCGCCAGGGCGCGGTGATCGCGTAACTCGTACAGGCGAATCCGACATCCGCGTCGTGCGACATCTGGCGACCCGCACTGATCGCCCAGGCGAGACCGCGGGCGCTGACGGTGTGCCAGCGAAAGCGCTGGTCAAGGGACCCCTCCGACCACGGCCGGGTTGCGTACAGAAGGAATTCGTGGTCGGCGTCGAGTCGCGCGAAGCCGTTCAGCAGCTCGCGCACGTAGCGACCGCGGCCAGCGGGCACCTCCGCGGCGGCACGTGCGTCGATCGCGATCTTCACGCCGGGCTCACCGCGACGGCGCGCGATGTCGGACACGGATGCTGGCGGACCCTGGCCGCACGCGCAGGACCCTAACGGAGCACTCGGCGACGGTCGGGAAACTTGCCCGCCAGGCGAGCGATATCGTCAGGGCGTGCCCGCATCGAGCGCCGTGCCACACCGGCCTCGAGTGCTCTTGCTCCGCGGCCATCAGGCCAACCCGTGGGAGTTGCGTCCCTGGGAGCAACCGGCAATCTCCAATCGATTTGATGTCCCTACCTGGCCTCGCGGCGCGGTTGGTTTGACACCAGCTCGCTGCAGCTGGACCGCAGACGCGCCCTGACGCTGCGCGATCTCGCGCCGAAGGGCGCGCTCGGCGACCTCGCGGTGCGGCCTGCCGGGGCGATCGCTACTGGGGCGGCGAGCGAAGCGGACAAGGCCGCGATCGTGACACGCAGGATCCGGCGACTGGGACAGCATGCAAGCGGCGTTACTGCGGCCGAAGCTCGGCTTCAAGCTCGTGACGACGGTGTGGGAGACGATCCCGTTCCTCGGCAGCTATCGCAACGTGCGCCCCCTGCTACCGCCGCCAGACGCTCGCGGCGACGGATCTGTTTCTCGCGACGACCGAGCGCGCTCGCACGGCCTTGCTGCTCGAGGGCGCGCCCGCCGAGCGATTCGTGTCTGCCCGCCGGGAGTCGCGCTCGATCGCTTCGGCGAGCGCGCCGCGCAGAACGCACCGCATTCCGGCCCGGCGCTCGTCTCTCCCCCGGGCGACTCGTCGGGAGAAGGGCCATCAGGACGTGCTGCGTGCAGTTGCGCTGTTGCGCAGCGGAGCAGACGATCGCGAGCAGCGAGCGGCGGCGATCGACGTTCACGTTCAGATCGTCGGCAGCGGCCCCGAGGAGCGACGGTTGCGGGCCTACGCGTACGAGCTCGGCATCGGTGACCTCGTCGAGTTTCGCGGATTCGTCGATCACGCCGATGCCCGCGGTCTTCGCGGCGGCGACCTGCGTCGTCCTCGCGAGCCTGCCGGTCTGGTCCTGGGAGGAGCAATTCGGGATGGTGCTGGCCGAGGCGATGGCTGCCGGCACGCCGATCGTCGCCAGCAGCTCGGGTGCGATCCCCGAGGTGACCGGGCCAGCGGCGCGTTATTTTCAGCCCCGGCGACTGGCCGGCGCTCGCGTCGATCCTGCGTCAAGTGATCGCCGAGCCGGTAGATGCGGCAGGCGCGGCTGCGGCGGGCAATCGCTCGCGCCTTTTCTCCACCGCCGCGGCCGCTGCACGGATCGCGGCCGCCTACGCCGAACTGCTCGACGAGACGATCGGCTGAGGCCGCCATCGTCGGTTCGCCACGCGCCGTTGAACGGCGCGGGTTACGCGGCCACGCGAGTCCCGCTTGCGAACCGTTACGGG
>CAVPFP010000027.1:0-52442 GCA_963703775.1 uncultured Solirubrobacterales bacterium | reverse complement strand
GGAGGTGTTGATCGTCGACCCGCAGGAGCGCGAGGTGCACTGGCTTGCGCTCAGCGGCGGGGAATACCGGCCAGCGGCGCGCAGCGGCCTTGTCGAGCTTGGGCCGCAGGAGCTGGCGCGGCGCATCGACTGGCCCTCACTCGAGGACTTATCCGGCCTGGCGGGGCGCAGAGCCACGAGCCGATCATCGGAGCGCCGGCTCGCCGCTCAAGGTGCCGCGGCTCGGGAAGGATTCGTGCGCTGGGCGCTCCGTTGCGAGGCACCATCAGCCACGCGGGGCGCAATACTGTGAGGGCGTGAACGCGCCCGCTAGCAGGATCGCGCGCCCGCAGGTACGAGATTCGATGGTTGTGGAACCCCTGCCGACCACGCTGCTGAGCGATCGCATGCCGGCTTGGTGGCGACCATTCACCGTCGAGCTCGATCGCGAGCCGCTCGACCGCGTACGCGACGATATCGAGGCGCTGCGCCGGGAGCTCTCGCTCGAGAACGCGCTCGACGCGGTTGCCTACGCCTTTGGCGATGAAGCGGCTGGTGCGCGAATCATCGACACGGTCCGTGGAGCAATTGCGTCCAACCGCAACGGCTACAGCCCCGCGGTCGGCGACGCTGAGCCGCCGGCGCTCGTGGCCGCGGCGCTCGCCGACCAGCTCGCGGTCGCGCCCGACAGTGATCTCGCGACGCTGATCTCGCTGCTCGTGCTCTCGGCCGACTACAGCGAGCGCGAGCCGGCGATCGAGGGAATGCGTCTCGCCGACTACGCGACCCGCCAACTGGAGCACGGCTCCGCCTCGGCGCGGCAACTCGTGCTTGTGAGCACCGATCCGTCGGCCAGCGAGCTTGTCAGCGAGGCGTTGCGCGCGCTCGAGCCCTTCACCGAGTACAGCGCGACACAGCCGGGAGCGCCGATAAGCCTCCACGGCGTCCTCAGCGCCCTTGCGGCGAGGGTTGACGAGATCGCGGCGCGGATCGACGCCGAGCACGCGATCGTCCGCGAGCAGCTTCGCCAGCAGACCTGGACATTGCAGGCGTGGTGCGAGGCTGCGCAGATGGCCTGGAGCGAGGTTCCGGCCGAGGCGCGGCCGATCATTGCCGCGGTCGAGCTCGCGCAGCGCACGCACGGGACAGCGCCGGCGATCGGCGCCGATGTCCTGCTAGCGAGCGTCCTCGAGACGGTCGACGGCGGCCTCGGTCGCACCCTCGACCCGCAAGGCGCTGTTGCTGCCGCGGGCCCCCATATCGCGGGCAGCCTGCGGCACGCTCCCAGTGAGCTGCTCTTCCCGCTCGCAAGCGAGCTCGCGCGCTGGCGCGGGCATGAGGCCGGGGAGCGCGCCCTAACCGAGGAGCATGGGGCGGCGCCGCGAGGCTGGGACGAGCAGCGGCGGGAGGAGATAGCGATCGCGGTGCAGGCCTACCGCGAGGCGCTCGCGCTGCGCCTACTCGGTCATGAGTGAGTGGCAGCACGAGTCGCCCGCCACTGATCCGGCGGCCGTCGAAGAACCCGTCGCGGCGTCGCCAGCCATCGGGCAGTCGAATATCGAGCCGCCGACGCAGTGGCGGCCCCCGCAGCCGCTCGCCACGCCGCCGCCTACGGAGACGGCTCCTGCCAGTACGCCGCTGCGCGGCGCTACGCTGCTGAGCGCCGAGGAGGCGAGCGCGCTACTCGCTCGCGGCCAGGGCCGCGTCGTCGTCTGGATCGGGGAGCGAGGAGCGGGCAAGACGGCGATCACGGCGCGCCTGTACGAGCGCCAGCGGTTCCCGGACCAGGACGTGCAGTTCGCCGGCTCGGCGACGCTGCTCGCGTTCGAGGCACTCGCCTACGAGCGCCGCCAGGTCGCGAACGGCTTGGCCTCGCCGGCTGAGCACGCCGAGGGCGATCCGCGCCAGATCTACCACCTGGCGCTCACCAGCGGCAACGATGGGGTGAATCTGCTGATCGCCGACCTGCCGGGCGAGCTCTTTCGAGCGCTAGCGGATAACCAGATCGCGCTCTCTGCGATTCCGCTCGTGCGACGCGCCGACAAGCTCGCGCTGATCGTCGACGGTGCGCGGCTGCGTGACAGCGCCTCACGTGCCGCTGTGCTCACACGCGTGCGCCAACTGCTCGAACGGATCGGCGCCGCGTCGCTACCGGCCGCCGGCGCGAGCCTCGCGATGGTCGTGACGAAGTGGGATCTGATCGCCGAGGACCCCGAAACGCTCGCTTACTGGCATGCGCGCGAACACGAGCTCGCGGCGAGCGTCCGCGAGCTCGACCCGGACGCGCCGCACATTCGCGTCGCTGCGGCCGCTCCGCCGAGCTTTCCCCAGGATGACGGCGTCGGTGCGCTGCGCTCCTGGCTGATCGCGCGGGCGGGCGCGACGGTCGACCCGCCGGTCGAACGCTACGACTGGCCGGTCGACGCGCCGGAGCGCACACGGCTGCGCTGGCGGCGGCGCAAGTGAACTTCCTCCTTCTTGGTGAGCAGGCGACGGGCAAGAGCTCGCTGCTCGTCGCGCTCTACGGCGCGCTCGTCAACCAGCGCGCCGAGAACCTTCGGATCGTGCGCACGATCGATGATGTCGAGTTCCTCTCCCGCGGTCTGCTGGCATTCGGCCGCCAGGAGAGCGTGCGGCGGACGGAGATTGACAGCCAGGCGCGGCTGATCGTCGAGCTCGCTCGCGGCGATCAGCGGGTCTCGCTCGACATCCCGGATCGCTCCGGCGAGCTGCTCAAGCACACACTCGACTCGCGCCTGTGGGATCCCGATCTGCTCGAGCAGGTTGTGAGCGCGGACGCGGCGATGCTCTTCCTGCGCGCTGACCGCCTCGAGCCGCTCGAGAATCCGCAGGCGCCACTGATCGCCTCAGGCGGGGTGGCTTCGCCGTCCGCGGCCGCGCCAGCAGCCTGGAGTCCCGCGTTGATGCAGCCGGATGCGCGCGCCGTCGACCTGCTGCAGGCGCTACTCGCGCAGCGCTCGCGGCCGCTGCCGGTTGCGGTCATCATCTCGGCCTGGGATCGCGTGGGGGCTACGGCGCTCGGCCCGCGCGAGTGGCTGGGGCAGAGCGTGCTGCTGCTCGACCAGTACCTCACGAGCAACGCCGCGCGCCTACCGTACGCCGTCTTCGGCGTTTCTGCGCAGGGTGGCGACTTCAGCGCGGGGCTGCCGGCGGAACTCGCCGGCGAGGATCCCTGGGACCGCGCCTACGTGGTCGCGCCGAGCGGCGTGCGCGACACGCTCGCGGCGCCGATCATGTGGCTGCTGGACGCCGCCAGCTGAGCGGGCGAGCGACTGGATGGAAGCGGTCGACCAGCTCCTGTTCGGCTATCGCGACGGCCATCAGCTGCTTGCAGCCTCGCGCACGATCCCCCCGCGCCAACAGCGCGTTCTACTGCCTCACGTCGATGCGAGCTTCGAGCGCAGTGACGCGCGCCAGCTTGTCGGCATCGGCGTACCGGCGCTCGATGCCTACCTGCTCGGCGCGATCTGGCCGGCCCCCGAGCGCCCGCGACCGGGCGCGGTGTGGGCGCACGCGCTACTCCTCGGCGCCAGCCAGCTTGCCCGCCTGCCACTGCTCGGCCTGCTCACCCTGCTCGAACGTCCGCGCGACGACGATGTCGAGCGCTATTCACGGCAGCTGCCGTGGCCCGACGTCCCGGCTGAGGGTGCGCGGTTGGCGCCGTTCTCGCGCGCGCTGGCATGGGCGCTTCATTCCACCGACCCAAGCCCCGTGATCGTCCTCTGGGATTTCCCCGACGTTGCCGAAGGCGCCCTGCTTGCACTACTCGACGAGACGCCGGGGCCGGAGCGCATGGCGCTCAGCTTCCGCACGCGGGAGAGCGCGCGCACGAGCTCTCCGTACCGAATCCAGGTGGCCTCAGACGTCACCGGCCAGCTGGGGGCGGCGCGCGAGATCCTGATCGATCCGCGCTACAGCGGACCGGACTCAGTCAGCGCGACTGGCTGAGCCCGTTCACGACCGCAAGAGATCGCTGCGGACAACGGTCACGGCGGCCGGTGTGCACCACAGTCCGCACTATCCCAGCCCGCGGGCAAGGCCGGTTAGGTAAAAACTCGCCGCCACCAGAGCGGCACTGACGATGCGTCGTCAGTGCGAAAGCGCGCGCCGGGAGCGCCAGCGGGCACATCGCCGGGCGACCCGGCCGCCGCTCAGTGATACACGTGGACCCAGTTGACGAGCATCTGGGCCGGGAATGACGCACCTGGGCAGCCCGCAATGCCGTCGCAAGGCCAACCGCCGACCGCGAGGTCGAGGACGATCGACCAGGACTCGGTGTTGTTGAACGGCCATTGCGCGTAGGACGGCAGGCTGCTCGGCGTCGCCTGGGCGTACTCGACGCCGTCGATCGTCCAGACGATCGAGTTGTTGCTCCAGATGATCGCGTAGGTGTGAAAGCCGGTCGAGAGATCGCCGAGCGCTGTCGACTGCGCCTCGAAGCTCTGGTAGTTGTCGTTCGGGTCGGTCTGACTCCACGCGCTGTGCAGGTCGAAGTACGCGTCGTTCGGCGTGGAGCCGCGCGAGGGCGCCTCGAGGATGTCGATCTCGCCGGCTTGTGGCCAGTTTCCGCCGTCGCCCTCCATCCAAAACGCCGGGCACAGACCCTGGCCCGGGGGCAGCTTGATGCTCGCCTCGACGGCCCCGTAAGGGAAGGAGGTGATCGGGGGTGACTCGATCTCGGCGGAGGTGTACGAGGAGCCGCTGCGCTGCGCCGTGATCGCGAGCTGGTTGCTGCCCGTGAGCGCGAGGTTCGACGAGCTACTCGTGTTCGTGTTGAGCGTGTTGTCACCGCACTGCCCGGTACCGCTCGCGATCTTCCAGTTCGCCGAGTTGGGCGGGCTGCCGGCACCCCCGGAGAAGTCGTCCGACCACACGAGATTGCTGTACGGGTTCGGGTACTGAGCGCCCGGGGCGGGGGTCGTGGGCGCCGGGGCCGGGGCCGGGATGACGGGAGCCGGCGCCGGAGGCGCAGGCGTGGGGGAGGCCTTGGCCTTGAGCGTCATCGCAAGGTGGACGCCGGGCCTCGGGCTGACCGCCCGTGCAACGACCTTCGAGGGCGCCTTCGCCAGCGTCAGCGAGTAGCGCAGCAGCGTCGCCGTACGCGAGGAGGCATGCACGGTGCGCGTGCTCGCGCCAGAGAGGTAGACGGTCACCAGCTGGTTGTGCATGCGCGCACGCACCGAGAGGAGGATGAGATATCGGCCTGAGGCGGTGACAGGCCGGCTGACCGTGCGTGTGACATCGCGCCCGTCGGGCGGATGCGCCGGCCGAGCGGCTACGGCCGTCGCCGAGGCAGCGAGCGCCGCGAGCAACGTCACGACCACCGTGGCGCGTCGGATCAAGTCACTCCTCCTCTCCTCGGATGGGGTCGGGAATTGGACCGGATGAACTGCAAACTTCGCGTCGGGTACGCGACCAGGCCTTCGGCGCGCCGGGAACCATATAGGCTCGACTAGAACGAATGTCCAGAAGTCGAGCCTGACAGCATTCCTGCAGGCCCGGACCGAACGTTCCCCGCAGGGCCGGACGCGCGCCACGCAAGGGCTCGGAACTGATCATCCGATCGCTGACCAGACCGGATGGCCGCCGCAGATCGGGCGCTCGACACCGGCCGGCTGACCCGTCTCTGGGCCTCGAGCACCGGGCAACGACTGGGCTCCTGGACCACCCGATGCCCAGCATCGCCACCGCTTAATGTCGCAATTTGCGGGAAAAGCAGCGCGTCATAACTATGGGCTCAGAGTTATCCGCCGCTGCCATTGCTAGGTTGTGCGCCGTAAACACGCCGAACTGTCGGCCACTTGGTCGATGGACCGGGGACCCAAGGTTTTCGGGGCGAATCCGTGGATTTCCACGAGTAGCGCTGCTCTTTCAGCGCGAGCCCGTCAGCTAACCCGGTAGGCCGAAGACAGAGGTGTTTATGAAACGCATTCCGCTTGACCAAGCCGGAACGGCGACTGGGTTGGTATCCGCGCCTGCGGTTTTTGGCTCTCCAGCCGGGCAACAGTGCAGCGATCTGGCGCGGCACGCCAGCCTCTTCCGAGGCGAGACGGGCGCGACGAACCGGGACGACGCTCCGATAGTTCGCAACACCGCGGCTAGCAGGCCGCCAATTGCGACGGCGCGTGCCGTCGTGGCGCCCGCGGTCAGCCCGCCATGGCGGGATGGACGGTCATCGCTCACGTTCTGCGCCGACGGGCTGAACACCGGGATTGTCGTCTTCGCCCCGGCGGGAACGCGGCGTTCTGGCAACGCGGCGCCGCCGATGCCTTTCATGCAGCCGAGCCCGTCCGAAGCCCCGTTAGCCGCAACTCGCCGCCGGCTCGTCCCGGTGGCCGCGATGCTCAGTGCGGTGGCCGTATCCGCCAGCTCGGTCGAGGGCTCCTCTGATGGCTCGAACAGCGGATCGGCGAAGCTCGACGGCCGCGCGGACGTCGTCGCCGCCAGCGTGCTCCTCGATCGGCGCCCAAGGCGATCCAGAATCGTCCCGGTACGTCGCGAGCTGAGCGAGGTTCCTGCCCACCACCGCTGGTATCACCGGCGTACGCACGGATCGCTCGCTGTCCCGGTTGCGGGAACGACCACGCATCCGCCGGCGACCATCGAGCAGTCCGCTCAGCCAGCCGAGCTCGCACGCGTCCCCGCCAGTGCGGGGCCGGCCGCGAAGCCGGTCCAGCTCGTCTACGGCTTTCGCGCGCGGGCGGCGGCAGTCGTCGTGCGGGTCCGGACGCCCCGTCGCCCGCCTCGCGGTGGCGTGGCCCTCACCCGGCGGCTCCTGGTGCGCCGGCCCCTCAGGACGCGCGGCTTCTACGCGGTCCGCGTGACCCTCACGAGCAGCGCCGCCCATGACCCGATCGTCCTGCGGGTCAGCCGTGCGAGCTTCCGCGTCGCGACCACGTACGGGCGCCCGGTCAGGCAGGTCGCGACGCGGGTTTGGTCGCATGGCTATTCACTTGTCGTTCACGCCCGCGCGGCGCGCCCGACGAAGCTCAGGCTGCACGTCAGCTACACCTACCTCCAGCCGCCGGTTCTGCTCGTGCGCGAGTCCGTGCCTTCGCCCGGGCGTTACAACGTGCGCATTGTCGTCACCGGCAAGTCACGCCCTGCGACCGATGTCGCCGTGCGAATTGGAGCGTCGACGAAGCAGTACAGCGTCGACGCCAGTCGGCGCAGCCCGGCGACACTCCGCGAGCACGCCGTCATCGCCGGCCGGCAGCTGGTCGTGCGGGCTAGCAGCCTGTTCTCGCGGCCGAGCGTGAAAGTCACGATGACCAAGGTTCGCCGCCGCCGGGTGGCAGGCTCGTCACCGGCGCCAGGGGCCGCCCCGAGTGCGACGGGCTCGACTGGCGTGACGAGCCCGACCGGTACATCGAGCACGTCTGGCACAACGAGCGCGACCGGCACAACGAGCGCGACTGGCGCCACGACCACGACTGGCGCGACGAGCTCGAAAGGCGCCCCGAAAACGCCGCAGACAACCGCCCCGGCTGGGGTGGAGACGATCGCACCGACAACTGCTCCAACAACGCCTCCGACAACCGCCCCGACGAGCGCACCAACAACCACACCGACACCAGCCCCGACACCGGCCCCGACGAGCTCCCCATCGGGCACGCCGATGCCGGATGGGGTCGGCGGGAGTTGGCACCTCGCGTTCTCCGACGACTTCAGCGGGTCGAGCCTGAATACGGCGAACTGGTCGACGGGCTGGTTCGGGTCGGGCATAACCGGCGGGGTTGGGGGAGCGTCGGAGCCGGAGTGCTACGACCCGAGCAACGTCGTCACCGCCAACGAGCTCGACCTGAACTTCGCGCAGTCGAGCGAGAATTGCGCGGGCGGGACACGCCCCTACACGTCCGGAATGATCACGAGCAACGGCAAGTTCAACTTCGTCTACGGGTTCGTCGAGGCGCGCATCTGGCTGCCGACGACGAGTGACGGCCAGGTCGCCAACTGGCCGGCATTCTGGCTCGACGGTCAGAACTGGCCGACCGACGGCGAGATCGACATCGCCGAGGGACTGAGCGGCTCGGTCTGCGCGCACTTCCACGGACCAACGAATGGCGGCGCGGGCTATGGCACAAACGGCGGCACCGGCTGCCCGTCAGGCACCTACACAGGCGGCTGGCACACCTTCGCCGCCGACTGGGAGCCCGGGATCGTGACCTGGTACTACGACGGCCAGGACATCGGCTGCATCGAGACGAGCGGCAGCGACTGCGGCCCCGTCAACACCCAGATCACGAGTTCGCCGATGTACCTGATCCTGAGCCTCGGCAGCGACCCCAACGGAACGATCACCGCGCCAACGAGCATGCGAGTCGCCGACGTGCGCGTCTGGCAGCACTAGGCGGGCGGCGGCGTCTGCGCCCTGATCGCGCTGCGCGGCGAAGTCCAGTGATCAACCGCGAAGCTCGCGGCCATCAGCGCAAGCGTCCCGAGCGGGCAGAGCAGCCAGGGTAGGCCGTGCGTGCTCGTTGACGGATACAGATCTCGCTCGTAACCGCCCGCAGCATCGAACAGGACATGCGCGCAGTTGACGGCGAAGATCGACCAGGGCCCGACCCAGCGGCTGCGCCCCGCTTGGCCGCCAGGCCACACACGCGCCAGCACCGGCCAGACCGCTAGCGCCAGCAGCGTGAGCGCCACGACGAAGAGGAACGAGTGCGTTCCGGGTCGCCCGCCCTGGAGCGTTTCGAGCGCGTGTGGACTGAAGCTGCCGGCGGCGATCACGTGGTCGAGGTCGAGCGCCGACCCGCCGACGAACGCCAGCAGGCCGTAGCCGATCCGCTGGCGGGAATGCCAGATGAGCGGGCCAACGACGATCAGCGCGATCGCGCCGTGGATGAAGACGGCCCAGACCGCGGACGCCACCGGATGATCTGTGTCCGAGAGGAACGGCCAGGCGTGGTAGGGACTCATGGCAGCCGTTCGCGGGTGACTCGCAAGCCCGCGGAAGCGTATGGGGTTGGCGGCAGCGTGTGCGGTGGGGAGAGCGCTAGGACGCGGCTCTCGTTTCCGTATCCCGTTGCGGGATCCGGTCGCGCTCGCTTTCGGCAAGTGCCGCCGCGCTGCGCTCCCACTCTGCCTCGTCGATCAGCGACATCGCCGCAACCGCTGCCTGCGTGAAGCTCAGGCGCGCGCCGCGGCTGAGACCCGGCGCCGAGACGACCTCGACCACGACACACGCCTCGCCGGCGTCGACCACGCGATAGTAGGCGTCGCCGCCGAGGGCGCGATGGTGCAGCAGGTGCGGGCGCTTCTCGCTTCTCATCGTCCATCGCGAAATACGCTAATGCGCGGTGATGACCTGCTGGCGCACGCCATTTTGCCGCCGGCTTGCGTTGCGCTCGCGAGGACGGTCGCTGATCGCCAACACGCCCGCGAGCTAACGTCTACGGTATTCGCAGTCACGGTGGTGTTCTTCCGATAGCGGGTAGCTCGTCTACCTGATCGATCAGAGGACTCCGAAGCTGCTGCTTCGCCCGGCGCCTTTCCGCTCGAGGCAAGCTCGTGTTGGCCGCGGGCTTCATGACTGCGCCGTTTGAGCCGATAACCCAGACGCGGAGATGACGACGCCAACTTCCACGGATGCCTCACGACCGCCGACCGAGCTCTCCGTCGGTGTCGACTTCACCGCCGTCGAAGACGTGACGGAGTCGCTCAGGGAGCACGCTGAGCGCTACCTCGGCCGCGTGTACACCAGTCGCGAGCGTCGCGACTGCTGCGGTCGCGACGGGCAGCCGAATGCCGCGCCGCTTGGCGGCGCGTTTCGCCGCGAAGGAGTCGACGATGAAGGCTCTGCGGGTCGGCGATGAGGCTCTGCCATGGACTTCGATCGCTGTGCGCAGCGATCGCTACGGCGCGCCCTCACTCGAGCTGACGGGCGCCGCGGAGGAGCTGGCGCGCGAGCGCGGGGTCAGGCGTCTCGATCTGAGCCTCACCGAACACGGACCGATCGCCGCGGCGGTCGTCCTCGCTCACCTCGGCGGTGTGCGTTGAGCGCCGAGACGACCACGGCCATTCGCGAAGTGCTCCGCGAGCACGCGCGCCTGCCGGTCGACGTCGACACGCTCAGCGATGATGCGGATCTGTTCGTCGCGGGGATGACCTCGCACGCCAGCGTGAACCTGATGCTCGCGCTCGAGGACGCGTTCGACGTCGAGTTTCCGGACCGCATGCTGACGCGCTCGGTGTTCGAAAGCGTCAGCGCGATCGCCGCCGCGATCGACGAGATCGCGCTGCAGGACGGCAAGGCCGCATGAGCATCGTCGTCGATGCCGAGCGGGAGCTGCTCGACGAGGTACGGCGCATTGCTCTGGAGGTCGCCGCCCCGGTCGCCGATCAGGTCGATCGCGATTCGCGATTCCCGACCGAGGCGATCGAAGCGCTGAGGGGGGCCGGGGCGCTGTCGGCGGCGGTACCCGAGTCGCTCGGCGGGTCGGGCGCGTCGATCGAGGCCATCGCACGCTGCTGCTACGAGCTCGCGCGCGGCTGCAGCTCGACGGCGATGGTCTTCGCGATGCACCAGATTCAGGTGCTGACGATCGCCCGCCACCTCGAAGGCTCACCGTGGTATGAGAGCTACCTGCGCGAGCTGCAGCGCGAGCAGCGGCTGATCGCCTCGGCGACCTCGGAGGTCGGGACGGGCGGTGACATGGCTCGATCGATCGCCGCCGTGACCCCCTCCGATGACGGGCGAGCTCGAGTTCGAGAAGAAGGCTCCGACGGTCAGCTACGGGGCACACGCCGATGATCTCTTGACGACCCTTCGACGGGCACCGGATGCCGAGGCCGGCGACCAGGTGCTCGTGCTCACGCGCAGCGATCAGATGACGCTCGAGCCGGCCGGAGCGTGGGACACGCTCGGGATGCGTGGGACGTGCTCGCCCGGGTTTGTCGTGCGCGCGACCTTCGGCGCCGAACAGGTGCTGCAGGTGCCGTTCTCAGAGGTCATGAACCAGTCGATCGTGCCGCTGTCGCACATCCTTTGGTCTCACGTGTGGCTCGGCATCGCGACCGAGGCATTTGAGCGCGGCCGGGCGTTCGTGCGGGCGAGCGCGCGCCAGAAGCCGGGGGAGCCGGTGCCGGCTGCCCGCGGGCTCGCCGAGGTCATGGCCGAGCTGGCGCTCTTGCGCGGGGAGGTTTCACAGGCGCTGGCGGACTTCATCGCTTTCGACGCCGATCCTGGACGCGAGCGTCTGATGACGATGGCGAGCGTGCTGCGCTTCAACAATCTGAAACTGGCGGCCTCCGAGCAGGCGCCGCGCGTGTGTGGTGGGGCATTGGAGGCGATCGGGATCCTTGGCTACAAGAACGACACGCCCTACAGCGTCGGGCGGCATCTGCGCGACGCCCTGTCGGCGCGGCTGATGGTCGCGAACGAGCGCCTTCTTGCCACCGATGCGACGTTGCTTGCGATCGCCAAGGAGGCGTAATGACGGAGGTCCTGCCTGGGAGCAGAGATCAGCTGGAGTTTGCCGCGGAGCTCTTTGACCGCGAGATCCTGATCGAGAGCGGCGTTCCCGGCTTGTATGGGCGTGGTGCGGTGTTCGAACAGATCCGGACCGGGTTCGACGCTCTTGTTACAAAGGCCGCTGCGGCCGAGCAGCCCGAGACACTTCGCTTCCCACCGCTGCTCCCGCGTCGCCAGCTCGAATCGAGCGGCTACCTGCACTCCTTCCCGCATCTCGCCGGCACGGTCTTCGGCTTCGGCGGAGATGAGGCTGATGCGGCCGAACAGGACACCCGCGCGAGCGCGCACGAGGATTGGAGCGAGTACCAGGCGATGAGCGAGCTCGCTCTCGTGCCGGCGGCCTGCTACCCGGTCTATCCGGCCGTTGCACGCCGCGGCGCGGTTCCCTCAAGCGGCGCGTTCGTCGATGCAGGCGGGGCCTGGGTCTTTCGCCACGAACCATCGGCGGACCCGGCGCGCATGCAGACCTTCCACCAGCGCGAGCTTGTTCGCATCGGCTCGCCGGAGCAGGTGCTGGCTTGGCGGGACACTTGGCGCGAGCGCGGACTTGCCCTCCTGCGTGGCCTCGGGCTCGCGGCTGAGCTCGACCGCGCCGCGGACCCGTTCTTCGGGCGTGGCGGACGGATGCTCGCCGCCAACCAGCGCAAGCAGGAGCTCAAGTACGAATTGCTCGTGCAGATCGCCGGTCCCGAACCGACGGCGGTGACCTCGTTCAACTACCACCAGGAGCATTTCGCCCTGAAGTACGGGCTCGTGCTCGAGGACGGCTCGTCCGCCCATACCGCCTGCCTGGGATTCGGCCAGGAGCGGATCACTCTTGCGCTGTTGCGCACCCACGGCTTCGAGCCGGCGAGCTGGCCGGAGGAGGTCCGCCGGGAGCTCTGGCCGGGCTGACGATGGCACGCCGGAGCAGCGCCTATCGCAGCCTGTTCGGGCTCGAGGCGAGCACCTACGAGCCGCACGCAGTCCATCGCGCGGGGCGGTCATACCCCGAGACGAACTGCTACACGGACATCATCATCGAGTTGCTGCACGCGCGCGGCGACGAGCCGCTCGCGGCGCTCTCCTACCTCGTCCGCAGCGACTTCGAGGGCGACCAGTTCACCTTCTTCAAGCCGCCCCCCGAGGATCTCGAGACGCTCTTCGGGATCGACATCCACGAGATGCAGCCCTACCGCCCGCTGCCGACGCAGATCGCCGAGCAGATCGACGCCGGCCGCACGATCATCGTCGAGCTCGACTCGTTTCACCTGCCGGACACCGCGGCAACGGCGTACGGGCGCGCGCACGTCAAGAGCTCGGCGATCCCCGAGGCGATCGATCACGAGGAATGCTTCCTGCGCTACTTCCACAACGCCGGGCTCTATGAGCTAGAAGGCGACGACTACCGCGCGGTGTTCCGGCTGGACGGCGAACCCTCCCCGGAGATCCTGCCGCCGTACGCGGAGATCGTCCGCTTCGATGCGGGCCCGCGGTTGGAGGGGGAGGAGCTGCGGGCCGCTTCGCGTGAGCTGCTGCGAAAGCATCTGCGCCACCGCCCGAGCACAGACCCGTTCGTGGCCTTCGGCGAGCAGCTAGAGCGCGAACTGCCAGGACTGCTCGCCGGCGACCTCGAGGCCTACCACGCGTACGCGTTCGCGTCGGTGCGCATGATCGGCGCGGCGTTCGAGCTCTCCGCAAGCAATGCGGAGTGGCTGCTTGGCGACGGGGCAGCGCAGGCCACGGAGGCGATGCAGTCGATCATCGACAACTGCAAGGTCTTGAGCTTCCGCCTGGCGCGCCGGCGGGAGTTCGATCCGGCGCCGGTCATCGAGAGCCTCAGCGTGGCCTGGTCGCGCTCACTCGACGCGCTCACCGAGGTCGTCGGATAGCTGCTCCGCAGATCTTCGCGGCGGCGCGTGGCTGGCCGGCTCGCGTCAGCGTCGAAGGACACGAGGTGGTCGCGCTGGATGCCGCGTGGGAGCTCGCGGCCTCTGAGCCCGGCAAATGCGCCGAGCCGAGCGGCGTCGACTCCTCGTTCGAGTGGATGCCAGCGCGCGTCCCGGGAACCGTCGCCGATGCGCTGCGCGACGCGGGCTGGGCGGAGGATGCCATCACCGAGGCCCGCATCGACGAGCACGACTGGTGGTTTCGCACCCGCTTTGCGTCAACGCAACTGGCGGACGGGGAGGAGGCCTTCCTTGTCCTTGATGGCATCGCAACGGTCGCCGAGGTGTATCTGAACGGTGCGCTCGTGCTGCGCGAGGATTCGATGTTCGTCCGCTCGCAGATTGACGTGAGCGCGCAGCTCGCACGCGAGAACGAGCTCGTCATCTGCTGCCGCGCGCTCGCGCCGTTGCTCGCCGAGAGCCGGCGGCCACGCCAGCGCTGGCGCCAGCGCGTCGTCGCCGACGCGACGCTGCGCTTCTATCGCACGATGTTGATCGGTCGCGCGGCAGGGTTCGCCCCCGGCCCGCCGGTCATCGGCCCCTGGCGCGCGGTGCGGATCGAGCGCCGCCGTCGGGTCGCTGTCGATGCAATCGAGCTGCGCCCACGGATCGAGGACGGCACGGGCCTCCTCGCGGTCGCGATCGAGCTGCGCCCACTGGCGGCGCGTGCGGTCGAGACGGTCGAAGTGCTCCTCAGCGATGGCGCCAGCGAGCTCCGCGCAGTTCTCGAGTGCCAGCAGTCGGCGACCGGCGTGAGCGCTCGTGGCGAGGTACAGGTCCCTGAGGTCGCGCGGTGGTGGCCCCATACCCATGGCGACCCGGTTCTCTACAGCGTGCAGATCCTTGTCAGCGGGGCCGGCACCCAGGTCGCGATCGACGCCGGTCGCGTCGGCTTTCGCGACCTCGGAGGGGGCGAGGAGCTCGAAGAGCGGGGCCTGCAGCTACGGATCAACGGCGTGGCGGTGTTCGTTCGCGGCGCGGTCTGGATGGCACTGGAAGCGGCCGGCCCGGCGCCGTCCGAAGCGGACCTGCGCGCGACGCTCGATCTAGTCCGCGCGGCGGGGATGAACATGCTCCGAATTCCCGGCACCGGTGCCTACGAGTCATCTCTTTTCCACGATCTCTGCGACGAGCTCGGGATCCTCGTCTGGCAGGACTTCGCGTTCGCGAACCTCGACTATCCGGAGTCCGATCCGGCTTTCATCGCCGCCGTCGAGCGCGAGGCGGTCGGCGTGCTCGGAGATCTCGGCGGCCGGCCCGGGCTCGCCGTGTTGTGCGGCTCGAGCGAGGTGGCCCAACAGGTCGCGATGGTCGGTCTGGACCCCGAGCTCGCGAGCGGTCCGTTGTTTGGCGAGCTACTGCCACGCCTGGTTTCGGATGCGGCGCTCGACGCCGTGTACGTGCCTTCGGCGCCGTGGGGCGGCGCGATGCCGTTTCGTCCCGACCGCGGCATCGCGAGCTATTTCGGCGTCGGCGGCTATCGCCGACCGCTGGAGGATGCCCGCCGCGCGAACGTGCTGTTTGCCGCCGAATGCCTCGCGATCGCGAACGTGCCAGATGAGGAGATCGTCGCCGCGGTTGCGCCCGACAGCTCGAATCTGACGGTTGTCTCGGACGCTCGCTGGAAGGCCGCGGCGCCGCGCGATCCGGGTGCGCCATGGGACTTCCATGACGTTCGTGACCACTACTTCCGCGTCCTGTTCGGGTTGGAGCCAGACGAGTTGCGCGACGCCGATCCCGAACGCTATCTCGAGCTCTCGCGCGCGGTCAGCGGCGAGGTGATGGCGGAGGTCTTCGGCGAATGGCGGCGAGCCGAGACGCGCTGCGGTGGCGGAATCGTCCTCAGCCTGCGCGATCTGCGACCTGGTGCCGGCTGGGGAATCATCGACAGCGCCGGCGAGCCAAAGGTCGTCTACCACCACCTGCGCCGGATGCTTTCACCGCGCGCGGTGTGGAGCACCGACGACGGCCAATCCGGGACCGTCGCCCATGTCGCGAACGACGGGCCGCAGGAGCTTCGCGCGAACCTGCGCGTTGCCCTCTATCGCGATCTGGAGCTCGCGGTCGGTGAGGTGCGCACGCCGGTCGCCCTCGCACCACACACGCAGGCTGCGTTTGACGTAGAGGGCCTGCTCGGGCGGTTCGTCGACATCTCGTGGGCATATCGCTTCGGGCCGCCGGCGCAGGACGTCGTCGCATTCAGCCTTGAGGGTGAGAGAGACGGCGCCAGCGAAATGATCTCGCAGGCGTTTCGCCTGCCTGCTGGGCGCCCCACCACGCCGGAGACGGCGTCAGCGCTGGGATTCGACGCGGCCCTCGAGCGACGCGAGGCCGGGGGCGCGGTCATCCGCATCGACTCGCGGCGCTTCGCCTATGGCGTGCGAATCCATTGCCCTGGGTTTCGCGCCGCCGACAACGGCTTCTCGATCGAACCGGGCGGCACGCGACGCGTGGAGCTCGCGCGCAGTGGCGCTGACGGCGAGATCGCGACGGTGACACTGACTGCGTTGAACCTCGCGGAACGGGTCGTGCTCCAATGACCGATCACGGACGTAACAGCGGTCACCGGGCCCCGACTGCGAGGCATCTTGGGGACCCGGTGAAAAACGTGCCCGTTTCGACGGAACGAACCCGCGGTAACCTCGTTCCACCGAGCGCCCGTGTGGACGAACGAGCGAGGAGCGATGGCGCATGAGCAAGACTAACGGGATCAGCATCTCCAACGGCAAGCACGCCGACAACGCGACCGTCGACTTCGGCGGCAGAAATGGCGATCGCAATGGACGGA
Source organism: uncultured Solirubrobacterales bacterium (assembly GCA_963703775.1). GTDB lineage: Bacteria > Actinomycetota > Thermoleophilia > Solirubrobacterales > Solirubrobacteraceae > Palsa-513. The sequence continues at coordinate 36,250 of CAVPFP010000027.1, read as the reverse complement.
CTCGCTCACAGCGGCCCGTCTATCTGCAGCTCCAACCAGATCCCGTGTTCGCCGTTTTGCATGAGCCCCAGGCCGGGGCGCGTCGGCGGACCGGCGCCGTTCTCTGCGCGCCGTTCGGCTGGGAGGAGATCTGTGCCCACCGCAGCTTCCTGCGCTGGGCCGAGGCGTTTGCCGGCGCCGGTTTCCCCGCACTTCGCTTCGACCTTCCGGCGACCGGGGAAAGCGCGGGATCACCGCGCGATTCGGGGCGCCTGGACGCATGGACAAGCGCTGTCGGCGCAGCTGCGAGCTGGCTGAAGAGCGACGCCGGCTGCGACCGGGTCGTTGCGGCTGGTGTTGGGCTCGGCGGTCTGCTCGCCTATCTGGCCGCCGCAGACGGCGAAGCTGTCGACGATCTCGTGCTCTGGTCGGTGCCGGCCAAGGGCGAGACGCTCGTACGCGAGCTTCGGGCGATGGCCAGGCTCGCCGCCGATCAAGCAGAGCCTCCAGCCGGGTTTGAAGTTCCGGCGCCGGACAGTGAGGATCTCGAGGTCTGGGGATACCTGCTGGCCGGGGAGACCGCCGCCGATCTCAAGCGCGTCGATCTCACCGAGCGCGAGCTTCCTGGCGCCAGCGGACGCCGCGTACTGCTGATGGGTCGTGACAGCAGCGCACCCGACGAGCGCCTGCGCGCGCACATCGAACAGTCCGGCGCCAGCGTGACGAGCTCCCCGGGGCCGGGCTATGAGCCGATGCTGCGTCAGCCGAAGGTCGCGGAGGTGCCCTACAAGGCGTTCGAGATCGTTACCTCCTGGCTGAAGACACCGGAGAACGACACGCTGAGCGTGCCCGTGAAGCCGGCGCGTCGCATCATCGGGGCCGCCGAGATGCAGATCGATGTCGATGGCACGTACGTTCGCGAGTCTCCGCTCGAGCTCGATATCCCGGGCGGAACGATCCGCGGCGTGCTCGCGGAGCCGCTTGGTTTGGTAGCGGAACTCGCTCCACTGTGCGGGGTGCTGCTCAACTCGGGTGCGGTACGGCGGGTCGGGATGAATCGGATCTGGGTGGAGACCTCGCGTCGCTGGGCCGCAGCCGGCGTGCCGACGCTCCGGCTTGACCTGCCGGGCCTCGGCGACTCCGACGGCGATGAGCGCGCGTACGCGCACCCGGACGCCTTCTATCGGACCGAGTTCGTCGCCCACGTCGTCGCCGCCATGGATGCCCTCGAGTCGCGGGGGACTCCCCGGTGCGTTCGTTCTCTCGGGCCTCTGTGCCGGGGCCTACTGGAGCTTCCAGACGGCGCTCGTCGACGAACGCGTGCACGGCACATTGATGCTCAACCTCTACCGCTTCTCGACGGCCAGCGAGCTCGATGCCGGACGGCTCGCGAGACGGGCAAGGCAGCTACACCGCAGCGGTGTGCTCTGGAGCACGCTACGCGACACCGTCGCGGACGGGACGATTGCGGGGATGCTCGGAGCGATGGCGCGCAACCCGCAGAAGCTCTTGAAGCACGAGTCCGAGCCTGAGATCTCGCGTGCGCTCCACACCGAGATGGCGCAGCTCTCAGAGCGCGGCGTCGCGCGGCTGTTGCTGATGAGTCTCGGCGAGCCGATTGCGCAGGACATCATCGATGCCGGCCTTGACGAGCACGAGCCGTTTCCAGGGGTCACGATGGAGCGAATTCCTGTCCGCGACCACGGCTTTCGACCTGTCTGGGCACAGCAGTTCGTCAATGAAGCCTTGGACCGCGGCCTCGAGCGTGCGATGGAGGCTGCGCGCGCACGCAGCTCGCGCCGGCCAAGCGCGGTCTCCGCAGCCTGATTGTTTCGTGGGCCGCGTCACGGCTCGCTTGTCATACCTGTGCAGCTGCTGCGCTTCGGCACCGTCGCGAAGCGGGGCGCCTAGGGAGCGGCGGCCGCTACCGTGTTAGCCATCTTCGGTCGAAGCGGTAGTGGCGCGTCTGGCGTATACGACGGGTCGTCGGGAACTGGGCTCGTAGCAGCGCCGCGCCGCAGGGCTCGAGGCCTTCGCCGCAGGATCACGCTGGTGCTCGTAGCAACGCTGCTCGCGAGCGGGCTCGGCGGGGTTGTCGCATACGCGATGCTCCAGACCACGGTGCCTCCGCCGCTCGGCGACCCAGGCTCGTGGAGGCTCGTGTTCGATGACGGCTTCCAAGGCTCGGCCCTCAACACCTCGTCCTGGTCGCCCGGCTGGTTCGGGTCGGGGATCACGGGGCCGCTGACACCGACGTCGCTCGAGTGCTTCGATCCCGCGCCAGGTCAAGCAGCGCACCGGCCAGCTCGACCTCGTCTTCCGCTTGAAGCCGGAGGTCTGCGGCGGGTCACAGCGACCCTACACCGGGGCGATCGTCACGACGCAACGGCAAGTTCTCCTTTACCCATGGGTTCGTCCAGATGCGCGCGCGTCTACCGGGGGCGCACGGCGTCGTCTACGACTGGCCCGATTTCTGGACCGATGGGCGGAACTGGCCGGCAGACGGCGAGATGGACATCGTCGAGGGCCTGGGCGGCCGTGCATGCTAGCATTTCCACTCGCTCGCGGGGGCGCCGGGCATTGCGACTTCGCGCACCTCCAAGCGGCTGGCACACCTTCGGCGCCGACTGGGAGCCGGGCCGCGTCACCTATTACTACGACGGGCGCGCCGTCGGCACGTCACGCCGGAATCACAGACGCGCCGATGTACCTGATCATCAGCCTCGGCGCAGACCCGAGCGTCGGGCCGGTCCATCGTGCGACGTTCCGTATCGCCTATGTCCGCGTCTGGCAGCGCTAGGCCGCCGGGCGCCATGCTGCGTCACTAAGCGTGCTGCCAGACGTCCACGTAGTCGATCCGCATCGCGGTCGGCAGCGTGACCGGGTTGGCGGGATTGACGCCGAGACTGAGGATCAAATACATCGGAGAGCCCGTGATCTCGGTGTTGGTACCGCCACAGGCGCTGCCGCTGGTGGCCAGACAGCCGATGTCCTGGCCGTCGTAATACCAGGTCACGATCCGGGCTCCCAGTCGGCGCCGAAGGTATGCCAGCCTCCGGTGAACGTCCCTGAGGGACAACCGGTGCCGCCACCAGCACCGTAGCCGTAGCCATTGTTCGTCGGCCCGTGCCAATGCGCGCAGGCGCCCCCTCGAGGCCCTCGACGATGTCGATCTCCCCATCGTTTGGCCAGTTCTGCCCATCGGTCCAGATGTCAGGCCAGTCGGCCACCTGCCCATCGCTGGTCGTCGGCAGCCAGGCGCGCACCTCGACGAACCCGTAGGTAAAGGAGAACTTGCCGTTGGTCGTGACGATGCCGGAGGTGTACGGATGCGAGCTGCCGTCACAGGTCTCCACGCCCTGGGTGAAGTTCACGTCCAGCTCGCCGTTCGTGACGACGACATGGCTCGGGTCGTCGCACTCCGGCTCGGAGGATCGAGACGCCCCAGTGATCCCCGAACCGAACCAGCCCGTCGACCAGTGCTGGGTATCGAGGCCCGAGCCGTTGAAATCGTCGCCGAAGATCTGCTTCCAGCTGCCGGGATCACCGGTCGGCTGCGTCGGGCTCGACGACCCCGAGTTCGCCGAAGTGGCCGGCGCGGCGGCTGCCGGCGCAGGTGTCGGTGCCTGGGCGACGATCTTCGTTAGCTTGACCGTCATCTGCGGGCGTGCGGCACGGCCGCTCGCACGGACGGTCAAGCCGGACGCCGAGATCAGCGCCTGAGCCGTCAGCGTGGCGGGGTGGCCGGGCGAAGGGGCGACGACGAGCGGCTTGGCCTTACCGATCGCGACGGTGACGGGACTGCCTGTGGTCGACGGTTCCGAGACGGTGACCTCGACGTTGTACTGGCCGGGGCTCGGCACTCGCCGTCGCACGAAGAGGACGGGGCTCGGCAGGCGCTCGAGCCTGAGGATTCGGAGCCGCAGCCTCGAGCGCCGGGTTGCGGCAGCGTGGATCACGATTGCACCACCGTGTGACCACACGCGCGCGAGCATGATCGCCGTCGGGCGGCGGCGGTGGCTGACCAGGCTGATCGACGTCCTGCTTACGCGCAGGCGGATCGAGTTGTGGGCCACGTTGCTCGTGACGGCCACCCATACCGCGTAGAAGCCCGGCTTGCGAACGAGGCGCGTCAGCGTGGCGTGCTTGCGCCGTGCCGCCAGCGGGCGGTGGGCGTGGTGGTGGCTTTGCGTGCCCCGATGACTCGTTAGCGCGCGGCCGTTGTTCGCGGCCGCGCCCACGACTCCCGCGACGGCGATCACGGCGCCGACCGCGCTGAGTGCCGCGATCGCGACGGCAAGCGACAGCCGACGCGCGCCTGCGGCGGCCGCGGGCGCGGACGGGCTGGTTACCAGCGGCGGCTGTGCGAGCACGGTCGCTCGCCTGGGCGTAGTGCCCGCTGCGGTTGGGCCTGACGACGCCGGTGCTCACTCGATCGCGGCGCACCTCGGTCTGAATCCGGCGCCGTGGCGGGGAGCTTTCGGTGCTGCGCGCGAGGCGCGCTTCAACCTCAGCCCGGCCGCGGTTGGTGCCCTCCGGCGGCACATTCCCTGTGCGCGCACTGTCCTGCGGGAAGGACGATCGTGTCGATGTAACACCTCTGTCTTCGGCCTGCCGGGTTAGCTGACGGGCTCGCGCAGGCAGAGCAGCGCTACACGTGGAAATCCACGGATTCGCCCAAACCAACTTGGGTCCCCGGCTCTCCGGCCCCCTACGGCCGGCGATTCGGCGTTGTGCACTCTTATGGGAACCTACCATGGCTCCCGGCAGCATGTCGCGAGGAGCGCGTTATTTACGCAAATTGCGACATTTCGACGCAATTCGGGTTATCGCGGAATGCGCGGACACGGATATGGGATCGCTGAGTCCGTAACGCGCGTCCACGACCGTCGCGCGCCAGCAGCGATCGCATTGGACGAACGACGGAAGTCGAACGTCGAAGCATCCCTTGAGGCATGCACCCCGGGAGGGGCTGCACCGATATCGACCGTGTGCAGCCGTCGCGTCTCCTCGCAGTCACCTCCGCCGCAATGGTCTTGCTCGGGGGAGCAGCGGCGGGGGGCGAAGCGGCGGTCCACGTCCGGCGAGCCAGTATCGCCACCAACATCAGCGCCCCGGGCGCCGGGTGGGCAACAAGACGCTTCACGCCCAGCTCCGCCGCCCTGGCGTCTACCGCGTTCGGGTACTGATCACATCGCGTAACGGTCGGCGCGCGGCGGTCCGGCTCGAGGTCGGCGATCTGCGCTACAAGGCGACGCTCGCCAAGGGCAGTCGATCGAAGGTCGTCCGCCTGCATGTGCTTGTTCGCGGTCGCGTCCTTGCGCTCCGTTCGGTGCCACTGCTGGGGCGGGCCCGCGTCAGGGTGGCGGTCAAGCGCATCGCTGCCCTACCGAAGTCGAAGCCGACGACCAAGGGCTCGAGCGGGGCGAAAGGCTCGACGTCCGGCTCCACCGGCAGCACTGGATCGACCGGTTCCAGCTCCACTGGGTCGGGCTCAGGCTCGTCAGGCCCACTTCAACCGACCGGGGTTGGCGGGAACCTGGAATCTGATCTTCGACGACGAGTTCAGTGGCTCGACCCTCAACGCGCAAGCGTGGTCGACCGGCTGGTTCGGCACCGGTATCACCGGAGGCATCTCCTCGACTGAGCCCGAGTGCTACGACCCGACCCACGTCGTTCAGACCGGCGAACTCGACCTCAACTTCACCCAGAACACCGAGACCTGCGACAACGGCTCGCACCCCTACACGTCGGGCATGGTGACCACCAACCCGAGTACGACCAACCCGGGGTTTCAGTTCAGCTACGGCTTCATCGAGGCGCGTGTCTGGCTGCCGACGACAAGCAATGGGCAGGTCGCCGACTGGCCAGCTGTCTGGACCGACGGTCAGAACTGGCCGACTGATGGCGAGATCGACATCGTTGAGGGCCTCGGTGGCGCGGCCTGCGCGCACTGGCACGGTCCGACCGGCAACGGCGCCGGCTATGGCGCCGGCGGGGGAACCGGCTGCCCGTCAGGAACCTGGACCGGCGGCTGGCACACGCTTCGCCGCCGACTGGGAGCCAGGGATCGTCACCTGGTACTACGACGGCCATGACATCGGCTGCGTCGCCACCAGCGGCAGCGCCTGCGGCTCGATCAACACCCAGATCACGGGCTCGCCGATGTACCTGATCATGAGCGTCGGCTCGAACTCCGTCGTACACGATCACCTCGCCGACGAGCATGCGCATCGCCTACGTGCGCGTCTGGCAGCACTGATCCGGCCAGGACGCAAGCCGAGGGCGCACGCCGTTTGGCGCGCGCCCTCGGAGCAGCGACGGCTTGATCAGATCAGCCGTGCTTCTTGGTCGTCGCCTTGACCGTGAACGTCTTGGTCAGGGCGCTGCTGAGCCCGCTCGGTCCGACGGCCTTCACGAACAGCTCGTACTTGCCGTGCTTGAGGTGCTTGAACGTCTTGGTGGCCGAGCACGATGAGTAGTGCGGCTTGGGTGCGTGATGGTGCTTGCCCGTCGGGAGGCGGACCAGCGCGCACTGGTATCCGGTCGCCCCGCTTGTCGCGCTGAACGTGAACTTCACTCCGCCGTGGACCTTCTTGAGCAGAACCTTGAGCAGGTTCACGACGATCGTGCTCGGTGCGGGCGTCGGGGTCGCCACCGGCGTCGTGATCGGCGCCGGTGCAGCCGCCGCGGGCACGGTGATCGTGATCTCCGCGTTTGCCGCGGGGGTCGTGATCGGGCCGTTGGCGGTCAGCGTCACCGTATAGACGACGGGCGCGCTGGTGCTCGTGTTCGCGGGGACCGTGATCGAGCCGCTGCCGTTGCAGCTCGCGGCCGAGGGAAGCGTCAAGCTGCGCTGCGCCCGCGGGATTGGAGACCGCGCTCAGCGCGCAGGTCTGCGCGCCAGAGGTCGCAAACGAGACGTTCACGGTCCCGCCGCCGCTCCCCAGCGTCGTCGACGATGGCGTGAACGCCATGATCTGGGCCATCGGGCCGACGTAGGCGCTCTGTGATGCCTCGCGCTCGTACGCGAACGCGCTACCGGGCGCCCCGATGATGAACTGGCCCGGGCCATAGCCCTCGAACTTGAACCGCTCCTCGAGTCGGGATCGTGCCCGGATAGGTCACGACGATCGAGTTCGAACCGGAGCTCGTCGGCGAGCCCGAGGGGCAGGAGAGCCCGGTTGGGTAGACGCGGTCGCTGTGATTTTCGTCCGTATAGGGACTCGTGTAGCTGAACTGCGAGTACGTGTTGTCGGGCGAGTCGCTGCCGTTGTTCTGGCAGACGACCGGCGTGTAGTAGTTGAAGGTGGCGTGACTGCCGTTGACAACGATCGAGCTGAGCTGCGGCGGGACCGCCGTCGGGCTTACGTAGTTCGAGCCCGGGATCGTCTCGACCACCCCCGCCTCCTCGAAGGACGCCAGGTTCGGCGTCGATATGTAGTCGAGGTTCGGCCCGTTCGTGTTGCCGATGGCTGTCTCGTTCGGGTTGTTACCGCATGCGTTATAGCCGAGCTCAGCGCCGGTGTTGACGTCGTAGACGAAGTCGGTCGAGTTGGTCTCGCAGTTCGTGATCACCTCTGGCGCGTTGTCGTCGCCGGCCGGGTCGCCATTGGTCGGATGGGGGCCCGGCAGGTCGTCAGTCGGCAGCGCGATCACATCGAACACGTCGGGCGCGACTGGCCCGTTGTTACTGATCGAGCAGTTGGAGCCGTTGAACACACGGGTCACGTTGAGATTGTTGTCCGAGCAGGTCGTGGCGACGTCGACGTTGACGTGGACGCACGGATCGGTACCGGTCCCCGGTCCCGAACCGTCGGAGTCGCAGGTGCTCGCGACTCCAGTCGCGCCTGTGACGCCCGTGAAATTCGTGACCGTCGGCGGGTCCGTGGGGACGACGCCGCTCGGGTTGCCCTTCAAGTCGTAGGTGACCGTGTCGCCGCTGACGGAAGGTGTCGACACGTTTGACTGGTCGATCGAGGCCTGCATCGAGCCCTCAGCGAGCGCCAGCGAAAAGGTCGGCTGGACCGTCAGCGTGGGCGTCCCGGTGTAGGTGACGACGACGGAGTCGCCATTCGAGAGCACGCTGAACTTGTCGACCTCGCCGCTTGCGATGAGGTTCCACGGGTTACCCGAGCTGTCGCTCACGCCGGTAGCCGAGAGGATCTCGAGCGGCGAGCCGAGCGACAGGCTGCCCGGGGTCGACATCGCCGGCGCGTGCGTTGCCGTGAAGGTGATCGAGTTGCCGCTCACGTTCGCCGACAGGTTGCCGTCGGCGGTACTGAGCGTCCCCACGTCGGGGCCGTCGGTCAGCGTGAGGCCGTAGGAGCTTGCAAGCGACGGCGCCTCGTTGAAGTTCACAGTGAGCGATGTGCCCGAGCCGACCGTGCCGCCGCCCGGTGCGCTCGTCGAGGTCGATACGAGAGACGTCGTCGCCGCAAGCGCACTGGCAGGCGTGGCGGCGAGGGATCCGACGAGTCCGAGGGCGAGCACGACGCCAAGCCGCGCTGCCTTCGATGCGGCCATGCGTCCAATCACGCGGCCCGCGTTCCGCCGAACGGCACTGCTGCGCATCTTGGAGAGCTCCTGCATGGTGACCGGCATCCTTCCCTCGTAGCTTGATTTCTCAACCGTCCTTCGGCGCAAGATAACCCGCTCGAACGGCCAAAAGCTCGGCACGGTGACGAAGATCACCCTCCGCGAGCGAACATCACCAAGGACTCGGGGGACCGGCTCGAGCCTTGCTGAGGTTTACGTAGTTCTGCACACCAGGTATTAGCAGACCCGCGCAGGATTGGCGGCGATCAGACCTGTGTGGTCGGCGCTCGCACGCGGTTCCGCAGGGCTCCCGCAGCGGTGTGATCCAACACCCGCGCTGGATCGCGTCAGGCCGAGAAGGGCCTAGCCGTGCTGGGTGGGCGGCTTGCCCGTCGTGATGACCATCGTGGCCGCGAAGGTCTCGTGGGCGTGCCCGAGCTGGAGCTTGACGAGCAGCTCCACGGTCACCTGCGAGCCCCGTCCCAAGGCGGAGCGCGCTTTGCGCGAGAGCGTGATGCGCACGTTGTCAATGCCCTTGGCCTTTGCATGGAAGCTGAAGCGCGCCAGCTGGCCGGCCGGCGCGCGCGTTCCTTCACTGGCCTGGCCGCTCGAGATCAGTTGGAGCGTGCCCGTGCCACGGCAGCTCTGGGTGCACTGGATCGGCAGCGAGAGCTGCGTGCCGCGCCGGACCGCGACCGCGGGGAGCAAGACCGGGGAACTTTACGATCGGCTTGCAGCTGAGGAAACACGCGCCGCTCAATCCCGACGGGGCGACCGTGAGAATGCCTCCGGGGCCGCCGCCGCTGCCGCCGGCGCCTGGCGCGCCAGCGACCGGCTGACTCCCCTGTGATCGCCGATCCGCCGTCAGCACCGCGTAGACGCCGAAGCTCGGTCCGCCGGCTCCGCCGCCGCCGCCGCCGCCCTTGCCGCCGTTGCCACCGGCGCCGCCGTTGCCACCCGCGCCTTCGCGCGGAATCCCGACCGTGCCGCCGTTTCCGCCGGGTCCGCCGCCGCCGCCGTTACCGCCGGCGCCGCCGTTTCCGCCGTTTCCGCCGTTGCCCGCTGTGGTCGAACTCCCGGCCCCAAGCGTCACGTGCGAGGAGCCGTAGGCGTAGACGCCGAAGGAGCCGCCGCCGCCGCCGCCACCCTGGCCGCCTGCGCCGCCGCCGCCCCCGCCACCACCGCCACCGCCACCGTTACCCGAGCCGGCGATCGCGCTGGCCGCGTCGAATCTCGACATCGCCGCCCGCGCCGCCGCCGCCGCCGCCGCCGGCACCCGGGTTGCCGGGGTTGCCGTCACTGCCGTCGCCTGGCGTCCAAGTCGCGCCTGATGGCGAGCTGCTCGGTCCCGAACCGCCGTTGTCGCCGTTGGCGCCGCTGGCGCCGCCGGTGCCGTTCGTACCTGGGTGTCCGTCGCCAGCGCTATTCGCGTAGCCAGGCGCGCCACCCGATCCCTCGTAGACGGCGGGTGCGTTGTAGGGCTGCGAGCCCCAGCCACCGTAGTAGGAGCCCATCACCTCGTGCTTGCCGTGCACGACCTTCTCAGGGCCACACGCCTCCACGGATCCCTTACCGACGCATCCTTGGGCGGTGAACCCCGACGCGGTGTTACCCCAGCCACCAAAGCCGCCATCGCCCGCAGACGGTCCGGGGCCAGGCAGGGGGAGCGACAGCGCGAGCGCGTCCAGCAGCGGGTTCGCCTTGTAGGCCCCGTTGTCGCGGATGTAGAAATCGTTGCCGTTCGCGCCAAGCCCTGGTGTTCCGCCACTCCCGTCGATCGCCGAGCAGCTCTTGCTCCGCTGCAGGCAGCGTGCCGCGACCTCAGCCGGCGTTTCCCCGCCGCCGCCGGTGCCGCCCGGTTGTCCGCTCGTGCCGGCCCCGCCAGGCGACCCCGCCGCGCCGTTCGTTCCGTTTCCGGCCCTGACGATCGAGTTCGTCAGCGTGAGAGTCGACCCGCTCAGGGCAACCACTCCGTAGGCCGAGGACGAGGGACCGGCCGGCGCTTGGCCGACAAACGTGACGGAATCAATCGTGATCCCGGTCGCGTTGGTCGCGAGCAGTCCTTCGGGGGTACCCGTGATCGTCGTGCCGGCCGCCGTCGAGTTGTAGTTGCCGACGATCGTGAAACCGTCGTCGGCCGCGGTGAGCGTCATCGGTCCCGGATAGCTACCCCCGGCGATCCACACCTGCGATCTCGTGCCGCCCGAGCTCGCCGCGACGGCGAGGCCCTCATTAGGCGTCGCGCAGGGCGAGGCCAGCCGCGCCGCAACTCGGTCCTGCACCGCCGCCAGGCGCCACGTAGACGACGCTCGTCGGAGCGCCGAAGTTCGCGGTCTCCGTGCTCGACGCCGGCGTCGAGCCGCTCACACTGATCGTGCACGTCGCGCTCTGTCCTGAGCACAGCGTGCCGGTCCAGCTCAGGAATGCATAGTGCGTGCTCGGCGTGGCCGTGATGAGCACGGTGTGGCCGGTGGGCGCGGTGCAGACGTTGCCGGGACACGCCGTGCCGTTGTCGGTTGCAGAGACGCTTCCGTGGGCTCCCGCCGTGGCGGTGATCGTGTGGTTCGTCGGGGCGAAGGTCGCCGTGTCGGTCTCGTCGGCCGTCGAGCTGACCGTCACGGGGCAGGTCAGACTCGTTCCGCGAGTGCTGCACGACGGACCGCTCCAGCTGGTGACCGCGTATCCGGCCGCGGGTGTGGCGGTGAGCGTCACGGTCGTGCCCGCATAGGCGGTGCAGCTGTTGCCGGCCGAACAATCCGAGCCTGCCGAAGGATCAGTGGCGGCTGACCGATCCTTCGCCTGTTGCCGGAGAGCTGGCGCCGGTGACCGTGTGCTGCGGGATGGCGGTGAAGTTCGCCGTCTCGCTGTCGGTGGCGCCGGCGGTCAGCGCGGCGACGACCACGCAAGGGCCCGTGCTGTTGTTGCACGTATTGCCGCTCCAGCCCGAGAAGTTGAAGCCGAGGGCGGGGTTGGCGGTGAGCGTCACGGTGTCCGCCGCGGTGGCGGTGCATGTGACCGTCGCCGCCGCTGGGCCGCAGCTGCCGCTGGCCGACATCACGCCGGTGATCGTGCTCGCCCCACCACCGTTAACGGTTGCGGTGACTGTCGACCCTGACAGATCGGCGATCTTCGCGACCGGATCTGGCCGCCGGTGGGGGACTGTGCCCGCGGGCTTCCCGCGGTGTCGGCTCGTCGTTGTGGCCGCGGCGCGTTTCGCGCTTGCCGCCGGACCGGGCGTGCGGTTGCTTGCCGTGTTCGTGGCGCGCAGCGGATGGCCAACCGAATGGTGCGTGAGCTGGCGCTCGAGCGGCCGCGAGGCCGACGTGTGCCGGTGCGGGCCGCGGTTGCCTGCCGTGTTCGCGGCGAGGAGCGGATGACCAACCGGGCGATGCGCGAGCTGGATCGGCCGGGAGACGGACGCGAGGCTATGCGGCGTGCTGCCGGCACTGGAATAGCTGAGCACGCCGAGGACTCCGGCGACGGCCAGCGTGACGACCGCGATCAGCGAGCGACGCATCGAGGCTCCCGCCCGATCCACGTCGCGCGGGGGGCGCCCGCCTCAGCGAATGTCCGAGGTGTCCGCATGCGGCGCACTATTGCGCAGTTTTCGCGCGAGCGCGCCGCAGACGCAGAAACCTCACCAGCGCCCCCCTGAGCTTTTCGCCTGGCGGCCGTGGGCAGCGCAGGTGGTACTGTCGGTCCCGTGCTCGCACGGACGCGGACGCGGATCGGCCGGTTCACGGGCCTCGTCGGTGTCCTCGCGACACTGGCCGGGGGGCTCGCCGCAGGCGGCGCCTTCGCCGGCACGCGCGTAGCGGTGTCGGCGTCCTCCAGCTCCTCGAGCATCGTCGTGATCCTCATGGAGAACAAGGAGGACACGGATGTGATCGGCAGCTCGGCGGCGCCATACGAGAACCAGCTTGCCCGCCGCTACGGTCTCGCAACCAACAGCTTTGCGATCTCGCATCCCTCGCTGCCCAACTACCTTGCGCTGACCAGCGGCTCGACGCACGGCATCAACTCGGATTGCACGAGCTGCTCAGTCAACGCGCCGAACCTTGCTCAACAGCTCAGCGCGGCTGGGATCTCCTGGAACGCCTACCTTCAGAACGTTCCGGGCCCGTGCTACCGGGGCGCAACAGCCGGTGAGTACGCGAAGCGCCACAACCCGTTCATCTACTACGACGACATCGCGAACAACCATTCGCTTTGCTCGCACCTCGTTGGCTTCCGCGCGTTGCACAGGGCGCTGAGCGCCGGCCATCTGCCCACATTCACCTGGATCACCCCCAACGTCTGCAACGACACGCACGACTGCGGCGTCGGCAGCGGCGACGCATTTCTCGCGTCGCTCGTGCCCTCGCTACTTCGCGCGATCGGGCCGAAGGGCTTCATCGTGATCACCTGGGACGAGGGGTCGTCCAACGTCGGCTGCTGCGGCGGCGCTGCTCAGGGCGGCCAGGTTGCGACGATCGTCGCAGGCCCGGGCGTGATCGCCGGTGGCCGCGAGAACGCGCCGGTTGATCATTACGGCGTCCTCGCGACGATCGAGCGGGCGCTGAGCCTGCCGCTACTCGGCGGGGCCGCGAACGGCGCCAACGGGAGCCTTGCGCCGCTGTTTCAAGCGTTCCCGCAGCTGCATTAGGCGGACCCAGGTCGGGGTCTGGCCGGTGTGTGCGGCTTCAGTGCCTGTCGCGCAGGGCGTCTAGGACCGTGTGGATGTTCGTGTGCAGCCAGAGCCCACTTGTGCCGTAACGGCTGCAGCGCTCGATCATCGAGGCGGTGTGGCGCAGCCAACAGAGCAGGATTACGCGATCGATCCCGATCGCCTGCCAGGTCGCGGCGTCGGGGGCGGCGGCGACGCGCGCGCTCTCCGTTTCGCCCCAGTGCGGGCTTCCGAGCAGGTCGCGAACGACACGACCGAGCTCCTGCCCGTGCACGTACATGCGCACGGTCAGCAGGAGCGTGACGATGTCAAGGGACGGGAAATCCGCCGGCTGCGCGAACTCCCAATCGATGATCCCGGTGACCTCGCGATCGGGGCCCATCAGGATGTTTCCGGGCCCGTAGTCGCCGTGCGTCCAGCCCACCGTGATCGGCTGTCCCTCCAGCGCCGCGCAGAGCATCGTTGAAAGTCGCTCGAATTCCGTGGCAGTGGACCGATGTCCCTGGGCCCGATCGGTCGCCGCTGACGAGCACGCGAATCGGCTTGCGGACCCAGCGATCGAGGTGATCACGCCCGATCGGGACCGCTTCGGCGGTTTTGGCGTGCAGATGGCCGATTGCCTGCGCTGCCGCTCCTACGGCGGAGTCGCCGTTGTCTGGGCCATGGAGCGCCTGCTCGAGATTGACGCCCGTGACCCGTGTCTCGACCAGATACGGGCTCCGCTCGACCTCTCCGGAGTCAAGGATCTTGGGCAGCAGCTCGCGCCAGTCGCCGAGCCGCGTATCGCCTTCGAGCGTCGTCAACGCTTCGAGCTGCCATCTGAGCCCATCCGCCGCTGTGGGCGTCTCGGCGATCTTGATCACGGCCTCGGACGGGCGCTCCGCAGGGCCGGCCTTGACCACGAGGACATCAGACACGGTCGATATGACCCTGTTCATGCGCCACGTCGCGCTCTCTTTGGTGTTCGTGCCTAGTGGAATCGCCGCGATGATCGGTGGCACAACCTGCTTCGCGCGCTTAGCGCGGCGGCGGTCGAGGCGGTAGTTGCGCAACTTCAGTATGTGGCCGAGCAGGCCGAGGCGAGCGAGGATGTCGCGCGTCACGGCGGTCGTGCGCCAGCCGAAACCGACGACGACCGACTCGCCGCCGGGGGTGGAGCTCGAGCTGGCGATGCTGTCGGCCATCAGCGTGAGGTCAGGCGGGCGATCTGCGCCATCGCGATCGGCAGCTCGGTGGTCCGGTGATCAGGGATGCCCAGGAGCGCGAGCAGAAGGGAGCGTTCGGATCGCGGGGGCGGGAGGCGGCAGAGCGAGCAGGTCCCCGGCGCGTGGCCGATCAGGGCTGCCACCGCCTCGGCGAAGCCGCGCTGGTACGGGGACCGGGTGATTGTGCACTCCTCGCCGAGCGCCGCGGCGGCGTGGGCAGGCGCAAACGGCTCACGCGCGAGACGCACAAGTGGGAGATCGGTCGACGTGTCGCCGACCGCGAAGGCGAGAGGGATGGCTTCATCAATGCCGAGTGATGCGGCGATGACCGCGACGCCGCGACCCTTCTCAATAGGGCTGTAAACGATATCGGTCTGCGAATCGCCCACAATGAGCGATGTGTCGGGCGCCTCGGCGGCGAGCATCGCAGCGTCGAGCAGGGCTTCAGGCAGCGGCCCGCGTTTCCCGCTGCGAGGGTCGCGGACGAAGGCGCGAATCGCATGCGTGTAGTCATCGTCGATCGTCACGCCGTCGTGGCTGCGCAGCTCCGCGCGCAGGCGCTCGAGGGCCAGGCGCCCGTCGCTACCGGTGAGGATATCGACACGTCGGGGTGCGGTCTCAAAAGTCGCGCAGCCGTATTCCGCGACGCCGCCCGCCAGCCCGTACGCGTCGCAGCGCTCGATTACCTCGGACAGGCTGCGACCAGTCACGAGGAGCGGGCGAAACCCGTGTGCGACCAGCGCGCGCAGTCCCTGTGCGGAGACGGGCGTCAGCGCCGGGAAGCCGAGATGCTCGGTCTCGAGAACCCCGTCGAGATCAAGGCCACATAGCGGTCCGTCCGTTGCCGGCGCGAGATCCTCGAAGTAGACGCGGCGAAAATAGCGCTGGACGGCCCGCGAACGGGCGCGCGAGAGGCCGGCGCGGGCTTCGCGCGGGGCCCCCGGAGCGGAGAGGTGGGCAAGCTCGTACAGCAGCCAGCGCTCGTCGTCCGCCTCCTCGCCGGCGATCGCTTCATACGCGACGCGCAGGTCGCGCGCGAGGAACGGGTCTGCGTGTGATGCGGTCACCCCGGCGAGATCAAACACCGGATCGCAGCACGCAAGCCCAAGGTTCCACGAATCGCCCTGGTCCCAGTCAACTTTCAGCAAGCTGTCTGAGTCATCGGCGGGAATGAACCAATGCCGCAGCTCCATTCGGCCATCGATGACTGACGGGTGCCGCACACGCAGCAGGCGCTTCACCGCCCGATCGGTCACCAGGGTTCGCCCCGCGGGCCACCCGCGGCCGAACGATCTGCTGAGCACGGTGCTCGCGGCCTCCCAAGCCGGGTACTGGCCGCCGAGGCGTAAGGCGATGTCGTCGGCGAGCGCGAGCCGCTGATTGCGGGCAGCGGCGTAGGCTGCGATGCGGCGCGCCGTCGTCTCGCGAGCGCTGGGCGGGAGACGCTCGGCGCAGGCCTCGTCGGGTAGCCACGCTCGGAATAGCAGCCCGTCGCGGACGCCGAGTACCCTCGGCATGAACTCTGGTAGCCGCTCGGCGACCTCCACGGCGTGGGCGCCGAAATAGCCGAGCCCGACGCTCTCGACCGCGACGAGCAGCGGGTCGGGGCCGTTAGCTTCTGCGAGCTCGTCGCTCAGCACGAGCTCGTACGTTGCCTTGGCGTGGCCGCGTCCGTTGCGCGGCAGACGTTCCGCGAGCGCGCGGGCGGCGCTGACGCGGAGCTCGCCGCCGAGCAGCTCAGCCGCCGCCTCACGAACCGCGTCGGGCGCCATGCGGGCGTGAATCGACCAGTCTCGGTAGCGAAGCAATACGGCCCGGTACATCGATAGGGCCGGCGGAAGTTCGTCCTGGTCGGGAAACAGCGCGAGCGCGAGGACGACGCGCTCGACCGACACCCCGAGCCGGACGAGATCCGCGATGGCCTGAGCGAGGGCGCTACCTGTGCCGGGCGGGTCGTCGCAGACCAGCACGCGGCTGCCCCGCGCTGTGTTCGCGCGAATGATCGCTCGCTGAGCGCCACTGGGGCGCCGTCCCGGACGCAGCGTGATCACGTCGATCTGCTCGTAGCCCTCTGCGCGCAGGCCCGCCGCGAGGAGCGGGGCGAGAGAGCAGCCCGATGTGCGGATCCCCACTACGAGCTGTGGCGTGGCGCGGTCGTTCGCGTCGCCGGCGATCTCACGCGCCAGCCGGCGCAGGTCATTCGGATGCTGGTCAAAACTGCGAAAGCAAGCGGGAAGTCGCGCGATCTCGGTTGAGAGGCGCGACGGTAACGGCGTCGATCCGTCGTGCAGGGTCTGAGCGGTACGCAGGAGCGCGGCCAGCGCCGCATCGGCTTCGGGTCGCGGTGGGTATCCGAGCACGTGATCCGCGAGCGCGCTCATGCCCTCGTTGAGGACCGAAGCGATTCCATCGAGCGTGCCCGTCGACGGCCGCGCCGCGCTCACGCGCGCGAGGGCGCCTGCCGCCGGACCCGTTACGCCGGCTGCGATGGCGGCCCCAAGCCCGCCCGCGCTCTTGCTGAGAAATGAGCTGGCGCGCCGCAGCGACAGGGGATCGGATTCGAGCTCATCGGCGACGAGCTGGCTCGCCGCGCCGGCCAGCAGGTAGGCGTCAAGCCACGATTGCCGCTCGATGGCGTCGACGAGATGGCCACCAAGCTCGGGTAGCGTGTTATGCAGGTTCAACATCTGAGCCGGCTCTGGAGCGGCGTCCGAATACGCTGCGCCCGCGACCACTTCAATGCGCCGCAATGGAGGTCCTTGGGCGCTGACATTGCGCTCGGACCTGCCCGGCGTTTGCCTGCCGGTGGTGCACAGCGCACGCGCGAGCGCCGCGCGGCGACGGACACCAACTCCTTGGCGAGCACTCCTTCACCATGGACCCAGGTTCCACGGCCGGGGTCCAAACCCTTGTAACAGCTGGGTTCGCGCTATTCGGCGTAGGTTCCGACGCGCTCCGAGGGCGTCCGGTCGTCGCCAGAGCGCATGTCCGTCGCGGTGACCGTGGTCGCGACCGTGCCTGCGTGTGCGACGACCGGCACCGCGGTTTCGTGCAGGTCGCCGAGCTCACGCGGCAACTCGTAGAACGCGGGATGCCAGCCGTCTGGATCCGATGCTCCCTTGCGATGTGCGCGCTCGCGCATGATCACCATCAGAGCGCGGAAGCCGTCGCGTATCGCGTTGAGCTTGCTCTCTCCATGGAGTCGCTCGTGCTCGACCGAGGGCACCTCGGTTACGGTGAGCCCGGCGCGGGCGACGCGGACGTGGATCAGCGTCTCGACCTCGAAGCCCGAACTGGTCACGCGCATGTGCGGCAGGCAGTCGCGCCAGAAGGCGTTGTAGCCATAGCAGAGGTCGGTGTAGCGCGTGCGAAACAGAACGTTCACGGCGATGCCCAGCAGCCGGTTGCCGGCAGCGCGAAAACGCGTGATGTCCGCGCTCTCGCCGCCGGCGATGAATCGCGAGCCCTTCGCGAAGTCGCTCCCCGCCAAGAGACTGTCGACGAACTGCGGAATCTCGGCGGGATCGTTCGAGCCGTCAGCATCCAGCATCACGACGATGTCGCCGCTGGCCGCCGCAAAGCCGCAGGCCAATGCGTTGCCCTTGCCGTGGCTGTGCTGGAGCAGGACACGGACGTCGGGCCGAATCGCTCGCGCGACCGCGACAGTGTCGTCCTCGGAATGCCCGTCGATCAGCAGTATCTCGTCGACGCTCGGCGGGATCCGGGTCAGCACGTGGGGGAGGTTCGCCGCCTCGTTGAGGGCGGGTATCACGACGCTGATCGAAACGCTGCCGGTTGCCTTCGACCCTCCGCGGTCGCTCACGCCGTCAATCATCGACTGCTGGCTCGCTCGCTGTGACATTCCTTGCAGCGATAACACCTTCCTCGCGTACCCCAATGGCGTCGCCTATAGCGGATCGTCCCCGGTCTGCCAGCAGGCAGCCGCAACGCAACATAACAGGAAGCAACGCTTGCGGCGGAAGGCACAAGCTCAGGCCGCGTGGAGGGTTTCGCCGCGCCGTACCGAAGCGCTCAGGCCTGCTACCACGCTTCGCAGCAAACGTGACTGTCAGCACAGACGGTGCCTGGCCAATGCGCCGAGCGCCCAGGTTCGCTGGGTTACTGTGGCAACATGCCGAGCGGTGAGGGCAAGAAGGGAAGGCGGCGGCGTCGCGATCGAGCCCGCGCCAGCGCGGTGCCGGCGATGGCGGTCGGCGGGGCAGGCGACACCGCAGGGGTGCCGCTCACAGGAGGCCGTGGCTTAGCAGCGGCGACTGCGATAGCTCCGAGCTCGCGACTGCCCGACTACGGCGATGAGGCGGAAGTCACCGAGTACCTCGGCGTAAGCCTCGGGACGGGCACAGGCGCCGCGGGCCGCGGGGCCGTCTTCGACTGGCGTCGCGCAGGGGCGCCGACCGCCAGGCCCGAGACCGAGACCGCGATGCGCGGCCTGTTCGGTCGGGACGCCGTGTATCTGGTTGTCGCGGCTTCACAGTCCGGTCTGGCGGCGCTGTCGATTCCGATCACGACGCGGCTACTGGGGTCGCAATTCGCTGTCATCACGACCTCGCTCGCGGTCATGCAGCTGCTCTTTGCGATCGCACAGTTCAGCCTCCCGACCTCGATTCAGCGCAACTATCGCGCCGGCGACCGCGGCCGCGACGCACGGCGCACCGTCACGCTCGCGCTGTTCACGTCGAGCATCATGCTGGCGATCGCCTTTGCGACCGGGCCGCTGTGGGCGCCGGCCCTGTCGCTCGGAGGCTTTGGACCGGCGCTTCAATACGCCGTGATCTGGGCGGCGCTGGCCGCGGTTACCTTCGCCGGCATCGCGCTGATACGTAGCCGAAACCTGCTGCGACTCTACGCGCTGATCAGCGTCATCCAAGCGTTTGCTGCCGAGCTCTTCAGCGTGCTGCTCGTGGTGTTCGTGAAGCGCACGGCGGCGGAGTTCATCTTCGGCGAGATGCTGATGCAGGCGGTCGCGGCCGCTGTTGCGATGGCCGTGGCGCGCCCGATCATGCTGCGCCGACGCGATCTCGCGCTGATCCGCCGTTCGCTCAAGTACTCGGCGGCGCTCGTTCCGGCGGCGGTGTCGGGCTTTCTGCTGACCACCTCCGATCGGATAATCATCCGCGGTGATCTACCGGTTCTTCAGCTCGCGCGGTACGGCGCCGTCTATAACGTCGCATCAATCCCACTGCTCCTCTTGGGTCTGCTCGATCAGGTCTGGCTACCGCGCTTCTTCGCAATCGACGATCCGCGCCTGCGGCGGGCGTTGCTCGCTGACAGCCGCGATGCGCTCTATCGCATCCTCGTCCCCGTCGTGCTCGGGCTCGGCTTCGGCATCCCGCTACTGCTGGCCGTGTGGGTCCCGCACGACTTCCACCCCGCCGGGCTCGTGATCGTCGTACTCACGATCAGCGCCGGCGCCTTCCCAATGGCTGGGTACATCTCCGCGAACCGCGTCCTCCTGATCTCCGGGAGGACGGCACCGGTTGGACTGTGTATGGTCGCGACCGCGATCTTGAACATCGCTCTCAATGTCGCGCTGGTGCCGGTGCTCGGGATCGAAGGCTCGGCACTGGCGACGTTGGTCGCCTTTTTCCTGCTCACGATGCTGACGACAATCTTCGCCCACCGAATCGAACGACTTCGCGCGCTGCCTGTCGAACTGATGGCGATCTCGACGGCTGCGGTCGCCGTGGCGCTGGCGTGCGCATTGGTGCCGTCGACCGGCATCTTCGCGGTGGCGCGCGCGCTGCTGACGCTCGCTTGCATCGCCGCGCTCGTCATGTTGCTGCGCGCACTGATCTCGCCGTCTGCCGGCCGAGCTGGCCCAGACACCCCCGCCACGGAAGCACCCTAGATGGCAGCGCTCGCCGCGGTAATCCTCGCCCATGACAACCCGACCCACGTACGGCGGTTGATCGGCGCGCTCGGCGGCGTCGACGTGTTCCTGCACTGCGACTCGAAGACCACGCGGGAGGTCTACGACGCGATGACGAAAGGCTTGCCTGAGGTAGTGGCCGTGACGCCGCGAAAGCGCACCGCGCGCGCGAGCTGGGGCATGGTCGAGGGCGAGAATGCGGGCCTGCGCGTGGCGCTCGAGCGCAGTCGAGCCGAGCACATCATCATCTGTTCGGGGTCCTGTTATCCCCTGGTCAGCGTCGCTGCGCTTGAGGATGAGCTCGCGGGGTGGCGCGGGTTGACTCGAATCGAGCTGACGCCGCTGCCCTACGACGGCTGGAGTTGGCGCGCCGGCGCGCGAGACGGGGGCTTCTGGCGTCTCAATCACCGCTTCCTGACGATCGGCGGACGCATGGTGTTGGCCCCCGGCTTCTACCCGATACCCCTTTACCGCCGCGCCATACCGTCAGTGATCGAGCCGCACGCATCCTCGCAATGGAAGATCTACGCACGCGAGCACGCGAGGCTGCTGCTGCAGGTCTTCGATGAGCACCCGGACCTCCTGCGCTTTTGGCGGACCGCGTTCATTCCGGAGGAATCGTTCGCCGCTTCGATGCTTGGCTCGCCCGCGCTCGTCGGCGACGTCGCCGGTCAGCTACGTCACGATCGCACCTGGTACATCGACTGGCGTGGTAAACAGCTCGGCGGACACCCCCGCTGGCTCGACGCAGATGATTTCCCGCGACTTGTGCAGGAGCGGAGCCGGCCGCCACTGCACCCCGACGACCCCTACGAGCGCGGTGACACGTCGCGCAAGCTCTTTGCCCGCAAGTTCGGTACCGACGAAAGCGTGCTGGACATGATCGACGCAGAGCTTCGGCGTTAACGCACAGCCGCGCCGACGCGGTCGGAAACCGCGTGGCGGCGTAACCGTCAGGCGCCTCCGAGACCCGATGCCCCGGCCGTGGCGCCGTGCGTCCTCGGTGCGCCCGCCCGATAGCGGAACAGGTAGGAGCCGTCGGAAGATGTGAGGAGTGTCCAGCGCGGGCTGTGGAGCAAGAGCTGCAGCCAGTCGCGGGAGTTCTTCATCGTCTCGAGCGCGTACTCGACCGAGTAGCGGGCGCCCACTGGTGAGTAGACCGCGAAGAGGTTGCGCGCCGGCGTGCGGGTGATCGAGCGGGCGTAGGTGATGTACGAGTTCGTCAGCGCGTTGAGATCGGCGACGTGTGGGTGCCCGGTCGAGAACACGGACGCCTGATGGGGATTGTCCGGATTCCAAAGCGGATCCCAGCGAATATTGTGCTGCTGGGGATCGAGCGTCGAAGGCAGGTCGCCGTCGCCCCCGACCTCGAGGTAGTACGCCCCGGGAGGTGCCTGCGTGATGTAGGCGTTGAGCACGTTGAGGTCGCCGCGATGCACGACATTCGTGGCGTCGAGACTGAAGCTCGACGTGAGGTAGCACGCGAGCATCACGACGGCCACGACGGCGAAGCTCGGCCAGCGCCAAGAAGGCCTGCGGATCGCCGCCAATCCGATCATGAGCAGCCAGGGAATGCCGAACAGCGCCGCGCGGAAGATGCCCTCGCTCCCGTAGGGATTGACGGCGATGAAGACGATCCCGACGCCCGAGGCGACGGTGAATGCCCAGGCGCCGGCGCGGCGGCGGTTGCGGATCAGCCCGATCAGAGCGAGCGCCATCAGCACGAGCATTCCGAAGACGAGCGCGTCGACGCCGTACCCGACCGCTGGCGAACGCACGAGTCCCGGATCGGGATCGATGCCGGCGGCTTGAAGTTCGAAAGGTTGCCGAGACTGCTGAATGAGACGAAGCCGGACAGGGCGTGCCGGTTCAGCAGCGCCCAGGCGGCCGCGGGGGCGAGGATTGCAGCGGCGGCCCAGCGCGGATTGACGAGGCGAAAGACCGTCAACACCGAGCACGGCGCCACCGGTGAGGTAGGGGCTCAACTCGTGCGTGACCGCCAGCGCGAAGCCGCTGACGACGAGCGCGGCGAACTGGGTCGATCGCGGCATCGCGAGCTGCTCGTGGCCGATGATCACTAGACCGAAGACCCCAACGGCGATGACGAAGCCCTCCGACTGCGGTGAGAAGTAGTTCTGTCCAACCGAGTTGGCGAGCGTCGCGAGCAGCACCCCGATCCAGCAGCGATGGCCGGATCTGATCACCCGTCCGAGCAGGAAGCGCAACTCCAGGGCGCCGAGGAGCCCGACCAACGCGGGCCAGTAGGTGGCGAGGCCGAGCGGGTTGGCGACGCCAACGATCCGATACAGCCAGGCCATCCCGTCGAAGAGGCCGGAGTAGGCGTAATAGATGTAGGAGCTCGCGTGGAGGTGGTGTGTCTGCAGAACCTGCTCGACCAGCAGCACGTGTTTGAACGCCGACTGCGACGAGGGCTCGCCGTAGACGATCGCGGGCGTCAGCGTCAGCACGCCGCCGAGTAGCAGAACGGCCAACGCGATCGCCGACTCGCCGGCCTGACGAGCGAAGACGATCGCCGCCAGCATCATCAGGAGCCCGAGATACCAGGCCGGTGAGATAACCGGCAAAAAGCCACCGAGGCCCGGCTCGATGTGCCCGAGGCCGGACGCCGCCGCGATCGACAAGGCGGCGCCGCAGATCGCCAAGCCGATTGAGACGGCAGTCGGGCCAGAGCGACCTTCGGAGACTCTCAGCTGGGTGAAGATGTTCAGCTGGGCGTCCCGCAACGCCCGCATGCTGCGACTGACGCCGATCACGTGCGCCGCCGCGCTCGGCAGCGCGACCAGCGCCGCGGCTTCGAACGGGTACCACAGCGGCGTCAGCGTGATCAGTGCACCGACCACCGATGAGATGCTCAGGCCGAGCAGCACGGCGACGCCAACCCGCTCGCTCAAGAGCGGCCGCTCGGCGAGCTGCAGGGGCGCCGCCCCGACGCCGAAGATCAACACGCCGAAGATCCCGATCAGGCGCAGCGCGGTGCTGTCGGAAAGCAGCCCGAGCGCGAGGACCAGCGTCGCAAGCCCCGCGATGGCGCTGATCAGCAGGCGACTCGTCGACGAACGCCAGAGCCTCAGAAGCTCGACGTCGCCGTCGTCCGGTTCGTAGGCGCGACCGCGTGGGCGCCCGCTGCCGGTAGACCGCAGGTCGGTCGCGACACTCGTCGTTAACGTCGGACGGTCCAGCGTCCTCCCCCTCTATCGCGGCTCGATGACGTCGCCGAGGCGCAGCGAGCGCGCCCAGCGCCGGCTGCGCGCGTAAAGCCACGGGCCGCACAGCATCCCGCGGCGCTCGATCCGGGCGAGTGCACGGGGCAGGCGCGTCTGCACGCTCGATCGTTCCCGTCGCCCGAGCGCCAGCGGAATGCTGCGTGTCAGTGCTACCAGGAAGCGTGGGTCGTGCGTGAGGTGCTTCGTCATGATCGCGCCGAAGCCGACGCCGTAACCGAAGAGCGTGCGCCGCAGCGCGTCTGGATCGCGTGTGTGCTCATGCCAGGAGACTGCGCGGGGCTGGTAGACGACTTGACCGCCATGTAGGACAGTGTCAGTGAAGGCCTCGATGTCTGCGCCGGCTCGTGCCGGAGTGCCGGTTCCAAGCGCGGGGTCGAATCCGCCGACGGCCACGAATGGCGCTCGGCGGAAGGCTGCGCTGGCGCCCGACCCGAAGACGCCGCCCCAATAAGGGTAGAGGACACGATTGCGCGCGCGATGCGCTCCGAGGTCGTAGATGCTCGAGCCCACGCCCTTGGAGAATCCGGCGTATTGCTCGAGACGCTTCTGCGACTCGGTCTGCAGCTCGAGCGGCAGGATCATGCCCGCGGTGGCGCTGACCTGAGGCTCCGCGAACGGGTCGAGCAGCCATCCGAGCCAGCCGCGATCGAAGACGACATCGTCATCGGCGAACGCGAGCAGTTCGGCCGCCGTCTCCGCAATGCCGCGGTTTCTCGCGACCGAGCTGCCGGGACGCGGCTCGGCCACGTAGCGGATGTTCAACCGCTCTGCGAACGCCGCCACAACCTGCTCGCTCCCCGGCCGCTGCGGCTTGTTATCGACCACCACGACGTCGAACAGCGAGTAGTCGACCTCACACAGGGAGCTGAGGCAGCGCTCGAGCTTGCGTGGGCGTCCACCGGTCGGGATCACCACCGTCGCCGACGCGCCGGTGCGGCGCGGAAGCGCGCCTGGGCAGCCGTCCGGTCCCGCCGTCAGTCCCGCGATCAGCTCGGCGGCGCTGGACGGTGGGGCGCAGCAGCCGAAGCGCTCGCAATGATCACGGATCTCCTCGCTGCACTGGTCCCAGATCGCGCCTGCCAGAGTCGCCGTCGCGACGCGTTCCAATGGCTCCCAGAGATGAACGATCGCGAGCGGCTCGCCGTGCGCCCTCACCATCAGGAGCGCGTCGCGGCACTCACCGCGGTGGACCGCATCGGGCTGGCTGATTTCGAGCGGCCGATCGAGCTCGACAAAGCCGATCGCGGTCGGGGCAAGATGGCGGAATGCCGCCTCCGGCAGGTAGCCGTTAGTAAGACCGGGTGCGCGGTAGCCGGTCATGCAGCGGTAGCGTAGAGATTTGATGCGCTTTGACGAGGTTTCACGCGTGGCGCCGTGGGGCCCTCCGTGCGCCGGCAGCCCGCCGGACGGTCGCAGTGCAACAGGGACTCCCATCACAGCTACATCGGCCTGCGGCCGAGCGGTCTTGATCGCGCGGAAGTCTCATCGGTGGTGGAGCCGCAGCTACGCGTCAGCGGGCGCCGGCAAGCCGCCGCTCGTGCCGGCGGCTTCGCACGTACGCGATCGGCCCAACCAGCATGCCGATGCGCTCGAACCAGTCGAGCTGGCGCGGGTACGACGGGCCCTTGCGAACGTTCTTGCGCGAATCGTGGGCGAGCAGATGGCGCACCGCGGGCGGCATTCGCCGTGCGATCGACAGCGCCTGACCGTTGAGCGCCTGCTTGGCCAGCATCGCCGTGAGGCCCATGCCGTAGCCGAACGCCTCGCGGCGCAAATGCGCGTCGCTGTCGGGATGGCGATGCGAGATCATCGCTGCCGGCTCGTAGACGATCACGTAGCCGGCGAGTAGCAGTCGCACGAACAGGTCGAGGTCCTCGCCGCCGCGACTGAGCGTTCCTGCGCCAAGCGCGGTGTCAAAACCGCCGATCTCCAGGCCAACTTCCCGGCGCAGCGCGGTGCACGCGCCCGAGCCGAACTCACCGGCGGCGAACGGGAAGATCGGCGAGGTCGGCTCGTCGCCGGTGAATACGCGGCGCGTGAAGCCCTTGCCGAAGCCCGCGAACTGCTCCATCACGACCTGTGCATCGTTCTGCAGATCCCCGGGGACGATCAACCCAGTGACACATGCCGCGCGGGGATCGTCCACGAATGCACGCGTGAGCCAGCCCACCCACCGAGAATCGACGATCACATCGTCGTCGGTGAAGGCCACGGCCTCGCCGCGCGCGGCATGTAAGCCCGCGTTGCGCGCCGCCGAGAGCCCGCGGTGGTGCTCCTCAACGTAGCGAACGCGCGCGTCCTCGCCGAAGCGCTCCCGCAGGATGGCCGGAACCGGCGAGTCGGCCGGGCGGTTCTCCACGACGACAACCTCGAGTGGGGGAGGGTCGCAGGCGAGCACCGACTCGACCGCTGCGGCCGTCGACTCCGCCTGGGCGCAGGTCGTCACGACCACGCTCAGCGACGGGGTCACTCCGGGCGCCGGCGCGGACGCGGGCTCCGCGGATGCGATGCCGGCGAAGAGGTTCGCGATTGTCGAGCCGGCCAGTCGTCCGCCGTCGAGCGCGCGCGTCGTGACGGTGCCGACCGGTCGACCACCGCGCAAACCGACGAGCATCGCGCTGCGAAACGGGTTGCCCTCACGCGGGAGCTCGAGGTCACGCGGCGCGTCGAGGTCGACCGTGCGAACCGCGACCGGTGCCTGGAGCTCCACGCGCGCCTCCGCCACCGCGCTCACGCGGATTCGCTGCTGGTAACCGGGCCGGCGTGCCCGACGCCGATTCGCCTGCGCAGTCGCCGCGCCGCGCGGCTTGCACGCGTGCGGTGGCGCTCCCGCGCCCACGCAAGCGGTACGCCGACGCCGGCGAGGACGCGCTCGAGCTGAGCGGCGCTCGTCTCGCGTGTGACGGTCCAACGCGCGATCGCGAAGGGATCGTCATCGGGGTGCGAAAGGGCGTTCTTGACGGCCGTTGCCGAGCTGAACCCGGCGGCGATGACGCTCTCGCGCACGCGCCGGCTATAGGCCCCGTGGGGGTAGGCGAATGTAGTGATCGCCTGCTCGAGCCGCTGTTCGAGCTCGGTGCGCGAATCGCTGATTTCGCGGTCGGCGAACTCGGGTGAAAGCTCGTCGAGGTGCGGGTGCGACACGCTGTGGGCGCCGATCTCGCACCCGGATGCCGCGAGCGCGCGCAGCGATGCGATCGAGATCCCCGCCGGCGTGTCGAGCGTGCCGGAGGTCACGTACACGGTGGCCGGGATACTTCGTGCCCGGAGCGCGTCGACGGCCGCGACGGTGTCGTCGAACCCGTCATCGAAGGTGACGACGAGCGGGCGCTCGGGGAACGGCGTCTCTCCCTTGAGTGCGCGCGAGAGCGATGACAGCGTGATCGCGGTGCGGCCGGCGTCAGCGATCACCGCGATGTGCTCGCGGAACGCCGTCGGCGTGACGGTGAACCGGTCGACCTGCCCTTGCGGGGGCTCCTCGGCGACAGAGTGGTAGAGCAGTACCGGAATCGGCGTGTGCGCGTGTTCAGGCATGAGCGATCGGCGGCCGGGTCTAGCTGCGCCTGCGTGAGAAGCTCGCGACTTCCGCGACGCCGCCGTCCTGCGCGACGATCGATGACGCCAAACCGGACTCGAGCGGCTGATCCTCATCACCGCCGCGACCGGCGCGCTTGACCTTGAGTAAGCCGCGGATGTAGGCGGCCGTCGTGATCGCGAGGCCGGCGATGATCGCCCCGGCGCGCCCGAACCCGCCGCGCCCGCGCAGGGCGCTCGCGAGATTTCGAAGCACGGCGCGCGGCAGCACCGATGTGGCGTAGCTCCGCTCGGACTGGAGCCCATCGGCGGCGCCGGCGAAGCGCGCGAGCAGCGCCTTTGCGGATCCCTCGACGACGCAGCGTCGCACGAAGTAGCTCCACGTCGCCCGTTGCGGCGGCACCGAATGGCGAACGCGCGCGGCCGGCTCGTAGATCCAGTAACCGCCTGGATGCAGCCGTGACGCGCGGATGCAGAACTCGGTTTCTTCGGCAGCCCCCGACACCGTGACTCCGCCCGGCGCACGACCGAGACGGGCGTCGAACGTGCCGGCGCGGGCGAGAACGTCGGCCCTTACGGACATGTTCGCGCCGATCGGGTTGCGGATCCGTCCGCGGCGAACAGGCATGCCGGCGTACGTGCAGCCGACCACCCAATTGAACTCGGCCGGGAACCAGTGCGGCGGCGGTTGCTCCCAAAGCGGATCGATCAGGCCACCCACACCGAGGACCTTCTCGTCGGCGTAGGGCGCGCACAATTGCTCGAGCCAGTCCGGATCGGCCGCGGCGTCGTCGTCGAGGAAGGCGAGGACCTCGCCGCCGGCTGCCTCCGCGCCCGTACGCCTGCCGCCGGACAGGCCCTCGCTGTGGGCGTTCGCGAGCACGGTGGCGGCGGGGAAGGCATCGCGAGCCCGGCGCTCGAGCTCGCCGTTGCCGTCGATCACGACAATCGTTTCGAGCGCGGGCCGGGTCTGGCAGGCGACCGACTCGACGGCGTCAACGAGGTTCGTCCCATCGCTCCAGCGTGTAGGCGCAGATGATGACCGAGACGGTGGGCGTCGCATCCGAGCGCCCGGTCGCGCGGCTGTGACGGGGCGCGCCGTCCTGCCCGGGAGTGGCAGCGCCGTTCACTGGTAGACGCGGACCCAGTCGACTTGCATCGTCGCCGGGAACACCGTCGAAGCATTCGGGTTCCCGGGCCAACCGCCAACCGCCTCATCGAGGACGATGTGGAACGGGTGTCCATCGAACACCCACTTGGCGGTGCTTGGGAATTTCGCCGGCGTGGCGGTCCCGAAGGGCACTCCGTCCAGAGTCCAGGTGATCGAGCCGGGCTTCCAGATCACACCGTAGGTATGGAAGCCGCCGGCCAGTGGCGTGACGGAGTTGATGATCGAGTTCCACTGCTGGTCGTTCGCGTTGTCGGTGATCGGCCCGTGCAAGAACCCGTTGCTTTGTGTCGGGATGTCGCCGATCGCTTCCATGACGTCGATCTCGCCGCCGTTGGGCCAGCCGAGCTGCTCGCCGTCGTCGGCGACCATCCAGAACGCGGAGCAGATTCCCTGGCCGGCGGCGACGTCGATGCGCGCCTCGATCCGTCCGTAGGTGAACGAGAAGTGGCCGTCGGTATCAATCTGGGCCGTGCTGTACGGCGGTGACGCGGTCGGCCCGAGATCGGCGATGCCGAGCTGCCCACTGCCATCGAGCGAGGCATTGGCGACGTTCGGCGTGTTCGTCGAGAGCGTTCCGGGGCCACACCCCCCGCCCGAGTCAGGAGTCCAGCTGGCAGGGTTCGGGGGACTGCCCGCGGGCCCGTCGAATTCGTCGGACCAAATGAGCGTGTTGTACGGACCGCTCGATGGTGCCGTCGGCGGACTCGTGATCGGCGGCGGCGCGACGGGCTCGGCGACGGTCGTCGGCTGCAGCGCGCGGGCGGCGGAGAATGGGACTGCGGCGCCGTGGCTCACGACACGGACGATCAGCCGCGGTCGCGTGATCGTCGCCATGAATTCGAGCTTCTCTCCGGTGGAGCCGACCTGTGCCCCCTTGTCGTGCTGCTGCCCCACGTACACGTCGACGGTTTCCGGCTGCGTACGCGGCGCGAGCGAGACGATGACGGCATAGGTGCCGGGAGCGGACACCTTGTAGACGTGCCGCTGTGTGTGGGTCGCCGTTGCGGGCGGCGCCGTCGAATGTGCGGCCGCGAACGCGGAATGGGCGCTGTCGGCGTACGCCACGATCGCGGCGAGCGCGAGCGCCGACGCGCCGGCGCGCCGTCGTGCGCCCGACGCCTGCAGACGCCGAACCGATGCGCGAAGCTCAGCCACAGGTCAAGTCTACGCGGCCGTGACGGGCACGGATCACATCGATGGCGTGGGTCGGGCAGGTCATCCCCGACCGACCGTAGCAGCGCCAGGCCGCTCCAGATGGTCTGTTTCTCACCAGAAGCGGCTGCCGGCGCGAGAGCGCGACGGCACCGGTTGACCGCCTGGTGGTCGCGTCGAACAGATGGCCAGCAGCCTTTGCGCGTGCACGATCGTTGTCCACCGGCCTTAAGAATCGCGCCCTGATCGCCGAATATATTCCTATGGCTCGCGCTGCGCTTCCGACGAATGAACGCTTCCTGCGTCACCGTGCGCTCGGCAGCGAAGCGCTATACGAGGTGCTGGCGGAAGACGACGGCATCGTCACCGCGGAGGTCGTCTCCGCGCCAGGTCTCGCGGCGGGAACCCGGATAAGGCTCCTGGCGCGCGCTGCTGCTGCAATGGAGCCGGTTTCGGCTGCCAGCCTGCCTCATCCGCTCGCCGGTCCGTTTCCGCGCTGGGCGCGTACGCTCTCGCGCCCGCTCGCTTCCCGCTGAGCGTCCTGCAGCCGTAGCGAACCCGGCCCCGTGCGGGCGGCGTCGTAACGTGCTCGTTACTCGCGCGTTACTCGCGCGTGCGCGTTAACCGCGCTCGCACCGCGCTGTGGTGTATGTTGCACGAAACGCCAAATCTCCGCAAAGGCGAAGAACCGGGGACCCAGTCTTCACGGGGCGAATCTCGTGGAATATCCACGAGTAGCGCAGCTCTCTTAGCGCGAGCCCGCCAGCTAACCCGGTCGGCTTCAAAAGAGAGGTATCCGTGAATACACAGAAGGTGCGCATATCGAAGGGCCGCCGGCGGCGAGTGCTCCGGCGTCGCATGCTGTACACGGAGAGCGCATACCGCGAAGTCGCGCGGTGCGGTCCGATGGTCGAGCTCGAGGTGCTGAGCGCCCCGGGACTCGAGCCGGGCACCCATGTGCGCGTGACCTCCGCCGCGGTGAGCGGGATGACGCCCGACATGCGCCAGGCACGCCAGCGCGTTTCGCGCGGGGCACTGCGGGCAGCCCGCTCGGTGCTCGGCCACGCCGTGCCGAAGCTCGGAGTGCCGACGGCCTGAGCCGCGACAGGCGTACGCGGCAATTGGCGCGGCCAGCAGGCCGCGCGGTGGGGGTCTGGCGTCGGCGGTTCAGTCCCGCGTCGGGCAGGGTGAGATTTTTCCCTGAGCACGATCCGGCGGGGCCGACATAATGGCCAACGGGACGAAGCAATGCCGAAAGTCCCGGCCCCCCATCCAATGATCTCGCGCCCAACCACACCCACAGTCAGCGTCGTGATTCCGACGCTCAACGAGGCAAGCAACCTGCCCCACGTGCTGACCCGGCTGCCGGAGATGGTGGACGAGGTCGTCCTCGTCGACGGTCACTCGATCGATGACACGATCGCCGTGGCGCGGATGATCCGACCGGACATTCGTGTCGTCCTCCAGGATGGCCTGGGCAAGGGCAACGCCCTCGCATGTGGCTTCGCTGTTGTCTCCGGCGACATCATCGTGATGATCGATGCCGACGGCTCGACCGATCCCGCGGAGATTCCCGCGTTCGTCGACGCGCTCGTCAACGGCAGCGACTTTGCCAAGGGGTCGCGCTATATGGAAGGTGGCGGCAGCGCCGACATCACGCCGATGCGTAGCGCCGGCAACCGGGCGCTCACGGGTGCGGTCAACCTTCTGTTCCGCACGCGCTACACGGACCTTTGCTACGGCTACAACGCCTTCTGGCATGACTGCCTGCCGCACATGCACGTCAACTGCGCTGGCTTCGAGGTCGAGACTTTGATCAACGTTCGCGTTGCGCGGGCCGGGTTGGCCGTCACCGAGATTCCCTCGATCGAGCATGAGCGACTGAATGGCGAGAGCAACTTGAACGTGGTGCGCGACGGCATGCGCATCCTCTGGACGATCGTCCGCGAGCGCCTGACCATTCGGCGCACTCGCCGCGACCCAGACTCCTGGCGCCCCACGTCGGTCGAGCTTCACGCTCTGCCGGTGATGGCGGAATTCGCCCGGTCATCTGACTAGCTCCATACTGGAGCTCTCGATGCTCCATCGGACGGCGCTCGCCGGCCGGAGACGAGCTACGTCAGCTGCGCGCGCCGGGTATCGGCGCCACGCGCTTGCGGCTGTCGTTTGACGTGCAGTGGGTCTGCAGGACACAGGCCAGGGCGCGGATGGGACCGTCGGATGGGGGCGTGGACGTGGTGGGTCGCGGTGACCGACACTGGTGTCGGCTACAACCATCAGGCCCCCTTGCGTCGACCATGTGGCGAATCTGGGACGGTTGGGGGGTTGTCACGCGGTAACGCATGGGCTCGACCTGCGCGCGACTGGGTGATTCGCTCACGTCGAGCGTGGGCCGTTGGAGCGGATCTGCGGCCGCCGATGCGTTTTGCGGGACGAAATCGCCTGCAACCAGCGCATCGCTCACAGTCTCCCATGCCCGGCCGAGCCGGCCCGGCTTGGTCGGCGTGCACGCCGCGGCTCAGGCGTCGCGCCGGCGGAAGAGCGTGACGATGGCCGCCGCGACGGCGACGCAGTAGATCGACAGCATCAGCAGCGCGTGGTAGTAGGTCGAGTCGCCGTTGCCGCCGTGGGTGAGCGCGTTCAAAAGGTGGTCGGGCAGCCAGTTGCTGCCGCCCGACCAGATCGCGCCGACGATGATCGCTTCGATTGCGATGAAGTACGCGAGCGCGACGCCGATCGCGGCGGCGGGCGAGCGTAGAAGGAGCGCGAGGGCCGCGCCGAACACGCCGTAGTAGAGCGTTGCGAGCCAGGCGTGGAAGACCGACTGGAAAAGATCGTTGATACCGGTCGAGCTCGTCCAGGCGGAGGTGCTGATGCCCTTGCCGGGGGCGAGGATGAAGGCGAGGGCGACCGAGAGGATGATCGCGACGATCACGACCGCGAGCATGAACAGGGCGACCGCGAGGAACTTGCCGACCAGGAACTGCGCGCGGCGCGGCTCGCGGACCAGCAGGTTGCGCAGCGTTCCCTGGCTGTACTCGAGCGCGAACGCGGCGGCGAAGACGACCAGCGAGACGATTCCGAGCAGCACCGAGACGTCGGTCACGCCGTGGACGAGGCCGTTCGCCTGTTCCAGCACGACGATCGCGACATGCCCGCGGTTGTACGGCGGGTACATCCGCGCGTGCTCGATCGTGAAGATCGTCGCGAGCAGCGGGAAGAGCATCCCGGCGCCGAAGCCCCAGAGGATCATGTTGCGCCTTGCGAGCTTCGTCAGCTCACTGGTGAACGAGCCCCACATGGCTATCCCGTCACCTCCTTGGGCTCGGCGGCTCCCTCCTCGGACTCGGTGATCGCGAAGAACGCATCCTCGAGCGACGCGCGCGTGACCTCGAGACCGCGCAGCGTGATGCCGGCAGCGAATGCTTCGCGGTTGAGCTTGGCGGCGAAGCTCTCGTCGGCTGTCACATAGATCGCATCGCCGTCGACGCGCGCAGGCTTGCCGGCGGCGCGCGCGATTTGCTCGAGCTTTTCGAGGTCGTGAGCGTTCTCCGGCCGAGCGGTGATGCCGCTGTGCTGGGCGTCGAGCAGGCCAGCGATACCGCCCTCGAACACGATCCGTCCGTGGTCGATCATCATCAGGTGGTCGCAGATCGCTTCGATCTCGCGTAGCAGGTGGCTCGAGACGAGGACCGTGATGCCGCGGTCGGCGAGCGTGCGCATCACCTCGCGCATCTCGCGGATCCCTGCCGGGTCGAGGCCGTTGGTCGGCTCGTCGAGGATCACGAGCTCGGGGTCGGGCAGTAGCGCCGCGGCGACGCCAAGACGCTGCTTCATTCCGAGCGAATAAGTCTTGACGCGGTCCTTCGCGCGCTCTGCGAGGCCGACCTGCTCGAGCACAGTGGGTATGCGGCGCGCGTCGAGGCGCCCGAGGCGGACGAGAACCTCGAGGTTGCGCCGGCCCGAAAGTGCCGGATAGAAGGCCGGCGACTCGATCAGCGCGCCAACGCGATGCAGGTAGCGCTCGGGATGCTCGATCGGCTCGCCGAGCACGCGCGCGGTGCCGCCCGTGGGGCGCGCGAGGCCGAGCAGGAGCTGAATTGTCGTCGTCTTGCCGGCGCCGTTGGGACCGACGAAGCCGGCGACGATACCGCGCGGTAGGTCGATGTCGACGCCGTCGACTGCGAGGACCTCGCGGTAGCGCTTCGACAGCTTCGAAGCGACGATCGGATGGACGGCGGCAGCGTCAGTCGTGTCGGCGGGCATAGCGCGGCGGCGACAGCCTATTGGGCGCGCATCAACACTGCTTAAGCGGATGTCAGGCGTGTGCGACCGCGATCGTTCGCGAGCGCGCGAGGATCGCCCCGGTCGCGGAGAGCGCGAGGACGCTGACGTAACGATCTGCTGTCGGCGCGACGATCGACGTCTCGAAGCTGCTGTTCGGGCGAGGTGCTGATCACGCCCTGCGAGCCGGGCGCGGAGCCCGCGAGCACCTGCCAGCCCGCGACGTTGGTCGCGCCGTTCCAGCTCGCGTAGATCTGCGTCCCGCCGCCCGTCGGCGCTTGCGGCGATCGCCGGGTGCGAGGGCGGCTGAGCACTCCACGGGTAGCGGAACGCGCGATAGCTCGTGGTCGGCGTCGCGAGGTGTAGGTCGAAGGTGAGCTGGTCGCTGCGCGCGAACTGGGATGCGTCCGCGACATCGTCCCCGCCGACGAACGTGTCGCCGTTCGCAAGTTCTTGGACGTCGCCCTGGCTGTTGGAGAGGATCGGCGTGCCCGGATGCGTTAGGCGCGAGACGAGCGTCGCGGTCGCCGCGCTCGGATCGAGCGCGATCGTCAGCGCGCTCGATTCGCTCGCCTCCGCCGGCGAGTCGTCGTTGTCGAACAAGATCAGCGTGTCGTTCGCAGCAGCTGAGCGTCGTGCTGCCACGCGAAGCTGACACCGGGCCCGAGCGCGAAGCTGCTGTGCTTGCCGCCAAGCTGCCACAGCACGTTGCCCGTCGTCTCGCTGACCAGGTAGGTCGCCCACGTGTTGCGCGCGGAGATCAGCGCCGTCCCGTTGCTCAGCGGATGATCGAGTTCAGGTGAAAGAAGTCGTAGAGCTCGCCGGCCGGGTGCGGCGCGCCCATGTAGGACGCGCTCACCGGCACGTGGCCGAGCGCGTGCCAGTCGAACATCACGAGCCCGGTCTTGATGTCGATCTCCTGTACGACGCCGTCCTCGATGATGCCGTCGGCCGAGCCACCGAACGGTTGCAGATTGATGCGCACCGGCGCGAACGCCGTGATCCACGCGCTGCCCTGGGGCGTGAGCACGAAGTCGTGGAGGTCCGCGAGCAGGCCGTTGCCGGCGCGGACCGTCGCGATGTGCACGTAGTTCGAGCTGTAGATCTCGTCGACGCCCTGTCCGTGGCCGGCGACGACCTGCCCCTGCCACCAGGTCAGAACAGGCTGCGCGTGGTATGACTGGACGTTGAGATTGAACGCCTTCAGCGTGCCCTTCGTCGGTAGGAACCAGACGAGCTGGCCGTTCGGCGCGATGATCATCGCGCCGGCCTCGCCGGGGCCCTGGTCGGCGGTGATGAAGACATCGCCGAGCGATGGATCGGCGGCGGGTGTCGTCACGCTGACCGCGGGGGGTTGGAGGTCGGGACGCGAGTGAAAGTGCTGCACGTCGGGCGAGCTCGGCGAGGCCGCCTGGACGGGCCCCGAGCCGGAGAGCGCGAACGGCTGCGAAACGGTGAACCGCGTCCCGATCTTCACCGGCGTGCTGTACCCGACGATCTGCGCGCTCACCGTCACCGTCTCGCCGGCGATGAACGGGTGCGCGGGGAGGAGCTTCCCCCGGTATGCGTCGAGTAGAAGCGCAGGAGACCGCGGTGCGTCCCGCTCCGCGACCCGACGACCGAGATGTCGCGCAACTGCGAGGCCGGGGCGCCGAGGAAGCTGATCTGCGTATTGGGGTTCGCGTCGGGGGTGCCGGGCAGCGGCGAGACCACCTCCGTCGGCGCCGCCGGCGGGTTGGCAGCCCGCGCCATGCCGGCTCCGCCCGCGAGCAGAGCAAACGCCGCGCCAAGCGCGACTGCTTGGACGCTCATCTGTATGCGCATATCGCCCTCATCCTCCGCCAACAACAACGAGACGTCCAGGCGGAGGTTCCGGGCAGGGCGCCGGCGGTCAGAACTCTGCCTGCGGCGTGCCGCCAAGCTCCGCGGGGAACTCGGGCTTGCCGAGCAGCAACTGGACGTCCGCGATCCGTCCGCCGTCGAAGCCGCCTTCGCAGTAGGCGAGGTAGAGCTCCCACATCCGCTGGAAGCGGCTGTCGTAGCCGAGCTGGCGCACGCGGTCGAGCTGGGTCAGAAAGTTCTCGCGCCAGCAGCGCAGCGTTCGCACATAGTGCGTCGTGATGTCCTCCAGGTGAACCGGGCGCATGTCGGTCACCCGGGCGACCGAGCGCGAGATCACCTCGAGCGAGGGCAGACAGCCGCCGGGAAAGATCCGGGTGTTCGCAAAGCTGCGCTTGTACTTCTCGACATGGAACGCCCGCGCGTCGATCGTGATCGCCTGCAGCAGCATCGCGCCCTGCGGCTTGAGCAGCGCGGCGCAGCGACGGAAGAACGTGTCGAAGTACTGCCAGCCGACCGCCTCGATCATCTCGATCGACACGACTTGTCGAACTGCCCTTCGAGCTCGCGGTAGTCCTGGTGCAGCAGCGTGATGCGATCCTCGAGTCCTGCGGCTCGCACGCGCTCGCGCGCGAGCTCCAACTGGGCCTGCGAGATCGTCGTCGTCGTGACGCGACAGCCGTAGTTGGAGGCGGCGTGGATCGCGAAGCCGCCCCAGCCGGTGCCGATCTCGAGCACGTGATCGTC
>CAVPFP010000026.1:0-136772 GCA_963703775.1 uncultured Solirubrobacterales bacterium | reverse complement strand
TTCCCCACTGGTCCGTAACACGCTGGGGCAAACCGCCATCCAGTTTGCAGCGGTCGAAATCGCCAAAGCGATCGCCTCCGGCTTTCGCACCGATTTGCGCGATCATATTGCGAGCTTCGACCTGTTGGGTGCGACCATCGCCAAGCACTACGTGGCGCGCCGGCCGCAATGCCCGACCTGCAGCAAGGAAATTTCGACAAACCCGCGCCACCGCCCATAGCCGCCGATCGACAGCGGCGAGGCCAGGGCGCAGGAGGGCCATATCGCGCTTGCTCACGGCGATGGACACCGCCAACTGCTGGTGGGCCTTGGCAAGCGCGAGGAATTCGATGCGGAGCGAGCGCGCACCGCCGCAGCGAAAGCCGTCAAGCGCGCGCTCGAGCTCGGTTGCAGCTCGCTCTGCTGGGCCGTCCCCGCCGGCGCCGGTGTGCGCGGTACGGGCGCGCTCGTCGAGGGCACGATCCTCGCGAGCTACAGCTTCCGGCGGTACAAGACCGACGTCGAGGAGCCGGAGCGCCCGATCGAGGTGCTGACGCTCTGCACGGAGGCCGACCAGAGCGCCGCCGTGGCACGAGCCGCCGTGGTCGCTGAGGCCGTGAACGCGGCGCGTGTGCTCCAGGACACGCCGGCCAACGACATGACCCCGAGCGACCTCGCCGCGCGCGCGACCGAGATCGCCTCGGGCCACGCGAATCTGACTGCGACGATCGAGCGACGCGAAGAGATCATCGCGCGCGGGATGGGCGCGTTCGCCGCCGTCGCCCAGGGCTCGGCGCAGGAGCCGGCGCTGATCACGCTTCGCTACAAGGGCGCGAACTCGAAGGGTCCTGTGCTCGGATTCGTCGGCAAGGCCGTGACGTTCGACAGCGGCGGCATCTCGATCAAGCCCTCGCACTCGATGGAGGAGATGAAGTACGACATGTCGGGCGGTGCGACGGTGATCGAGGCGATCGGAGCGATCGCGAAGCTCGAGCTGCCCGTCGAGATCATCGGCGTGGTCGGGGCGACCGAGAACCTGCTGTCAGACCGCTCGGTCAAGCCGGGCGACGTCGTGCGCACGATGAACGGCAAGACGGTCGAGATCAACAACACCGATGCCGAGGGTCGTCTCGTCCTCGCCGACTGCATCGCGCACGCGATCGCCGAGGGCGCCGAGCGCGTGATCGACCTCGCGACGCTCACCGGCGCGGCGATCGTTGCCCTCGGCCACACCTATGCCGCGTTGCTCTCAAACGACGATGAGCTCGTGGCCGCCCTGACAAGCGCCGGCGACGCCACGGGCGAGATCGTCTGGCGGCTGCCGCTGCACGCCGAGTACAAGAAGCTCGTCCGCGGGACCGTCGCTGATCTCAACAATGCGCCTGAGCGCGGCCTTGCGGGAACGATCCTCGGCGCGGAGTTCCTCGCCGCGTTCGCCGGAGAGACGCCGTGGGCGCACCTCGATATCGCCGGGACCGCATGGAGCCTCGGGCGCGCGTACGCCGAGAAGGGCGGCTCCGGCTGGGGCGTGCGTCTGCTGGTCGAGCTGGCAGGCGCATCGAGCTGAGCGCCGGCTACTCGGGCACGCCGCTCGCGCGCAAGCTCGGCATCGGGCCAGGCACGCGCGTCGCCGTGCTCGGCGGGCCGCCCGCGCTCGCCGAGGAGCTGGGCGCCTCGACGGCGCTGCGCGGACGCTACGAGGTGATCGTTCTGTGCGCCGGCTCGCTGGCGATGCTCGAGCGGCGACTGCCGGCGGCGCTGCGCGCGCGCACCGAGCGCGGCACGCTGTGGGTCGCGTGGCAGAAGCGCAGCTCGGGGATCGTGACCGACCTCAGCGAGCGCAGCGTACGTGAGGTCGGCCTCGCGACGGGGCTCGTCGACAACAAGGTCTGCGCGGTCGACGAGATCTGGGCCGCGCTTCGCTTCGTCGCGCGACGCACCGGCGGGCGCCCGCTCGCCGTTCAGCCGCCCGCCTGAAGGAAACAGTCCTACCATCAGCGGCGTGAGTCGCGAGACACAGTTTCCGCTCTTCCCGCTCGGGATCGTCGCGCTGCCCGGCGAGGAGGTGGCGCTGCACATCTTCGAGGAGCGTTACCGCGTGATGATCGAGGAGTGCATCGGCTCGAGCCGCGAGTTCGGGATCGTGTGGCTCGCCGAGGACGAGCTCAAGCCGGTCGGCTGCACTTGTGCGGTCGAACGCGTGCTCGAGCGAATGGATGACGGGCGCTTCAACGTGCTCGTCCGTGGGCGGCGGCCGTTCCGGCTGATCGAGCGCGAAGACTCGCTCCCCTATCCGGCCGGGACGATCGAAGCGCTCGAGGACGAGGTCGAGTCGCTCGACGCGAAAGCGACGCAGGACGCGCATGCGGCCTACGCGACGCTGGTCGAGGCCGCGATCGACAGCCAACCGGAGGCGGATCTGCTCGCCGGGATGAGCGCCTACGACATGGCGGGAACGATCGAGTTCGGGCTGGAAGCCAAGCAGGAGCTGCTCGAGCTGCGTTCGGAGAACGCGCGCCTGCGACTGCTGGCGCGCATGCTGCGAGCGGCGCTACGTCAGCTCGAGCTCGCCGACCGCGCTGGCGAGCGGGCACGCTCGAATGGCAAGGTCCGCTTCGCGTAGCTGCGTCAGTCGGCGCGCGCGCTGCCGGCCAGCGCTGCCGTGCGCGTGCGGCGCACACGCGGCTCGGCCTCCGGCGGGCGCGTCCGGTCGTGCCCGGTCGCGACGACCGTGACCCAGACCTGATCCTCGAGCGTCTCGTCGACCATCGCACCGAAGATGATGTTGGCGTCCGGGTGGGCTGCACCGCTGACCGCCTTGGCCGCCTCGTTGACCTCCCACAGCGAGAGGCTCGGACCGCCCGTGATCGACAGGAGGATCGAGCGGGCGCCTTCCACGGAGGTTTCAAGCAACGGCGAGGAGACGGCCGCCATTGCGGCGTCGACGGCGCGATCGTCCCCGGTGCCGAAGCCGATCCCAAGCAGGGCCGTACCGGCGTTCGACATGACCGTGCGCACGTCGGCGAAGTCGAGATTGATCAGGCCGGGCAGCGTGACGAGATCGGCGACTCCCTGCACGCCCTGGCGCAGCACGTCGTCGGCCACCGCGAACGCATCGACCATCGAGGTGCGCTTGTGCAGCACCGAGAGCAACCGGTTGTTGGGAACGACGATCAGCGTGTCGACGACCTCGGCCAGCTCGTCGATCCCCTGCTGTGCCGCCTGGGCACGGCGCGTGCCTTCGAAGCCGAACGGCTTCGTCACGATGCCGACCGCGACCGCCCCGACATCACGAGCGATCTCGGCGACGACGGGCGCGGCGCCGGTCCCGGTTCCGCCGCCTTCACCGGCGGTGATGAAGACCATGTCCGCACCCTTGAGCTCGGCCTTGATCGCGTCGTAAGCCTCGAGCGCGGCCTGCCGCCCGATCGCCGCGTCCGCGCCCGAGCCGAGTCCGCGCGTCACGGCCGCGCCGATGCGAATCACGGTGCCAGCCGTGGACTGCTGAAGCGACTGGACGTCGGTGTTGATCGCGATGAACTCGATTCCCGGGATCTGAGCCTCGATCATCCGGTTCACCGCGTTCACGCCGGCCCCGCCGACGCCAACAACGCGCAGGCAAGCGCGACCGAGCTCGCGCTCGGTCGGACGGTGCGCCTCGCCGTTCAGGATCTCGGCCGGGGGCGCGTGCTTGCGCGAGGTGCGCGTGGCACGGATCTCGAGGATGTCGCTCGGCAGCTCGGAGCTGAACGCCTCCCGCAGGCGCTCCTGGGCGCTCGGACGCGCGGGCGCTGCGTCGGCGCCCGCAGACTCCGCCGCGGCTTCCGCCTGCGGCTCGTCGATGCCCTCCTCGGTCTCCGCCGTCTTGCGGAAGAGGGCCGCGAGTGGTCCTTCGCGCATGCTCGCGCGCTTGCTAGGAGCGACCATTGATGACCTCCTTGGCCAGGTCCCGGTAGGCCTTCGCGGCCGAACCCTTGGGGTCGTAGCGCAGCACCGACATCCCCTTCACGGGCGCCTCGGCGAAGCGGACGGTCTTGCGGATCCGCGAGGCGAACACGCGGTTGCCGAAGTTCTCCTCGAGAATCTCGATCGCCTCCTTGGCGTGGATCGTGCGCGCATCGACGAGCGTCGGGACGATCCCCTGAATGTCGACGTTCGGATTGAGGTTCTCGCGGACCATCGCAAGCGTGTTCTGAAGCTGGACCAGGCCGCGCATCGAGAGGTATTCGCATTGCACCGGCACGATCACCTTGTCGGCCGCGGTCAGCGCGTTGATCGTCAACAGGCCGAGGCTTGGCGGCGTGTCGATGCAGATGAAGTCGTAGTCCTCGCGGACCGGATTCAGCGCGCGTTCAAGCGCGCGTTCGCGACCGATCGTGGCCGCGAGCGCGATCTCGGCGCCGGCGAGATCGATCGAAGCGCAGGCGATATCCACCTCGCGCTTGCGGATCACCTCGCGGATCGACAGCTGATGCACGAGCACGTCGTACATCGAGCGTTCCAGGGTGTCCGGATCGATTCCCTGCGACATCGTCAGGTTGCCCTGAGGATCCATGTCCACGCAGAGCACGCGGTGCCCCTCCTCGCCGAACGCCACGGCGAGGTTCAGCGTCGTGGTCGTCTTGGCGACGCCGCCCTTCTGGTTCGCGAAAGCGATGACTTTTGCCTTGCTCACGAGGCCGGTATTCGCAAGTCACGGCCGTAATCCTTCACGCGCGGTTCACCGAGCGCGCGCCGTGGCGGGCACACGAGGAGTTCGATTGGGGCAAGCGGCGCGCGCGCGTGCGCTTCGCTGGTCGCTCTGCTGGCTAGCATCGGGGAATGGGCGCGACCGTGGCAACGCCTCTGCTCGAGCGGCGGCTCCTGTTCGTGGTGGGCAAGGGCGGAGTTGGACGGACGACGGTGGCCGCAGCGCTCGGGCTCGCGGGGGCGGCGCGCGGCGCACGGACGATCGTCGCGGAGGTCAGCGCGCGGGGAGAGTTGCCGGATCTGTTCGGACGCCGGACCGGCGAGGGCGAGGTGGAGCTCGCCCCGCATTTGTGGACGATTCAGATCGACACGCGGCGTTCACTCGACGAGTACCTGCACGGGCATCTCCCGCTTCGGATGCTCGCCGACGTCTTCGGCGCGACGCGGCTGATCGCCTACCTCGCGGCCGCGACGCCGGGGCTGCGTGAGCTGCTGAACACGGGCAAGCTGTGGGAGCTCGCGCAGACGGAGCGGCGTGTACCGCTCGCCGACCCTTACCGCCTCGTGGTCGCGGACGCGCCGGCGAGCGGCCACGCTCTCGGCCTGCTCACGGCGCCGCGGACATTCGCGCAAACGGCGCAGGCGGGCCCGATCGCGCGCCAGGGCGAACGGATCAACGACATGCTCCATGACTCTGCGCAGACCGGTTTCGTGGGCGTCGCTCGGGCCGCCGACGCGGCTGTGACCGAGCTGATCGAGTTGCGCGCGGCACTGCGCGAGAGCGCCGATCTAGACCTCGACCTGGTCGTCGTCAACTACTGCCCGCCCGCGGGGGCGAGCAGCGGGGACGTGGCGGCACTGCGCGCCGCTCTCCGGCACGACGGCGCGCTGCCAAACGATGCGCGCGCCGCGATCAACCGGGCACTGTTCGAGGAGCGCATGCGAACCGTCGCGCTCGAGCAGATCGCACGGCTCGAGCAAGAGCTCGCAGGGATCCCGGTCGTCCAGCTGCCAGCCCTCTACGTCGAGCGCGTGGGCCTCGCCGACGTCGCGGCGCTGGCCGGCGAGCTCGAGGCGGCCCTGTGATACCGAACCTCGGCGAGGTGCTGGCCGACCGGCGCATCTGCATCTGCGTCGGGGCCGGCGGGGTCGGGAAGACGACGACCTCCGCAGCGATCGCACTCGGACTCGCCGCGCGCGGGCGGCGGGTTGCGCTCGTCACGATCGACCCGTCGCGTCGGCTCGCCGGCGCGCTCGCGCTGAGCGAGCTGAGCAACGAGCCGCGCGCCCTCAGCCGCGAGCACCTCGCGCCGACCGGGCTTGATCTGCGCGGCGAGGTGTTCGCGATGGTGCTCGATCCCAAGCGCACCTTCGACGAGCTCGTGACGCAACTTGCGCCAGACCGGGGCGCGCGCGAGCGCGTGCTATCGAACCGCATCTACCGCGAGCTGTCGGGCGCCGTGGCCGGCTCACACGAGTTCACGGCGATCGCCAAGCTCTACGAGCTCGATCGCACGCATGACTATGACGCGATCGTCCTCGACACGCCGCCCTCGCGCAACACGCTCGACTTCCTGCGCGCGCCGGAACGGCTGCTCCAGTTCTTCGACGCTCGCACGCTGCGTGTCCTGCTCGCGCCCGCGGGCATTGGCGCGAGGCTCGCGGGCCGTGCGGGCGCCCCAGCTCTGGCGCTGATCCGCCACCTCGTCGGTGTCGACCTGCTGAGCGAGAT
Source organism: uncultured Solirubrobacterales bacterium (assembly GCA_963703775.1). Taxonomy (GTDB): domain Bacteria; phylum Actinomycetota; class Thermoleophilia; order Solirubrobacterales; family Solirubrobacteraceae; genus Palsa-513. Next base: position 130,372 of record CAVPFP010000026.1, on the reverse strand, counting down.
CGCGCTGTTCCTCAGCGCGATCGGCAGCCTGATCGGTGGCTTTCGCGATCGTGCCAGCGCCGTCGCGGCGCTGCTCCAGGATCCGGCCACCGCGTTCGTGATGGTGAGCACGCCGGAGAGCGAGCCGGTCCGCGAATCGATCGCGTTCGCGAGCCAGCTGCGCGCCGCCGGCCTGCCGCTGGCCGGACTCGTTGTCAACCGCTACCACCCGCCCGTGCCACAACGGGATGCGGCGACCGCCGCCCTGCTGTCGGCTGCGATCGGCGAAGCCCTCGCGGACCTCGTGCTCGCGGCCGGCGAGCGTGCGCAGGTGCTCGCGGCGCGTGACGAGATCGGGATCGGAAGGCTCGAGGAAGCGCTCGGCGGCGTGCCGCGCGTGCTCGTGCCGCTGCTCGAGAGTGGGCTGGGTGAGCTCGAGACGCTCGGCGCCGTCGCGCGCGAGCTGCTGCCGTGACGGCTCGGCGTACCCGGTCTACGCCGGGGGCAGCGACATTTCGGTCGTCGGCGCGTCGAACAGCGCCTCGTCGCGCGGATCGAAACGCCGGCGGCGCGGGCGTGCGCTGCCGGGCGGCGGCGTCGAGAACAGGTCCGTGCCGAACGAGCTCGCAAGCGCGCGGCGCGTGAGGTGGAACTCGTCGACCCCTTCGCCCCCCGGCTCGGCTTCGGGCACGTAGATCCGCGCGTCGGCGAGCGCCGCGATGTCGCCGCGCAGCTCGCCCGCAATCACTTCGCGCAGCAGCGTACGCAGCCGATCCTCGACCTCGCCGGCCAGGGCGAGCGCGCCGTCGGAGAGCTCGGCGCCGGTGATCACCGACTGCTCGAGCGTGAGCGCACGCAGCATGCGCTTCGTCAGCTCGCCGCGCTCAGGACCCTCCGCCGAGAGCGCCGCGAGGCGTCCCGCCAGCCGGCCGCTCCCGGGCCCCTCGGGTTCGAGCAGCGCTCTGAGCGCGAGAAGGAAGTCGCTGAGCCCTTCGAGCCGGCCCTCCCGCGAACAGCCGAGCTCGAAGCGGCGCAGCGCCCACGCGATCACGCCGTCGGACGGACGGCGGCGCGCAACAAGCGAGCAGAAGTCCCGCAACTCGGCCTCCTGCTCGCCGACAAGTACGACACTGCCGTCGGAGCGCCCGCCGCCCGGCAGCGACAGCGCGCGCCAGTCGGTCCCGTCGGCGTGGATCCAGGCCAGCGGTGCGAGCGAGATGCCGCCCGCGAACAGGCGCATCGCGGTCTGGAGCTCGAGCAACCGGTGGAGCGCGTCGGCGACCCCGTCGCTGCCCTCCCCAGGATCGATCGCGACGACGAGCGCCGGGCGGTCTTCGCGCAACCAAGCCGGATCGGGTGGCACGCGCCCGAGGCGCTCGAGCGGAGCGAGGATCACCCCTTCGCCGAGGCACAGCTCCTTCGCGGTGCTGCTCACGCCGCGCAGCAGTCCGAGCAGGGCGATCTCCGTGTGCTGCTCGATGGCGTTTTCGAAAAGCTCCCTGTAGGCCGGCTCGAAGCGCTCGGGCAACAGCAGGAAGCCCTCGTCATCGCCGTCGAAGACGCGCACGATGAACGCACGCAACACGGCCTCGGCGGGGTCGTCGACGCCGTCCCCAGGGAAATCCGGGAGGGAGTCCAGATAGCTCGCGATCCCCGGCAGGCGACCAATCTCCTCGAGCGCCGCGCGCGCGCTCGGCTGGTCGCGGAGAAGGTGCCAGTGGCGCGCGACGAAGGCACCCGTCAGCGGTCGGTAGCAGTACAGGGCCGGTCGGTTCGTCCGCGCGCGCTCCTGGACGACCTCGAAGCCGACCTCGTCACCGGCGGCGGTTGCGGCGGCGAGCGCCTGGGCTGCCTCCGCGGCGAAGGCGTGCAGCAACTGATGGAGCTGACCTGAGCGCATACGACAGCGATTCGCCCCAACGCCGCCGCATCCTGCCGCGCGCAGCGGCAGTTGCAGCAAATTGCCTCAGGCTGCGAGCGACTCGTGCTCGGGGGCGCGCGAGATCTCCTCGCACACCCAGCGGCGCCCGAAATCACGCATGCTGTCGACGATCGGGAGCAGGTCGCGCCCCTTCTCGGTCAGCGCGTACTCGACGCGCGGTGGGACCTCGGGATAAGTGTGTCGCTCGACGATGCCCTGCTCCTCGAGCTCGCGCAGACGCAGCGAGAGCGTGCGCGGGCTGATGCCGGCGAGCGAGCGCTCGATCTCGCAAAAGCGGCTGCGGCCCTCGGCGAGGTCGCGGACGAGCAGCAGCGTCCATTTGCCGCAGACGAGCTCGGCGATGTGGCACACAGGACACGTGTCGTCGATTGCCATGTGGCAACTTTACCAAGTAAAGCGCCCGTCAACGACCGCGCGATGGCGCTGGCACGGACGGCTGGCGCGCGCGGCGATCCAGGCGCGCTAGGAGGCGAGCGCGATCACGTTCGGGTCGGGCGTCGCCGCCGCCGCGGGCGGCGGGCCTTCGGCCTCGAGCATCAGCTTGAAGTCGTGCGGGCTGGTGGCGGCCTCGAGCGCCTCCTCGACCTTGACCCGACCCGAGCGAACATGGCCGAGCAGCGCCTGGTCGAAGGTCTGCATTCCGTAGTAGCTGCCGTCGGCGATGATCTGCGCGAGGCCGGCCTCGGAGTGCGTCGGGTCGCGGATTGCATCGCGGACGCGGCCGGTCATCCGCAGGACCTCGACCGCCGCGACGCGGCCGCCCACTCCCGCGGGCACGAGCCGCTGCGAGACGACGCCCTTGAGCGTGCCGGCGATCATCGAGCGCACCTGATGGTGCTGGTGGGGCGGGAAGAAGTCGAGCATCCGGTTGATCGACTCCGCCGCGTCGACGGTGTGGATCGTGGACAGGACGAGATGCCCGGTCTCCGCCGCCGAGAGCGCGGTCTCCACCGTCTCCTCGTCGCGCATCTCGCCGATCAGGATCACGTCCGGGTCCTGGCGCAGTACGCGTTTCAGTGCGTCCTTGAAAGAGTGCGTGTCGGAGCCGACCTCGCGCTGGCTGATCATCGAGCGCAGGTCGCGGTGGACGAACTCGATCGGATCCTCGATCGTGACGATGTGGGCGGCGCGCGTGCTGTTGATGTGATCGATGATCGCCGCGAGCGTCGTCGACTTGCCGGAGCCGGTGCTCCCGGTCACGAGGATGATCCCGCGTGGCTCCTCCGCGAGTGCTGTAACGACAGACGGCAGGCCAAGCTCCTCGACGCTGCGGATCCGATGCGGGATGGCGCGCGCGACAAGCGAGATGTTGCCGCGCTGGCAGAAGATGTTGACCCGGAAGCGGGCAACGCCGGCGATCTCGTAGGAGATATCGAGCTCCTGGTGGCGTTCGAACTCCGTCATGCGCTCGGTGCCGGCCAGCAGCGCCTTGGCGCAGGCGACCGTGTCGGCGGGCTCGAGCACGGGCCAGTCGTCGCTGGTGAGCGGACCCAGCTCACCGTCGACGCGCGCAAGCGGCACCGATCCCACTTTCAGATGGAGATCGGACCCGTCGCAGGCGACGAGCGCGCAGAGGACTTTCTCGATGTCGATCACGCCTAGTAGTCGATCGGCGCTTTACGACGCACTATTGAGAACTACCCGCACTGTCGTCCGTTTGCGGCCCTGCGCTACGACAATCGTCTAGTACGCACGGCCAGCCAGCCCTGCGGACCGGCGGCCTGTGCTAGGCGACGTCGCGAAGCTTCTGCGCCTCGGCGAGGTTCTGGAGCTTCTTCAGCGACTGGTTCTCGATCTGGCGGATGCGCTCGCGCGTCACGTTGAACGTACGACCGACCTCGTCAAGCGTGCGCGGGTGCTCACCGCCAAGGCCGTACCGCAGCTCGAGCACGCGCCGCTCGCGGTAGGAGAGATTCTCGAGCGCCTCGCGTAGCGCCTCCTTGGTGAGGATCTCCGCAGCGCGCTCATAGGGCGACTCGGCCCGCTCATCGGCGATGAACTGGCCGAACTCGGACTCCTCCTCGTCGCCAACCGGCTTCTCGAGCGAGATCGGGGCCTGCGCCGAGCGCTTGATCGAGTCGACCTCCTCGGGATCGATCCCGGTGACCTCGGCGATCTCCTCCGGCGTCGGCTCGCGACCGAGCTCAGTCACGAGCTTGCGCTCGGCCCGGCCGATCTTGTTCAGCTTCTCGACGACGTGCACCGGGATGCGGATCGTGCGCGCCTTGTCGGCAAGCGCGCGAGCGATCGCCTGGCGAATCCACCAGGTTGCATAGGTCGAGAACTTGAAGCCCTTGCGATAGTCGAACTTCTCGGCGGCGCGCACGAGCCCGAGCGTCCCTTCCTGGATCAGGTCGAGGAAGGGCAGGCCCTGGTTGCGGTAGTTCTTCGCGATCGAGACGACGAGACGGAGGTTCGACTCGACCATCTTCTGCTTCGCGTCGAGGTCGCCGCGCTCGATCCGCTTTGCGAGGTCGACTTCCTCCTGCGCGGTGAGCAGGCGGACCTTGCCGATGTCCTTGAGGAACAGCTGCAGCGAGTCCGTCGTCATGTCCGGCTTGAGGTCGAGCGCCGTCTTGGCCTTGCGCCGGCCGCGCTTGTCCGGCGCGCGCTCAACCTCGGCGCCAGCCGCGGTCGCCGGATCGATGTCCTCGACCAGCTCGATCTCGGCACGCTCGAGGTAGGTGTGGAGCTCCTCAAGATCGGACTCGTCCATGTCCAGCTCGGCGACCGCGCCCTGGATCTCGGCATAGGTGAGCACGCCGACTTGCTGGCCCTTCGTGACGAGGCCCTTCACTTCTTCAAGTTCTTGTAGTTCAGCTACTGACATTTCATTCCGTTTCCGTGCCGCAGACCCCTCGCGGCCACCTGGGCCGCCAGTCTGCGTCGATCTGGGGAGGAGCGTCCGGGCACGCCGCTACGTGCACTCCGGCCACGTCGCCAATTGTACGCGCTTTACTTAGTGAAGTCAACTTTTGCGAAGCCTCGCTTGACTGTATGGACTCGCCGTCGCTCTCGTATCGGCATTCTCCGGCTCGGATCCGCGGTCCCTCGTTCGATGTTCTAGCGCTTAATACCTACAACGCCGCGCGGCGTTTCAAAGTTGCAACAACAGCGCACGTTGTCGCGTTGAAACCTCCATTGCGAGGGGGTTTCGGTTCCTATATGCTCGCGACCGCCTAAGCCTAATCGCAGTGGTGTCCGCACCTTGCGAGCGGGGGAACCAATGCGGAGGAAACTCCGCGGGGGCGAATCCGCCGGAAATCCGGCGGTAGCGCTGACAGCGCGAGCCCGACAGCTCACCCCGTAGGCAACGGTCACCGGAGTGAGAATGCCCGCTACTCATAGAGCGACGCACGCGCTGAGCGTAGGCCTTGCGGTCGCAGGCCTGCTCGCGACGACCACCGCAGTCGCGGGCGCGAAGTCCAACGCCACCACCGGCAATGGCGGCACCGGCGCCGCCTCGGGCAGCACCAGCGCCGCGCAGGCCAGCCACGGTCAGCCCGTTCCGACGACCGTCGGCTCAACGCTCGGCTCACTGCTCCTGACCCCGGCGAGCGTCGCCGCTGGGCAGCCGACCGTCGCGTCCGGCACGCTCGCGGCGTCCGGACGCCGGACAACCCGTCGCGCTCGAGATCCAGAGCAAGCCGGGGATCTGGGTTGCGGCCGCCACATCGACGGTCGCCGCCGACGGCTCCTACTCGATCCCGTGGATCGCCACGGGAGTCGGCACCTACGCGATGCGGGTCGTCAGCGGCGCCCTGGCTTCGGCAGCCGCCTCGATCAGCACGCCACAGTCGACGCTCGTGATCCTGAAGTCGGTGATCGCCACGTGGTATGGGCCGGGCCTCTACGGTCGTCGCACCGCGTGTGGCGAGCGGCTGACCCGCTACATCGTCGGGCGTCGCGAACCGCAAACTGCCGTGCGGCACCCCGGTGACGCTCTATTACGCCGGCCGGCAGCTGACGGTCCCCGTGATCGACCGCGGCCCCTACGCAAACGGCGCCAGCTTCGACCTCACCTCGGCGACGGCGCAGGAGCTTGGGATCACCGAGACGGTCAGCGTCGGCTACAGCTTCATCAGCGGCCAGAAGATCGCTCCTCTGTACTGGTACCCGAACGGCGCCACCGGTCCGAGCGGCGCGTCGGGAAACACCGGGCCGACCGCCCCCGCCGGCGCCACCGGCGCGACGGGCGTCGACTCGGGCGGCGCAACCGCCCCAGCCTGAACGCCGGCCGGAGCGCGCGGCCGGATACGCTGCGGGCGCGTGCATCTCGACGACAACCCCGCGGAACATGGGTAAGCGAGAGAGCTCGGGCCAAGCGTCTGAGCCGACGACGATCGTGGGCGTGGATGTCGGTGGCACGAAGGTGTCCGTCGCGACGCTGCGCGGCGGGAACTTCGGCGAGCCGCAGATCGCGCCCACCGCCCACGGCAGCACCGAGCAGTTCATCGCGGAGGTGGTGCGTGGCGTCCGCGCCGCCGCCGGCAGCGATCTCGCGGCGGTCGGGATCGGCGTGCCGTCGGTGATCGAGTTCGCCACCGGCCGCGTGCGCACGACCGTCAACATCCCGGTGCTCCAGGACGTGCCGCTGCGTCAGTGCTCGAGGGCGAGCTCGGGGTCCCGGTTTTCGTCGACAACGACGCCACCGTGGCGGCGCTCGCCGAGGCACACGACGAGCACGCCGGCCTCGATGCGGGGTGTCTTGTGATGATCACCCTGGGCACGGGAGTCGGTGGCGGTATCGTGATCGGGGGGCGTCCGTACCGCGGCGCGACCGGCGCGGCGGGCGAGATCGGTCACACGTTGATCGGGATCGAGCACGAAATACCGCCAGCCACCGACCACTTTCCGCAACCCGGCTCGCTCGAGTCGCTGGCCGCCGGCCACGCGCTCGACGGCCTCGCGCGAGACGCGGCGAGACGGCAACCCGACAGCGCCCTCGGGATGCTGCTGCGCGAGCGTGGCAGCGTGACCGGCGTCGACACGGTGAGCGCGGCAAAGGCCGGCGACCGCGTCGCGGTGGAGTTGCTCGCGCTGCTCGGGCGCCGCGTCGGCATCGGCATCGCCAATGCGATCAACACGTTCGACCCGGATGTCGTCGCGATCGGCGGCGGCGTGTCCTCGGCGGGCGATCTCCTGCTGGCACCGGCGCAGGACGTCGCCTGGCAGTACGTTCGCGAGGGCGTCGGCACGAAGACCGAGATCCGGCTGGCGCGATCCGGACCGCAGGCCGGCGTACGGGGCGCGGCACTGCTTGCGCGAAGCGAGCTCGAAGCCCACCACCACGAAGAGAAGGAACCTCGATGACGACAGTCGCACGCGAGACCGAGCTCGACGAGCTCTGCATCAACACGATCCGCACGCTCGCGATCGACGCGGTCGAGAAGGCGAACTCCGGCCACCCGGGCACCCCGATGGCGCTCGCGCCACTCGCCTATGCGCTCTACACCCGGATCATGCGCCACAACCCGGAGAACGGCAGTTGGCCGAATCGCGACCGCTTCGTACTCTCCAACGGACACGCCTCGATGCTGCTTTATGCATCGCTGTTCCTCAGCGGCTACCCGGGCATCACGCTCGACGACATCAAGAGCTTCCGCCAGCTCGGCTCCGCGTGCGCCGGCCATCCCGAGTACGGAGACGCCCCCGGGATCGAGGCGACGACGGGCCCGCTCGGCCAGGGCCTCTCGATGGCGGTTGGGATGGCGCTCGGCCAGCGGATGCTCGGGGCGCGCTACAACCGCTCCGGGCATCAGCTGATCGACCACTGCATCTTCGTCATCTGCTCGGACGGCGACATCGAGGAGGGCATCACGCACGAGTCCTGCTCGCTCGCCGGCCATCTCGGCCTCGGCAACCTGATCGTCTTCTACGACGACAACCACATCTCGATCGAGGGCGACACCGCGATCGCGCTGAGCGAGGATGTCGGCGCGCGCTACGAGGGCTACGGCTGGCACGTCCAGCACCTCGGCGAGGACCTCTCGTCGGCAGGCTCGAGGAGGCCGCGCAGGCGGCCGATGACGTCGACGACCGCCCGTCGCTGATCATCATCGCACCCACATCGGCTACGGCTCGCCGAACAAGCAGGATACGGGCGAGGTGCACGGGTCGCCGCTCGGCGAGGAGGAGGTCCGCCTGACGAAGGAGTTCTACGGCTGGCCTACGGAGCCGCCGTTCCTGTGCCGGAGGAGGCGCTGCGACACTTCGCGCAGCAGATCGCCGGCGGCGCGGAGCTGCAACGCGAGTGGCAGGAGCGCTTCGAGGCCTACAGAGGCCGAGTACCCGCAGGAGGCCGCCGAGCTGCAAGGCGATCTTCGAGCGCCGCGCGCCGAACCTGCCGGCGGGCCTGCTCAAGCGCTTCGAGCCCGGCGAGAAGATCGCGACGCGCAAGGCGTCCTCGCAGATCATCCAGGTGGCCGCCGAGCACGTGCCGTGGCTCGTCGGCGGCTCCGCCGACCTCGCGCCCTCGACGCTGACGCTGATCGAGCAGGCCGAGAGCGTCTCGCGCGAGAACTACGCCGGCCGCAACTTCCACTTCGGCATCCGCGAGCACGGCATGGGCGCGATCGTCAACGGCCTCTCGCTCACCGGCTGGCGTGCATTCGGCGCGACGTTCCTGATCTTCTCCGACTACATGAAGGGCGCGATCCGCCTGGCGGCGCTGATGGACCAGCCGTCGATCTTCGTCTACACGCACGACTCGATCGGGCTCGGCGAGGACGGCCCGACGCACCAGCCGATCGAGCAACTCGCGACGCTGCGGGCGATGCCGAACATCAACCTCGTCCGCCCCGCGGACGCCAATGAGACCTCGCTCGCCTGGAGCTTTGCGCTGCGCCAGACCGATACTCCGACCGCGTTCGCACTTTCCCGCCAGGGTCTACCCGTCGCTCGACCCCGATCGATTCCCGCACGGATGCGATCGAACGCGGGGCCTACGTCCTCTGCGACAGCGACGGGCGTCCGCAGCTCGTGCTGATCGGCACCGGATCCGAGGTCTCGCTCTGCGTTGAGGCGGCGGAGAAGTTGCGCGAAGACGGTATCGCCGTGCGGGTAGTGTCGATGCCATGCATGGACACCTTCGCCGAGCGGTCGCCCAGCGATCGCGAAGCCGTGCTCGGCGCACCCGGCACTGCTCGGGTCGCGGTCGAAGCCGCGAGCCCACTCGGCTGGGATCGCTGGATCGGCGAGCGCGGCGTGTTCATCGGAATGCGTTCCTTCGGCGCCTCGGCGCCGGCTGCCGACGTCTATCGCCATTACGGAATAACCACAGCTGCGATCGTCGAAGCGGCGCACGATTTGCTTGCAAGCTGACGACTGAGAGGATGAAGCCCAATGGCAAGCCTTTCCCACACTGAGAACGCAAACATGTCGGCACTCGTCGCCGCGGGTACCGCCCCCTGGCTCGACCAGATCCGCCGAGGGCTCTTGACGAGCGGCGAGCTCGAGCGGCTACGCGACGAGCTGTCGCTGCGCGGCGTCACCTCGAACCCGACGATCTTCGAGCAGGCGATCCTCGGTTCGACCGACTACGACGAAGCTCTGCGCGAATCCGCACACGAGGGTCTCGACGCGCTGGCGATCTACGAAAAGATCGCCGTCGCCGACGTCCAGGACGCGGCCGACATCCTGCGCCCGGTGTTCGAGGAGCACGGCGATGGGTTCGTATCGCTTGAGGTCGCACCGGACTTCGCGCACGACACCGCCCACACGCTCGCGCAGGCGCGCGACTACTGGCAGCGCCTCGACCGGCCGAACGTGATGATCAAGATCCCCGGCACCGCCGAGGGCGTTCCCGCGATCGAGCAGGCGATCTACGAGGGCATCAACGTGAACGTCACGCTGCTGTTCGGCGTCGAGCAGTACGCCGCGATCGCCGAGGCCTACATCAAGGGACTCGAGCGCCGCCACGCCGAGGGCCTGCCGCTCGACGTCCACTCGGTCGCGAGCTTCTTCGTCTCGCGCGTCGACACCGAGGTCGACAAGCGCCTGGAGGCGCTTAAGCGAACCGATCTCGCCGGGCACCGCCGCGATCGCCAACGCGCGCGCCGCATACAAGCGTTACAAGCAGATCTTCCAGAGCGAGCGGTTCGCGGCGCTCGCGGACGCAGGGGCCAAGGTGCAGCGCCCGTTGTGGGCCTCGACCGGGACGAAGAACCCGGCCTACTCGGAAACCCTCTATGTCGACAATCTCGTCGCGCCGGACACCGTCAACACGATGCCGATGAAAACGCTTCTGGCGGTCGCGGAGCGGGGACACATCGAGCCCGGCAGCGCCGACCAGGACCCGACGCCGCAGCTCGAAGCGCTCGCACAGGCTGGGATCGACATGAGCGACGTCACGAAGGTGCTGCTCGATCAGGGGATCGCGGCGTTCGTGACGCCAATGAACAAGCTCCTCGCCGGGATCGAGAACGAGCGCCAGGCGCGTGCTCACGGGCCGGCCGGATGCGATCTCCGCCTCGATCCCGTCGGAGCTCGCGCGGCCCGGTTGCACAGCGCGTGCGCAGGGCGGTCGACGAGCAGGTCGCGCGGCGCGTCTGGGAGCACGACGAGTCGCTCTGGGGGGGCCCGGGCACGCCCGAGATCGCCGATCGCCTCGGCTGGCTCATCTCCGATGCGATGCTCGAGCAGGCCGACGAGCTCGTCGCCTTCGCGCGCGAGATCGTCGGCGAGAACTTCACGGACGCGGTGCTGCTCGGGATGGGCGGATCGAGCCTCGCGCCCGAGGTCCTCTGGCGGACGTTCGGCGCACCCGCGGACGCGCTCGACCTGCATGTCCTCGACTCGACCGACCCCGACGCGATCCTCGAGGTGCAGAGCGAGATCGAGCTCGAGAACACGCTGTTCGTGGTATCGACGAAGTCCGGCGGCACGATCGAGACGCTCTCGTTGTTCGAGCACTTCTATGCGCTGACCGGCGGAAGGGCGAGCAATTCATCGCGATCACCGATCCCGGAGCTCGCTCGTCGAGCTCGCCAAGCGGCACAACTTCCGGCGCGCTTCGAGAACGACCCGAACATCGGCGGGCGCTACTCGGCACTGTCGCTCTTCGGCCTGGTCCCCGCGGCGCTGATCGGCGCCCCGATTCACGCGCTGCTCGAGCGCGCGCAGATCGCCGAGCAGGCCTGCGCGCACTTCGACTCGAGCGAGTCGAACCCCGGGCCTTGGCTCGGCGCTCGCGATCGGCGAGCTCGCGCGCCAGGGCCGCGACAAGCTCACCTTCGTCAGCGGCGACCCGGTCCGAGCTTCGGCCTGTGGGTCGAGCAGCTCGTCGCCGAGAGCACCGGCAAGCATGGCCGCGGCATCGTGCCGGTCGCTGATGAGCCGCTGCTGGACCCCGACGCCTACAGCAAGGACCGCGTGTTCATCCAGATCCGCGACGAGCAGCGTCCCGACGCGGTCGAGCGCGATCACGGAGCTTGCGCGGCAGGTCATCCGACGATCACGCTGACGGTCAACGGCGCCGAGGACCTCGGCCGGCTGTTCTTCCTCTTCGAGTTCGCCACCGCGGTTGCCGGCTGGGTGCTTGAGATCAACCCGTTCGATCAGCCGAACGTGGCGGAGGCGAAGGAGGCCACCAAGCGCGTGCTCGGCGCGGGCGAGCTGCCCGACGCGCCGGTCGCCGACGCGCACAGCGGCTGAAGGCGCTCCTCGCCGATGGAAGCGAGGGTGACTACATCGCGCTGATGGGCTATGTGGCGCCGTCGGTGGAGGTCGACGAGGCGGTCGCCGAGTTGCGCGAGACGCTGATGCGCGCGACGAAGCGAGCGGTCACCTTCGGCTACGGGCCGCGCTTCCTGCACTCGACCGGCCAGCTCCACAAGGGCGGCAAGCCGAACGGACACTTCCTTTCGCTCGTCGTCGACGGGGACGCCGACATCGAGATCCCGGCCAGCCGTTCAGCTTCGGCAAGCTCAAGAACGCGCAGGCGCTCGGAGATCTCGAGACGCTGCGCAAGCACGACCTGCCGGCCGAGCTCGTCCGAGACACGGGCGATCCTGCGGACGCGGTGCGAAAGCTCCACCAGAGATAAAGGGGATTCTCTGATGCAGATCGGCTTCGTCGGGCTCGGACGCATGGGCGGCAACATGGTCACGCGCATCCGCCGCGACTCGACCACGAGGTCGTCGCCTTCGACTTCAACGCCGAGGCGATCACGCCCGCCGAGGAGCGGGCGCGCAGCGGCGCCGCACGCCTGCGCGAGCTCGTCAACCAGCTCCACACGCCGCGCAAGATCTGGATCATGGTCCCCGCCGGCGACCCGACCCAGACGACCGTCGACTCGCTCGCGAAGCTGCTCGACCCGGCGACATGATCATCGATGGCGGCAACACGCGCTGGACCGACGACAAGGAGCGTGCCGCGGCGCTCCAGCCGGCGGGCATCCACTACGTCGATGTGGGCACGAGCGGCGGCGTCTGGGGCCTGGAGAACGGCTACTGCATGATGGTCGGCGGTCCGCAGGAGGCGGTCGATCGGCTCGCGCCGATCCTCGACGTGCTCGCGCCGACGACGAGCAAGGACTCCGTCCCGTCGATTGGCGGCGCGGCTGGTACCACTTCGGCCGGCCGGCGCAGGCCACTATGTGAAGATGGTCCATAACGCCGTCGAGTACGGCCTGATGCAGGCGTATGCCGAGGGCTTCGAGCTCTTCCACTCCGCCGAATACGATCTCGACAACGCGAAGGTCGCCCATCTCTGGAATCAAGCCTCGGTCGTGCGATCGTGGCTGTGCGAGCTCGCCGCGCGCGCTTTCGAGCAGGACGGCAACGACCTCTCGAACCTCGAGGGCTGGGTCGAGGATTCGGGCGAGGGGCGCTGGACGCTCGTCGACGCGATCGACCACGATGTGCCGATGCCGGCGCTCTCCGCCGCCCTGTTCACCGCTTCTACTCACGCCAGGACGGCGACTACGCCGCAAGGGTGCTCGCCGCGCTGCGCAACCAGTTCGGCGGGCCATGCCGTCAAGCAGCCAGCGGGTCCGTGACCTCGTCCGTTAGGCTGATGGCGGCACAGCATCAGGAAAAGGAGCACGAGAACCCACTCGCACAGGGTCTCGAGCGCCTTCCGGTACGGCCCACGAATCTCGTCATCTTCGGGGCGACCGGCGACCTCGCGCGGCGAAGCTGCTCCCGGTGATCTACAACCTCGCGCATGAAGGGGCCCTGCCGGAGCGCTTCAACCTGGTCGGGGAATCGCGCGGCGAGATGAGCGACGACGACTATCGCAAGGTCGGCCGCGGACGCGATCCGCGCCTTCAGCCGGACTTACCCCGATGCGAGCGTGCTCGACGCGCTGCTCGAGGACCTGCGCTATGTCGAGCTCGCTTCGATGACACCGCGGGTACGGACGCCTGCGCGACACGCTCGCCGAGCTCGACGACGCTGCGGGCGAGCCGATGTCGCGCGCGTTCTACCTCTCGACGGCGCCGGATTCTTCCCGGTCATCGTCGAGGCGCTCGGCGAGGCGGGCCTGGTGAGATCGAGGAGGGATGGCGACGTGCGCGGATCATCGAGAAGCCCTTCGGAACCTCGCTGGCCGAGGCCCGCGACCTCAATCGACGCGTGCTCGCAGTGTTCAAGGAGAGCAGATCTTCCGCATCGACCACTATCTCGGCAAGGAGACCGTCCAGAACCTCCTCGCGTTCCGCTTCGCCAACGGGATTTTCGAGCCGATCTGGAACCGCAACTTCGTCGAGAACGTGCAGATCACGGCCGCCGAGGACATCGGTATCGAGAGCCGCGCCGGCTACTACGACCAGGCCGGCGCACTTCGCGACCTCGTGCAGAACCACGTGCTGCAGCTGCTGACGCTGCTCTGCATGGAGCCGCCGGTCACCTTCGCCGCGGACGACGTGCGCGACGAGAAGGTCAAGGTGCTCAGCGATCCGCCCACCGACGCTGGCGAGGTGGCCGAGATGAGCGTGCGCGGCCAGTACACAGCCGGGGTGGTCGGCGGCGATCACGTCGCCGGCTACCTCGACGAGGAGGGCGTGCCGAGCGACTCGCGTACCGAGACATACGTCGCGCTGCGTTGATGTCGACAACTGGCGCTGGGCGGGCGTCCCGTTCTACCTGCGGACGGGCAAGCGCCCGCGCGAAGGTCACGGAGATCGCGGTCACGCTGCGCCCGGTTCCCCACCTCGCTTTCGAGCAGGACGGCTCCCCGGCGTGCGCCCCAACCAACTCGTCATGACGCTCCAGCCCGACGAGGGCGTTCGCTTTCGCTCGGCGCGAAGGTCCCTGGGCCGCGGATGCGGATCCGCCCGGTCAACATGGAGTTCCTATACGGGACGGCCTTCCTCTCGCATTCGCCGGAGGCCTACGAGCGGCTGATCCTGGACGCGATGCGCGGCGAGGCGACGCTCTTCACGCGAAACGATGAGGTCGAGGCCCAGTGGCGGATCTGCGACCCGATCCTGTCCGGCTGGGCGGACGGAACGAGTCCCCGCGCTATCCGGCGGGCACGCCGGGCCCGCCGAGGCCGACTCGCTGTTGCTCCCCGGCCACAGCTGGCGCACGATCTGAGGGATCACGAGTTGGCCGCACTCGACGACACGGTCTGGGCCGCCGAGCACACGACGCCGGCGGAGATCGAGTCCGCGCTGCGCGGTCTGCTGGCGGAGCGCCACGCCGAGGACGACGCACGTGCCTGCGCGCGTGCTGAACCTGATCTGCATCGTCGATCGCCAATGGAGCGGCGAGATCGCGAACCGCTTGCGTACCGTCGGGCGCAATCACGCATCGCGCACGATCATCTGTGCGGTCAGCCGGGACGCACGACGCTCGACGCGGTTGCGTCGGTCGCCGCCGACGCAGCCGCGACTGACGATGGCGCGGCGCTCACCTTCGAGACCGTGATGGTCGACGTCGGTTCCGAGCATCTCGAGCATCTCGATTCGATCGTCGACCCGCTCGTCGTCACCGACATTCCGACGCTCGTGTGGGCACCGCATGGTCACTGGGCGGCGGTCGACGCACTCGCCGGCCTGTCGCAGTCGGTGCTGGTCGACTCGATGGATGACCCGGACGTTGGCGGCGCGTTGCGGCGTGCGGCGCACCTGCTCGAGCATCGCAACGTCGTCGACCTCGCCTGGCTGCGCTCGACGCCGTGGCGCGAGCGTGTCGCGATGATGTTCGACGCACCCCGGCAACGCGCGCGCCTGCGGATGATCGATTCGGTGACCGTGCGCCACCATCCGATCTCGGGAGCGGCGGCGCTGCTGCTCTGCGGATGGCTCGGCTCGCGCTTGGGCTGGCCGGTGCGCCAGCTGCGCCGCGACGGGCGCGGGCATGCCGAGGGCAAGCTTGGCGAGGTGACGGTCAAGCTGGACTCGGTGGCGCAGGAGGTTCCCGGGCTCGCCGGCCTCACGCTCGGGATGCGCGACGGTGGCCTGATCTCGCTCGACCGCGGGCCGGGCGGCCTGCGCGCGACCAGGCGCGAAGCCGACGGGACCGAGCGCGAGTGGCGCCTGCTCGGAGCCTCTCGGGGCGAGGGCGGGATCCTCGGCGAGGGGATCCGCCTCTCGCTCGTCGGCGATGCGATCTATGGCGAGGCACTGGTGTACACGAGCGGCATGCTCGAGCAATGACCCCGATGCCGCGCGTCATCGAGCAGCCGGACCCCGCGGCGGTGGCCGCGCATGCTGCCGAGCAGCTCATGAGCACCGTTACAGCTGCGCTCGCCGAGCGGCGGAGCGCTCACGTGGCACTCGCAGGCGGGACCACGCCGGGGGCCACATACGAGCTGCTCGTGCCGGGCGCGCTGGCGGGCGTCGATCTGTGGTTCGGGGACGAGCGTTGCGTCGGGCCCGAGGACCCGCAGTCGAACGCGCGGATGGTCCTTTCGACTCTGCCTGTCGCCGGAGCGGTGCTGCATCGCATTGAGGGAGAACGCGGCGCGGAGGTGGCGGCACAGGCCTACGAGGAGGAGCTGCGCGCACTGGTGCCGCTTGACGGCGCGGACGTGCCGCTGCTCGATCTCGTGCTGCTCGGCATCGGCGAGGACGGGCACACGGCGTCGCTGTTCCCCGACAACCCGGCGCTGTTCGTGGATGACCGTGCGGTCGTGCCGGTGCACGACGCGCCGAAGCCGCCGCCGGACCGCGTGTCGCTTTCGCTGCCCGTGCTGCGCGCCGCGCGCTGCTGCATCCTGCTCGCGACGGGCTCCGCGAAGGCCGTCGCCCTCGCCGGCGCGCTCGGCGCGCCGACGTCGCGCGTGCCATCCAGCCTGCTTGCACGCGAGCGCCTGATCGTGATCGCGGACAGCGCGGCACTCGCCGGTCGATGAGCGACGCCGAGCTCGTCATCGTGCGCCATGCCGACACCGATTGGACGGCGAGCGGACAGCACACGGGTCACACGGATCTCCCGCTGAACGACGCCGGCCGCGCCGCGGCGGTCAAGCTCGCGGAGCGTCTCGCGCCGTGGTCGTTCGCCGCGGTCTGGTGCAGCCCGCTGCGCCGTGCGATGCAGACATGCGAGCTCGCGGGCTATGGCGAGCGAGCGGAGCGTCGAGAACAGCTCGTCGAATGGGACTACGGCTCCTACGAGGGCGTGACGAGCGCGCAGATCAATGCCGAACGTCCCGGCTGGGACCTTTGGCGCGACGGCTGCCCGGGCGGCGAGACCGCATCGGCCGTCGGCGCTCGCGCCGACGCGGCGCTCGCGCTGCTGCCTCCGGCGGGCTGCGTGCTGGTGTTCTCGCACGGTCACTTCCTGCGCGTGCTGATCGCCCGCTGGGTCGGGCTCAGGGCGGTCGATGGCGCGTGCTTCGTGCTCGCCCCGGGGGCGATCGGGGTGCTCGGGCACGAGCACGGCCGCCGCGTCGTGCGGCGTCTCGGCTAGCGCCGCGGCTATCGCAGCCTGCCGGACTCGGCGGTGATCGCGTGCAGGCGGCGCGCCAGAGCGGCCGTCGCGCCACCATCGGACAGCTGCCAGCGCCAGTTGCCACTCGCGCGGCCGGGGGTGTTCATGCGCGCGCTCGCCCCCAGCCCGAGCACGTCCTGCATCTGCGCGATGACCAGGTCCGCGCTCGAGGACTGCGCGAGGCGCAGCAGCGGCCAGGGGCCGCCGCCCGGCGTGATGCCGCGGCTGCGCATCGCCGCAGCGAGCGGTTCGCGCGCAGGCGCGTCGAGCCCGTCCCACCAGCCGAGCAGCGTCGTCTGGTCGTGCGTGCCCGTATAGAGGACGCGCCCGTGCGCGGCGTCGTCCAGCGGATCCTCGCCCGGCGGGCCATAGATGAACTGGAGCACGGCCATACCCGGCACGCCGAGTCGCTCGCGCAGGCGCTCGACAGGCGGCGTGATCGCGCCGAGGTCTTCGGCGACCAGCGCGAGGCGCCCGAGCGCACGCTGCGCTGCGAGCAGCGGGGCAGCTCCCGGCCCGCGGCGCCAGCCTCCCCCGCGCGCGCTCCGCGCGGCGACCGGCACGGCCCAGTAGGCGACGAACCCGCGAAAATGGTCGAGGCGGATGAGATCGTAGAGAGCGGCCGCGCGGCGAAGCCGCTCGATCCACCAGCGATAGCCGCTTCGCTGGAGCGCCGGCCACACGTAGACCGGGTTGCCCCACAGCTGACCCGCGGCGTTGAAGCTGTCGGGGGGCGAGCCAGCGCGCAGGTACGACGAGAAGAACCGCGGATAGGTGAGCTGGTCGACGCTCCCCGGCGCGACGTAAAGCGGCAGATCCCCGATGATCGCGATTCCCGCATTTGCGGCGTACTTGCGCAGCGCCGTCCATTCATTCGCGAAGCGGGCCTGATCGCGTACGCCCTCCCGACCGGCGTAGCGCTCCCAGTGACCGATCCAGTACGACTCGCGCTCGCGCAGCGCCTCCTCGTCGGAGATCGAAACCGTGGCGTGCGGACGCGCGAGCAGCCGGGGCGAACAGGCGAACGCAGAGCTCGACCGGTATGGTGAGCGGTAGCGGTCGGGTGGACCGAGAGGCAGCACCTGCCAGTAGGACTGACCGGCGGCTGAGAGCCAATCGACGAAGCGGAAAGCCGCCGGCCCGAGCTTCCCGCCCGGCAGCGAAGTGACGTGCAGCTGGACTCCGCTGGCGAGCTTCAGCGGGTTCTCCCGATTAGACGACCTCTTTTCCAGGGTAACTGGTGATGGTGGCGCGAGGGACCAAGGGGACGATCAAGGTGAAGCATCCGCCAGGCGACGCGGACCCGATCGCGCTACCGCGACGCAGGCCGTCGTCGATCCTGATCGCGGATGCGTCGCCGGTCGTCGACGGGGGCGCGCACCCGACCAAGCGCTGCATCGGCGATGAGGTCGTGGTCAGTGCGACGATCTTCCGCGACGGGCATCAGGCGCTTCGCGCGGGCGTGCGCCACCGCCCGGCGGCGGGCGGGGAGTGGACGGAGGTCCGCCTGGCGGCGCTGGGCCCGGACCGCTACAGCGGCTCCTTCCGTGTCGCGGAGCTCGGTTACCACCACTGGCGACTGGTCGCCTGGGTCGAGCGCTTCGCGAGCTGGCGCGATGAGCTCTCGCGCAAACTCCTCGCCGGCCAGAAGGACATGAGCTCGGAGCTCGCAGAGGGAGCCGAGTTGCTGCGTGCGCTGGCCGCCCGCGCAGCTGGTGGCGACCGCGATGCCGTCCTTGGTGCGCTGGCGACGGTGGCCGACGCCGCGGCCCCGCCGGCGGTGCGCCAGGACGCGGCGCTCGCCGACGCGCTGCTGGCGATCGCGGAGCGCTACCCCGAGCGCTACGACGAGGCGCATAGCCAGACCTTCGAGATCGAGGTCGAGCGGGAGCGGGCGCGCTTCGGGACCTGGTACGAGCTGTTTCCGCGCTCGTGGGGCGGCTTCGCGGGCGTGCGTTCCCAGCTGCTTGGTTTCGCGGCGCTCGGCGTCGATGTGATCTACCTGCCGCCGATCCACCCGATCGGGCGTACGGCGCGCAAGGGACCAAACGATTCGCCGCAGGCCGGGCCGGACGATCCCGGCAGTCCATGGGCGATCGGCGCCGCCGAGGGCGGTCATACGGCGATCGACGCGCAGCTCGGGACGCTGGAGGAGTTCGAAGCGCTTGTCGCCGAGGCGCGCGGGCTGGGGATCGACATCGCGCTCGACTTCGCGGTTCAGTGCTCGGCCGACCATCCGTGGCTGAAAGAGCACCCGGAGTGGTTCCATCGCCGCCCCGACGGCACGCTCAAATACGCCGAGAACCCGCCGAAGCGGTACCTCGACATCTACCACCTCGACTTCGACACCGAGGACTGGCAGAGCCTGTGGCGCGCCCTGCTCGACGTCGTGCTCTTCTGGGCGCAGCGCGGGGTGCGCGCGTTCCGCGTCGACAATCCGCACACCAAGCCCGTCGCATTCTGGCGCTGGCTCATCACTGCCGTCCGGAGCAGCTACCCGGAAACGATCTTCCTCGCTGAGGCGTTCACGCGCGAGCCGCTGCTGAATGCCCTTGCCAAGGCCGGATTCAGCCAGTCCTACACGTACTTCACTTGGAAGAATGCGGCCTGGGAGCTGCGCGAGTACATGGGTCAGCTGGCTTCCCCGCCGAGCACGGACTTCCTGCGCCCGAACCTGTTCACCAACACTCCCGACATCCTCAGCGCGTACCTGCAGACGGGCGGCCCGGCCGCCTTCGCGGTGCGGCTGCTGCTCGCCGCGACGCTCTCGCCGAGCTACGGCATCTACTCGGGCTTCGAGCATTTCGAGGCGACACCACGCGCGCCCGGGTCAGAGGAGTATCTCGGCTCGGAGAAGTACCAGATCGTGCCGCGTGCGCTCGACGGGCCGCTGCTCGGCATGTTCGGAAGGCTGAATCGGATCCGGCGCGAGCGCAGTGCGTTACAGCACATCGAGGGGCTGCGTTTCCTCAGCGTCGAGAACGAAGCTCTGCTGGCCTACGCTCGGCGCGCCGGCGACGAGACGGTGCTCGTGGTCGTCAATCTCGATCCGTCGTTTGCGCAGGAGGGCACCGTGATCGTGCCTGAGGAGCTCGGCCTGCCGCCGGTCTTCGCGGTCGAGGACCTGCTTGACGGCGAGAGCTATCGCTGGCGGCTCGGGCGCAACTACGTGAGACTAGACCCCGGCGTGCGTCCCGGGCACGTACTCGGGGTAGCGGGGTTCTGATGGCGACACAGCTGGAACGCGACCTGACCGCCACGCTCGCCGAGAGCGCAAATGGCGGCGACCCGACGACGACGGCGCCCGAGGCGACCCGCCAGTGGTTCGAGTCCAACCCGCTGTGGTTCAAGACCGCGACGTTCTACGAGATACACGTGCGCGGGTTCTACGACGCCGACGCCGACGGCTCAGGCGACTTCCGCGGCCTCACGGAGAAGCTCGATTACCTCGAGTGGCTGGGCGTCGACTGCGTCTGGCTGCTGCCGATGTACCAATCGCCGCTGCGCGACGGCGGTTACGACATCGCCGACTTCAAGTCGCTGCTGCGGGAGTACGGCACCGTCCGCGACGCCCAGGCGTTCATCGACGCTGCCCACAAGCGCGGCATCCGGGTGATCGCGGATCTGGTGATGAACCACACGTCGATCGACCATCCGTGGTTCCAGGAGTCGCGGTCGAGCCCCGACTCGCCGAAGCGCAACTGGTACGTCTGGTCGGACACGCCCGAGCGCTACGGCGATGCGCGAATCATCTTCATCGATACCGAGACTTCGAACTGGACCTGGGACGACGCGGCCGGTGCGTACTACTGGCACCGCTTCTTCTCGCATCAGCCGGATCTGAACTACGACGAGCCCGAGGTTCAGGAGGCGATGCTCGACGTGCTGCGCTTCTGGCTCGACATGGGACTCGACGGCTTCCGCCTCGACGCGGTGCCCTATCTCTTCGAACGCGAGGGGACGAGCTGCGAGAACCTGCCGGAGACGCACGCCTTCCTGCGTCGAGTTCGCGAGACCGTCGACCGCGAGTACGCCGACCGCGTATTGCTGGCCGAGGCAAACCAATGGCCCGAAGACGTGGTGCAGTATTTCGGCGACGGCGACGAATGCCACATGGCCTTTCACTTCCCGGTGATGCCGCGACTGTTCATGGCGCTGCGTCGCGAGGACGCTACGCCGATTACGGAGATCCTGGCGCGAACGCCACCGATCCCCGACGGCTGCCAGTGGGGGCTGTTCCTGCGCAACCACGACGAGCTGACGCTCGAGATGGTCACTGACGAGGAACGCGACTACATGTACTCCGAATACGCCCGCGACATGCGGATGAAGCTCAACCTCGGCATCCGCCGGAGACTCGCGCCGCTGCTCGAGGGGGGCCACGACGAGATCAAGCTGTTGACGGCGATCCTCTTCTCGCTGCCGGGCAGCCCGATCCTCTACTACGGCGACGAGATCGGGATGGGGGACAACATCTATCTCGGCGACCGCGATGGCGTGCGCACGCCGATGCAGTGGACCGGCGACCGCAACGGCGGATTCTCGCGCGCCGATTTCGCCCAGCTCTACTCGCCGCCACTGATGGACCCTGTCTACGGCTTCCAGGCGGTGAACGTCGAAGCCCAGCTGCGCACGCCGGCCTCGCTGTTGCGCTGGCTGCGCCGGTTCATCTCGCTGCGGCGCGAGCACCCGGTGTTCGGGCTCGGCTCCTACGAGGCGCTATCGACGAGCAACCCACGGATCTTCGCCCACGTGCGCGCTCACGCCGGTGACGTTGCGCTCTGCGTGCACAACCTCTCGCGAGCCGCGCAGGCGGTCGAGCTTGACCTGTCTCGGTACGAAGGCCAGCAGCCCATCGAGATGTTCGGCGGGACCCGCTTCCCGCGCAATCGGGAGCCTCCCCTACCTGCTGACGCTCGCGCCGCGGGGATTCTTCTGGTTCATCCTCGGATCGGAGAAGCGGGATGACGATGGCCAGCGTTGAGGTCGGCGCTGCGCTCGCCAGCGCCGGCGTGCCACCGCTGACCGAGGAGCGCCTGCGCGAATGGATGGCGGATCAGCGCTGGTACGCGGCGAAGGTCGATGAGGTCTGCGAGGTCACGATCCTCGATGTCGTGCCGCTGATCGAGGAGACCGACAAGTTGCTATTGCTGCTCGTCGAGGTCCGGCCGGCGGCTGGCACGCACGACCTCTACCAGCTGCTCGTCGGGGTCGGCCCCGCTCGCGAGGACGACTGATGGCACGGCGTTCGAGATCTGCCGGCAGGATGGCATGCGCCTCTATGACGGTCTGAGTGACGGCCGCCAGGGTGCGCGCATCGGCGCTCTGATCGCAGCCGACGCGACGATCGAGCACGAGGCCACGACCGTCGCCTTCCGCCGCAACGGATCGCTCGCGCTCGCTGGCGACTCTGAGGTGCGCGTGATCGGCGCGGAACAGTCCAACAGCTCGCTCGTCCTCGACGAAGCCCACATCATCAAGGCGTTTCGCCGGTTGCAGCCCGGGCTCAACCCCGAGATCGAGATGCTCCGATTCCTCGACCGCCACGGCTTCTCGAACATGGTGCCGCTCGAGGGTTGGTACGAATATCGCGGCGAGCTGCTCGAGGCAAGTCTCGGCGTGATGCAGCGCTTCGTCACCGGCGCGCATGATGGCTGGGAGCTCGTGCTCGAAAGGATCGCGCAGCAGCGCGGCGAGGAGCTGATCCTGCCGCTGCGTGATCTCGGCAGCGCGACGGCGGCGATGCACAGCCTGCTTGGCAGCGACAGCGAGGATCCCGAGTTCGCTCCGGAGCACCCGCCCGACGAGCAGGTCGCGCTGATGACCGCGACGATCGACGAGCAGATCGAGCAGCTGTTCGTCAACCTGCCCGCGCGAGCAGAGCTCGAGCCGATCACCGGCCGCACCGAGGAGCTGCGTGACGTCCTCTCGCTGCTGTCGCATACCGGCACCGGCGGGATGCTGATCCGCATTCACGGCGACTACCACCTCGGCCAGACACTGCTGACAGCGAGCGGCTGGGTCGTCATCGACTTCGAGGGGGAGCCAGCGAGGCCATTGCGCGAGCGCCGGCGCAAGCGCTCCCCGCTCCGTGACGTCGCCGGCATGCTGCGCTCGATCTCCTACGCGTGCCTGGTCTCCGAAGTCCTGCACGGGGTCGCCGTGGACCGCGACTGGGAGCCGCAGGCGCGCCAGGCGTTCCTCGACGGCTATATGGAGCGCATCGACCTCGCGCTGCTACCGGCCGGCGCCCAGGCCGTGGCGAAGCTGCTAGCGATCTTCGAGCTCGAGAAGGTGATCTACGAGCTGCGCTACGAGCTCCAGAACCGACCGGACTGGATCGGGGTCCCGGTCCTGGGGATCGAACGCCTCCTGGACGGCCAGCGCGATGGCGCCTGAGCTCGCAGACATCCAGCGGTTGCTCGCGGGCGAGCACCCCGATCCACACAGCCTGCTCGGCGCGCATCCGATCGATGGCGGCGTCTGCATTCGCACGCTCCGACCCGCCGCCACGACGGTCGTCGTGCACCCCGCCAGCGCGAACGGCAACGGGGGGGCGCGCGGCAGCGTCGAGCTGGCACGCATCGATGCGAGCGGTCTGTTCGAGGGCATCGTTCGAGCGGCCCGCCTGCCGCTCGACTACGAGATCGAGGCCGCCTATCCCGACGGCGCGAGCCACCGCTCGCGCGACCCGTATGCCTATGCGCCGACGCTCGGCGAGCTCGACCTGCACCTCGCGGCCGAAGGTCGGCACGAACAGCTCTACGACGCACTCGGCGCTCACCAGGTGAGCGTCGGCGCCGTGAACGGCGTGCGCTTCGCCGTCTGGGCACCCAACGCGCGGGGCGTCAGCATCATCGGCGACTTCAACTTCTGGGACGGGCGGATGCATCCGATGCGCTCGCTCGGCGCAAGCGGGATCTGGGAGCTGTTCCTGCCGGACCTCGCGGAGGGCGCCCGCTACAAGTTCGAGATACACACCGCGGATGGCGAGCTCCGCGTCAAGACCGATCCGTTCGCGCGCCAGGTGGAAACGATGCCCGGCACCGCCGCGATCGTGTACAGCCGCCAGCACGAATGGGCGGATGGCGACTGGCTCGCCGAGCGTGCGGGACATGCGGCTTACCGCGAGCCGCTCTCGATCTATGAGGTCCACCTCGGTTCGTGGCGGCGCACGCTCGAAAGTGCGGAGCTCGGCGCCGAAGAGCTCGGCGAGCAGCTCGCCGCCTACGTCGCGGACCTAGGTTTCACGCACGTTGAGCTGCTCCCGGTGATGGCACACCCGTTCACCGGCTCATGGGGCTACCAGGTGACGAGCTACTTCGCGCCCGATCCGCGCCGTGGCAACCCTGACCAGCTGCGTGGATTCGTCGAGCGGTTACACCAAGCCGGGATCGGCGTGATCCTCGACTGGGTGCCGGCGCACTTCCCGCGCGACGACTGGGCGCTCGCCCGCTTCGACGGGAGCCCGCTCTACGAGCATGCCGACCCGCGGCGCGGCGCGCATCCGGACTGGGGCACGCTCGTCTTCAATCACGGACGGCGCGAGGTGCGCAACTTCCTGCTCGCCAGCGCGCTCTTCTGGCTGCGCGAGTACCACGCGGACGGCCTACGCGTCGACGCCGTCGCCTCGATGCTCTACCGCGACTACTCCCGCCGGGCCGGCGAGTGGACACCGAACGAGTTCGGCGGACGCGAAGACCTGGAAGCGATCGCTTTCCTGCGCGAACTGAACGAGCTCGCCTACGGTCGCGTCCCAGGGGTGCTGACAGCGGCGGAGGAGTCAACCGCGTGGCCTGGAGTCTCCCGCCCCACCTACCTCGGCGGCCTCGGCTTTGGCTTCAAGTGGAACATGGGCTGGATGCACGACACCCTGGAGTACTTCGCGAAGGACCCGATCCACCGCCGTCACCACCACCACGAGCTGACGTTCAGCTTGATGTACGCGTTCAGCGAGTCTTTCATCCTGCCGCTCAGTCACGACGAGGTCGTCCACGGCAAGGGCTCGCTGCTCGCGAAGATGCCGGGCGACCGCTGGCAGCGTTTCGCGAACCTGCGCGCGCTGTACGCCTACATGTGGGCGCATCCCGGTAAGCAGCTGCTGTTCATGGGCCAGGAGTTCGCGCAGGAGCGCGAGTGGAACTACGACCGCTCGCTGGACTGGCACCTGCTCGAGCAGGCCGATCATGCCGGCGTCCAGCAGCTCGTCCGCGACCTCAACCGCTGCTACCGCGAACAGCCGGCGTTGTGGCGGCGTGACGCCGAAAGCGACGGGTTCGCCTGGCTCGAGGCTAACGGCGCGGACGAGAACGTCGTCGCCTTCATCCGCACCGGCGATCACGACGAGCGGCTCGTCTGCGTGTGCAACCTGGCGCCCGTCGTGCGGGACGGATACCGCGTGGGCCTGCCGGCCGCCGGTGCGTGGCGCGAGCTGCTCAACACCGACTCGCGGCTCTACGGCGGCTCGAACGTCGGCAACGGCTTGGGCATCGAGGCTGAGCCCTCCCCGTGGCAGGGGCAGCGGCACTCGGCGCTCCTGACGCTGCCCCCGCTCGGCGTGATCTGGCTCGTCCCGGCGGGCCCAACGCCGCTCCCTGCGCCCGCAGCGGCGTGAGCGAGAGCTACCCGTTCACCGCACCGCTCGGGGCGCGCCCGATCGGCCGGGAGACCGAGTTCCGCGTCTGGGCGCCGTCAGCGCGCGAGCCGGCGGTGATCATCGGCGACGGCCCACGGCTCGACCTGCGCGAGGAAGGCTATGGCGTCTGGAGTGCCCGGGCCGCGGTACCCGCCGAAGCCGACTACTGGATCGAACTCGACGGCAGGCGCTATCCCGACCCCTGCTCCCGCCATCAGCCCGCGGGGATCCGCGGTCCCTCGCGCGTCTTCGACCCCGCCCGCCACGCCTGGTCGGACACCGGCTTCACCGCGGCGGCGCTGAGCGAGTCGGTGATCTATGAGCTGCACATTGGAACCTTCAGCGCCGCCGGAACCTTCGAGGGCGCGATCCCCCACCTGGAGGAGCTCGCGCGGCTGGGCGTGACGACACTCGAGTTGATGCCCGTCGCCGAGGGGCCCGGCGAGCGAGGCTGGGGCTACGACGGCGTCTACATCTCTGCCGCGCACCATGCCTACGGCGGCCCGGAGGGCCTGCAGCGATTCGTCGATGCGGCGCACGCCCTCGATCTGGCGGTGATCCTCGACGTCGTCTACAACCACGTCGGCGCCTCGGGCGCCGAGGCGCTCGCGGCCTTCGGCCCCTACTTCACGGCGCAGCACCACACCTTCTGGGGCGATGCCATCAACTATGACGACGAGCTTTGCGACGGCGTTCGCGAGTGGGCGATCCAGAGCGCCGAGTCGTGGATCCGCGACTTTCACGTTGATGGACTGCGCCTGGACGCGATCCATGCGATCCACGACGAGAGCGCCGACCCGCTCGTCGGCGCGATCGCTGACCGCGTTCACGCGCTGAACGAGCGGTCGCTCGTGATCGCCGAGTCGGGCCTCAACGACCCCCGCGTGATCCGCCCGGGATCGCTCGGCGGCCTGCGCTGCGACGCGCAGTGGGCCGACGACTTTCATCATGCTCTGCGGGTGCTGCTGACCGGAGAGCGGGATGGCTATTACGCCGACTTCGGCCGAGTTGCCGACCTCGCGAAGGCATTCGAGCGTCCGTTCGTTCACGACGGCAACTGGTCGCGCCTTCCGCGCCCGACGTTTCGGCGCGCCGGCGGCCGACCGCGCGCCAGCTCAGTTCGTCGTCTTCCCGCAGAACCATGACCAGGTCGGGAACCGTGCGCGCGGCGATCGCTTGCCGGCACCGGTGCGTAGACTCGCCGCCTTCTGCGTGCTGCTCTCCCCGTTCACGCCGATGCTCTTCATGGGCGAGGAGTACGGCGAGGACGCTCCGTTCCAATTCTTCACCGATCACATCGACCCGGCGATCGCGGAGGCAACGCGCCAGGGGCGCCGTCGCGAGTTCGCCGCTTTCGCAGCCTTTGCCGGCGAGGTCCCCGATCCGCAGGATCCGGCGACGTTCATCGCCTCCAAGCTGACCCGCCGGCGCGACGGGGAGCTTTGCGCCCTGTACGCTGCGCTGATCGCCTGCAGGCGCGAGGTGTCCGGCGAAACCGAGGATGTCGTCTTCGACGAGGACCGTCGCTGGCTGCGCCTGCGCCGGGAGAACCACGAGATGGTCTGTAACTTCGCTGCCAAGCCCCAGAGCTTCACGGTCGGAGACGTTCGGCTGCACCTGGCGACTGTCGCGTGCGAGCTCTCGGACGGTCGGCTCGAGCTGCCCGGGCTCGCCGGCGCGCTCCTCGTCGACAGCCCCGTCGCGCAGGCATGAGGGCGGTCTGGCGCGGCCAGCCTTTCCCGTTGGGGGCAACCTGGGACGGCGAAGGCACGAACTTCTCGCTCCATGCCGCCGAGGCGGAGGCCGTCGAGCTGTGCCTGTTCGACGAAACCGGCGCCGAGGAGCGGATCCGCGTCAGCGAATGCTCATTGCACAACTGGCACTGCTATCTGCCCGGCGTCGGCCCCGGCCAGCTTTACGGCTATCGCATCTTTGGTCGCTACAGCCCCCAAGATGGCCAGCGCTTCAACGGCGCGAAGCTGCTGATCGATCCTTACGCAAAGGCAATCGACGGTGGCGTCGACTGGAGCGCGGCCAATGTCCTGCCCTACGTACCGGACCCGCAGAACCCGGACGCCGATCTCGAGGCCGACGACGAGGACTCCGCGCCGGCGATGCCCAAATGCGTCGTCATCGACGAACGGTTCGACTGGGGCGACGACGACCGCCGCCCGCAGCAGGACTGGAGTCGCACCGTCATCTACGAACTCCATGTCAAGGGCTTCACCAAGCTCAACCAACGGATCCGTGAGGACTTGCGCGGCACCTATGCGGGCCTCGCGAGTGACGCCGCGATCGACTATCTGCGTGAGCTCGGGATCACCGCGGTCGAGCTGCTTCCTGTGCACCACTTCATCGGCGAGAACTTCCTCGTCGATCGCGGGCTGACGAACTACTGGGGCTACAGCAGCATCGGCTACTTCGCGCCCCACTCGGCCTACGCGGCAACCGGCGAGCGCGGCCAGCAGCTCGCCGAGTTCAAAGGCATGGTCAAGGCTCTGCACGCCGCCGGGATCGAGGTGATCCTCGACGTCGTTTACAACCACACCGCCGAAGGGAACCATCTTGGACCGATGCTCGGCTTCAAGGGGATCGGCAACCGGGCGTACTACCGGCTGATGCCGGACGACGCCCGCCACTACCTCGATTTCACGGGCACCGGCAACAGCCTCGACCCGACCAGCCCGGCGGTCCTGCGGCTGGTCATGGACTCGCTGCGCTACTGGGTGACGCACTGCCACGTCGACGGCTTCCGCTTCGACCTCGCGACGGTGCTCGCGCGCGAGAATTATGACTTCGACCGTCGCTCGGGATTCCTCGACGTGATCGGCCAGGACCCGGTGCTCTCGCAGGTTAAGCTGATCGCCGAGCCCTGGGACGTAGCGCCCGGGGGCTACCAGCTCGGTGGCTTCCCCTCGCCGTGGACCGAATGGAACGGGCGCTACCGCGATGCGACGCGCGACTTCTGGCGCGGCCAGAGCGGCGCCGGCGAGTTCGCCTCGCGCTTCACGGGCTCAAGCGACCTTTACGAAGACGATGGACGATCGCCGCTCGCGTCGGTCAACTTCGTCTGCGCCCACGATGGATTCACGTTGCGCGATCTCGTCACCTACGACGTCAAGCACAACGAGGCGAACGGCGAAGACAACGGCGACGGGAGCGACGACAACCGCTCGTGGAACTGCGGCGTGGAAGGTCCTACAGACGACCCGGCGATCAGCGAGTTGCGCTCGCGCCAGCGGCGCAACCTGATGGCAACGCTCCTGCTCTCTCAGGGCGTGCCGATGATTCTCGCCGGCGACGAGCTCGGGCGGACGCAGCTGGGCAACAACAATGCCTGGTGTCAGGACAACGAGATCTCATGGGTCGACTGGCAGCTCGACGGCGATGCCGAGGCGCTGCGCCGCTTCGTCGGCCAGCTGATCGATCTGCGCCGGTCGCATCCGGTGTTTCGCCGGACACGCTTCTTTACCGGGTCGGCATCCGGCGACGGAGCCCCGGACATCTGGTGGTTTCGTCCTGACGGCCGCCGGATGACCCAGCGCGACTGGCGCAGCGACGACACGCGGGCGCTCGGAGTCTTCCTCAACGGGGCGAAGCTCGGCGAGAGTGACGATCGCGGCGAGCCGCTCGGGGATACGTCGTTCGCGATGCTCTTCAACGCACACCACGAGGACATCGAGTTCCGCCTGCCGAACGCCTCGTTCGGAAAAGCCTGGAAGCTCATATTGAGCACGGAGCGACCCGAGCTCGACGTCGGCGCGCTGCGATTCGCGGCGCGCGACCCCGTTGCGGTGCGCGCGCGATCACTGCTCGTGCTCGACCTCGCCACCGCGTGATGGGCGCGCGACTGCGCGCCGCCTACAGGCTTCAGCTGCGTCCCGGCTTCGGCTTCGCCCAGGCTCGTGCACAGGTCCCCTACCTACGCGAGCTTGGTATCAGCCACCTCTATCTGTCGCCGTCGCTGCAGGCCGCTCCCGGCTCGACCCATGGCTACGACGTCGTCGATCCGAGCCGGCTCAGCGCTGAGCTCGGCGGCGAGGAGGAGTTTCGCGCGCTCGCCCGCGCCGGGCTGCCGCTGATTCTCGACACCGTGCCCAACCACATGGGGATCGGCGACGAGAACCGCTGGTGGTCAGATCCGCGGACACGCGAGCGCTGGTTCGATCTCGATCCGGAAGGCGGCTACCGCCGCTTCTTCGACATCGACTCGATGGCGGCGATCCGTCAGGAGCGCGATGAGGTGTTCGCGACGAGCCACGCCAAGCTGCTCGAGCTGGTGCACGAGGGGCTCGTCGAAGGGCTTCGAATCGACCACCCCGACGGCCTCGCGAACCCCGCCGCGTACCTGCGCCGACTCGCCGCGTGCGGCGTCCAGCGAGTCTGGGTCGAGAAGATCCTCGCGCCGGGCGAGCGCGTGCGCGACTGGCCGATCTGCGGCACGGTCGGCTACGAGTTCCTCAACGACGTCTGCACGTTGTTCGTCGACCCCAACGGCGAAGCGCCGTTGACGGAGCTCCACGCCGCCATCACGGGCGAGCGGCGGAGCTTCGCCGAGGTGGCCCTCGAGGCCCAGCTCGAGCAGGCGCGAGGCCCCTTCGCGCGCGAGCTTGCAAGACTCGTGCGCGAAGGCCCGTTCGACGCGGCCACGCTCGCGCAGGGTCTCGCGCGACTGCCGGTCTACCGCACCTATGTAGAACCGGACAATGGGACCGTCGACGCCGACGATCGCCGCGCGGTCGAGGCTGCCGGCATGGACGCCCGCCTCGCGCGCGCACTGCTGCTGGAGGACGCCGAGCCGCACGCGGAGTTCGTGACGCGCTTCCAGCAAACCTCGCCGGCGATCGCGGCAAAGGGCATCGAAGACACCGCTTTCTATCGCTACCTGCGACTGATCGCGCTGAACGAGGTCGGTGGCGACCCCGGGCGCTTCTCGAGCGGGGTGGACGAGCTTCACGCCGCCAACAGCGAGCGAGCACGCCGCTTCCCGTCAGCCCTACTCTCAACCCAGACGCACGACACCAAGCGCTCAGCGGATACGCGGGCGCGGATTGCCGCCCTCAGCGGTTGCGCCGAGCGATGGGGTGAGCTCGCGCACCACTGGCTGGCGCTCGGCGAGGAGATCGGCGGCGCGCCACCGGCGGTCCAGTACCTGCTGTTGCAGACGCTCGTCGGCGTCTGGCCGATCGCGCAGGAGCGCCTCGACGCCTATCTGGTGAAGGCACTGCGCGAAGCCAAGCGAGAGACCTCGTGGACCGACCCCGACGAACGGTTCGAGGCTTCAGTGCTCGAGTTCTCGCACCGGCTGATCGCGAGCGCGGAGTTCCTCGAGTCGTTCCGCCCGTTCGCCGAACGCATCGCGTTGGCGGGCGAGCGCAGCGCCCTCGGCCAGCTGCTGCTCAAGCTGACGGCGCCCGGGTTCCCCGACATCTACCAGGGCGACGAGCTCTGGCAGCTGTCGCTCGTCGATCCCGACAACCGCCGGCCCGTCGACTGGCCGGCGCGGCAGCGGGCGCTCTCGATGCTCCGAGCCGGCGCGCCGGCGACGCGTGCGACGCGGAAGCTGGCCGTGATCGCCGCGGCGCTGTCGCTGCGCCAGCGCCGCGCGGAGTGCTTCGACGGCACCTACACGCCGCTGGCCACGGGCGCCGGCGTGTGCGCGTACATGCGCGGCGAGCACGTTGTGGTGGTCGTCGCCGTCCGCCCTGAGGGCGATGAAGAGCTGCTCGATCCACCGGTGGGCCGCTGGCGAGACGTTCTCGCGCCGGGCGGTGAGCGCGACTTGACGGCGCTGCCGCTGGTTGAAGGCGTCGTCAACGGCGCGGGAATCGCCCTGCTCGAACGGATTGGTTGACCGGTTATCGCGACGCCGGGAAAAAAGCTAATCTAACCCTCTAGTTCAGGCTTAGTGACAGCAGTTGACGTAACTTTGGCCGGCATGCCGCCGCCGCGCGCGGCGATATCGTCGCCTGCGTGAGCCGATGAGCGACGAGGAAGATCAGGGAAAATCCGGGGCGTCGTTCGCGCCGCTCGTCGCGCGGATCGAGAGCTGGCGTGAGTTCGTGCCCGAGCTCACGCGCGCGCGCCTGCGGCGAGCACGCGCCGAGACGCTCGTTCTCGCGGCCCTCTTCGCCGGCGTGATCATCGTCTACGACCACCGCCACGCGTGGCTCGGGATCGCCACCACCAAGGCAGGCCCTGGCAAAACCGCTGCGCAGGTCGTCACAGTGGTGTTGCTCGTGATCCTCGGCTGGGCGGTCGCGCGCGACTTCGGGCGCGTCGTGTCCCCTTCGCTGCTCAAGCGCGCCGACCCCGCGACGGCGGGGACGATCGGCTTCCTCGTGCGCCTCGTGACGCTGCTCGCGGCCGTCATCGTCGCCCTGCACTTCGCCGGCGTGCGGACCGCCGACATCGCGATCGGCGCATCGTTCACGGCCGTCGTCTTCGGACTGGCAGCCCAGCAGACGCTCGGCAATCTGATCGCCGGGATCGTGCTCCTCAGTGCTCGGCCGTTTCGCGTCGGCGAGCGCGTACGCCTGCAGGGGGGCATGCTCGCAGGCCAGGTCGAGGGCACGGTCACCGCGCTCGGCCTGCTCTACACGACGTTCGCCAACGGCCAGGACCGCATCCTCGTCCCCAACAACACGGTCATCCAGATCGCGGTGATCCCGCTGCGCGAGCCGACCGCAGTCAGCCTGCGGGCCCGACTGCGGCCGGGGACGACGCCGAGCGATCTGCAGCAGGTCCTTGCGGAGGGGATCAGCGTCGCGCTCCGCGGGCAGCCGACGATCACGCTGGAAGAACTTGACGGACCATCCGTGGTCGTCCGAATCAGCGCCACGCCGGTGAACACGAACGATGGGGGACGGCTGACCGGCGAGCTCCTGACCGCCGTGTCAACGGTCACCGCCGCCGAACCGGGCTAGCGCGTCACGCTGCGCCGAGCGCCGGCACGCAACGGTAGCGGGCGAAGAGCTCGTCGCCCGAACGCAGCAACTGCAGGAGGCTCAGCGCCGTCTCGGCCTCCAACGGTGGCGAATCGATGAAGGTTGGCCCGGGCGGGCCCGCGATCAGGCAAGGCGTGATCGTGAGGAAGAGCTCGTCAACGAGGCCCGCCGCGAAGAGGACGCCGCAGAGCGTCGGCCCGCCCTCGCAGAGGAGCAGGGCCACGCCAAAGCGCTCGCGCAGCTCGGCGAGGGCGTCGGCGAGCGTCGCGCTGACGATCTGATCCACATGAGCAGCGCGCGACGGCAGGTCGGCCTCGCGGGGCCCGACGACGATGACATGCGTGTCGGGGTCGGCCAGCAGCGGAAGCGACGGATCGATCCGGCCCGAGCGGGTTGCCAGGATCGCGTAGGGCTGCGGACGCAGGCCGGCGGCACGCCGGCGCTCGCGCGTCGCGGGATCGCGGATGATCGCTCCATAGCGTTCGATCCGCGCCGTGTTCGCGCCGGCCATGACGGCGTCGGCCTGGGCGCGCAACGCGTGAAAGAGCTCGCGGTCGGCTTCGCCGGAGAGTCCGCCGGAGCGCCCCTCCTTCGTCACGCGCGCGTCGACGCTCGTGATCATGTTGATCGCGACACGCGGACGCGAGCCGGGCGTGGTGCCCTCGCCACGCCAGTCGCGCAGGGCCGCGTGCGCGTCGAGCGTCTGCGCGACGGTCAGCTCGTCAAAGCCGGCCATGCGCGCGCGACGATCGGATGGCTCACTCCGGCTTGAATTCGAGCGCCGCCGAGTTGATGCAATAGCGCAGCCCGGTCGGCTTCGGCCCATCCTCGAACACGTGGCCGAGGTGGCCCTCGCAGCTCGCACAGAGCACCTCGGTCCGGTGCATGAAGAAGACGCGGTCGTCCTCCGTGCGAACCGCCTCGCCGTCTGCCGGCTCGTAGAAGCTCGGCCAGCCGGTGCCGGAATCGAATTTCGCATCGGAGCGGAAGAGCTCCGCACCGCACCCGGCGCACCGATACACGCCGGTGTCCTTGTTCGCGTTCAACGCACCGGTGAACGGGCGCTCGGTTCCCTTCTTGCGCAGCACCTCGTATTGCTCGCGCGTGAGGCTCTCACGCCACTCGACATCGCTCTTGTTGATCCTTGGCGCCATGAACAAAGCCTAGACGGTCGTCACAATGCGCTCGCCGGATGAACGCCGCAACCTGCTAGCGTGATTGATGTAAGACGCCGGATTGTCCGGCGTGGGCAGTGCGAGCGCTCGCAGCCGGAAGCTTTTAAAGCGTCCTCCGCGTCGCAGCACAGGTAAAAAGACAGTGGAGGAAACGCAATGCCTACGGGCACCGTGAAGTGGTTCAGCGATGACAAGGGATTTGGGTTCATCACACCGGATGACGGTGACAAGGACCTGTTTGTTCATCACACCGGCATCGTCGGCGAGGGCTACCGCTCTCTGCAAGAGGGCGCCAAGGTCTCCTACGACGCCGAAGCCGGCGACAAGGGACCCAAGGCAGTCAACGTCGTCACGCTGTAGCGCCTAGCGCACCACCCGTTATGCGGCGCTCCGGAGCCCGCCCAAGTGGCGGGCTCCGTTTCGAGCGGACCGCAGCCAGGCATGGTCGCTGTATCCTCGCGACCTTGCACCCAGCCGCGAGCAGCGTGACCGCCAGTGGTTACAGGTGGCCGGACCGGGTGCCCGGGCCGACGCCTTGGGCTCGTGTCTGACGCGACCGAGGTCTCGGTCGAGCGGATCGCCGACGCAAGCGTTCCCGGCGCTAGCGTGTCGGCAGCTGTCCGGGCATCCGCGATTCCGACTCTGAAGTCGCGCACATCGGGCCTCCACGAGCGCCTGCGGCGTTTGCGCGAGCAGGCCCACACCGATCGATGGCTCACCTGGGAGCAGGACGAGCCCGCCAGCGCGGTGGCCACGCGCGTCACGAAGGTCGCGCTCGGCGTGATGATCGTCGCGAGCTTGTGGATCGCATCCGCCGCTGCGGCGCACCCGAGCTTCCTCTCACCCACCGCGCACGTCGGCTTCTACCCGTTGTGGCTGAGCGGCCCGCTCGGGCCGCTGATGAGCTGGCACAACTTCGGAACGCACGCCCTCGAGGGGATCTTCACCTGGGGCGTCGCCGCGATGTACATCGCCTATGTAGCCGTACTGATCTGCTCCCCGCGGCTACATCCGCGCTGGCCGTTGATGGCGATGATCGCGCTCCAGCTGATCTGGTTTCTCGCACCGCCGATGCCGCTCACCGACATCTTCAACTACCTCAACTACGGACGGATGGAAGTCGTCCACCACCTCAATCCCTACACGACGATCCCGGAACTCGAGCCTCACACTGACCCGACGTTTGCGCTCAGCAACTGGCACGGGCTGGAGAGCCCATACGGGCCGCTGTTCACGTTGATCACGTTTGCCGTCGTGCCGCTCGGAACGGCCGGGGCCTACTGGATGATGAAGACGCTGCTGCTCGCAACGAGCCTCGCGGGCGTGTACATGCTGTGGCGCTGCGCGGATCTGCTCGGCCGCAACAAGCTCGGTGCTGCGCTGTTTCTCGGCCTCAATCCGATCGTGCTCGTCTGGGGCATGGGCGCGGATCACAACGACTTCCTGATGATGCTGGTGATCATCACCGCGATGTATCTGCTGTTGCGCGCTCAGCAGGCACGCGCGCGAGCGAGGGCCGCGACCGTGCCCGGGGCGCGCGCCGCGGGTGCTCGCGCGCGAGCAGGCGCAGCCCTCGCCTGGCTCGACGGCACCGGGCGGCCGATCGTGCGCGGCGAGCCGCAGATATGGTGGAGCTCGGCGCCGGCTTCTCGCTCGCCGCCGCGGTGGCGCTAAAGGCATCGGCGGCGATCCTCCTTCCGGTGATCATCGCCGGCTCGACGCGGCGGCTGCGCCTCGTCGCGAGCTTCTTGGCCGGCTTGGCCGCATTCGGCGCGATGGCCTACGTCGCGTTCGGCGCGAACCCGCCGAATCTCGCGCAGCAGAGCGCGCTCGTGATCCCGCTGGGGATACCGAACCTCACGGGCTACCTGCTCGGCTTCGGCGGCGAGACGCTCGGCTGGCGCACGGCGATCGAGCTCGGGCTGGTCACGGCGATCGTCATCTGCACGATCGTGGCGGCGCGCCGGCGCGACTGGCTCGTTCCGGCGGCCTGGGTCACGTTCGCGTTGCTCGTCACGCTCAGCTGGGTACTGCCGTGGTACCTGATCTGGCTGCTGCCGTTCGCCGCGCTCGCGCGCACGCGCCGCCTGCGCATCGCGGCGCTGCTGCTCGGCGTGTATCTCTTCCTCGGCTGGATGCCCTACGCGTCAACCTTCTGGCACGACATCGGGTTCAACCCGTCGACGACGATCACCGGCCGCGCGGACGCGCGCTACCTCCACACGCTCCTCAACTGAGACGCCGATCGTCGCGATGGACAGGCCGGCGCGCATACCCGAGAGCCTCGACGAGGAGCTGCTCGCCGCCGAGTTCGCCGAGGTCGTTTCACTGCACTCCGACGCCGAGCGGATCGCGCGGATCGCGAACGAGCTGGCTCAGGGATTCCAGGCGCTGACGGACCTCGGGCCGGCGGTGTCGATCTTCGGGTCGGCACGCACCCCGCGCGACGATCCGCGATACGCGGCGGCGCGCGCGCTCGCGCGCACGCTGGCGGAAAGTGGCCTCGCCGTGATCACGGGCGGCGGTGGCGGGCTGATGGAAGCGGCCAATCGCGGCGCGCAGGAGGGTGGTGGGAGGTCGATCGGCCTCAACATCGAGCTGCCGCACGAGCAGCAACCGAACCCCTATACCGACCTCGCGCTGCAGTTCCACTACTTCTTCGTACGCAAGATCATGTTCGTTCGTTATGCCAGCGCGTTCGTCGTCCTCCCGGGCGGCTTCGGCACGCTGGACGAGCTCTTCGAAGCCGCGACGCTGATCCAGACGCACAAGATCCGCCACTTCCCGCTGATCCTCTTCGGCGACGACTACTGGGACGGACTGCACGACTGGATCGAGGCCGCACCGCTCGCCCGTCGCAACATCGCCGCTAACGACCTTGACATCGTCACGGTCCTCGACGATGCCCGTGCGGTCGCCGAGCTGGCCGCGGCAGCTGCGCGCCGCCAGGGCCGCTCGCCGCGGCCGTGATCACCGCGGATCAGTGCTCGGCCACGTAGCCGTTCGCGGGAGCGATCGGCAGCCCGGCGTCGACCCAAGCCTGAATACCGCCGGTCATCGTGTAGGCCTCATAGCCCGCGGTGCGAAATGCGCTTGCAGCCATGGCCGAGCGGACGCCGAGCCGGCAGTGGAAGACAACCGGCGCCGATTTGTCGATCGTGTCAGCCTGACCGGCGAGCCGCTCGAGCTCGATGTGCCGGGTTCCATCGATATAGCCGGCGTCGCGCTCGTAGCCTTCGCGGACGTCGACCACCGTCACGCCCTCGGCGAGCAGCTCGGCGGCACGCTGGGCGCTGACCTCGATATCAGGGCTATCGAACGCGCTCATCACGAGCTACCTTAGTGGAGGAGATGAGTCCGTCGCCTCCTTCGCTGTCGCAGCTTGGTCGTGGGATCGCGACCGGACTGTTCGTGGCGCTCGTGGTCGGGGTCGTAGCGAATCCGCCTGCTCATTCCGGCCTCGTGCGCATCCTCGAGCTGATCGCCATCGTCCTGCTGGGCTTCGTCGCGCTCGCCACAGTCGTCGAGCTCGTGAGCGCCCACATCGCGGGCTGGCAGGAGAGTGAGCAGGACTTCGAGCTGAAGGTCAGGCGCAGTGAGGAGCTCGCGCGCGACGATCTGGCCTGGGATCCACAGGAAGACGAGTTCCTCGCGCTCGACCCGCTGATCGACACGGACTTCGAGGAGCTCGTGCGTGATGCACTCGATGATCTGCCGGACCTCCTCCAGAACGCCTTGGACCACGTCGCCGTCGTGATCTCAGACGGCGGTCGGCGGGCTGGCCTGTACGGCCTGTACCAGGGTGGCGGCGGGCGCACCGACGCGGCTCATCGCATCGTGATCTTTCGTGACAGCCTGCGCCGCGACTTCGGCTACGACGCGGCCGCGCTGCGCGAGCAGGTGACACGCACGGTGCGACACGAGCTCGCCCACCACGTCGGATTCGACGAGCTCGGCGTGCGCGAACTCGGCCTCTAGCGAATCGCTCGCGCCAGCGACAGCGCGAACCAGCCGCGCTCGTCGGTGTACCAGTCCGTCAGCGCCAGCCCGGCTGCGAAGAGGTCGGCTTCGAGTCGCGCGCGCGTCAGCTTCGCGCTGATCTCGGTCAGCAGATCCTCGCCCGGCGCGAACTCGATCGTGAGATCGATAGCCGCGAGGCGGACTGTCTGCTGCTCGCTGGCGCGCAGGCGCATCTCGATCCAGTCGTTGCGTTCGTCGTAGAGCGCAAGATGCTCAAAGCGAGCAGGATCGAAGTCTGCCCCGAGCTCACGATTCAGCACGCGGAGCATGTTTCTGTTGAACTCCGCCGTCACGCCCGCGGCATCGTCATATGCCGCGATCAGAGTCGCACGATCCTTGACCAGGTCGGTCCCGAGCAGGAGACGATCGGCCGGACGCAGGAGCGCGGCGATCGTGCGCAGGAAGCGTCGCCGCGACCCGGGACGGAAGTTCCCGATAGTCCCGCCGAGGAAAGCCACGAGCCGGTGCGCGGCGGGCGGCGGCAGGCGGTCGAGGTGGCGCTCGAAGTCGCCGACCAGCCCGTGCACAGCGAGCCCCGGATACTCGCTCACCAGCTGCTCGGCGCTTGCGCGGACCGAACCCTCGTGGACGTCCACAGGCACATAGCGCGCGAGCAGCCCGGCGCGCGCCATCGCATCGAGCAGCAGTCGCGTCTTCGTCGCGCTGCCCGAACCGAGCTCGACAAGCTCACCGGCGCCGCTGCTCGCGATGATGCGGTCGGCTTCCTGCTCGAGGATCGCCCGCTCGGTCCGCGTCGGGTAGTACTCGGGCAGCACACAGATCTCATCGAAAAGAGCCGCGCCGCGGCTGTCGTAGAAGTGCTTGGGGGCAAGTTGCTTGAGCGGCTGGGTCAGGCCGTCGAGGGCGTCTTCGGCGAGTGTGCGCGTCGCGGATCCATCGAGCGCGTGATCGATCGTGATCGAAGGCGCGGCGACACGCACGCTGCTGCTCATCCGAGGTCTCCGGCGAGCCGCAGACCGGAAAAGATCTGCCGGCGCTGGGGGTAGTCCCAGTTGCGAAACGTGGCGGTCACGACATCGCGACTGGCGGCAAAGGAGCCGCCGCGCAGCACGCGACAGTCGGGCCCGAAGAAGACCTCCGAATACTCGCGGTAGGGGTGGGCGCGGAATCCGGCGTAGCCGCGGAACTCGCTCGACGTCCACTCCCAGACGTCGCCGATCATCCCGAGCGCGCCGCACGGTGCGGCACCGTCAGGCAGCGATCCCGCCGGGAGTGGAGCGAAGATCCCGGACTCGATCAAGTTCGCGTGGCGCGGGCTAGGGCTCTCGTCCCCCCAGGGCCAATCGAGCTTCAGCCCGCGGCCGGAATCCCAGCTCGCCGCGACCTCCCATTCGAGCTCGCTCGGCAGGCGCAGGCCGTGAGCGCGCGCGAACGCGTCGGCCTCATACCACGAGACGTGCACGACCGCGGCTCCCGGCTGGATCTCGTGCACGCCGTCAAGGCGCCGCTCGCGAGCGTCGTCGATCCAATGCAGCGGGCGCTCGATCCCCTCTTGCCGGCGCCACGCCCAACCTTCGTGCGACCACCAGCTCCGGCGCGCATAACCGCCAGCCGCGATGAAGCGCAGCCAATCGGCGTTCGTGACGGGCAGGCGGCCGATGGCATAACTATCTACCTCTACTTCATGTCGAGGCTTTTCGTTGTCGTAGGCAAACCCGGCGTCCGACGCGCCAATCGACACGGTCCCCGCCGGCACGACGACCATGTCAAGGCCGCTCGCCGGACTCACAGCCAGCGGAGCGACTGCGTATGAAGGCGGCGTCCACTGCTCGAGTCTCGCGAGCGCCAGCGTTTGGAGCATCGTTTCCGTGTGCTGTCGCTCGTGGCGCAGGACAAGCTCAACGATCGGGTCGTCGGCGGGCAGCTCGAGCTCGCGGACGCGTGCCCGCACCGCCGTCAGATAGCCCTCGGCCTCGGCTCGCCGCAAATAGCGAAGCTCGCCGCGCCGCGCGCGCGGCGTCTCGAATGCGTCGTAGGTCGCCGCGAGGTCCGGGCGGAGCAGTGGCAGACCGCCACGACGGTGGCACAGCCACAAGTCCTCGAACGCAGCGATGTGGCCGAGATCCCAAACGAGCGGGCTCATCAGCGTCGAATGCACCCGTTCGAGATCCTCGTCCCCGAGGGTCTCGACAAGCGCCAGCGTCTGCTCGCGCGCTCTCTCGAGCCCGTCTGTCTCGAGCACCGCCATCGCGAGGATCATCGTAGCGGGCGGCCCCTCCCGGCCCACTGGGCGACCCCTCTCGCGCACGACCTGTGGCGCCCCAAGCGCGGCGGCGGGCACGACCCCGCTCCGCGCCGAGCACCCCGGGCTCGCAGGAGCCCGGGGCACCGGCCGGGGTGTGGCCCTCGGGCACGACCCGATCGGGATCGCACTCCCCCGCGTCTTGCCCGGGGGCTCGAGAGCTCGCTGGGCGAGTTGGTCAGGCTCGCAAGCGGGCACTTCAGCAGCCGCGAACCTCGAAGTCGTGAAGATCCTGATAGCAACGCGGCGAGTTCACCGTCTCGTCACAGAAATACGTGAATTGCAGGCGAATCTGCTCATATGACAATTCCCGAACCGATCAACGGTGAACGTACCCTCGTCGACCTGCATTGCCATTCGAGCGCGTCAGCGACATCGCGCCTCGGCGTCCAACGCGCGCTCGGGCTACCCGAGTGTGCGACTGCGCCCGAAGAGGTCTATGAGCTCGCCAAGCGCCGGGCAATGGACTTCGTGACGATCACCGACCACGACACGATCGACGGCGCGCTGGTGATCGCACACAACGACGACGCGTTCATCTCGGAGGAGCTGACGGCCCACTTCCGCGGCGAACCGCAGGCCGTCCACGTGCTCTGCTTCGGCATCTCGCCCGAGGACCACGAGTTCCTGCAGAGTCACAGCCGCGACGTCGAGGAATGCGCCGAGTACCTCCACGCGAACTCGATCGCCTGCGCGCTCGCACACCCGTTCTACGCCGTCGGCGCTCCGCTGCGCCCACGTCACCGCCGGCGCCTCGGAGAGCTCTTCACCGTCTGGGAGACCCGCAACGGCTCGCGCGCGCCGGAGCTCAACATGCCGGCGAGCATCTACGTCGAGACGAACGGCGGCACGGCGATCGGCGGCAGCGACGACCACGCCGGGGTCGACATCGGACGCACCTTCACCGTGGCTCCGCCCGCCGACAGCGTTGCCGAACTGCTCGAGCACATCCGCCTCGGTCGCGTGCAACCGGGCGGCGAACAGGGCAGCGCCGAGAAGTGGGCGCATGCCGCGATGGCGCTGGCGGTGCGCGCACTCGGCCGCGATGGCGAGGTCGCGAGGCTCGACCCGGTCACTGTGCTGAAGATCGCGGAGCGGCTGTTGCGCGAAGGCGACGCTCGGGAGGGCGGCGCCCAGGCGGACCTCCGTCCGGCGGACGCTCGCGCGCTGCTTCGGGCGTGGCTCGAGTCGGTCGGTCTCGATCACCTCTCCGAGGACGATCTCGTCGCGTACATGCAGGACGAGCGCTTCCGCCACGCCGGGCTTGCGCGCCGCGCGTACCGCGCCCACGAACGCCGACTGCGTGGCGCCGTCGATCGCGCGTTCATCGCCGCCGGCCGCGGGGAGCTCGGTGCGATCGGGCCGATGCTCTTCGACGCGTGCCTGCCGGCCATCCCCTACGCGCCGTCGGCGGCCTTCATCGCGCGCGAGCGCGCGAAGCTCGTGAGCCGCGACGATGACCCGGCCCGGATTGCCATCGTGGCCGACGGCATCGGCGCGATGCACGGCGTCACGCGGACGATCGAGGAGATCCGCGACCGCGGTATCGCCGGCTTCGAGATCGAGGTGATCGGCACCGACCCAAATGTCGATCGCCGGCTTCCGGCGGTGGCGGATGTCGAGATTCCCTACTACGCGGGCATCTCGATCGGGGTGCCAAGCCTGCCGGCCGCCGTCGAAGCGATCACCGCTGGGCGCTACGACCTGATCCACGTCTGCTCGCCCGGCCCGAGCGCGCTCGCCGCGGTGCTCGTCGCGCGCGCGATGCGAACACCGCTGGTCGGGTCCTACCACACCGAGCTCGCGAGCTACGCCGGCCTGCGATCGGGTAACGCCTCGCTCGAAGCGCTGGCGGCGATCGGCCTCGCCGCGTTCTACGGGCAGTGCAAGCTCGTCCTCTCGCCGAGCAGCTCGGCCGACGATGCGCTCGCGGCCCTCGGAATCGGGCGTGAGCGGGTTGCCCGCTGGGACCGTGGCGTCGACGTTTCGCGCTTCGACCCAGCGCGGCGCAGCCTGGCGCCCCAGGGCGAGCGCGTCGACGTCCTCTACGCCGGCCGCGTGGCCCAGGAAAAGAACCTCGAGCTGCTCGCCGACGCGTTTGAGCTGGCGCGTACTCGCGACCCGCGGCTTCACCTCGTGATCGCGGGCGACGGCCCGGAAGCCCCCGGCTGCGCGAACGCTTGGGCGCCAACGCCACGTGGCTCGGCTGGCTCGACGGTGATGCACTCGCGCGCGCGTACGCAAGCGCCGACATCTTCTGCTTTGCGAGCATCACCGACACCTTCGGCCAGGTGGTGCTCGAGGCTCAGGCGAGCGGCCTTGCTGTCCTTGCGGCCGATGCTGGTGGCCCGCGGGACCTGATCACGCCCGGCGTCGACGGCCTCCTCGAGCAGCCCACGAGCTCGGCTTTCGCCGCCGCCCTCGTTGAGCTTGCGAGCTCGCCGCTGCTCCGCGGCCCGACTTGGCCGTTCGGCGGCCCGCAGCGCCGCCGAACGCACGTGGGAAAGGGCCCTCGCTCGTCTCGGCGCCGGATACGACACCGCGCTCGCGGATGCTCGGAGCGTGCGTGATGCCGCGTAGCGGTGATCCCGCACTCGCAGTCGCCCT
The DNA here is from genome assembly GCA_963703775.1 of uncultured Solirubrobacterales bacterium. Classification (GTDB taxonomy): domain Bacteria; phylum Actinomycetota; class Thermoleophilia; order Solirubrobacterales; family Solirubrobacteraceae; genus Palsa-513. The sequence goes on along the minus strand of CAVPFP010000026.1, from coordinate 87,925 downwards.
ACATGACGTCGAGCCTGGAACCTTCGAGCGCTGCGCGCTGATCCGCGACTGGCTCTCCGATCTCGGCGTCGATCGCGTCACGCTGCTCGTGATCCCCGCGCGCGACCTGCATCCCCTCGCCGATCGCAGCCCGGCGATCGCCGAGTGGCTGATCGAGCGCCAGCGCGCAGGCGACGCGGTCGCGCAACATGGCTTCGAGCATCCCGGGCACAGCGCGCGGCGCCTGCGCCCGCGGCTCTACAGCGAGCCGGCCGAGTTCGTGGGCCTCGATGCGGGTGAGGCGGCCCGTGCCCTCGACGCCGGGCGGCGCGTCCTCAAGCTCGCCGGAGTCGAGACCTACGGCTTCGTAGCACCCGCATATGCGTATACCCCGGTCCTGCGTCAGCTCATGTCATCGCGTTTTCGCTGGTGGGCCGGACCCTGGGGAGTCCACAGCACGGGGCGTGGCGAGGCGGGCGCGCAACAGGCTGCGGTCAACCACGCGTCTGTGGCGGTCGGGCTCGCCAATACCAGCGTCGCCCGCCGGGCACTCTCGCCCAGGCTCCTGCGCGCGGCGACGCTGCTCGCGGGTGACGTCCTGCGGCTCGATGTCCATCCGGAGGACCTCGAACACCCGGGTCACGTCCTGACACTCGAATGGGCGCTCCGCCACTGCGTTGGACGTCGCAAGCCGATCACCTACGACGAGCTTGCAGGCGCCTGAGGGGACCGTCGCCCAAGCGGCAACGGTCCTGTCGTGGAAGAACATTTTCGCCGGGTGGGTTCCGGTCATGATAGAAACGCGGGGTCATGCAGATCTCCCGGGTGCCCAAGACGGCACTTGCCCTGCTTGTACTCAGTGCCGCTGGTGCCGCCCCGCAGATCGGCTCCTCGCTTGCGAGCCCATTGGGTTCCACCGGCAGCACGGGCGCCAGCGGACAATTCGACGCGACGGGCCCTAGCGGCGTCAGCGGCACCAGCGGCACGAGTGGTGCCACGGGAACGACTGATGCCAGCGGAGCGAGCGGAACTACGGGCGTCAGCGGAGCGAGCGGGAGCACGGGCGCAACCGGCTCGAGCGCAACGACCGGGACGACCGGGACGACGTCCACAGGCACGGCCGGCTCCACCTCGACGGGCACAACCGGGACCACGGATGCCGGCAGCACCCCACCCGCACTGACGCCGTCAACGACGGGCTCATCAGGGACCACCGGCGCCACCGCGACCACTGGAACGACCGGAACGACCGTCCCGGGCGGGCCGAGCGTGCCGCCGTCGGTCGCGGCGATCAGCTCGCAGCCCACCACGGGCGATCGGCTGGTCGGGACGAGCAGTGGCCGTTCGGACGCCGGCGGTGCACTCGCACCGGCCCCGGACCCTCACCTGTTTGCGCAGTCCAACCCGCTCGCCGGCGTGCTGCCAGGGTCCGTTTTCGATCCGCTGGTCAACCTCGCACTCGGCGCCGATGTCCCCGAGTTCTACGTCACGCACTTCGACGTGCCGGCGTTCCTGCTGCCGATCTATCAGGCTGCGGGCGCCGCGTATGACATCCCGTGGCAGGTGCTCGCCGCGATCAACCAGGTTGAGACGAACTTCGGTTCGGACCTGAACGTCTCCTCGGCCGGTGCCGTCGGTTGGATGCAGTTCCTTCCCAGCACGTGGAGCAAGTACGACGTCCCCGCGAGCGGTACGGGCGCCGCGGATCCATACAACGCCGCCGACGCGATCTTCTCGGCGGCCAAGTACCTCAACGCCGCCGGCGCGACGACGAACCTGCCGGCAGCCATCTACGCCTACAACCACTCGGACGCCTACGTGCAGTCCGTGCTGTTGCGAGCAGAACTGCTCGCCGGCGTGCCGTCGACCCTGGTTGACTCCGTGAGCTCGCTTGCGGAGGGCAACTTCCCGATCGAGCTCCGCTACCACCCACATTACGGGAGCCTGCCGGCATCGCCCCGGCCAGGCAGCTCGGGTGAATCGAGCAAGTCGAACGCACCGGCGCCGGCGACGATCGCCGCGGCGTTCGAGAGCAAGACGCTCGGTCACGCGCCGAAATCGACCGAGATCTTCGCCGCCCGCCACGCAGCCGCCGTCGCTGTACAGGCGGGAACGATCGTCGCGATCGGACACAGCAAGCGACTCGGAACCTTCGTGCGTCTCGAGGACACCTTCGGCAACATCTACACGTACGGCAACCTCGCGACTCACGCCGCCTATCACCTCGTCGCGAAGCCACGAAGCGCCGCGGCCACGGGTTCACTGGCGACGCCCGGCGAGCTCGTGAGCGGCCCCGCTCCCACGGCACCTGCCAGCGCGGGCGAGCAGGGAGCGCCCGGGGGCGCGACGATCACGGCGGCCCAGCTTGCCGGGACGCAGAGCGCAAGCACTCCGGCGCTCGCACCGGCGGCGAACCGCGGGCTCGACTTCGCGAGTCGTAGCGGCCCCGACACACTGATCTTCGCCCCGAGCGGCATCGAAACGGTCGCGCGACCCACGGCAAAGCGCGCTGCGCACGAAGCCTCGCGCCAACGCCGGCTGATCGACCGCTACTTCACGACCGCCTTCGGAGTACCCCGCAACAGGCTCGAGGCACGGCAGCTGCGTGTCGGCTCCCACGTGCTCGCCGGCACGATTCTCGGCTACCTCGGAGCGACCGACCCGCACCTCCTGTTCGAGCTTCGCCCGGCTGGCGCCAACACGCGGGCGATAGACCCGCGCCCGTTCCTGGATGCGTGGGCTCAGCTCGCGACGCTCGAGCTTCACCGCAAGGCCCTCGGCCAGCCCCTCTACGGCGCGAACCTCAATGCCAGCGACGCCGGCGAAGCGCTACTGACGAGCCAGATCGACCTCGAACGGCTGATCCTCGACAACACGCACCTGCGGCTCACCCTTTGCGAGCGCAAGGCGATCGCAGCCGGCGATGTCGACCGGCGCGTGCTCGCCTCGGTCGAGTATCTGATCGACAAGGGCTACGACCCGACCATCTCCGGCTGCACGTCGACCACTGGCGGCAAGAGCCTCGCCACGGCCAACAGCGTGGCGATCACCGGGCTGAACGGTGTGCCGCTCGCCGGCCACACGGGAGCCGGGACGGCCGCAGACGCTGCCGTGCGCGCCCTCGCGAGCATCCCGGGTGCCGGTGCTCCGAGCCAGATCGCCAGCTTCGAGACCGTCCCGGGTTCGGCTAACACGCTGGCGAGCGCGTCCGACCCGGGCGAGATCGTCGTGTCCTTCACACCGCAGTTGAGCTCGCTGGCCATCGCATCGACCGCGTCGCTCACCCCCGCGTTCAAGCTCGGCGCGACGCGCTGGACCGAGCTCGACGCGCACCTCCTGGCGATTGCGCAGCCGCGCATCCCGACCGTGATCTCGAGGCTCGCCGTGCGCACCACCGGCGGCTCGACGCACTGACACCCGGCGATCATGCCGCTCCTCGCCGAGCGCTAACGCGTCCTGTGGTCGCGCAGCGAGATCCCCTCCAGCGCATGAGCCACGGTCTCGCAGGCATCGACCGCCGCCTCGAGGGATTCGAAGATGTCGCGCCAGCGGATGACGACCATCGGATCGGTGCCGCTGACGAACAGTGAGGCGACGGCATCACGCCGGATCCGGTCGCCTTCGTTCTCGAGCCGGTGGATCTCGACGAGGTGTGGCGAGAGACCGGTGCCGGTGCGCAGACAGCGAAGCGCATGGGCGACCTGCTCGGAGGCACCAACCAGAACGTCGGCCAGATCGACCGCTGACTCCATCGTGGCCTCGACCCCGTAGAGCACGAGCGTGTCGCCGACCTGCTCGGAGTGATCGACGATGTCATCCAGGGCGGTCGCGAGCCGGTAACCCTCAGCAGCATCGAACGGCGCCCTGACGCGGCGGGTCCCGTTCAGGCGGTGGATGAAGTCGTGGGTGATCCGATCACCCTCCTGCTCACAGAGACGTAGATCCTGGGCCAGCGTTGCGCGCTCGGGATAATCGGCGAGCAGATCGCGCAGCAGCAGCGCGGTCCGTTGAACATTGCGGCCGGATTCTTCGAGCAGCCCCAGCAGCCGCTCGTCCGGCTCTCTACGAAACGGCGCCATCAAGTCGCAGCCTAGATTGCCTCTCCGCGGAGCGCTCGCTTTTCACGACTTCTTCACGGCTCCGTCACCGCATCTTAACGCTGGCTGTCCGCGCGCGAGGAAGGCTGGTCGAAGCGATGGTCGAGCACGGCGACGGTGAGCGCATCCTGATCGAGGATCTCGAGATCAGGCGGTCCGAGGGGCTCGTGCTCGCGAGCGGCCACGCACTCACGCTGTCGGTCCGAGAGTTCGAGCTCCTGCTCGCGATGGTTGACAGAGCCGGGGGCATCGTGCGCCGTGACGAGCTCTGCCGCGCTGTCTGGGGACGCGACCTGCGACCCGGCGACCGTTCGGTGGACGTGTACGTGAGTAAGCTCCGCGCAAAGCTCGAGGCCGCCGCTCCCGGGCGGCAGTTCATTCACACGCATCCCGGTTTCGGATACCGATTTCACCCGGAGCATTTACGAGAAGTTGACAACGGCCGCGGCGAAGGCGCGGAGACTTCTCAATCCACGGCAAGCGAGGCGGCGCACCTCGATGCGGGCAGCGCAGCGAGCGCGTAGCCTCTCCACGAAGGCAACGACACCGAAGCGAGGAACATGTCAACAGCACCCTCCGCGCCAGCGCACGTAGCGCGCACCCACTTCCAGGACGAGCTGCGCGAGCTCGAAGAGCGCACCATCGGCGGGCTCGACATCGTCCTCGAGCAGCTAGATCGCTCGCTCGAAGCGATCGCCCACCAGGACATCGAGCTCGCGTCGATGGTCATCAACGACGACGATCGCATCGACGGCCGCTATCTCGAGGTCCATCAGACCGTCCTGTCGCTGCTCGCCCGCCAGACGCCCGTCGCCGGTGACCTGCGCGTAGTAGCGGCATTACTGCACATCATCCGCAACGTTGAGCGTATGGGTGATCAGTGCGTGAACATGTGCAAGGTGCTACCGCTCACCGGTAGTGAAGCGCCAACGCAGCCCGAGATCCTCGCGAAGGTCGCGCGCATGGGGGAAGTCGTGCGCTCCGAGGTCTCGCAGGCGCGACGCGCATTCGCCGACCGCGACGTCGCGGTTGCTGAGGATCTGCTGCGCCAGGATCAGGAGGTCAACCAGCTTCAGCGCGACATATTCCAGCTGGCGGTGGCCTCGGGCGATGAGATCGACCGGCGCGAGTGGGCGATGTGCATGACGCTGGTGGCGCGCGCGCTCGAGCGGATCGGCGACAACGCTGTCGACGTCGGCGAGCAGACGGTGTTCGTCGTGACCGGGCTGTTCAAGGAGTTCGCTTCGAGAAAGCCGTAGCGGCGCGGCATCGCTCGTGCGGGGAGGACAAAGCGGCGAGCTTGCGGTCTTATCTGTGAACATCCTGTTACCTGGCTGCAGGCGTCTGTGCGGCCCTTCTGCCCGCCACTACAATGGGCGAGATGACGGAACGAGTTTCCGCCGGGAAGCTGAGCAGCGTCGAGGGGGCAATCCTCGAGGCGACGCCGATAGCCTTGCGCGTCGCGATCCTCGACCGGGACTCGGGGTTCCTGCAGGTGCTCGACAAGCGCCTCGAGCGCCTCGGCTGGGAGCGGCGTGTGCTCGCGTCCTCGATCTCCCCACAGGCGATCGTCCCGATGCGGTTGAGTGCCGTGATCGTCGATCTCGCGGTGCTCGGGCCGAGCTGTTGGGAGTGGCTCGAGCGGGTTTGCGGCGAGCTCCCCGAACTTCCGGTAGTGGTCTGCACCGGATCATCGACGGTCGCTCAACGCGTGCGAGGCCTGCGCATCGGCGCTGATGATTGGCTGACGAAGCCCTGCCATCCCGAGGAGCTCATCGCCCGTGTCGAAGCAGTGGTGCGCCGCCGCCGACGGCTCGAGTCCCCGCAGGAGAGCCTCCCGATCCATGCCGGCGAGGTGGCGATCCATCACGACCAGTACCAGGCCTTCGTCGAGGGGCTGAGCCTCGACCTGACGCGGCGCGAGTTCGAGCTCATCGAGCTGCTCGCGAGCTCGGGGGGCCGCGTGCTCGAGCGCGAGTTCATCTATCAGCGCCTGTGGGGCTACTCGATGGTGCGAGGCGACCGGTCGGTCGATGTATTCGTGCGCAAGCTGCGCCAGAAGCTCGAGCGTGTGTCGCCCGACTGGCGCTACATCCACACCCACTTCGGGATCGGCTACAGGTTTGCTGCCGAGCCGCTCGAGCCGGGTGAGCCCGAGCTCCCGGCCTACGACGGAATCTCAACGCCCAGCGACGAGCTCGATCTCGCGCGGGCGTAACAGGGCGACGAGCTCGCCCTGCGCGCCGACGAGTCGAATCGCGGCGAGGCCGCCCTTCTTCATCGCGATCCGCGCGCCCGTGAGCGCGGCGACCAGGCGCGACAAGTCCGGCTCGTGGCCGACGAGCAGCAGCGCGCCGCCGCCGGACACGGCGGCCATCAGCGCAAGGGCGTCGCGTGCCTCGAAGTTCCCGCCGAGAGGCTCGTGCTCGACGGGCTCCAAGCCGAGCTCCGCGCAGGCCAGGCGCGCCGTATCGAGCGCGCGGACCCGGGGGCTCGTAAAGGCTTGAGCAAACTCGACGCCGAGGCGCGCGAGCGCCCGTCCGGCGCAGCGTGCCTGGGCTTCGCCGCGGGCCGTCAACGGGCGTGCAAAGTCGGTCGCAGCGTCGTCCTCGGCTTCGCCATGGCGCAGCAACCAGAGCGTTTCGGCCATCGCGTCAGGCTAACGATACCCTGAGTCCAGTGGTTTGCGCATGCATCGACATCGGCCCGAATGCGACCCGCCCGCTGGTCGCGGAACCCGACGGCGGGGGTATCCGCGAGCTGCTCCGCCAGCGCGTATTCACGCGAATCGACCAGGGCCTGGCGAGCGAGGACGCGATACCTCGGGGCAAGATCGGGGAGGTCGTCGAAGTCGTCGGGGCCCAGGTGCGTGTCGCGCGAGAGCTCGGTAGCGAGACGGTCCGCCTTGTCGCCACCGCGGCGATCCGCGATGCCGTCAACAAGGAGCAGCTGACCGGCGCAATCGCGACCCGAACGGGCCTCGAGATCACAGCCGGGTGGGGCGTCGCGTGACGAAGATCGAGCTGCGCGCAGAGCAAACGTACGGCGAGGCCGCCGAGGCGGTACTGATCGCCCGCTCGAGTGATGTCTTCAGCCACGAGCGTGGGCGTGTCCTCGATCCGAGGCGGGCCGAGGGGGTCCACAAGATGCGCGTGGCGTCGCGCCGCCTGCGTGCCGCGCTCGAGATCTTCGCGCCGGCGTTCGCGCACAAACCGCTGCGCACCGCGCTCGCCGAGGTGAAGTTGCTTGCCGCCGCTCTCGGCGAGCGAAGGGACTGTGACGTGCAGATCGAGCTACTCGAATCGCTGCGCAAGCATGCACGCCGCAGCGAGCGCCAGGCGATCGACGATCTGCTCGCGGATCTGCGCCGCGAGCAGGAGCTCGCGAACAAACACCTCGCCAGCGCGTTGGAACATGCCGACGACGCGCGGCTCGAGAAGCGACTGCGGAGGCTCGCGCGGTGAAAGCACAAGCGATCGGTGATCTCGAATCCGCGATGGCGCTTCCCGAGGCAGCGCGCCGGATCCTCGCGGTCCGCGCCGGCGAGCTCCTTAGCTTCGTACCCGCGGCGCTCGATGAGCGCAACGCCACAGCCCTGCACGACATGCGGATCGCCGCCAAGCGCCTGCGTTACGTGCTCGAGCTGCTTGGCTTCCTGATCGGACCGGTGGCCGACGAGGCGCAAGCGCAGGCGCGCGAGCTGCAGACGGTGATCGGTGAGGTCCACGATTACGACGTGCTGATCGCGCGGTTGGAGCCGCTGTCCGCGAAGAGCTCGCGGCGCGGTGTGCGCCGCCTCGGCCTGCGACTGCACGGCCGCCGCGACGCCCGCTTTGGCGATTTCCTCGCCCTGTGGGCCGAGATCGAAGACAGCGGCTTGCGCGAACGCTTGCTTGCAGCAACCAGCCTTTCACCGAACGGCTCGATCCCGGTCGCATAATTGACGCGTTGGATGAGCAGTACTGACTTCATCGCCTCCGCTGAGGCCGGCCCGACCGAGCGCGCTCGCACCCGGGATCCGGCCCTCTACATCAATCGCGAGCTCTCGTGGCTCGAGTTCAACCTGCGTGTCTGCGAGCTCGCTGAGGACGGCTCGTTCCCACTGCTCGAGCGCGTCAAGTTCGCCGCGATCTACGGCTCGAACCTCGACGAGTTCTTCATGGTCCGTGTCGCCGGTCTACACGACCAGATCGACGCGGGCGTCGAGCGCCCGAGCGTCGACGGCTCCACCCCGGCGCAGACGCTCGACCGCGTACACGAGCGCGTGCTCGAACACGGCCTGCGGCTCCAGCGCTGCGTCAGCGAACGTCTGCTGCCGGCGCTTGCGGAGCACGACATCGTCGTCAAGCAGGTGCGCGAGCTCGGCGAAGCCGACCGTGAAGCCCTCGCGGCCCATTTCCGCCGCGTCATCTTCCCGGCGTTGACCCCACTGGCGGTGGGCCCAGGACAGCCCTTCCCGTACATCTCGAACCTGTCACTCAGCCTCGCCGCGATGGTCAGCGACCCAGACTCCGGGCACACGACCTTCGCGCGGGTGAAGGTCCCGATCGAGATCCTGCCGCGCTTCATCGCGGTCGGCGGAGGCGACACGTTCGTGCTGCTCGAAGACGTGATCGCCCACAACCTCGATGCCCTCTTCCCGGGGATGGTGATCGATGAATATGACTTCTTCCGCGTCACGCGCGACGCCGACCTGGCCGTCTCCGACGAGGCTGACGACCTGCTGCAAGCGGTCGAGGACGAGCTGCGCCGCCGCCGGTTCGGGGAAGTGGTGCGAGTCGAAGTCGGCGCACGCATGTCGACGCGCCTGTTGCACGAACTGACCGCAGCGATGCACCTGCAGCCGCGCGACGTCTACGCAGTCGACGGGATCATCGACCTGACGGGCCTGATGCAGCTGACCAAGCTCGGCGGCTACCCCGAGCTGCGCGACCCGCCGTGGACGCCCGTGGTGCCATCGCGCTTTCGCACCGACGAGGATTCGCGGACCGATGTCATGTCGGCGATGCGGAGCGGCGACGTGCTGGTGCACCATCCCTATGACTCGTTCTCGGCGTCTGTCGAACGGTTCGTCGATCAAGCCGTCAACGATCCCCAGGTACTCGCGATCAAGCAGACGGTCTACCGGACCAGCGACGACTCGCCGCTCGTGCCGGCGCTGATCCGCGCCGCCGAGCGCGGCAAGCAGGCGGTCTGCTTGGTGGAGCTACAGGCTCGCTTCGACGAGCAGACGAACATCCAGTGGGCAAAGGAGCTCGAGGAAGCGGGCGTCCACGTGGTCTACGGCCATCCGGCGCTCAAGACGCACGCGAAATGTGTCCTCGTCGTGCGCCGCGAGGGCGATGGGGTGCGCAACTACGTCCATGTCGGCACCGGGAATTATCACTCCACGACCGCGCGCCTGTATACGGACTTCGGCCTGTTCACGACAAACGAGGCGATCGGGGCGGACGTCGCCGAGCTGTTCAACTTCCTCACCGGATTCGCCCGACCGAGCAGATACCGCAAGGTGCTCGTCGCCCCGTCGCACCTGCGCAACGCGATCCTGCACGAGATCGAGCAGACGGTCGCGGCACATTCGCCCGCCTCCCCCGCGCGGATCCTGATCAAGATCAACGCGCTGGTCGACCCGACGTGCATCGACGCGCTCTATGCCGCGTCGCGAGCCGGTGTGCGGATCGACCTCAACGTGCGCGGCATCTGTTGCCTGCGACCCGGCGTGCCTGGGCTTTCCGAGACGATCCGCGTGGTGTCAGTCGTCGGCCGCTTCCTCGAGCACTCGCGCGTTTACGCCTTCGAGCGCGAGGGCGAGCACACCGTCTACATCAGCTCGGCCGACCTGATGCCGCGCAACCTCGAGCATCGCGTCGAGCTCGCGGTGCCGATCGAGGATCCGATGCTCCGTGGCGAGGTGCTCGAAACGGTCGAGCTCTGCCTCAAGGACAACCACAACGCCTGGCAACTCGACGGCGACGGGCGGTGGACGCGCATCCGCCCGGCGGATCCCGCCGCGACGATCAACGCGCAAGCGGAGCTGATGCGCCTGCATCTGCTGCGGGCGGGCGAGAGCGGCGACTCTGCGGCCGGCCACACGAGCGTACGCCGACCCTGATCAAACCGCTGCCGCGGGCGTGACTGAGGTGCCGCGCCGTTTGGGGCACGGCACCTCAATCGGGCGTCAGCGATGTTTCGCGTGATGCTTCGCCTTCGGCGTTGCGCCGTCGATGCCGGTCGAGCCGGTTGTCCCATCGAGCGGCACGGTGCTCGTGATCCAGGCGCCGCCCTTGGCCTTCTTGACGACCACGGTGATCGGCGGCGTGCTGCCGAGGCGCGTGTCCCCCGAGAACTGGTCGTGCTTGATGTCGACCGGTCGCCCGAGGTCGAAGGGGCCGGAGATGTACTGCGTGACGGCAGGGGTGACCGTGACCGGAGAGCTCTTGCTGGCGCTCGTCACGGTCGTCGAAGGCGCAGTGGCCTCGGTGACGGTGAGGATCGCGTCCACTTGCGGCTCGCTACTCAGGCTGCCGGCGATCGCGAACTGGCCGGTGACGATCTCGCCTGCCGCAGTCGATTGACCGACGCAGTTGACCGCGTAGCCCGGCGTGATGCCCTGGCACTCGAAGTTGTCCGCGGACGGCGCGTCGTTCAGCGCGAGCGTCGGTGACGCATCTGCGTACAGAATCGGGTGCGGTTCCGTCTCGATCTGGTAGCCCGTGATCGGACCATCGCATGAGAAGCGGTACTGCACCTGCGTCCCCGGTGTACCCGACTCGGCAGCGCCCTTGCGCAGCTGCCCGGTGCACGTGTAGTCGTTCGGATCCGCCGTGGCGCCCGTGGTGCCGGTTGCACCGGTGCCGCCGGTCGTGACCGGCGTGGTGCTGTCGGCACCAGCGAGGGCGGGAACGATCGTAGCGAGCCCGGCGCCGGCGGCAATCACCGCGAGCGACGCGGCAAGCCTGCGTCTGGCAGGCAGAGTGCTGAGCAACTTGGTCTCCATTTCCTAGCTTGCGGACAATAATAGCTTTGTTAGTCGATTTTATGCGCTTTCTGTTAGGCTGCGCGTCCAGAGCCCAGTCGACCCGTGAGGAGTTCCCACATTGCTTCGCAGACCCCGCAGTGCCCTCGTCCCCGTGCTCGCGATCGCGGCCCTCGCCGTCGGCGCGGCGACCGCGCTCGGCTCGAACGTGATAACCCTCTCGGGGGCGACCGCCTCCTATCCCCTGCTCGAGCTGCTGACAGCGAAGTACGCCAAGCTCAACCACAACAAGGTCCGCTTCAGCCTCGCTCAGGGCGGCGCGAGCGTCGGGATCTCCGATGTGGCTTCCGGCAAGGTCGACATCGGCGACTCCTCCCGCGGACCGGCGTCGACGGACCCGGGCGGGCTCGACTTCTATGAGATCGCGAAGTACTTCGTGTGCGTAGTCACCAACAAGGCGAACCCGATCTCCAACCTGAGCGCCTCGCAGGTGGAGCAGATCTTCGAGGGCAAGGTGCGCAACTGGAGCCAGGTGACAGGCTCGAGCCTGACGACCCCGATCGATGTCGAGAGCCGCACGTCGGTGGCCGGGGTCCTCACGACCTTCCAGAACACGCTGCTCGCCGGCGGCAAGGTCGCCTCGCCACCGGCCGCCACCTACGCCTCCGAAGGCCAGGAGCAGACCGCGGTCGAGAAGGATCCCAACGCGATCGGCTTCCTCTCCGACTACTTCGCGCTGAACAAGCAGGTCAACGCCGTGGCGTACGGCGGCATCGCCTGCTCGGTCGCGAACACGGTCAACGAGGCCTACCCCGGCTGGTCGTACTTCTACGAGGTGACGCGCGGCCCCGCCGCGGGACCCGAGTACAAGTTCATCCACTGGATCCAGACGAGCGCAGCCGCTAAGAAGATCATCGAGTCCAACTGGGTGCCGCTGACGATCACGAAGACCGTCAGCGGCTAGCCCGCGGCGTGTTCGAGCGGCTCCGCCGTCCCTGGCCTGACCGCCGCGCCGAGCTCCTGCTCGGCGCGGTGGCATGCCTGCTGGCCATCGCGATCGTCGCGATGGTCGTCTTCGTCGCGCGCGGCGCCTGGCCCACGTTCTCACACGACGGCTTCTCGCTGTTCGGTTCCGGCGGCAACGTCGATTCGAGGATCGGCGCGATGCAGAACACGACCCGCAACCCGCCGGGGTCGGCGTACGCCATCCATGCTTGGCCGCTGATCTACGGCACGATTCTCAGCGCGGGCCTTGCGCTGCTCGTGGCGCTCTGCGTCTCGGTCGCGAGCGCGGTCTTCATCGTCGATTTCGCGCCGCCGCTCGTGCACCGTGTGATGAGACCCGTCATCCGCTTGCTGGCGGCCGTGCCATCGGTGCTTTACGGGCTCGTCGGAATCCTCTGGCTCGTCCCGTTCATGGTGAACCACGTCATCACGACCCAGCAGAAGCGCTCGGTCGAATACCTGATCCCGCTGCCTGGGGGCGTTGCCGTTGCGGTCGTGTTGCTGACGCTGATGATCACGCCGATCATGACGGCGCTGATCACCGACGCGCTCGAGTCCGTGCCGCGACCGTGGCGTGAGGGCGCCATCGCGCTTGGGCTGAACCCGCTGCGCGCCACGATCGCGGTGTCGTTGCGGGCGATCCGCCCGGCGATCGTCGCGGCCGCCGGCCTGGCAGCGGCGCGGGCGATCGGCGAAGCGATCGTCATATCGATGGTCTCGGGCGGCGTGTCGTTCGCTCCCAACCCAGCGGATGGGACGATCTTCTGGTTCGAGCCGTTCGAGTCGCTCGCGTCAACGATCATCCGTAGCGCGGACTCGATCAGCGCGCCTGCGATCCACTCGACGCTCTACTCCTTCGCGGCGCTGCTGCTGTTCTCGAGCCTCGTCCTATCGCTCGCGGCCTACCTCGTACGGCTGCCGCTGCGCCGCTACCAGCTGAGCAGCTGATGACAGACCTCGCGCCACCACTCGCACCCCCACGCCGGCGCCATGGCCGCCGCGAATCGATCTGGCGCTGGCGTCGCGGCGATCTCGTGATCTTCGCCCTCTCTTGGCTCGCCGGGATGGGCCTGTGCATCATCGCCACCGCGCTCGTCCTGTTCTTCGCGGTCAAGGGAGCGCAGTACCTGCGGCCCGACCTGCTCGTGCAGCACCCCAGCCCGTCCGTCAGCCAGGCCGGCTCAGGGGGGTTCCTCGATCCGATCGAGGGCACCGTGCTGCTCAGCGTCATCGGGCTCGCCATCGCCGTGCCGCTGGGCGTGACGACCGCTCTCTGGGTCGTCGAGTTCGGGCGTCCACGGTGGCTCGCGCGGGTCGTCGAATCGACAGTCGAGATCATCGCCGGCACGCCCGACGTCGTGCTCGCGATCTTCGGCCTCGCGCTCTTCGAGCTCGGTCTGTTCGCGCCACTGTCCTTTGGCCAGCCCGGCGGCGCGTTCGGAAGATCGTTCCTCACCTGCGGGATCATGATCTCCGCGGTCGCGATCCCGTCGATCTACACGGCGACACGCAACGGGCTGATCGCGGCGCCGCGCCAGTTGCGCGAGGCCTCCTATGCGCTCGGCAAGACCAAGACCGCCACGATCCGGCGCGTCGTCCTGCCGGCGATCCGCCGGGACGTCGCGACGGGGTCCGCGCTCGGGCTTGGACGAATCATCGGCGACACGGCGATCGTGATTCTGCTGCTGGGCGCGACGCTTCAGATCCAGACGCAGAGCAATACCCCGGTCCTCGGGTTGCTCCGCGGCACCGGGTCGACGCTCACGAGCTACGCGTTCAACGCCTCTCCCGCCGGTGACGGCAACGCACCAACGAAGGCGTATGCGGCCGCCGCGCTGCTGCTCCTCCTGGTCCTCGTGCTCAACTGGGGCGTAGGGCGAATCGGGCGCATCGGCGGCCCGCCACTGCATGCCGAGCGCAGGCTTGGCGCGTAGGCGCCGGTATGGCACAATCCAAGCTCGTATTCCTGATCGGAAAGATCAACTTAGGGTGAGCATCCTGGCCCAACGCATCGAGATCGTGCCTCAGGCCGAGCCAGAGCCCGCTGTCGAGCGGCTGCGCTTGGAGGACGTGAGCGTCTTCTACGGCGGCACGCCGGCGGTCAAGAACGTCTCGTTCTCGATCCACCAGGGCGAGGTTCTCGCGCTGATCGGACCGTCCGGCTGCGGCAAGACGACGCTACTGCGCACGCTCAACCGCCTCACCGAGCTGACGCCGAGCGCGAGCCACAGCGGCCGGATCCTGCTCGACGGCGAGGACATCGACGAGATCGTCGACACCGAGCTGCGCCGTCGCGTGGCGATGGTGTTCCAGCAGCCGAACCCGTTCCCGATGTCGATCTTCGACAACGTCGGATTTGCCCTGCGCGAGCAGTCACGACGCCGTCCGCGCCGCCACGAGATCGCTCCTGATGTTGATCGGGCACTGCAACGCGCGGGCCTCTACCGCGAGGTCCGCGACTCGCTCGATCATTCGGCGCTGCGACTCTCCGGCGGCCAGCAGCAACGCCTCTGTATCGCCCGCGCGATCGCCCAGCAGCCTGAGATCCTGCTGATGGACGAGCCGTGCTCCGCCCTCGACCCGCGCTCGACTGCCACGATCGAGGACCTGATCCGCCAGCTCCGCGAGGACCTCGCGGTCGTCGTCGTCACGCACAATCTCCAGCAGGCGCGCCGGATCGCCGACCGAGTCGCGTTCATGTACCTCGGCGATCTTGTCGAGCTGGGTCCAACCGAGCAGATCTTCGACGATCCCGTCGAGGTCGAGACGCGGGAGTACGTGGCGGGCGTCTTCGGATGAGCCGGCTCGCTCGCGGCGTCGTCGTGGCGTCGCTGGCGCTGACGCTGACGGGCTGCGAGACCACCCAGGAGCGGAGCGCCGCGATTGCGAAGCGCCTCGCGCATCAGCGGGCGACAGTCAGCGTGACGCGGATCGCGACGGCGGGCAAGAGGGTGAAAGTGCTGAGCGCGCAGCTCGTGCACAGCACGAGCGGTACCGCTGCCGTGCTCGAGCTCCGCAACACCTCGGCGCAGGCGGTGGCGGACATCCCGATCCTCGTCTTTGTCAGGGACGCGGCGGGCAAGCAGATCTACACGAACGCGACTGTCGGGGACACCTCGCCGACGGGCGAGATCTCTCTGATCGAGCCCCGCGCCACCGTCTGGTGGGTCGACGCGAACGTGCTCGTGGGCAACGCCACAGCCACCCACGTGAGCGCCCGCATCGGAGCAGGGACGAGACCGCCGGCTCGCGCTGCGCGAATCGAGGTCACCGGGCTGACCAGCGGATCGAACTTCATCGGTCCATTCATCGCCGGACGCGCGATCAACGGCTCCGCCGCCGCGAGCGCCCTGACGGTGTATGCGGTGGCGCTCTCGGCCGGACGCGTCCTCGCAGCCGGGCAGAGCCTGATCCCGTCGCTCGGGGCGCGTAAATCCAGCACGTTCCAGCTGACCGTCATCGGCTCGCCGAAGGGCAAATCGTTGAGCGCCTCGATCGTCCCCGCACACCTCGGCTAGGCTGGGATCGATGAGGCGGACCGTATTGGCGCTCCTCGGCGCCGGGATTGCTGCCGTCGGGAGCGCCGGCGCCGTCGCGAGTGTGCGCCACACGGCGTCCGCGACGATGTTGACGAGCTGGCCCGAGTTCGGCCTCAGCCCGCAGCGGACCGGCTCGAGCGACGACATCACCGGGATCACGCCGGCCAACGTCGCGCACCTGCACCTGCGCAAGGTGGAGCTCCCCGGGACCGTCGACAGCTCGCCGATCTTCCTCAGCGGGGTGAACGTGGCGGGAACGGTCCAGAACGTCGTGATCGTGACGACGACCTACGGGATCACGATGGCGATCAACCCGGCGAGCGGGCAGATCCTGTGGAAGTTCACGCCGCCTGGCATCTCAGGTTGGGTCGGCAGCGGCCAGATCACGGTCGCCACGCCGCTAGCGGACGCGAGCACGGGCTTCGTCTACGCGACCTCGCCGGACGGCCTCGTGCACAAGCTCAGCCTCGCGAACGGGTCCGAGGCGTCGGGATGGCCTGCGCGAGTCACGCTGCTCCCGAGCCGCGAGAAGCTCACCGCCGCGCTCAACATCGCCGGCAACGAGATCCTCGCATCGACCGGCGGCTACTACGGCGACGCACCGCCCTACGTCGGGCACATCGTCGCGATCAACAGCCAGACCGGTCACGTCGATGCGGCCTTCAACACGCTCTGTGCCAACCGGCACACGATCATCAACCCGCAGAGCTGCGACGCGAGCGACTCGGCGATCCTCTCGCGCAGCGGACCGGTAGTCCTGCCGGGCGAGAAGCGCGTGCTGATTGCGACGGGCAACGCACCATGGAACGGGACGACCGACTTCGGCGACAGCGTGATCGAGCTGTCGTTGCCGGACCTGCGTTTCGTGCAGGCCTACACGCCTGTGACCAGGAGCACCTCAATGCCTCGGACACCGATGAGGGTTCTGGCTCTCCGGCGCTCTTGCCGGGCAACGTCGCGCTACAAGGCGGCAAGGACGGGCTGCTGCGCGTGATCAGCCTCGCGCACATGGACGGCCGGCGCCACCGCCACCCTGAGCGGACCGGTGGGCAGGTGCAGAAACTACCGACCCCAGGCGGTGCGGAGCTCTTCAGCGCGCCAGCCGTGTGGCACTCCTACGTGTTCGTCGCCGACGGCGGCGGCACGGCCGCCTACATCGTCCGCCATCGGCGCCTGCATCCGACCTGGACCAACGGCAACCACGGCACGAGCCCGGTAGTCGCCGGTGGGCTGCTTTACGTGTATGACATGGATAACGGCGGCATCAACGTCTACGAGCCGCAGAGCGGCAAGCTCGTCACAACGCTCGCCTGCGCCGGCGGACACTGGAACAGCCCGATCGTCGTCGACGGGTACGTCGTGGAAGGCGAGGGCGATGCCAACAGCCACGACACGAGCGGCGTGCTCGACATCTGGTCGGCGAGCTGAGCTTGGCGGTGCGTCAGTTGCGATGCGCGTCGCGTGCCGTCGCGAAGCGTCGCAGCGCGATCAGCGACCAGATCGCTTCGACGACCCCAAACGGCCAGGTACCGGCGAGGAAGCCGTAGCCGCTCGACAGCGCGCAGCCCAGCGCGAAGGCGGCGATGAACCGCCGCCCGCGCCGCTCGAACGCGTACATCAGCATCATGAACGTGACCGCCGCGGCGCCGTAAACGGTGAGCACGCGAGCAGCCTGTCAGTCGAGCTTGGCCATCACGTGCTTGATGACCGTGTAGTCCTCGAGCGAGTAGATCGAGAGGTCCTTGCCGTAGCCGGATTGCTTGAAGCCACCGTGCGGCATCTCAGAGGCGAGCGGGATGTGGTCGTTGATCCAGACGCAACCAAAGCGCAACGCCTTCGAGACGCGCAGCGCGCGTCCCACGTCGCGCGTCCAAACCGAGGATGCGAGACCGTATGGCGTTCCGTTCGCCCAGGCGATCGCCTCGTCCTCGTCAGTGAAGCGCTGCACGGTGATCACCGGCCCGAAGATCTCCCGCTGGATCAGCTCGTCGTCCTGGCGCAGCCCGGCGAGGACGGTCGGTTCGAGGAAGAACCCGGGCCGGTCTGGCTTCGCGGCGCCGGTCACCACCTCGACGTGCTTGCCGCGCCGCTCGAGCAAGGCCTCGACCCGCTCCCGCTGGCGCGCGGAGTTCAGCGGCCCTAGCGTCGTCTCATCCGCCAGGGTGTCACCGAGGACAAGCTCGCTGGCCTGCTCGGAGAGACCGGCAACCACGTCGTCGTAGACCTTGGCCGACACGAGCACGCGAGTGGCGGCGGTGCAGTCCTGACCCGCGTTGTAGTAGCCGGCCCCCGCGATCGTCTCGAGCGCGCTCTCCATTGCGACGTCGTCGAAGACGATCACCGGGGCTTTGCCGCCCAATTCGAGGTGAAGGCGCTTCAGCGTGCTCGCAGCGGTCGCGGCGATCCGCTTGCCGGTTTCGACCGAGCCTGTCAGCGAGACCATGTCGACGTCCGGGTGCTCGACGAGGGCCTGGCCCGGCGGATCTCCGTGCCCGCAAACGACGTTCAATACGCCGGCGGGCAGGAACTCCGCCGCGAGCTCGGCGAGGCGGAGCGTCGTGATCGGCGTCGTCTCGGCCGGCTTGAGCACGATCGTGTTACCGGTCGCGAGTGCGGGACCGATCTTCCAGATCGCCATCAGCAGCGGGTAATTCCACGGCGTGATCTGCCCGATCACGCCGACGGGCTCCCGACGCACGTAGGAGGTGTAGCCCTCGAGATATTCGCCGGCCGCGCGCCCCTCGAGCGTTCGCGCGGCGCCCGCGAAGAAGTGGAGATTGTCGATCGCCACCGGGATCTCCTCGAGCGCAGCGCCGAAAGGCTTGCCCGCGTTGATCGCCTCCTCGCGAGCAAGCTCTTCACCGTGCTTCTCGATCGCGCCGGCAAGCGCGAGCAGGGCCTCCGCCCGTGTCGCGGGGGTCGTCCGGGCCCACCCGTCGAAGGCTCGCCGAGCGGCGCTCACGGCGGCATCGACATCGTGAGCGCCCGACAGCGGAGCGCGCGCTATCTCCTCGCCGGTCGCCGGGTTCAGCACCGGCTCGGTTGCGCCCTCGACCGGCGCGGCGAAGGACCCGTCGACGAAGTTCTCCAGTGTCCGCATGCGCTCTCCCCTTCACCCCGCCAGTGCCTGCTCAGCCGGCACCGGCTCCTGTCCAATCGATCGCGCGACCGCCGCATGGGTGGCGACGCCGCCCACGACATTGACCCCTTTGCGCAACCCGGGATCGGCCGCTATCGCCTGTGCGACGCCCTTGTCGGCGAGTGCGATTACATAGGGCAAGGTCGCGTTTGCGAGTGCATGCGTGGCTGTGACGGGCACTGCGCCCGGCATGTTCGTGACGCAGTAGTGCGTGACCCCCTCGACCTCGAAGGTCGGGTCGTGATGGGTCGTCGGACGCGAGGTCTCGAAACAGCCGCCCTGGTCGATCGCGACGTCCACGAGAACCGTGCCGGGCCGCATCAGCGACAGCTGACTCGCGCGGATCACGTGCGGCGCCCGATCACCGCTCACCAGCACCGCGCCGATGATCAGGTCGACGCGCGGCAGCATCTCCTCGATCGCGAGCGTCGATGAGTGGACGGTCGAGCAACTCACGCCGAAGCGCAGCTCGAGCTCGCGCAGGCGGTCGACCGAGATGTCGAAGATGAAGACGTCCGCACCCATCCCGATCGCCACCGCCGCTGCATGCTGGCCGACGCTGCCCCCGCCGATGATCATCACGTTCGCCGCCGCGACACCCGGCACGCCACCGAGCAGCACGCCACGCCCGCCGAGCGGCTTCTCGAGCATGAATGCGCCGGCCTGGGTCGCCAGCCGGCCGGCGATCTCGGACATCGGCGCCAGCAGCGGCAGGCGCCCCTGCTCGTCCTCGACCGTCTCATAGGCGATGCACGTCGCCCCCGACGCACACAGGCCGCGCGTCAGATCGGGCGCCGGCGCCAGGTGCAGGTAGGTGAACAGGAGCTGACCGGGCCGAAGTCGCTCGACCTCGAAGTCGAGCGGCTCCTTCACCTTGACGATCATCTCAGCCTGCCCGAAGACCGCCTCCGCGTCGGCGACGACAATCGCGCCCTGGACGGCGTACTGCTCGTCGGCAAAGCCGCTCGGCGCACCCGCACCGCGCTCGACCAGCACCTCGTGGCCGTGCTCGTGCAACTCGCGCACGCCGGCCGGCGTCATCGAGACCCGGTACTCGTCGGGCTTGGTCTCGCGCGGGATCCCGACCCTCATGCCGCGAGCTCCCTTGTCTGCACTTCGATCGTGCAGCTGCGCGTCTCGACTTCCGCGAAGAGGTCCGCAGGCTCGATGCAGCGCTCCGGAAACTGCGCGCCCACGGCGTCGATCTGTCCGCGAGCGAGCAGGCGGACCGCAGCCGCCGCCGGCGCTGCGGTCGAGACGACCGAGCCACCAAGGCCGAATGGCTCGTGCGCCGTCGTCAGTGACCGGACCCGCACCGCGCGCCCGCCGCCCCGCGCCTCGATGATGTGAACGGAGGCGGTCTTGTCCGATGGCTTGGTGGCCGCCGCGGCGGCCGCAGCGACCGCCTCCGCTCCGGCCCCGGCGAGCTCGCGCAGGCGCTGCTCCACGCTCGGAGCGAGCGAGAGCCGGAACGAGCACTCGGCGCAGCCAAAGCTCTCACCGAAGCTCACAAGCTCCGAATGCAGCGTGTAGATCGTTTCGGCAATGCCGATCGGTTCGCCGAAGTCAACGCTGCCGCCGCTCGCCAGCGGCTCGATCTCGACCGCTTCGCCACCGCGCAGGACGACCGGACGCAGCGTGACCTCGTCGAGCAGCGTCTGCAGCGCATACGGCGGGCTGAATGGGCCGCGCGGGGCGAAATCGCGACCCCCGGCGATGATCTCGATCTCTTCGACGGCACCGAGCTCGGCGACCGCACGCGCGGCCATCAGGTTCGTCTTGCCAGGGCTCGAGCCGATCCCGAGAAGAGCGAGGCGGCCGGCAGCGGCGAAGCGCTCTGAGAGCTCGAGCTGCTTGCGCGTCACGTGATAGAGACCACCGAGGTCGATGTAATGGCAGCCCGCAACAAGGCACGCCTCCATCGCGTCGAGGTTGATGCGATAGGCGGCGGTGTTGATGAGCACGTCGACGCCGGCTATTTGACCGCCCAGCCCGGCGCGCGCGTCAGCGACGCGGGCGGTCGTCTTCGTCCCGCCGTACCGGGCGACGGTGGCTGCAAGCTTCCCCTCATCGAGGTCGATGGCGAGCACGGCTTCGACCTCCGCGGAATCCGCAAGATCAGCGAGGATCGCCGGCGCGATCGTACCCGCCGCGCCGAGCACCCCGACGCGCAGTGCTCCCCGGGCTCGTCACGGTCAGGCGATGCGCTCGGACGCGGCGGTGAGGACAGTGCGGAGCACGTCGCCGATCTCCTCGAACTGCTCGCTGTCGGCGATCAAGGGTGGCGAGAACTGGATCACCGGATCGCCGCGGTCATCGGCGCGGCAGATCAGCCCGTGGCGGTACAGCTCGCCGGAGAGGAAGCCGCGCAGGAGGTCCTCGGATTCCTCGTCGCTGAACGTCTCACGCGTTTTCTGGTCCTTCACGAGCTCAACCGCCTGGAAGTACCCCGCGCCGCGCACGTCGCCGACGATCGGCAGGTCGCGCAGACTTTCGAGCATTGCGCGGAACTCGCCCTCCTTGGCGCGAACGTGGGCGCAGATGTCCTCGCGCTCGTAGAGATCGATCGCGGCGAGCGCGACCGCGGCGGCAACAGGATGGCCACCGAACGTGAAGCCGTGGGCGAAGGAGCGCCTGTCCTGCATGAAGGGCTCGGCGACGCGGTCGGACGCGATCATCGCGCCCATCGGCACGCACGCCGAGGTCATGCCCTTGGCCGTCGTGATGATGTCCGGCACGTAGCCGAAACGCTCGGAGCCGAAGATGTATCCGAGACGCCCCCACGAGCAGATCACCTCATCAGAGATCAGCAGGACGTTGTACGCGTCGCAGATCTCGCGCACACGCTGGAAGTAACCGTCTTGCGGGACGAAGCAGCCACCCCCGTTCTGCACGGGCTCGAGGATCACAGCCGCGACGGTCTCCGGCCCCTCGAACTCGATCCGTTCGGCGATCTGGTCGGCCGCCCAGAGCGGATCACGGTCGACCGGCCAGTGGTAGCTGTTGGTGTTCGCTACGTGGCAGCCCCCGGGTGCCAGCGGCTCGAACGGCGCACGGCAGGCGGTGATGCCCGTGGCGGAAAGCGCACCGAGCGTCGTCCCGTGGTAGGCGATCTCGCGCGCGATCACCTTGATCTTCTGTGCGTTGCCCGTCAGCCGGTGGTAGTTGCGCGCGAGCTTGAGCGCCGACTCGACCGCCTCCGACCCGCCGGAGGTGAAGAACACGCGGTTCAGGTCGCCGGGCGCCAGCGAGGCGATCTTGCTCGCGAGCTCGATCGCGCGCGGATGCGCGTAGCTCCACGTCGTGTAGAAGTCGAGCTCGCGCATCTGGTTGGCCGCGGCCTCGGCGAGCTCCGGCCGGCCGTGCCCGAGGTTGACGCAGAACAGAGCCGCGAGGCCGTCGAGGTAGCGCTTGCCGTCGGCGTCGTAGACGTAGCAGCCCTCCCCCCCGACGATGATCGGAACGGCCGCGTTCGGGTCGTTGCCCATGCGCGTGAAGTGCTGCCAAAGGTGCCTGTGCGCGAGCTTCGAAAGCTCACTCGCCGAGTACTGGTGCGCTGTGGTGACAGACATCGGTCCTCTGCCCTCCGATCTCGTTGCTTCATCACACGCTAACACCGCGCAGGGGGATGGTGTCGAGAAGGACCTGAAATCAGTCCATTGACAGCGGGCGCGGCGCGCATCAAGATGCGCCAACCGCAGCGAGGGTTGCGGCCACGGGTCAGGACGAGGAGGACAGCGATGGAGAGCGCAAGCGTGCCTGTCAACGCCGAGACACCGAAGCGTTCGAGCGCCCCCGGCGAGAAGGGCCTCAAGGCGAACGCGATCGGCTACGCCTCGAACGTGGTGATCTCCGTCGCCTCGACGGCCCCGGCCTACAGCCTCGCAGCGACGCTCGGCTTCATCGTCGCCGTCGGCGGCGTTGGCGTGCACGCGCCCGCGATCATGATCGTCTCGTTCCTGCCGATCCTCTTCGTCTCGCTCGGCTACCGCTGGTTCAACCTCCACGACCCGGACGCGGGCACGACCTTCGCGTGGTTGACGCGCGCAATGGGGCCCCAGCTCGGCTGGATCAACGGCTGGGCGATCTTCCTCGCCGACGTCATCGTGATGGCCTCGCTGTCGGTGATCGCCGGTCTCTACACGTTCAAGCTGGTCGGCTGGTCTGCCGCCTATCACTCGACCACGGCGATCCTCATCGCGGCAGTCATCTGGATCTCGGTGATGACCTGGATCTGCTGGCGCGGGATCGAGCTGTCGGCGCGAATCCAGCAGTTCCTGCTGACCTTCGAGGTAGTGATCCTCGCGATCTTCGCGGTCACCGCTCTGATCGACATCGCTACCGGACATGTGCTCGAAGGCGCGGGCGTCCACCCGCTGCACCCGCAGTGGTCTTGGTTCAACCCGTTCGCGCTCAGTTCGACGCGCTCGCCGGCGGCGTGCTGCTCGGCATCTTCATCTACTGGGGTTGGGACTCGGGCGTCGCAGTGAACGAAGAATCCGAGACTCCGCGCGAAGGCCCCGGCCGCGCTGCCGTTCTCTCGACCTTGCTGCTGCTGCTGATCTACGTGCTCGTGACCACCGGCGCCCAGTCAGTCGGCGGCCTCGGCTTCCTCACGAACCCGACAACCAGGCCGACGTCCTCAGTCCGCTCGGCACCGTCGTCTTCGGTAACGGGATCCTGCAGAAGCTGCTGCTCTTCTCGGTCCTGACGTCGGCTTCCGCGTCCACGCAGACGACGATCCTGCCGACGGCGCGCACGACGATCTCGATGGCCGCATGGGGAGCGATCCCGAAGATCTTCGGCCGCACGCACGTGAAGTTCCAGACGCCCGACGTCTCGACCCTGGCGATGGGTGCTGTCTCGATCATGTGGACCGTCTTCGTCGTGCTGATCGATCCGGGCAAGCACGGGTCGGCCGGTAACGTGCTCCTGGACTCGATCACGGCGGTCGGCTTTGCGATCTGCTTCTACTACGGCTTCACCGGCTTCGCATGCGCTGTCTATTACCGGCGCGAGCTGTTCGTGAACGCCAAGCGCTTCTTCCTCGTCGGCGTCCTGCCGATGCTTGGCGGGCTGATGATGTTTGCCGTGTTCGCCAAGGCGTACTCCTCCTACAGCGCGGCCGGAGCCAACTACTCGCCGCCGTTCGACGGCTTCCAGGTCCCGATCGTCATCGGGATCGGCGGGCTGCTGCTCGGCGTCGTGCTCATGCTCGTGGCGTGGCCGTTCCAGAAGGAGTACTTCAAGCGCCGCCCTGAGACCGCAGACCCAGCGGTTCTCGAAGCGCATTTCGCCCGCTCGAAGTGAGCGACGCCGAGATCGTCCGCGTCCGCGCGGAGCACCTGACGCAGCTCCTGCCGCTGATGCGGGCGTACTGCGAGTTCTACGAGGCCGCGCCGGGCGACAAGGCGCTACGCGGCCTCATGCAGGCGCTGCTCGACGATCCCGAGCGCGCGGGAGTCCAGCTACTCGCGCGCGACCGTGATCGGCAGGCGGTTGGGTTCGCGACGATCTTCTGGACGTTCTCCACGTTGGGCGCCGCGACGGTCGGGTTGATGAACGACCTGTATGTCGCCCCGGCCGCACGCGGCCGGGGGATCGGCAGGGCCCTGATCGACGCCTGCTCGGCCGAGTGCGCGCAACGCGGCGTGGCGGAGCTGGAGTGGTATACGGCGCCGAGCAACCGCACGGCGCAGTCGGTCTATGACCGGACCGGCGCGGTGCGCACGGAGTGGGTCAACTACTCCTTGGCGGTCGCCTAGCGCTCGAGCGAGAGGATCGTGAACTGGCGCGTGCTGCGCGGAAGCTCGACCGCCGCGACATCGCCAGGCCGCAGGCCGAGCAGTGCTCGTGCGACCGGTGACTCGATCGAGATCTTGCCCATGCTCGGCGCGGCAGCCTGTGAGCTCACGAGCTCGAAGCGATGCTCGTCGCCCTGCTCGTCGCGCACGAGCACGATCGAGCCAAACGCGACGGCGCCGCCGGCGGCAGCCCCGTCGAACTCGACGACCTGCGCCCGCGCGAGTCGGCCGCGAAGCATCGCGATGCGAGTCTCGAGGTGGGCCTGCTCATTCTTCGCGTCGTGGTACTCGCTGTTCTCCTTGAGATCCCCCCACTCGCGGGCGGTCTTGATCCGCTTTGCGATCTCGCGGCGACCGGCGCCCTCGAGCTGAGCGAGCTCCAAGCGCAAGTCCTCGAGATCCGCAGCCGTCATCAGCGTCGCGTCGTCCATCCGTGCAGAGTAACGGGGCGGCCAGCTCGCCCGGCGGACCGACCCGGCGGGCGCTGCTAGAGACCGATTGGGTGGCGCTTCACGTAGCCCGCGTTGATCGGGCGCAGCGGCCGCCAGTGCGAGCCCTCGAGGTCCGTCGGGTCGTTCGCCGGGCTCGTGTCGAGCCGCAGTCCCGCGACATCGAGGTACACGTGCCCGGGGTTCGTCAGGAGCGTCATCCATTGACCCTGTCCGGCCTGGCCCCAGCGCATGAACTGGCCGGAATCGAGCGGCGAGGTCACCAGCCCCCCGCCATGAAGAGCAAACGACACGAGCCCGGAGCAGTCATAGCCGCGAGCCTTGAAGTTCTTGTGGCCGCCACCGTAGATGTACGGGCGGCCGATGATCTGATTGGCGCTCCAGATGATCTGCTGGACGATCGCTGGGGCACCCTCCGGCGCCGCCGCGATGCCAAGACCGTCGATCTGTACTTCTTCGGCCGTGTTGCCGGGTACCTCGAGGTCAGGCAGCGCCGTCAGCGCCTCGCTCGAGGCAGCGGTCGCCGTGGTGCCACCGGCGACGGCCGCCGGCGCCTGGACCGGAGCTGGCGGCGTAAAGGGAACGAGGCCGGTGGGCGTGAGCTGGAAGACCGGGCCGGCGTAGACGGCGCTCGGATCCGCACCCTTCGGCAGCAGGATCGGCGCCAGATCTGATGTCGGGAGAAGGCCGGTGGTGCCGGTCGTGCCCGATGTCCCCGTAGAACCAGTCGCGTCGGTGCTGCCACTGGAGCCGGTGACACCGGTGCCGCCGCTGGTCCCGAGCGGCGCCTGAGCACCTCCGCCCGAGACATCGCTGCCGCGCGCATCCGCGGACGCGACCGCAACCCCGAACAGGATGATCGTCGTCGCAATCGTGCCGATATGACGTAGCCGCAACAGCTACCTCTCTCTTGGGCCTGCGGGGTTAGCTGACGGGCTAGCGCTGAAAGAGCCGCGCTTCCCACACTTACGGGTGGAATTCGCCCCAACAACTCGGGTTCCCCGTTCTCGAGCGCCTCAGCCCGAGATTCGGCGTTTTGTTGCGCGGCACCCTATCACGCTGCATAGATCCATGCAGGCCGGACAGGCGTCCTGCAGAGCATCGCGATTAGGATGCCGAGAGCGTGTGCACGGAGCCCTCATCGCGTCCCCCGGTAGCCGCGATTGCGGGCGCCGCCGTCAGTCACGCGGACGTCGAACTGACGGCCGCGGACGGTACCCGCCTCGCGGCGTTCCTGGCGCTGCCCGAGGGACGGGCCAAGGCGGGAATCGTGCTTGCACCCGACATCCGCGGCCTTGCGCCGTTCTACGAGGAGCTGGCCCTGCGCTTCGCCGAACGGGGGCACGCGGCGCTCGCGATCGACTATTACGGGAGGGTCGCCGGCGTCGCCAAGCGCGGACCCGACTTTCCGGCGCGGGAGATGCGCCAGCACCTCGACATCGACGAGGCACTGCTCGATGTCACAGCCGCGATCGACCACCTGCAGGGCATCGTCGACACGGTCTTCACGTTCGGGTGCTGCTACGGCGGCACCGTGGCGTGGCTTGCCGCTGCGGGTGATCGCGAGCTCGCCGGTGCGATTGGGTTCCACGGCGGCGTCGGCGCGCGCGGCGGCAAGCCCGGCCCGATCGAGCGCGCCGCGGAGATGAAGGCGCCGATCCTCGCGGTGCAGGGCGGCGCCGATCCGCACATCACGCAAGCGGACGACGCGGCCTTCGACGACGCACTGAGCGCGGCCGGGGTCGAGCACGAGGTGGTGATCGAACCCGACGCGCCGCACAGCTTCTTCGACGTGCATTACGAGGAGTTCGCCGAGCAGTCGGCCGACGCCTGGCGGCGCGCGCTCGAGTTCATCGAACTCCACAGCTGAGCGGCTTCTTGGTCCTCGTAGGCCACTCACGCCGGCTCGCAACGCCGCTCACTGCGCGCGAGCGTCGCTCGATGAAGGTCGTTGGCGCCGTCATCGTGGTCGCGGCGATTGCGATCGGTGCCTGGACCGCCACACACGCGGGCAGCCCGCCCGCGCGGAAGGGCTGCATCACGGTCGTCGTCGCAGGGTCGCTCGGTGGCCAGCTCGTGCACGCGTGCGGCGCCAACGCAAGAAACCTCTGCGCCAGCGAGCGCGGCCACACCGACGTGACCGCGTTGCGCATCCTGCCCGCGTGCCGCGCGGCAGGAATCGAGACCGGCACGCAAAACGCGCGCAGGTGACGAATTGCCCCGTTGGGGCCGGAGAAGGAGCCCTACCTTGGTTGCGTGAGAAGGACCGCGCTGATTGCCCTGCTGACCCTGGCCCTGGCCCTCCAGGCCGCCAGCACGGCGGCGGGTGCAACGCCACTCACGAGCCCGCCACAGAACCTGCCGATCGCGAACCTCCCCGCGAGTTGCGCCGGCGCACCGCGCGGCGCAACCTGCATCGACGCAGTCGTCTCGGCGCTCGACACCGCTCGCGCCAGCCTCGGCCTCGCGCGCTATCCGCTGCCCGCGAACTTCGACTCGCTGTCGGGCACACGCCAGATCTTCATCCTCGCGAATCTCGACCGAGTCGCCTACGGGCTGACGCCGATCGAAGGCGTCGCGCCCGCCCTCGCGGCGAGCGTGCAGACCGGGGTGCGGACCGACGCCGACCCGAACCCGACGGCGGCGCTCAGTGCGCTGCCGCGCTTCGCCTGGACCTCCGATTGGGCGGGTGGTTGGTTCAACGCGCCGTACGCTTACTACGAATGGATGTACGACGACGGCTATGCCGGCGCCGCAACCTCCAATGTCGACTGCACCGGCCCCGCGGCGAGCGGCTGCTGGGACCATCGGCGCAACCTGCTCGCGTTCGCGCAGCCGGGGACGGTCGCGATGGGAGTGGCGGTGGGGCCGGACGCCCGCGGCGCCGTCGGCTACGCGATCACTCTCGTCTGGACGCCGCAACAAACCTGGAGCAACTACAGCTACACCTGGGCGCAGGCCAATAGCGCGAGCGCCGGCGCCCCGCATCACCGCCACCGTTAGCAGGCACGATCGGAGCAGCGGCGGCGCGGCGAGTGCTGCGCATAGACTGCGCGGGTGGCGTTGCTGCGCGAGTGGCTAGCGACGCATGACCCCGCGCATGCGGCGCTGCGCCGGGCAGTGCGCGCGGCGATCATCATGCCGGGGCTCTTCGCGTTCGGAGACAAGGTGCTCGGCGAGCCCGTGGTCGCGACGTTCATGGCGCTCGGGTCCTTCGCGATGCTGCTGCTCGTCGACTTCCCTGGCCCGGTCCGTGACCGGCTGCGCGACCAGGCCGCACTCGTGCTCGCAAGCGGTGTGCTGATCTGCCTCGGCACGCTCGCGTCGCGTTCGACCGCGGCTGCCGCGATCGTGATGGCGCTCGTCGCATTCGCGGTCCTCTTCTCGGGCTCGGTCAGCTCCGTTCTCGCAGGGGCGAGCACCGCCCTGCTGCTCGCCTTCATCCTGCCGGTCTCACTGCCCGCGGGCGTCTCCGCGATCCCCGACAGGCTCGCGGGCTGGGGGATTGCCGGTGGCGTGTCGCTGTTCGCAATCGCACTGCTCTGGCCGGCCCCGGTGAGAAACCCGGTGCGCGGCGGCGCCGTGGAAGCGTGCCGGGCGCTTGCCGCGCGCCTGCGTTCCGAGGTCGCGTTCGCGAACGGCGAGGCCTCCGCCGAAGAGCGAAACCTCCTCGCGACGCGCGCGCAGGAGGTGGTGGGGCAGCTTCAGCGTGCGTTCTTCGCCACGCCGTACCGCCCGAGCGGCCTCTCAACCGATGCGCGCGCGGTCGTCCGGCTCGTCGATGAGCTGCGCTGGTTGAACGATGTGATCCTGCTCGCCAGCAGCGAGCCACGGGCGGTCCACGCAAACGAGGAGGTCTGCGCGCTGAAGGTTGCGGCGGCCGAGGTGCTCGAGCGCGCCGCGCAAGCGATCGAGCACCCGGGCGACAGCGACGAGCCGCTCGCGGGGGCGATCGCAAAGCTCCATGACACGCTCGCGCAGCTCGAGCAGGCGACCATCGGACGACTCCCGGCGGTCCTGGCAGACGGATCGTCGGCGCAACGCGCGGCCCACATCGTTTCGGCACTCGACCCGAGCTTCCGCTCGCAGGAGCTCGCCTTCATCGCCGCGCAGATCGGCGCGAACGCGCGCTTTGCGGCCGCTGCGGCGCGGCGCGGCTTTCACGAGCGACTGCTCGGTCGCCAGCCTGAGGGCTTGCAGGGAGCGCTGGAGCTCTGCCGGCGAGCGCGCCGCGTCATTCGTGAGCGGCGATTCGTTGTTCCTTCGCAACAGCCTGCGCGGCGCCGTCGCATTGGCCGTGGCGGTGCTCGTAGCGGACGTGGGGAGCGTCCAGCATGCGTTCTGGGTCGCCCTTGGGGCGATCAGCGTGCTGCGCTCCAACGCGCTGAGCACGGGCCAGAGCATCCTGCGTTCGCTCGCCGGTACCGCGGTCGGGTTCGTGATCGGCGGCGCGCTCGTCTACGCGATCGGGACGAACGACGACGTGCTCTGGGCCGTGCTGCCGATCGTCGTCCTGATCGCCGGCATCGCCCCCGCCGTGATCGGCTTCGCCGCGGGTCAGGCCGCTTTCACGCTCGCGCTGCTGATTCTGTTCAACCTGATCGCGCCCGCGGGCTGGAGGATCGGGCTCGTGCGAATCGAGGACGTCGCGCTGGCGGCGCGGTCAGCCTCGCGGTCGGACTGCTCTTCTGGCCGCGCGGCGCCGGAGCAGCGCTCGGACGGGCGCTCGCCTCCGCGTATCGATCGAGCGCGGTCTACCTGGCCGCGACGGTCAGCTACGGCCTCGGCTGCTGCGATCCGACCAGGCCGCAGAGCGTGCCGCCGCGGCGTGAGGCGCTCGAGGCCGCCGCCGCTTCGCGCCGGCTGGACGACACGTTCCGCGGCTACCTCAACGAGCGGGGGTCGAAGCCGGCACCGTTGGCCGCGATCACGGCGCTCGTCACGGGCGTCACCGGGGTGAGGCTCGCGGGCGATGCGGTGCTCGCGTTGTGGGATGGCAGCAGCGTGCCGGCGGGCGATCGCACAGCGGCACGCGGCGAGCTGGCCGCGGCTTCGGGCAGGCTCAGCGATTGGTATGCGCGCTTTGCGCTCAGCCTCGTGCGGGCGGAGGCGGTCCCCGCGGCGCTGGGGGTCGACGAGGCGGCGGACGGCCGGCTGGTGGAGGCGATCGCGCGTGACCTCGGCGAGCCCGAAGCGCAGGCCAGCGCGACCGGCGTGCGCGTGATCTGGACCGGCGACCACCTCGACGCGGCTCGGCGGCTGCAGGAGCTACTCGTCGCGCCGGCGCGCGAGGCGCTCGGCGCAATCGCCGGCTAGGTCAGGGCGCGAGCCCGAGCAGGCGAGCCGCGTTTTCCTTGAGGACGAGGGGCCGCACCTCGTCCCTGATCGGGATTTCCGCGAAGTCAGCAAGCCAGCGATCGGGCGTGATCAGCGGGTAGTCCGAGCCGAATAACATCTTGTGCTTGAGCAGCGTGTTCGTGTAGCGAATCAGGATCTCCGGAAAGTACTTCGGCGACCAGCCCGACAGGTCGATGTAGACGTTCGGCTTGTGGACCGCGATCGCGAGCGCCTCCTCCTGCCAGGGGAATGAAGGGTGCGCGAGAATGATCTTGAGCTCCGGGAAGTCGGCTGCGACGTCGTCGACCGCCATCGGGTTCGAGTACTTGAGGCGGACCCCGCCCCCACCCGGCATTCCGGCGCCGATCCCGGTCGTGCCGGAGTGGAAGAGCGCGATCAGGCCGGCCTGTTCGATGACCTCGTACAGCGCGTAGAAGGCGCGCTCGTTGGGCCAGAACGCCTGGATGTTCGGGTGGAACTTGAAGCCGCGCACGCCGGCGTCGATCAGCTCGCGCGCCTGGCGGACGGCCAGCTTGCCGCGGTGCGGGTCGACGCTGCCGAACGGGATCAGGACATCGGGGTTCGCGCGCGCGGCTTCGAGGATCTCCTCGCTCCCGAGCCGGCGACGGCCCATCCCCGCTTCGTCGTCGATGTTGAAGATCACGGCGAGGATGTTGCGTTCACGGTAGTAGTCGGCGACCTCGGCAGCGGTCGGCAGCGGCGGGTCGCCGCCAAAGTAGCGCGCGGCCGCCGCCAGGTACTCGCTCGTGACGGGGTCGGGCGGCTCGCCTGCGTTGCGCTCGGCATGGACGTGCACATCGATCGCGACGAGCTTCGAGAGGTCCACGGTCATGCCGCGCCTTCCAGATCGAGCGGCGCAAGCGCGATCCCGTAGGGCTGTGAGGATGCGGCGAGTGTGCGCTGCCACTCGTCGGCGATCGCGCCGACGCTCCAGCCGCCTTCGCGGTAGGCCGTCACGAGCTCGGCTGCGTGTGAGTAGAGCGTCAGCTTGTCGCCGCCGATCCCGATCGCCTGTCCGGTGATCCCCGCGGCCGCGCTGGAGGCGAGAAAGACGGCGAGCGGCGCGCAGTCCTCGGGCATGCCGATCGCGTGTTCGCGACGGAGCGCCGCCGGTAGCGGTTCGCCGGCAGCGAGCCTGTCGGCGACCGGCGCGTAGGCGGGGATGCTGGCGGTCATCGCGGTCCAAGCGGTCGGCACGATCGCGTTCACGGTGATCTTCGAGCGGGCCAGCTCCATCGCCCAGGTCTTGGCGAAGGCGACGATGCCGGCCTTCGCGGCAGCGTAGTTGGTCTGCCCGAAGTTGCCGAACTGGCCGGCCGGTGAGCCGACCAGGATGATCCGCCCCCCTTCGTCCTGCTCGCGCATCCGAATCGCCGCCGCGCGTGCGCAGGTGAACGTCCCGCGCAGGTGTGTCGCGATCACGCTGTCGAAATCCTCGTCGGTCATCTTCCACAGGACGCGATCGCGCAGAACGCCGGCATTCGTCAGCATCACGTCAAGGCGACCGAAGGCCTCAACCGACCGCGCGACGAGCCGCTCGGCGATCTCGGCCGTGCCGACGGCACCGGGCTCAGCGATCGCTCGTCCGCCGTCCGTGAGAATGAGCCGCGCGGTCTCGCCGGCGGCTGTCTCGTCGATGTCATTCACGACCACGGCCGCCCCCGCGTCGGCGAGCGCGCGGGCGTAGGCGCGGCCGAGTCCGCGACCGCTCCCCGTCACGACCGCCACGCGGCCGTCGAGGCGCAACTCGCTCATCCGTAGAACCGCACGAGGCACTCGGCGACGCAGGCCGGGCGCTCCTGCCCCTGCACCTCGATCGTCGCGGACAGCTTGACCTGCAGGCCGCCGCTGACGTCGGTGACCTCGATGATCTCGGCACTGCCACGCCACTGCGCGCCGACGGGTAGCGGTGCCGGGAAGCGGACCCTGTCGAGACCGTAGTTGACGCTCATCTTCGCGTCGGTCACCTCGAGGCGCTGCGTCACCGGGGCGAGGAGCGCAAGCGAGAGGAAGCCGTGGGCGATCGTTCCGCCGTACGGCGTCTGGGCGGCGGCTTCGGGATCAACATGAAGGAAGTTGTGGTCGCCGGTGCAATCAGCGAACGCGTCCACCTGCGCCTGCATCATCGGGGCCCAGTCGGTGTGGCCGAGATGACGCCCGGCGCTCGTGCGCAACTCCTGCATATCCGTCGTGACTCGCGGGGCGGCGGCCAACAGATCCTCCTTGACTATCAGGTATCCGAATACTAGCGTCCGGGAAAGTGGTGCGAGCCGTGGGTGATAGCGCATGGCCATTGCGACGCGCGGCGGCGCTGTTCGAAGCGCAGCCGGCGGTCGTGGCGCACGGTCGCAGCGTCACCTACGGGGAGCTCGATCGCCGCGTCTCCTCGCTCGGCGGCGCGCTCGAGGACATCGGTGTCGCGCCGGGAGCGCGCGTCGGCTTTCTCGGCGCGAACTCACTCGCGCACCTCGAATGCTGGATCGGGGTGCCGGCCGCGGGGCGAGTCCTCGTCAGCTTGAACTTCCGCCTCTCCCCTGCCGAGCTGGCGTTCATCGCGCGCGATTGCGAGCTCGATCTGCTGATCGTCGACCGCGCACAGCTCGAGTCTGGACGCGCGATCCAGCGCGAAGCCGGCATCGGGCTTCCGCTGGTGCTCGACGACACGGACAACGGCGCGGCGCTGCCCGATGACTGCACGGCGTACAGCCGGCTGCTCGAGCACGCGCCGGCGGCGAGCCGCGACATCCCCGAGGACGATCTCGCCGCGATCTCCTACACCGGGGGCACGACCGGCAAGCCGAAAGGCGTGATGCTCTCGCACGCCAACCTGCTGGCGAACGCGCGCCACAATCTCGTTGCGACCCAGCACGCGCAAACGGACCGCTGGCTGCACGTCTGCCCGATGTTTCACGTCGCGGGCATCGCGAACCTGTTCGCCTGCACATGGGTCGGCGGACTCCAGGTCCTGCTGCCGCGCTTTGACGCGCGTGCCGTGATCGATACGGTGCGCCGCGAGGAGATCACGCACATCGTCCTCGTGCCGACGATGCTCGCGATGCTCCTCGACGAGCTCGACAAGGAGCCGGGCGGCGAGCTGCGAACGCTGCGCCACATCCAGTACGCGGCCTCGCCGATCGCTCCAGCGCTACAGCGGCGCGCACTCGAGCGGTTCGAGTGTGACGTCGTGCAGTTCTACGGGATGACCGAGGCCGCGCCGACCGTGACCCGGCTTTCGGCCGAGGATCACAGGCGCGGCTTCACTGGCGAAGAGCCCTACGCCTCGCGCCTGCGCGGGATCGGCGTGCCGGTCGTCGGCGTCGAGGTCGACATCCGCGACGAGGCGGGAACGCCGCTTGCGCCCGGGGCGATCGGCGAGCTCTACCTCCGCGGACCCAATGTCATGCTCGGCTACTGGAAGCGCCCGCAGGAGACCGAGGCGGCGCTCGTCGAGGGGTGGTACCGCAGCGGCGACGCAGTGCGCGCCGACGCCGACGGTTACCTATACGTCGTCGACAGGCTCAAGGACATGATCATCACCGGCGGAGAGAACGTGTACTCCGTCGAGGTGGAGAGCGCCCTGAGCGAGCATCCCGCGGTCGCCGAGGCGGCGGTCTTCGGGGTTCCCGACGCGCGCTGGGGGGAGTCCGTCCATGCGATCGTCACGCTGCGCCCCGGGCACACGGCGCACGAGGCCGAGCTGATCGAGCACTGTCGCACACTGATCGCCGGGTACAAGGTGCCGCGCTCGATCGAGCTCCGCGACGATCCGTTGCCGAAGTCCGGCGCCGGCAAGCTGCTCAAGAGCGTCCTACGAGAGGCCTACGCGGGCGGCGGATCCTAGTGGCGATGCCTGGCGCCGCGCGCGCATCAAACGGACACGAGGCGTCGCTGATGTACGTGGTCGGCCGCGTCAACCAGGGCATCCGGCGTGCGATGCGCGTGGGCCTGCGACCGTGGGGCCTCAGCGTCCAGCAGTACACGACGCTCTCGATCCTCGCCGCGCGCCCCGACCTCTCCAACGCGCAGCTCGCGCGCCGTGCGCTCGTCACGCCCCAGTCGATGCTCGAGATCCTCGCGATGCTGGAGCGGCGAGGCCTCGTTCAGCGCCGCGCGGACCCGACACACGGCCAGATCCTGAGAGCGACCCTGACAGCCGCCGGGACCGCGCTGCTGAGGACGGCGGACCCGGCTGTCGAGGAGATCCACGCGCAGATCTTCGACGGGCTGAGCGCGTCCGAGCACGCCGCCGCGGAGCGCGCGCTGCGCCGCGCGATGGGCCGGCTATCGAATACCGGTCAAGCGAAGGATTGAGTGACAGTGCTGTCAGGCACGCGCGTTCGCGTGGCTGCGCGGCGCTAGCCCAAAGAACTCGCTTGGGAGTCCCACGTAGTTCTCGGCCAGCGTTCTCGCGGCAGCCTCAGAGGACGTGAGGTAGCGAAGCTCGGCGAGCTGGAGCCGGCGGACGAAGGGGTCGTCGCTCGTGCGGTGGAGCATCGATGTCATCCACTTCGAGAAATGCTCAGCACGCCAGATCCGCCGCAGGGCGCGCTCGGAGTACTCGTCGAGCCCCGTCTCGCTGCCGTTCGCGAAGAATGCGGCCAGCCCCTCCGCAAGGACGGCGACGTCGTTGACTGCGAGGTTC
Organism: uncultured Solirubrobacterales bacterium; assembly: GCA_963703775.1. Taxonomy (GTDB): domain Bacteria; phylum Actinomycetota; class Thermoleophilia; order Solirubrobacterales; family Solirubrobacteraceae; genus Palsa-513. The sequence continues at coordinate 52,937 of CAVPFP010000026.1, read as the reverse complement.
AGGCCCTTCGCGCCGGTCGGCGGGACGATGTGGGCAGCGTCGCCGGCGAGGAACAGGCGGCCGTGGCGCATCGGCTCGGCGACGAACGAGCGCATCGGGGTGATGCCCTTCTCGAGGATCGGCCCTTCGTGGAGCCTCCACCCGTCGAGCGCAAGCCGTAGCTGGAGCTCCTCCCAGATCCGCGCGTCGGGCCAAGCGCCCAAGTCGTCATCGGGCGAGCACTGGATATAGAGGCGGCTCAACTGCGGTGAGCGCAGGCTGAGCAGGGCGAAGCCGCGTTCGTGACTGGCGTAGACGAGCTCCTCGCTCGACGGGGCGACTGACGCGAGGACGCCGAGCCAGCCGTACGGATACTCGCGCGAGAAGACCCGCACGCGGTCGGCAACCGCTTCGCGGCAGATGCCGTGGAAGCCGTCGCACCCGGCGATCACCTCGCAGCGGAGCTCGACGCGCCGCCCGCGATGTAGGAAATGCACCGACGGCGTGTCGCCGTCGAAGCCGTGCACGCTCACGTCGTCAACCTCGAATTGGAGCGGCAGGTCTGCAGCGACGCGCGCTGCGATGAGGTCCTTGACGACCTCTGTCTGGCCGTAGATCACGATGTGGCGCCCGCCGGCGAGGTCGCTCAGCGGCAGATGGTGGCGCTCGCCGTCGAATTGCACGTGAATGCCGTGGTGGACGATGCCTTCCTCGCGCATCCGCTCTCCGATTCCGGCCTCGACGAGGATCTCGGCGGCGCCCTGCTCGATGACGCCCGCACGGATCCGCGCCTCGACGTAATCGCGGCTGCGATTCTCGAGCACGACCGTCTCGATCCCGGCGCGGGCGAGGAGCGCAGCGAGCGTGAGGCCCGCCGGACCGGCCCCGACGATCGCGACCTGTGTGTGCGCCGTCTCGCTCGCCATCAGACCACCACGGTCACGGCCCAGCCTCGTGGGGCGACGCGTTCCGTTTCACGCGGTAGCCGACCGGCATGAAGCGCAGCCCAGTGCGTTCCTCGAGCATGCCCCAGAGCCCCCGCGGGAAAAGAAGGGCGAACATGATCGCGCTGGCACCTAGACCGATCAGGTACCAGGTGCCGTCGTTGCCGAACTGCTTCTGGATGAAGTAGAGGATGATCGCGCCGATGATCGGGCCCTCGAAGGTGCCCAGTCCGCCGACCAGCACCATGAAGATCATGAAGGCGCTGTAGTTGACGGAGAAGATCGATGTCGGCTCGATGAAGAGGATGTTCGCGACGGTCATCGCTCCGGCCGCGCCGCAACCGGCCGACGCGAGGATGAAGAGGATTCGCTTGCCGGCGAGGACGCTGACGCCAACGGATGCGGCAGCCTCCTCGTCGTCGCGAATCGCCTGTAGCGAGGCACCGAGACGGCTGCGCAGCAGGACGAAGACGAGCAGGACGAAGAACGCCGTGATGCCGAGCGTCATCCAGTAGGTGATGTGCTCGCGCGTCGTCGCCGCGTAGCTGTCGAGCTGCGACAGCGACGTGCCCGTCCCGGCGCCGAGCTGGTTGTCGAAGGACACGTAGATCCCGATCGCCTCCGCGACAACCCAGGTTCCGATCGCGAATTGCGCGCCGCGGAAGCGCAGCACGATGAACGACAGCGGCACGGAGACGAGCGCGCAGAAGGCTGTCGCCAGCACGATGCCCCAATACGGGTTGATGCCCTGCAGGGCGAACCAGACCGTCGCGTATGCACCGAGCCCGATGTAGGCCTGCTGCCCGACCGAGACGAGCCCACCGTAACCGGCGAGCGCGTTCCACATCACGGCCATCAGGACCAAGATCAGCAGGGTCGTGAGGTCCTGCACGATGCTCGCGCCCATCGCCACCGGCACGAACGCAAGTGCGACGATCAGCAGGCCGAAGCCGCTCGTAAACGAGAGCGACATCGGCGTCCAGCGCTGGATCTTCGTGCCGGGCTCGCTCATGTCCCGGCCTGCGGTAGCGAAGCCGGTCCCCGGTGACTCGATCGCAGCGTGAGCAGGCCACCGCGGGGCGACACGAGCACGAGCAGGAAGACGATGTGCCCGCTGAGGATCGACCATTCGGGGTTGATCTGGGCACCGATCGTCTGTGCGATGCCGAGGACGATTCCCCCGAGCAGGGCGCCCCAGAGGGAGGATCCGAGCCCGCCGATCACGACCGCCTCGAAGGCGAAGATCAGCTGGTCGGGGCCGGAGTAGCTCGAGAATGTCGAGCGCAGCGCGAGGGCGAGGCCGCCGAGCGTCGCGATCCCGATCGCGATCGCCGTGGCGCGCGCGTACACAGCCCGCGAGTTGATCCCGACGAGCTCCGCCGTATCGGGATCCTCGGCTGAGGCGCGCATCTGGCGGCCAGACGGCGTGCGCGACAGATACAGCTGTAACGCCGCGTAGATCGCGACGGCTGCACCGAAGATGAGCGCGCCGAGCGCCGAGATCGAGATCTGGCTGTTGATCCGCCACGCCGCCGTGACCAGCGACCCCGCCTGGCCGCCGAGCGACTGGACGTCCGGGCCGAAGCTCTGCTCGAGCGCGTTCTGGATCACGATCGAGAGGCCGAAGGTTGCAAGCAGCGGCGTGAGAATGCCCGCGCGCAGGCTGCGCTGGAGTACGAGCCGCTGCAGCACGTAGCCGAAGAGGATCATCGTCGGCAGCACGGGCAGCAGCGCGATGAACGGCGACACGCTCCAATGCTGGAGCAGCAGGTAGATCAAGAACGCGCCCAGGACGGCGATGTCGCCGTGTGCCAGATTGATGATCCGCATGACGCCGAACATCAGCGCCAGCCCGCAGGCGATGATCCCGTAGTAGCCGCCGAGCAGGATGCCCTGGATGACGTCGTTGACCCAGGTCATGCGGTCGCCTCCAGGGTACGACCGAGGCCGAAATAGGCCTCGGTGATCTGCTCGCGCGTGAGCTCCGAGCCCTTGCCCTCGAGCACGAAGCGCCCTTCGAGCATGCAGACGACGCGATGCGCGATGGCCGCGGCACGCGTGAAGTCCTGATCGACGAGCAGGACCGTCGTACCCTCGGCGAGCACGGCCTTGAGCGACGCGTAGACCGCCTCGACGGCAATCGGCGCGAGGCCGAGCGAAACCTCGTCCAGCAAGAGCAGGCGCGGGTTTGTCATCAGGGCGCGCCCGATCGCGGTCGCCTGCTGCTCGCCACCCGAGAGCGTCGCTGCCCGCTGACGGCGCAGCGGGACGAGCATCGGAAACGCCCCAAGCACCCGCTCGAGCGTCCAATGGCCTCTCCCAGGGTTGCACGCCGCCACGCGCAGGTTCTCCTCGACGGTCAGGTTCGCGAACAAGCGTCGCCCTTCCGGGACGAGGGCGATCCCCATATGGACCCGCTTGTACGCCGGGACCCGGGTGATGTCGCGACCATCGAGGAGGATCCGCCCGGCGGCAGGACGGTGGGCTCCCGCGAGCCCGCGTAGCAGCGTCGTCTTGCCGGCGCCATTCGCGCCGACCAGCGCGAGCACCTCGCCCTCGCCGAGCTCGAGTGAGACACCGTGCACGGCCTCGAGCAACCCGTGCCGCAGCGTCAGGTTCTCGAGCTCCAAGAGGCTCATGCCGCGGCGGTCCCGAGGTATGCGTCGACGACGCGCGCGTCCGCCATCACCGCCGACGGCTCGCCGTCAGCGATTACTCGGCCGGCATCCATGCAGACAAGGCGCGTAACGACCTGCACGAGTATGTGAACGATGTGCTCGATCCAGACGATCGCGAGACCCTGGTCGCCCTGCAGCGCCTTCAACATCGCCACGAGCTCGGCCGCCTCCGCGTCGGTGAGGCCAGCACCGATCTCGTCAAGCAACAAGACGACCGGGTCGGTTGCGAGCGCGCGGGCCAGCTCGAGTCGCTTGCGGCCGAGCAGGCCGAGGGTGTCGGCGCGACGGTCCGCGAACTCGATCAGGCCGCACAACTCGAGCACTTCGAGGCAGCGCGCGTAGGCGGCTCGACGGCGCAACCCGCCACCCGCGGTCGCTCCGACCAGGCAGTTCTCGAACACAGTCATCGCGCCGAACGGGCGCGGAACCTGGTGTGCCCGGGCGATGCCGAGGCGGGCTCGTCGTGCGGCGCTCGCCCGTGTGACGTCCGAGCCACGGAAGGTAACGGTGCCGGCCGAGGGCGCCATCGTCCCGGCGAGCACGTTCAGCAGCGTCGTCTTGCCGGCGCCATTGGGCCCGACGATGCCGATCGCATCCCCGGGCCCAACGTCCAGATCCACTCCGCCGAGCGCCGCAAGCGCGCCGAAGTGCTTGCGAACGCCGGCGGCCGCGAGCACCGGGCCGCCTGCCATGCCCGAAACCTATCCGCGCCGGCTAGCTGTAGGGCTTGAGCTTTGCCTGGATCGGTACCTGCGGGTAGTCCATGTGCTCGCAGAAGACGAACTCGAGCGGGAACTTGCTGCCCTTCTTCGTCGCAACCCACTGGCCGCCGGGGATCGGCGTGACGACAATATTCGGGAACGGGTTCGACTTGCCACCGGCGCCCCAGTGCAGCTCGCCGATCGTCGTGCGCACCTTGAGCGACTTCAACGCGTTCGCGACCGCCGACTTGTCCTTCGGATTGCCGCTCGCCTTCAGCGCCGCCGCCGCGACATCGAACAGGGCCATGCTGGCGCCGGTCTGCTGGTTCCAGTACCTGCCCGTGTGCTGCTCGTAGCCGGCGCCGAGCTGCTTGTTGGAGACACCGGTGAGCGATGATCCGCCCGGCCAGGTGGGCCCCCAGTAGACCCCGGTGGCGAGGTTCGTGCCGAGCTTCACACCGACTGCCTCGACCTGCGAGAGGAAGAGGCCGGTCTTCGCGATCTGCGCGATCTTCACCATGCTCGTGTAGCCCTGCTGTGCCGCCTGACGCCAGAACGTCGTGAAGTCGGGCGGGATCGGGAACGTGTTGAAGATCTGGCAGTTCTTCTGCTTGAACAGGGTGATCTGGGACGTGAAATCCGTCGTTCCGTCCTCATAGGCGCCCGGGTCGACGATCGTGTAGCCCGCCTTCTCGAGCAACGGGAAGAGGTTCGCCCGGATGGCGTTACCGTCCGCGTCGTTCGGGGCCATCATGCCGACCGTCTTGTTCGTCGGAACCTGCTTCCAGAGGTCTGTGTACGTATCGGCGAAATTGGCGACACCGAAGCAGAAGTGGAACACCCACTGGTAGGGCTTGGGCGACGTGAAGCTGTTGCCCGAGCCGAGCCACCAGGATTCCCACGGCACCGTGGTCGAGATCGACGGCACGCCCGCTGCCTCCGCGGCTCCGATCACGGGCAGCACGACCTCAGGCGTCGAGGTCGAGAGCAGGAGATCGACCTGATCGCCGCTGATCAGCGTCTGGGTCGCCTGGGCCGCCACCGACGGAGTGGACTGCGCATCCTTGCTGATGATCTGAACCTTGTAGCTCTTCCCGGCGACCTTGAACCCCTTCGCAAATGCCTTGTTGGCAAGGCTGATCACGTAGGGGTCAGGCTCGCCGAACCCGGCATCGGCGCCGGTCAGCGGGCTCACGTAGCCGATCTTGATCGTCTCGACCGCGGCGTCCCGCGCGGTCGGATCAATCGGGCGAGCCCACGACACCCCGGTGCCGACACCGCCGCCGAGCAGCGCGCCGCCGACGGCCGCACCGCTTCGCTTAAGGAATTGACCGCGATTCAGGCCATCAGTCACAGGCTTCTCGTCAGACATCAGCGCACGTCTCCTCTCCGTAGACCAGCGCCGACCGCGCCGGCTCTCTCCCTCAGCAAATCCCGCGCATCGATCGCGCGAAGGGCGCGATGCTAGCCACGCGTTTTGAATAAGTCAAGCGACCAGGAAAGTGCGCGCTATTCCTCGGCGGGTTGAGGCCCAGGGCTCGCCGATCGGCCTTCCGTGACCCCCGGCCGAACCCTGAATAGCGCCGTTTCTCGGGGCGCCCACGGTTCCTCTCGATCGTGCAGGACAGGCCGCCGAGGCGCGGCCGGGCAAAGATCGCTCTTATACTCCTGAGTCGAGATGGGACGGGCACCCTCGAGTGATGCAGCAGTTCGACGACTCCAGGACCTGATCGCCGAGCGCAAGTTGGAGCCCGGCGACCGGTTGGGCACGGAGACCGAGCTTGCCGAGCGGCTCGCCGTCTCGCGGCCCGCTGTACGCGAGGCGGTCCGCCTACTCTCGCGCGCGAACCTCGTCCGGGCAGCGCGCGGTCCGGGCGGTGGCGTGTTCGTCGCGCAAACAGCCGCCGGCGGCCTCGCCCGCACCGTCAGCGACGCGATCGCGGTCATGCTCACGAACAACCTGACGTCGATTCCCGAGCTGATCGAGGTCAGATTGCTGCTCGAGGTGCCCCTGGCGGGCCTTGCGGCCGAGCGCGCGGATGCCGCGACCGTGTCGCAGCTGCGGCGCGCGATCGACGAGGCCGAGCGAGGCGCCGATGACGAGGCCGCCCAGCGCGAGACGGATACGCGCTTTCACCGGACGATCGCCGAGGCCGGCGGGAACAGGGTCGCCTCCGCGCTCGCCGCCTGGTCACATCTCGTGCTGCAGCCGGCGCTCAAGGAGCTGATCGAACCCGCGATCGTCGAGTCGGTCGCGCGCGACCAGCACCGCCAGATCCTCGATGCGATCGAGCAGCACAAGCCGGCTCTGGCGGAGCAGGCGATGCGCGAGCATCTGCGCTACCTGACCGATCTGCTCGAGATCGTGAGCAGACCGGCCAGCTCGCGCTCAGACCACCGTTGGCAACAAAGTAGTCGTCGTACTGACCCTGCTCCTGAGACGCGTAGTCGTAGATCGCGGGCTGTGCCGCATCCCCCCAAGGTGAAACGTTCAGGAACGCCAGCGCAAGCGCAAGCCGAGCGCGTCCCTGCGGCGTTGCCTGGGCTGCCTGTGCGGCAGCCGTCAGCTGGGCCGCGGTCTGGAACCCGTCAGCGAAGCCCTGACTGGGTCCATCAACGAAGTTCGTCAGCTTGATCGGCTCACCTGCGGCGAGAAGCGCGTTGATCGCGTACTCACCGTCGAGCTGGTACTGGTTCATCACGTTCTCGCCCGCGACGATGCCGCACGTCGTGAGCGCGCCGTTGATGCGCCCGTTCGAGCCCTGGTCCTCGAGGGCGCTGATCAAACCGCCCATCGACGTGCCGAACGCGTAGACCTCGCTCGGGCGTGCCTTCAACACCGTCTGCTCGACGGTTGCGAGCGTTGTGAACTGATCGCTGACCGCATTTCCAAGCGCCCACCACGGGCCGTTGGGGTCGTAAGACGAACCGGCGAGGGCATAGCCGTCGCTCAGCAGCACCGCGGCCGTCGTCGGGTCCGGAGCGTCGGCCGCGACGAGCGGCCCGAAACCGTGGCTGTAAAGGAGCAACGTTCCGTTCCAGCTCGCGGGAACGTCGGCGATCCAGACAGTCCCATCCGGCAGCGTCCCGCTGTAGTGGCCGGCTGTCGGTGCGGCGGAGGCGCCCGCTGCGCTCAGACTGAGAGCCGTCAGCGCCATGAGTAGTGCGCCGAGGCGCGCCAAGAGCAGTCTCATCAGATCTCCCTCCTCGTGTCTCGCACGCGGCGCCCTAGCAACCGCCGCGCGTCCGTGGCCCAGAATATCAAGCACGTTGTCAAGTGAATTGCGATACCACCGGCCTGACTGGCGCTCCATGTAGCCTCTCCAGTTCATGTCAGCCGCGAAGGTCTCCGTCAGGGCTCTCGTCGCGCCCCTCAGCGAGGGCGACTACGCGGCTTCGCGCACGGGCTACCTGCTTTACCGGGCTGAGCGCCGGCTGCGCCGCCGTCTTGACGAGGCGGTTCGCTCCGAAGGCGTCAGCACGACGGAATACGTTGCCCTCAGCGTGCTCCGTGCCCACGAAGGCATGTCCTGCGCGGAGCTCGCACGCTGGACCTTCGTTACGCCGCAGGCGATGAACCTCGTGATCGGTGCGCTCGAGCGGCGCGGCCTGATCCGGAGGACGCCCGACCCGGCTCACCGGCGCACCCTCCAGGCCGCCGTCACGCCGCGCGCTCTGCGGATCCTCGTCCGTTGCGATGAGCTGATGGACGGGATCGAGGCGGACATGCTGAATGAGCTGAGCGAGGACCAGCGCATCGCGCTGGGTCGGGCGCTCCTCTCGTGCGCGCATGCGCTCGAGCGGACACAGCTGCTCAGCGCCGGTCCGCGACAGCGTCCACACGCGGTCTAGCTACGCGGCGGCGCTTTGCTCGTCGCGGCCGCGGCGGGGCGAGCTCGGAATCCAGCGGTGCAGTGTCTGTTCCAGGGTCAAACGGCGCAGCGGCTTGCTGATGTAGTCGTCCATCCCGGCCGCCAGGCAGCGCGTGCGATCGTCGTCCATCGCGCGAGCGGTCATCGCAATGATCGGCACGTGGCGAGTGTCTGATTCGAGCCGGCGAATAGCTGCCGTCGCCTCGAACCCGTCCATGATCGGCATATTGCAGTCCATCAGCACCGCGTCGTAGCGCTCGCGCTGAACGGCCGCGACAGCGCGCTCGCCGTCCGCAACGACCTCGCTGCGACAACCGATGCGCTGGAGCGCTTGCGACACGACGAGCTGGTTCACGGGACTGTCTTCGACGACGAGCACGTGTGGCGCAACAGTCCAGGCGTCAGCATCGCGGGCGCCGGGCATCCGGCTCGCTCCCAGCCGAACGCGCGTGCTCGAACTCGAGCTCGATCCGGAATGTGCTTCCGACCCCGGGCTCGCTGGTCGCGCTGATCGTCCCGCCCATCATCTCGACGAGCTCACGCGATATCGCGAGGCCGAGACCGGTGCCGCCGTAGTTCCGCGTCGTCGTCACATCAGCCTGCGTGAACGGGTCGAAAAGGTGATCCAGGAAATCGGATTCGATCCCGATCCCGCTGTCTGCGACCTCGATCCGCACAAGGCTGCGAGCGGCGGAAACCGCGTGGGCCGACGTCGTGACCGTGACCTTGCCCTCGGAGGTGAATTTCACCGCGTTCGTCACGAGGTTCAAAACGATCTGCATCAGCCGGCGGGCATCACCTCGGACCCAGCGAGGCACCGGACCGACGAATCTCGCTTCGAGTTCTAGCTCTTTGCTGCGCGCGGGCACGCTCGCGATCACACAGGTGTCGTTGATCGCAGTACGGAGGTCGAAGTCGGCGACATCGAGCTCGAGCCGCCCGGCCTCGATCTTCGACAGGTCGAGGACGTCGTTGAGGATCCCCAGCATCTGCTCGCCGGAGCTGACGATCTGCACCACCCACGTGCGCTGCTCGCTGGTCAGCTCGGTGTCGAGGAGGAGCTCGGTCATGCCGAGCACTCCGTTCATCGGCGTGCGGATCTCGTGGCTCACGTTCGCGAGAAACGCGGACTTGAGGTTCGAGGCCTCGAGCGCTGCGTCGCGCGCGATCGCCAGCTCGGCGTTGATCCGGTTGCGCTCCTGCTCGGCCTTGATCTGAGCGGTCACATCGCGGGAGATCCCAAACGTGCCGACGATCTCGCCGTGCTCGTCACGCAGCGGCATCTTCGTCGTCGAGACCCACGCGTCGGGGCGATCATCGAAGGTTTCGCGCTCGATCTTCGCGCGCATCGGTTGACCGGTCTCGATCACCCGCTGCTCATCCACGTACGCGGCATCGGCGTGCGGCCGGCTGAAGATGTCGAAGTCGGTCTTGCCGATTACGTCCGCGACCGAGCGCCCATGCGCGAGCCCGTCGACGTACCCCTGACTGACGGCGAGAAACCGGCTCTCGAGGTCCTTGAAGTAGAGGCGCTCCTGGGTGTTAGCGAGCAGGTTTCGCATGCACAGGCGCTCGATCTCCTCGCCGGGGCTGTGCTGCGGTGGTTGTCGTCGCGATTTGGGCACCGTGGCGCATGCCGCCTGATAGCTGCAGCTCTAATATCGGCAGATCGCGCGATCGCGATAGCCGTGCTGTCCGCTCACGCCATGAGGAACCGCCGCCGAGTGGCTCAGAAGCCCTGCGCCAGGCGGTAATACGCCTGATTCCAATTCAGCTCGTTGCGGAAGTCGCGAATCGTCGTTCGCTCGTCGATCCGGAGCAGCTCGACGCCGGCGATCGTCGCGAAGTCAACGATCACTTCAGTATCGAGAGCGCTCGTGAAGACCGTGTGGTGTGGCCCACCCGCGACAAGCCACGCCTCGCACGCGGTCGCGAAGTCGGGCTTCGGCTGCCAGAGCGCACGCGCGACCGGTAGTTTCGGCAGCGGCTGAGGCGGCGCGACGACGTCGATCTCGTTCAGTAGAAAGCGCAGACGCTCGCCCATGTCGAGCGAGGCGACGACGATCGCGGGGCCGGTCGCCGCGTCGAAAACCAGGCGAACCGGATCCTCCTTGCCACCGATCCCCAGCGGGTGGATCTCGCACGATGGCTTGGCCGAAGCGATCGACGGACAGACCTCGAGCATGTGCGCCCCGAGGATCAGCGGTGGCTTCGCGGCGAGATCGTAGGTGTAGTCCTCCATGAAGGACGTACCGCCCTGCAGGCCGGTGGCCATGACCTTCATGATTCGCAGCAGCACCGCCGTCTTCCAGTCGCCCTCGGCGCCGAAGCCGTAGCCCTCGGCCATCAGGCGCTGCGTCGCTATTCCGGGTAGCTGACGCAGGCCGTGGAGGTCCTCGAAGGTGTCCGTGAATGCGCCGTATCCCCCGCCCTCGAGGAACGAGCGCAGGCCCGCCTCGATGCGCGCGGCCTCACGGAGCGCATCGCGGCTTGCACCGCCGGACTGGAGCGCCGGCACGAGCGTGTACGAAGCCTCGTAGTCGGTGATCAGCTCGTCGACCGCCGCGTCGCTCACTGCCGCGATCGCCTCGACGAGGTCACCGACGCCATGGGTGTTCACCGCCGCACCGAGCTGCATCTGTGCGCCGACCTTGTTGCCCTCGGTAACTGCGACGTTGCGCATGTTGTCACCGAACCGCACCGTGTTCAGGTTCTGCGCCTCGTGCCAACCGCAGGCGGCGCGCGACCAGGCAGCGATCCGCGCCCGCGTCGCCGGCTCGCTCCAGTGGCCGACGACGATCTTGCGCGCGATCCCCATGCGAGTTGCGATGAACCCGAACTCGCGGTCGCCGTGCGCCGATTGATGAAGATTCATGTAGTCCATGTCGATGTCTGCGTACGGCAACTCGGCGCGGTACTGGGTGTGCAGATGGAGCAGCGGCTTACGTAGCGCGCCGAGACCGGCGATCCAGTTCTTGGCGGGCGAGAACGTGTGCATCCAAACGATCACCCCGACGCAGGTGTCCGTGCCGTCGGCGTCCGCGCACACCTTGCGGATCGCCTCCGCCGAGATCACGACCGGCTTGACGACGACGCGCACCGGGATCTCCGCTGCGCCGTCGAGCGCCGCGGCGATCTCGCGTGCATGCTCATCCACGTGTCCAAGCGCGACATCGCCGTACAGGGCGTGACTGCCCGGGACGAACCAAATCTCGTACTGCTCGAGACCCTTGCCCATCATTCCGGCCTCCGGCTCTTGGTTGCGTCTAGCGGCCGCTGGCCATAGACGTTTTGGTAGCGGTCATAGAGAGCATCGATGTCGTCCTGACCGAGTGCGAGCGGCTCGCCGAGCGTGCAGGCGAGCAGGACCGTTCGCGCTACGTCCTCGCACATGATCGCCGCCTTGACCGCGTCGGCGAGCGCTCTTGCCGATCGCGAACACGCCGTGATTGCGCATCAACACCGCTGGCGAGCGATGCCCCTCGAGCGTCGCAACGATGCCGACGCCGATCTCCTCGCCGCCGATTCGAGCAAACGGGCCAATCGGGATCTCGCCGCCGAACTCGTCGGCCATCGCGGTCAGCACGCAGGGAATCGCACGATTGCAAGCGGCCCATGCGGTGGCGTACGGGCTGTGCGTGTGCACGACGCCACCGACATGGTCGAGTGAGCGGTACACATAGAGGTGGGTCGCGGTGTCGCTCGAGGGCGCGAGATCGCCGTCGAGCACATTGCCGACAAGGTCGACGACGACCATCTTCTCGGCCGTCAGCTCGTCGTAGCCAAGCCCGCTCGGCTTGATCACGACGACGTCCGCACCGGGCACGCGCATCGAGACATTGCCACTCGTCCAGGCGACGAGCCCGTTGCGCGGGAGCTCCGCGTGCAGCTCGGCGAGCTGGGCCCGCGCCGCGTCGATCGCGCTCACAGAGGTACCGTCTCGCGAGCGTCGACCTGCTCGCGGATGCGCTTGAGCCCGTGGAGCAGCTCGACGTGCTCCCGCCCCAGGCTGTCGTGCAGCTGACGGTAGAGCCCGTAGACGTCCTCATAGATCGAGACGGCCTTTGGATCCGGGTCGTAGCTTGCGCCGACTCCGGGCGAGAGGGCCTCGATCGCCTCCATGATGTCGCCGAACCCGCCCGCCTCGCGCCCGGCAGCGACCGCCCCGAAGAGGGCGGCGCCGCGCGCCGGGATCAGGGTCGAGGCAGGGACGACGACGCGCCGGCCGCTCGTATCCGCCAGCAGCTGCATCGTCAGCGGGCTCTTCTCGGCGATGCCGCCGCAGGCGACGATCTGCTCGAGGCGCAAGCCGTGCTCCTCGAAGTTGTCCATGATCCGACGGCTGCCGAAGGCGATCGATTCGAGGAGCGTCCGGTAGATCTCAGCCGGCTGGGTGCGAAGCGTGAGCCCGGCGATGACGCCGCTGAGATCGGCGTCGGCGAGGATCGTGCGGTTGCCGTTCCACCAGTCCAGCGCCAGCATTCCCGTCGATCCGGGGCGCACCTGCGCCGCTTCGCGCTCGAGCTCCGCGTAGCGAGTCCCGTTGCGATCGGCGTCGAACAGGCCGACGAACCACGCGAGCATGTCGCCCACGGCGGGCTGCCCCGCTTCATAGCCGTACATGCCGGGAAGGACTCCTTCCTTGACGACGCCGGTGATGCCCGGCACGAGCACCTGATCGTCGTGCACGACGACGTCGCAGATCGATGTCCCGATGACGATCACGAAGGTCGTCGGATCGGTGACCCCGCAGCCGGGGGTCGAGACGAACGAGTCGACGTTGCCGACGGCGACCGCGACCGAGGTGCTCAGGCCGAGCCTGTCGGCGACCTGCTCGCGCAGCGTTCCGGCGGCGCTGCCGAGCGCAAAGAACTCTGTCCCGAGCTTGGCCGCCGGATCGTCGAAGCCGGGATAGGCAGCCGTGAAGTAGTCGACCGGCGGCAGTCCGTCGTCGGGTGACCAGAGCGCCTTGTACCCCGCCGAGCAGGCCGCGCGGCGCTCATTGCCGCTCATGTACCAGACGATCCAGTCGAGCGCCTCGATGAAGCGCGCGCTCTCGTCGTAGACCTCGCGATCCTCGAGCCAGATCTGGATCAGCTTCGGGAAATACCACTCGGAAGAGATCTTTCCCCCGTACCGCGCGATGAATGATTCGCTGCGCTCGTGCGCGACCTCGTTGAGTCGATCGGCGACGTGCTGCGCCGCGTGATGCTTCCAAAGCTTTGGCCATGCGTGGGGGTGCGAGCGCCACTGGCCAACGCGGCAGAGCGGCGTGCCGTCCGCGGTGACCGGCAACACCGTGCAACAGGTGAAGTCGACGCCGATGCCGATGACCTCGGCCGGATCGATGCCGGCCGTTGCAATCGCCGCCGGCACTCCCCGGTCAACGACGAGTTGCCAGTCATCAGGATCCTGAAGCGCCCAGTCATAGGCGAGCGGCTCCCCCGTCGACGGGAGGACGCGATCGATGACGAGGCTTGGATACGGCACGACCTCGCAGGCGAGCTCAGCCCCGCCGTGGAGATCGAGGACCACGACGCGCCCCGATTCGGTGCCGAAATCGATCCCGATCGCGTGGCCCCGCCGGCGCTCAGGCATTGGGCGCGATCCCTCTCTCCACCGGCGTGGCCTCCATTGCACGGCGCATCTAAGCATGCTGCCGTCGTTGGCACCGTTGCGATCCCGCCCCCAGCGGATGACGCGGTTGCTATGGCGTTCGCGTTCCGGCGGCGCGCGTCGGCGGACCGGTCAGGACAACTCCGCCGCCCCGCGCGCTTGGCGGGTGAGCGGTTGCGCGGCTATTGGTTGAGCGGCAGCCGCAGACGTTTGATCTGGGATTCGAGGACCGTGGTCAGCTGTTCGAGCGCCTGGCGTCCCTCGCCGGCCTGTGCGGCGCCGGTCCCGGCGCGCTCGAGCGCAGCGGCCGCTGCCTCGCGAACTCCGCCCATCTCGGCCTCGATGCGCGAGATCGTTGCGGCGATCCGCGCCGTCTGCTCGGCCGTCTCCGCTGCCAGGCGGCCGACCTCGTCGGCCACGATCGCAAAGCCGCGGCCGTGTTCGCCGGCCCGGGCCGCCTCGATCGCCGCGTTGAGGGCGAGCAGCTTCGTTCGGCCCGCAACGTCGTCGATGATCGTCGAAACGCTCGTAATGTCACGCAGCTCACCCTCGGTGACACGGTCGAGCAACTCCGACACGTGGCGCGTCATCTCGCTGAGATGCGCGAAGCCGTCGATGACCTCGACGATCACGGCCAGCCCGCGAGCTGTTCCCTCACGGCTTGCCTCGAGCGCCTGTAGCGCCTCGGCCTGCGCGGTCGCGTCGCGCGCGTACCCCCAGGTGCCGATGATCTCCCCGTCGCGATTGGTCAGAGGCAGCCGGGTCGTCGAGACCCACAGGTCGGGACGGTCCTCGTATGTCTCGAGCTCGAGGGCGTCACGCAGCGGCTCGCCGGTCGCGATCACGCGCTGCTCGTCCTCGAGCGCGATCGACGCATGGGCGCTGCTGAAGAAGTCGGCGTCGCTCTTGCCCATGACCTGTTCGAGTGTCAGCCCAGGCGCGACCAAGTCGAGCCAGCCCTCATTGACAAGCAGGAGCCGGCTATCGCGATCCTTGAACCAGATCCGCTCAGAGGTGTTGGCGAGCAGGCTGCGAATGCACAGCAGCTGGATCTCCGTCAGAGAACTCGCCGCCCCACCTGGCGCGGCGTCGTCAACCGCCATCGATTTGTCCCTTCCTCTCCGCGTCGACGGCTAGGAGCCGTCCAGCTCGCCGGCCCAGTATGTCAGCGAGGGCGGAAGGAAACGCAATACGGCTGCTGATCCGGCTGCCTGGACGTGCCGCAGAAAGGCTGCGACACGTCCAGGTAGGTGTCTACCCGGCGTCGCTCTTCGCGATCGCGTTGATCCCGCTGCGAAACAGGCCGCCCGTCGCGATCTTGGTGAGCAGCGCGTCCGCCTCGCTCTCCTCGTGGAGAGTCTTATTGAGCAGCTGCTTCGCATCCGCGTAGCCAAGCTCATCGGCAAGCGTTCGCGCCGTGCCATAAGCCGCGATCTCGTAATGCTCGACGCGCTGCGCAGCAGCGATGATCGCTGCGTCCTTTGCCGGCCCGCCACCCGGCTCGCTGAGCGTGTCGTCGCCCTCGGCGAGCAGCCCGGCCATGCCCTTGCAGCGCTGGGCGCCGGTGATGCCAAACGCGCCTTTGATCTGAGAGAGACGGTCAACGTGCCCGCGCGTCTGTTCGAGGTGGCTCTCAATCGCGTCGCGCAGCTTCGCGTCGCTGGCTGCCGCCGCCATCTTCGGGAGCGCGTCCACGAGCTGAGTTTCGGCGCTGTAAAGGTCCTCGATTTGCTCGGTGAACACGTCGTCCAGTGTTGCCAACGCCACGCGTTCTCCTTTCCTCGGGTCATTGAATACGACACGCGCGTTCCGACATGAGGGCGTGCCGTCAAAGATCGCGTGCGCGTGGCTCCCGGACGCACAGATACGTCCGGGAGCACCGCCGCGCCAACTACCAGCGCCCGTACCAGCGCCTGCGGCCGGAGCCGAATCCGGTATCGGCGGCACCGACGAAAAAGCCGATCGCCCACAGCAGGACAGCTGCGATCAGAACGAACCACAGTGCGTGCACAGCAAATCCAAGGCCTCCAAAGAGCGCCAAGATCAGCAACAGCACTATCAGTGCGACCATCCTTTCACCCCTTTCCAAGCGAGTTCCACGCCACCATGAGGCTGGTGCGTGTCCGACACTCTGTCTACCCGTCGGCCAGCAAATCGAACCAGCAGTTCGTCCCACTACTTGTGAGCACCGGTCAGCTGCTTGACAGTGGCACCGGCCCGCCGGCGCAGGAACAGGCCGGTGCTCATCAGCGGACCGCGGGGCAGGACGGTCGCTATCACCGCGACGCTCGCGACACCGGCGCCGACAATCGTCGCGATGCGCCGCCAGCGTAGCGGTGCGGCCCGCAGCCGCTTTCGCGCACGCTTGCGGATCCGACGAGCACGCTTGCGGGCGATGCGCGCAAGCTCGTCCGCCTCCTCGCGCACCTCGTCGACGCGCTGGGCAGCCGCCACCCCGACCCGATCCCGCCCCGCATCCAGCTTTCGTTTTGCCTCGGCAAGCCCGCGTTCTGCTTCCGCAGCGCCAGCGCCGGGAGCATCTCGAACTGCCGCGAGCGAAGGTTTCGAACCCATCATCGACCTCCAGTCATCACCTTCTCGTGTACCGGTGACGCGATACCCCGCGCGGGCGCAAGCCAATCAAGATGGCGTGCTTAGGCGCTCTCTGCGAGGGGTATCAACTAAGTCACCGGCAGCAACACTGCCTCGTAGATGGAGGTGCCATGCTCAACTCAACCATTCACCGCCAGGAGACCGATGTCCCCGCTGACACGTATCTCACTGACGGTGATCGACTCTATTGCGTGCTGGACAGCACGGGCGCACCACAGAGAATGGTGACCGTGGAGGATTGCCTTTCCCTCGACGTCCTCCTGATCGACGCCACGACGATCGCGACCCTGCACCACGTGAAGTCGCCTGCCGCCGTCCCGAGCCGGAACTGAATCAGAAGTTTGGCGGTCCGATCCGACGGGGAGGTACTCGGCCTAGCGAGAGGAGGAACAGATGGGTGTAGGGACCAGTCTCGTATTCGTTGCGGTCGGAGCGATCCTCCGGTTCGCCATTTCTGTCACGACAAGCGGTGTCGACATCCACACGATCGGCGTGATCCTGATGATCATCGGTGCGATCGGTTTCGTGATATCGCTCTTCTTCTGGAGTTCGTGGGGTGGCTTCGGCGGTGGCGGATACCACCGTCAGCGCCGCGTAACCCCCGACGGCGTAGGCGGCTACGTGGAAGAAGATCGAGGCCAGTACTGATCTTGACCGGCTCCGCTCACGGGTAAAGGAGAGGAACTTGCCGCCACGCGGCGTTGCCAAAGGTTCGAAGCGCGCTCGCCAATACGAGCACATCAAAGACAGCGAGCTGAGTCAGGGCGTCACCGAGGAGCGGGCCGAAGAGATTGCGGCACGTACCGTGAACAAGGAACGCGCTCGGGCCGGTGAAGCTCGGGCGCGTTCGCGCACCTCCACGGCCGACATCTCCTCGGGTCGCCGGGGTGGGCTCCGGTCAGGCCGTCCGGGCCCGCGGGGGCGCACCCGCGAGCAGCTCTACGCGGAGGCGCGGCACCTGGGGATCGCCAATCGCTCGAAGATGCGCAAAGCGGAGCTCGAGCAGGCCATCAATTCACGCACCGGTCGCTCTGGCTGATCACGACCCGATCGGCGGCCCCGACCACGAGCTCTTCGAGCGGGGTGTCTGGATCTGTCAGCGCCCCCACGTCGACCGGCTGACGGGCGCGGACGAGCGCCTGTATCTGCTCGTTGACGTCCCACACGTTGACGTTCATTCCCGCGACGACGATGCCACTTGCGAGCCAGAACGCGATGAACTCGCCGTCATCGCGAGCCCCGCGGAACACGACTTCGTCCCACTCGGGCGCATAGCCGGAGTACTCCATGCCGACCTCGTACTGATCGGAGAAGAAGTACGGGATGCGGTCGTAGCTGATTGCCTGACCAAGCATCGCCCGCGCGGCGGCCGGTCCCTGGTTGCGCGCGTTGGCCCAATGCTCGACCCGAATTCGCCGCTCGTAGAACGGATGCCACGCGTTCGCCACATCGCCGGCCGCGAACACGTTTGCGGCGCTCGTGCGCAACTGCTCGTCGACGACCACTCCATTGTCGATTGGTAGACCAGCGTCGCGGGCGAGATCGACACGTGGTGCGACGCCGATTCCGATCACGACGAAGTCGCAGTCGACACTCCGCCCGGCGCGGGTGCGCACGCGGTGGACGACCCCGTCGCCCTCGAGCTCCGCGACCTCATCTCCCAACAGCAGATCGACACCGTGCTGTGCATGAACGTCGCGGTAGAACTCGCCGATCTCGCGGCCGAAGATCCGCTCGTTGGGCAGCGGGAGTGGGTCGATCAGGCTCACTTCGAGACCGCACTGACACGCCGAGGCGGCAACCTCCGAGCCGATCCAGCCGGCGCCGAGCACGACGACACGTCCGCCGCCAGCAAACCGCTCGCGCAGGGCGTCGCAGTCGGCCATCTCGCGCAGGTAATGGACGCCACCGAGCCCGCTTCCAGGGATCTCGAGCGTCCGCGGCTGGGCGCCGGTCGTCAACAGGAGCTGGTCGAATGTGATCGGCGGACCGTCAGCGAGCACTATCCGTCCGGCGCCGGGGTCGATCGCAGCGACAGTCGTGCCGAGCAGCAGATCGATGTTGTTCTCAGCGTAGAAGCGCTCGTCATGCACAAGCGCCTTCTCGCGTTCAACCTCCCCGCGCAGGTACTGCTTGCTCAGCGGCGGGCGCTCGTAAGGCAGCTCGGTTTCAGCGCCGATCAGGACGATCCGTCCGTCGAACCCCTGGTTGCGCAACTCGGCTGCCGCCCTGGCACCTGCCAGGCTCGCTCCGACGATCACATACGGCTGGTTGCCCATCGCGCCTCCCGCCCGTCTTCCTGACCCGCCGCACCGTGCGTTCCCGACGCGGATTATTGCGCGCTGCGTCAAGGCCTTTGTGCCGGAAGGGAACCAATCGAATCGCGGTCCGCGACGCGTCCGCTAACGCGCGGACTGGCTGGTTCCATCCATCGCGCGACGCCCGATGGTTGCTAGCGGCGTTCGCTTAAGCTCGTGTGATGAGCCGCATCGTCGTGATCGGCGCCACGGGCCATGTCGGCAGCTACCTCGTCCCGCGCCTGGTTCGCGCGGGGCACGACGTCGTGGCCATCAGCCGGGGCGAGCGCGAGCCGTACGTCGCGGCCGCCGAGTGGCAGGCGGTTGCGCGTGTGAGCCTTGATCGTGAGCTCGAGGAGGGCGCCGGGAGCTTCGGTGAGCGGATCGCGGCGCTGGCGGCGGATGCCGTCATCGACATGCTCTGCTTCGAGCCCGAATCCGCGTGCCAGCTTGTCGACGCGCTGCGCCCGGCCCGTCCGCTGCTGCTGCACTGCGGGACGATCTGGGTGCACGGCGCGGTCGCCCGCGTGCCGGTCACCGAGGATGAGCCGCGGAGCGCCTTTGGCGAGTACGGCGCCGCGAAGGTGGCGATCGAGGCGCTGCTTCATCGCGAGACTCGCGCCGGTGGCGTGCCCAGCGTGGTTCTGCATCCCGGCCACATCACCGGTCCGTGGCCTTCGATCACGCCGGCGGGAACCTCGACCTCGACGTGTGGCGCAGGTTGGCTTCAGGTGAACCGCTGGCGCTCCCCGACCTCGGACTGGGCGTACTGCACCACGTGCACGCGGACGATGTCGCGCAGGCCTTCGAGCTTGCGCTCAATCGACCCGCCGCGATCGGATCGAGCTTCCACGTGGTCTCCGAGCAGGCGATGACGCTGCGCGGTCTGGCGGCCGCGGTGGCTGGCTGGTTTGGTCGCGAGGCGGTGATCGAACTCGTTGACTGGACTGAGTTCGAGCGGCGCGTCGGCAGCGAGCACGCTCGAATCACTCGCGAGCATGTCAGTCGCGGTATCGCGGCCAGCATCGAGCGTGCCCGCGACGTCCTCGGGTATCGGCCGCGCTACAGCTCAGTCGAGGCCCTGAAGGACTCGCTGCGCTGGCTCGCGGCAAACGGACTCGTCGAACTGGACCTCGACCGCTTCTGATCAGGCGAAGCACTCGCGCCGCCGCCGGGCGGCAGCTCCGTCGGGTCAGGCACCACGGTTGGGGGGCCGACCGCGCCCGCGCACCGGGTCCACCTGCCGAGGCATCCGCCCGGCGTCGCTGAGGGCGTGACGCAGCAGCATCTCGACCTGGGCGTTGAGGCTTCGAAACTCGTCGGCGGCCCACCGAGCCAGGGCATCGTGAACCGCCGGATCGAAGCGCAGCAGTACCTGCTTGCGCTCGCGGCTCACGAATAGAGCGTGCCCGTGTTCACGACGGGAGAGGCAGGCTGGTCCGCGCAGAGGACCACGAGCAGGTTGCTCACCATGGCCGCTTTGCGTTCCTCGTCGAGCTCGACGATGCCGTGCTCCTCGAGCCGGGCGAGGGCCATCTCGACCATCCCGACCGAGCCTTCGACGATGCGCGAGCGCGCCGCGACGACGGCGTTGGCTTGCTGGCGGCGCAGCATCGCCTGCGCGATCTCCGGGGAGTAGGCCAGATGGCTGATCCGAACCTCGACGATCTCCACGCCAGCTGTCGCCACCCGCTGGGCGACCTCCTGCGCGAGCTCACCGGCGACAACGTCGACCGATCCGCGCAACGACGGGCCTTCGCCACCAGGGTCGTCGTAGGGATGGGTGGTCGCCACGTGACGCAACGCTGACTCGGCCTGGACCTCGACGAAGTTCACGTAGTCATCGACGGCATAGACCGCCCGCGAGGTGTCGGCCACCTGCCATACGACAATCGCCGCGATCTCGACCGGGTTGCCGTCGGCGTCGTTGACCTTCAGGTGATTGGTCTCGAAGTTCCGGACACGAATGCTCAGGCTCCGGCGGTCCGCGAACGGAACGATCCACCAGAGCCCCGTCCGACGCACGGTCCCGGCGTAGCTGCCGAAGAAACGCAGCACCTTGGTGTGGCCCGGCTGGACCATGATCAGGGAGGACAGGACCAAGCCCCCGGCGACCGCCGGAATGACGGCGACCCAGGCCGGCGAGCCGCCCGCAAGCAAGACCGTCGCGGCAATGCAGCCGGCGATCACGAGCACCCCGATCCAACCGCTTATCGCCCAAGCCGGCCGTTCCTGGATGACCACACGGCTCCCGAGATGCCCGACTGGAGACGCCTCGGGGGGCGGTATTGCTCGACTTCCTGACTCATGGCTCCTCCTCGCGGAAAACTGATACCTAAGTGATATCACTTTTCTCGCGCGGCCGGTGGAGTCCGCTTGACCGGTGTACGGCGTACACCTATAGTCCCCGCCAGAGTGTACGCCGTACACCCCACGGAAAGGCAGCTATGAACCCCGACGCGCCGTATCCCGTCCAGTACTCGGTCGACTACCCGGACCGCCCGCTCAACCGCCTCACGAGTTTCTTTCGCCTGTTCATGGTCATCCCGATCGCGATCGTGATCGCCCTCATCGAGGCGGGCGGCTATGCGTACGGTGGCGGCAGAGCCGCTGGTGCCGTCGGCGCCGCCGGCTTGGTCGTACTGCCGACCCTGCTGCTGATCCTGTTCCGCCAGAAGTACCCGCGCTGGTGGTTCGAGTGGAACATCGAGCTGATGAGGTTCTCCGCCCGCGTCGGTGTCTACCTGGCACTGATGGACGACCGGTACCCGTCAACCGACGAGCATCAGGCGGTGCATCTCGACTTTCCCTACCCGGACGCGCGCACCGACCTCAACCGCTGGCTGCCGCTCGTCAAGTGGCTGCTCGCGATCCCGCACTACGTGGTGCTGTTCTTTCTCTACATCGCCGCGTTCTTTGTCGTGATCGCGGCCTGGTTCGCGATCCTGTTCACCGGGCGCTTTCCGCGCGGAATGTTCGACTTCCTCGTCGGCGTCGGCCGCTGGACCAACCGCGTGATCGCGTATGCACACGTCTTGGTCACCGACCGCTACCCGCCGTTTCGCCTCGCGCCATAGCTTCAAGCGCGCGCGACGCCGTGATCACGCCCCACCTCGGGCTTGATCACGGCCCTCGCACCGCTCGCCTACGCGATGCCCAAAAAGCCAAAGACCCGACGCGAACCGCTGAGCCGCTCACGCGTGCTGCAGGCCGCGATCGCGCTCGCCGACGAGGCCGGGCTGGAAGCGTTCAGCATGCGCGGACTCGCACAGGAGCTCGGCGTCGTGCCGATGGCGCTCTACAAGCATGTCGCCAACCGAGATGCCCTCCTCGATGGAATGGTCGACATCGTCTTCAGCGAGATCGAGCTTCCCTCCAGCGAGCTCGACTGGCGCTCCGCGATGCGCCGCAGAGCCATTTCGACCCGCGAAGCACTGACACGCCACCCTTGGGCGATCGGGACCATGGAGTCGCGTCACCCCGGCCCGGCGAACCTCGAAAGCCACAACGCGGTAATGCGCTGCCTGCGCGAGGCCGGGTTCTCGTTCGAGATGGCGCTCCACGCCTACTCGACGCAGGACGCCTACATCTACGGCTTCGCCCTCCAGGAAAAGGACCTCGGCTTCGCGACATCCCAGTCGGCTGGAGAGGTCGCACAGGCACGCGCCGAGACGATCGGCGCCCTCAGTGACTACCCGTACCTCGCCGAGGTCGTGACCAAGCTTCCCGAGTCCGGCTACGACCCCGCGGTCGAGTTCGCCTGGGGGCTTGATCTAATCCTCGACGGCCTCGAGCGCCTCCGCCGGCACGCCTGAGCGTCGGCCGCGATCGGCGCCGCGACCGAGCAGACCGTGCAGCTGTCTCTAGGCGGGCAAGTCCACCCGGGCCTTGGCGGGAGGCGCTGTTGGTGTTTGCACGCTCGATGTGAGCGCCGGCATCACGAACCGTCGCGCTGTCACAACCGATGCCGCGCCGCGCTCGACCGCCGCCATGCCCTGCAGCCCGCCGCCACGTTGATCGCTCGGGGCCTCGGCGACGCCGCCGTGGGCGAGAATCCAATCCACGATTTCGGCGAAGTTCGCGCCTTCGGCGAGCAGCGACGCTCGTTCAACGACAACCCCGCCCGAGCCGTGCGGTCGCGCCAAACGGGTCACGAGCACGCTGATCTCGGCCTCGTCCACAGCTCACCGCGCTCGGATGCGAGCGTTCGGCGCTGCACTCGTGGGCGCGGAGCGCAGGGTGCGCTCAGGCACTGGCCACCGTCGCTGGTCTGCGGAGCGCGACCGACCGGTAGATCCGTTCGTACGCACTCGCAACGACGTCGACGTCGCAGTGCGTGGCGACCCATCTGCGGCAGTCACGAGGGGCGATGCCGGCGAGCCGGCCGACCGCCGCGGCCATCGCCTGCTCGTCCGCCACGAGATACCCCGTCGTGCCATCGACGATGAGCTCTCGCGCCGCCCCCTCGGCGAACGCAATCACGGGTGTGCCGCAAGCCATCGCTTCGACCATCACCATCCCGAAGGGCTCCTCCCAGCGGATCGGCATCAGCAGCGCGCGTGCGCCCGCGAACAGGGCATGCTTTGGCGCGCCGCCGACCTCGCCGGCGAAGCGCACACGATCGCCGTCGATGTGCGGCGCGACCTCACGGTCGAAGAACGCCTGCTGCCCGGGTTGGATCACACCCGCGAGGACCAGCGGGACACCCGCTGCGCGCGCGGCCGCGATCGCGCGGTGGGGGCCCTTCTCGGGAGTCATACGCCCGATCCATAGGAGGTAGTCGTCCTTGTACTCGCGCAGCGGCCATGCCCGAACGTCGATCGGGTTCGGGATCGTCGCGAATGCCCCCAGCGATGGCGGTGCGGCCGCG
This sequence comes from uncultured Solirubrobacterales bacterium, assembly GCA_963703775.1. GTDB lineage: Bacteria > Actinomycetota > Thermoleophilia > Solirubrobacterales > Solirubrobacteraceae > Palsa-513. Next base: position 29,367 of record CAVPFP010000026.1, on the reverse strand, counting down.
AGCTGGGCGCGACTGATCCCGACCAGAACAGCCTTGTGTCCGTGTCGGGTGTAGAACGCGGCGGTGCTCGGCGTGAACTGCCCGTGGAGGGTATGCACGATCGGCGTGCCGATCCGGTCCGCCATCGCGAGCGCCGTGAAGCCGCAGTGATCGTGGATCACGTCGAAGCGATCTCCCGCGGACGCGGCGTCGATCGCTTCGAACGCACGAGCAACATGGTCAACCTCGTACAGCGAGCGCTCGATCTCATCGGGGTGGGGCACGTCCAGCAGCGTCACGAGCTCAGCCGTCGATGCCGACCCGGGCGCGCAAAAGAGAGTCACTGCGTGCCCGCGGGCGACGAGCGCCTCGGTCAGCGCACTGACAACCCACTCGACTCCACCGTAGCCGGGCGGCGGGACCGAGATCCAAGGTGGAGCGAGCATTGCCACCCGCAGGGCGTCGCCGGTACGGCGCGAGCGAGCGAGCGATTTGCTCGGCGGCCGCGTGCGCCGTCGCAGCAGCGCCGGAGCGGGCGTTGCACCGACCGCATTCACTCGCACGCTCCTTAAGAGCCTCTCAGGGGAATGCGCCCGCCGGGCAGAGAGGATCAGGGAGAGCCGAGCGATCGCGCTGCTGCGGACCCAACGGCGGTCCGCAACGTCTCCTCACCATAGCAGCCCTTCAGACGCCTCCGGCCTAAATCGGCCGCCGTGCGAGCCCTGTTCAGCGCCCGCAGCGGCCCGTCACTCGCGCGTCCGCGCGTCCGGGGTCCGACGCCGCAGCTCGTTCACGGTCGCTTGGCGGCGCCCTTCCTCAGCGGCTTGATGGTGCGCCTCGTTTTCGATCGCCTGATCTCTCGCCCGCTGATCGGAGGCCTGACGAGAAGCCTCGTTTTCGATCGCCCGCTCTCTGGCCCGCTGATCCGAGGCCGCGCGGCGTGCTTCATTCTCGACCGCCTGGTCTCTGGCGCGCTGATCGGAGCCCTGACGATAGGCCTCGTTCGCTACCGCCTGGTCTCTGGCCCGCTGATCGGAGGCCTGTCGATAGGCCTCGTTCGCTACCGCCTGGTCTCTGGCCCGCTGATCGGAGGCCTGACGGTCGGCCTCGTTTGAGTCGTCGGCCGGGTCTTCGACGGACTTGGTAGCCGCCGACCCGAGCTTCAGCCGCTGGAAGAGGTTGGGCACGACCGATTCAGTCTAGATGCGGGGGTCGCGGTGCGCGGGTGCGCCAGTGGAGCCTTGCGCTGAGCATCGACCCGAGCGCCCAGCCGAGAAGCGCGGCGGCGAGCACGAGCCAGACGAGCGAAACCCGGGAGCTCCCCACCAACCAGTTGACTTTGACGCGCGCGGTGTTCGACGCGGCGAGCGCGATAAGCAACGCGACAACCGCGACGGATGCGATCGCATAGCCTTGAAGACGCCCTCGAAGCGCCTTGCGGCGGGCGTGCTCAGCCCGCGTCTCGGTCCCGCCCGGCGGTGCGGCGGCTTCCGGCGTACGACTCGCGTTCGGCAGCGGCACGCCTGGCTGCTCGCTCAGCGGCTCCCTGCTCGCGTCGGCAAGCACTTCCGGAGCGGACGATTCGACGGGCGAGCTGCGTGTCTTCGTGAACATCAAGACCTCCTGATTGCGACGCGGGGATCTGCGGGTCCTCGCATTGCTGAAAAGTATAGCATGAAAACTAAATCAGGAAATGATATGCTCCTGTGCGTGGCTGAGCACCCGGCACCCGGTTGGGCGTTTCTGACCAACCATGCGCAGGTGCTGGTTTGCATCGCGCGTGATCCCGGTGTGCGTCTGCGCGATCTCGGCGAACGCGTCGGGATCACAGAACGGGCGACGCATCGGATCGTCGCCGAGCTCGCCAGCGCCGGGTACATCACGCGCCGACGAAACGGCCGCCGCAACCACTACACGATCAACGCCAACTTCGCCCTTCCTGGGACCCTCGCGCGCGAGCAGAACATTGGGCAGCTGCTCGATGTCCTCACCGCAAGGTGCCCGGCTGGCCACGCAGTCGAGCCGGCAGGGGCGAGCGGGTGATTGCCGTCCGTCAGCGCGCCTGAGCCGTGCGACGCAGCCCGACGAGCAGATGGTCGGAGCAGGCCCACGCAGCGAAGGACAGGGCGCCGACGATGCCCGTGACCGTAAGGAGCAGACCGCCGGCGGTTGTTGCCGCGACGCCGTGAGCGCCGAGGATCAACACCGACGCAGCGGCACCAACGCTCGGGCCGATCGGAAGCGGGCTGAGGCTCACGGTGACGATCAGCACGGCTATTGCATCGAAGACCGAGGCATCGATGCCGACGGCCCGCAGGATCAGCCAATTGCGGGCGATCTGCGCGACGACCTCGACGACGACAAGCACCACGAGGCGGCGCCGGCCCTGGAAATCCCGCAGCGCGGCGAGACCCAACCACAGACCGGACCTGTGGCGACGCGCCACGCCGCGCAGTCCGAACAATGCGCCGGCCATCAGCGCGATCGCGACGAAGGGGAGCCAAAGGGGCAGATCGAGCGGCCCCACAAGCGTGAACATGAAGAGCGCGGCGAGCGTTATCTCGACGACGATGATCGGGACCTCCGCAGCCATCATCGCGGGGATCCGAGGCGACGTTTCGGGTGCGGAGCGGCGCAGCGCGGCGATCCGCATCGCCACCCCGAGCTGCGCGCTGATCACGCTCGCGAGCGAGCCGACACCGGCCGCGCGCAGGACGACGCGCCGCGAAACCGTGCCGCCCGCGGCGACGACGCAACCGTTCCACGCCTCGGCGCGCGTTACGAGCGACGCGAGGTGCAACAGCGCGGCGAGCGCGAGGAGCCAGATCGGTGCCGCAAGCAGGGCGGCACTGAATTGCGAGCCCCTCCCGGCCAACACGAGCGCCAGCACACCGACCGTGACGAGCGTTCCCAGCGCGGTCACGAGCAGGCGCCGCCGCGCCGTAAAGCGCGCCAGCACAGCACCGCGGGCGCGCGACGGCACTGTCTCAAGAGCGGCAAGAGCGGCGGTGGGGATCAACCGATCCCTTTCCTGGCCGCGCGCAAAGCCGATCAGACCAACGCGCTTCCAATCGCGTCGATCCAGGGTACTCACAAAGCAGGCGGTTGTGGCGCAGTCAGCCAGGAGCTCCACACGGCGTGGACGGCGGTTCTAGGTCGTGCGCGTGGGCTTCGTCAGTCGGTGCGACCGGCTGGGGCGAGAAGCTCGAGCAACGCCCCGACGTTGTGCTGACCCGCGACCCGGTCCCCGATCGGAAGGTGGGCGTTGACGGTGTAGCGGTTGCGACGTCCGGTTCGCTCGCGCGTGATGTAACCGGCGGCCGCAAGCTCGCTCACGATTCGGTGCGCAGCGCGCTCGGTGATCTCCACGCGTTCGGCGATATCGCGTAGACGCAGGCCGGGGTCTGTGGCGATGCAGACAAGTACCTGCGCGTGGTTTGTCAGGAACTCCCAGCGGCGGGTCTGCTCTTCCAACACCTGTCTAGTCTCACGATTCCCGATTTAGATTTCATGAGTTTCATGCCGATAGTACGAGAGAAGGGAACTTTACGGGACGCGCCAGCGCGAATCGCACAGAACCCGGCACACCCACGCCGACTCAGGAGCGTCCTTTCCATGCCTCTCCATAAACGCACCGTTCTAAGCTTTGTGCGGCGCAGCCGGGCGTTCCGCCTGGCTCTGCTTCCAGCCACCGCGGGCCTCGCCCTGCTCGCAAGCGGGGCCCTCGCGGCGCAGCCGCCGGTCGGTCTCGGGACCGACGGGGCGTTTGCCGTCCTCTCCGGCCAGGCCGTCACGAATACCGGATCCTCGACGATCAACGGCAATATCGGCGTGAGCCCCGGTGCTGCCATCACCGGCTTCCCGCCAGGAACGGTGAACGGCACGATTCACGCCGCCGATGCAGTCGCCGGCCAGGCGCAGCAGGATCTGACGACCGCCTACAACAGTGCGGCCGGACGGACGCCATTCACGGCAGTGCCGGCCGACCTCACCGGCCTGACGCTGGACCCCGGCGTCTACAACAACGCCACGGCGCTGTCCCTCACCGGAGCGCTAACGCTCGACGCGCAAGGCAACCCGGATGCGGTCTTCATCTTCCAGGCCGGCTCGACCCTGATCACGGGGTCGGGAAGCACCGTGAATCTCATCAACGGCGCCCAGCCGTGCAACGTCTTCTGGCAGGTTGGTAGCTCTGCGACGCTCGGTACGACATCGACCTTCGTGGGCAACATCCTCGCCCTGACATCGATCTCGATGAACAACGGCGTGACGGTCGCCGGACGAGCGCTGGCACGCAACGGCTCCGTAACCCTGATCAACGACACGATCACGGCGGCGAACTGCTCGACCACAACAACCACGCCTAGCAGCGGCTCGACCGGAAGCAGCGGGTCCAGCGGCGGCGGCGGCGGCGGTACGGGCGGTGGCGGCGGCACCACAAAGGGCGCCGGCGGCGGCTCGGGCGGAGGTGGCACGGCCAAGTTCACGACTGCGCCGCCGCTGGTCTCCAAGCCAGGCATCGGTCGCTGCGTGAACAGGACCTTCAAGGCCACCGTTTCCGGCAAGCGGATCCGCAAGGTGATCTTCTCCTTCGGCGGGCGCGTGATCGCCACGGGCTCGAAAGCCCCATTCACCGCGTCGGTGAGTCCGGGAACCGGCAGGCACTCGCTGACTGCTTACGTCACGTTCTCTGACGCCACGCCAGCCAAGACGCTCAAGTTCGCGGTCAAGTCGTGTACCGCGGCAAAGCTCTCGGTCAAGCCAAGCAGCACGCCGGGGTTCACCGGCTGATGATCGCCACGGCAGTTGGGGCGGCCGGCACGAGTCCGCGCCGCCCCCAGCCGCCAGCGGTTCGCCTCCTCACCTGATGACTCGCGCGATAACAGTCGGGCTTTGCGTGCTTCTGGCGTTTGCCGGGGGGAGCTCGGCGCTCGCAGCGACGGTACCCAAGGTCGCGCCGGCGCAGGAGCTCGTGCAGCTCTTTGGCAGGGAAAGCGTCCACGCCACTCCCGGTGGCGCCGTCGAAGGGTCGGTGGCCGCGCAGCGCCCCCTCACGGGCGAGCCGACCGTTCTGCCGGTCCTTTCGTCGGTGATCGACAACAGGGTCGATCACAGCGGCCAGTTGTGGCTGCAGGTACGCCTTCCAGGTCGCGTCCTCGGCACGAAGACACCGCCGGCGACCGGCTGGATCGGAGGATCGAACACGCTGACCTCGTCCACCGGTTGGCACCTGGTCGTCGACCTCGCTGCCCGCCGTGTGCTCGTCTATGACAACGGTGCGCAGGTGCGGAGCTACCTGGCGGTCGTCGGCAAGCCTTCCACGCCAACGCCGACCGGTGAGTACTTCATCGAGGAGAACGTCACGATGCCGGCGGGCGCGCCCGGTGCACCGTTCGCGCTTGCCACGAGCGATCGCTCCAACGTGTTGCACCAGTTTGAAGGCGGACCCGGGGAGGTCGCGATCCACGGACGCGAGAACCTCGGCGGGACGCTCGGCACCGCCGAGAGCCACGGCTGCATCAGGCTCGCGACGCGCGCGATCAGGTGGCTCGCCGCGCGAATCGTCCCAGGCACACCGCTTACGATCGTCGCCTAGATCGCCTGACCAGCGGTGGCCGGACTGAGACACCCGCCGGTCGCGAGACGAAGGTGACGCGCGTGGTTCGTCAATGCGCGTTGTCAGCTCCCGCGTTCTTGAGCTTGCGCCAGCCGCCGGCACGGTTGTTGGCGATGATCTGGCGCAGCAGCGCGGTCAGGGCGCGCTGCTTGATCGCCTCGCCCTCATAGAAGGCGATGGTGCGAGCGGTCTGGTTGTCGTGCCCGCCCGTGATCAGGCCTTCGGGGTCGGGGACGATCGCACCGTCGTAAAGAAACAGGTTGACGTGATCGCGGGTCGCCTGAAAAGCGCAGACGTTGCCCTGGAGAACGAAGTAGGGGCGGTCGGTGCGTTTGATCGTCTCCTCGAGCTCCGGGTCGGCCGCGTGGATCAGGTTGCGCAGGCGACCGCAGAGCTCCCGTTGCCAGTCCGGGAGGGCATCGATGAACGCATCGACGCGCGGGTCGCGCTGGTAGGGAGTGGTCGCGCTCATCGGTCATGCAGAGCCCGGTCTGGCGCGCGATCAGCACGAGCCTCGCTCGGGCTGCGAGCGGCGTGCCGGTGGATCGGGCCGCCTAATGGTTCGGGCACGCGTGACGTAACGGGAGTATTGCCTGTAGCGTTACCAAGCGTGGGAGACGGCCCGAGTGGGCGGACGGCATGGCAGCGGTGCGCCTGGCTCGCGGGGATCCTGTTCGTAGTTGCGCTGGCAGCCGAGATCGTCGTCGCGCTCGGCGTCGACCTCACGCAGAACGACTCGGCGACGAAGATCGCGAACGGCCTGCACGCCCACGAAACGCGGCTGACCGTGATCGCATGCCTGTCCGTCGTCTACGCGGTCATGTTCGTGATCTACCTGAGCGCACTGCACAACCTGCTGCGCGGAGACAGCGATCGCACGCGGGCCCTTGGTTCGTTGGTGCTGGTTGGCGGAGTGCTCTTCGTTACCCTGCACGCCGTCAGTGACATCGGTATCACCGGACTGGTCGCAGCAAAGCTCGCCTCGTACGGCGCCCAACACGACCCCGGGCTCTCCTACACGCTGTACCTGACGACGTTCGCCCTGGAAAGCGTTGGCGATGTCTTCGGCAGCCTGTTTGCTTTCGCGACAGGCGCACTTGTGCTGAGCAGCGGCGTCTTACCGCGCTGGCTCGGCTGGGGGTCGATCCTCGCCGCGAGCCTGCTCTTCCTTCAGGGCTTCGGCCTCGGCGGCGTGATCGCCTCGTTCGGGCTGATCCTCGACCTCATTGGGTTCCTCCTCCTACTGATCTTTGTCCTGGTGAGCAGCATCATCTTGCTCACGCGTAAGAGCGCGGCGCCGGACACCGCGGCGGCAATCACCTAGGCAAGCGCGCGATCCCGAGCCGGCAGCGTGGGGCGATACGGGAGTGCGATGCCCGTCGTTGGCGGTCTGCTAGGACATCTCGAGTACCGAGAGGATGTTGCCGGCGGGATCCTTGAACCAGGCGATTAGCGGGCCACCACCCCTGGAGACGCCGTGCTCGTCCTGCTCCATGCCCTCATACCGTTCGAGCTCGATCCCGCGGGTGTTCAGCTCTTTGACGGCGAGTTCGATGTCCTCAACTGGGAAGTTCAAGATCGTGAACGTCGCCGGCGTGTGGTGCTCCTTCGGGTAGATCAGCGTGTCCCGGTCACCAGCGATGTGCAAGGTCAGCAGCCCGTTCTCCTCAGACACGGGCACTCCAAGCGTCTCACCGTAGAACTGCTTTGCACTTGCGATGTCGTCGACCGAAAACCCGCTGAACGCCTTGGTGTTCTCGAACACGATGCTCCCTCCTCGAGTGTCGTCGCCTGGTCACGCGCCTGCACAGCCACTTGAGCGTCATACCTCGGCGCAGTTGCCGTCCAGCATGACACTACGCCCGAATCAACTCTCCTAGCGGCGCAGAGGTTCGCTCGCACGAGAGCGAGGGAGCGCCAGCCAGGCCGCCCGTTAGCGCAATCGCCAGGGGGCTGTTGGGCGCGGCCGACGACTCTTTGCCGGATAGCACCTGCAGCGGGTCGATGCGGGCTTCGCGGCGAGCTAGCCGGGTTGCGTGAAGCGGACGGTGTTGGGACATTTCGAGCTTTGCGGGTCCACCAGCGCGCAGGTCTCGTACGCTACGTCCTCAGTAAACGGGCCTTTGTATCCCCGCTGGCCGTCGACCTTCACGGGCCGGTATGGGTAGCCACAGTTGTAGTCACCCATTTGGCCCGTGCAGACCCAGTAGTGGCCGCTGATGCGTATCGCACCGCCATCCCACCCCGGCCCGAAAGCGATCACGAGCGCGTGGTGGTTGGCGCTGCCCACAACCACCGCTTGCGCCGCAGAGCAGGACATGTGCCACGGGTACACGCCACTGCGGCCATAGGTGAACTTGGCGTAGCCGCAGCGCTTCAGCACGGTTGGCGTCGGCGATTTCGCGTAGGCGCCAGACCCGAGCACAGTGGCGCCAAGCAACGCAAACGCCACGATACGGCCCACTCTCGATCTGCCCGGCACTCGGTCCTGATGTCGCATCACTACCCCGATCCCGGACGGTTGTCGGTGTCCAGTCGAGAAAGTCTACGGCGGGGAGAGCAAGCGGCTTGGAGCGGTCGTGCGGCGTTTACCTCGCCGGACGCGGCAACGACGTGCTCGGCCGCACGGTGAGTGCCTCGACCGTGAGGAGAGGCTCGTCGCCTCCCGCCATGGACGCCGAATGCCCGAGGCAAGGACACGGGGCACGCGACTCCACCTCCCGCAACTGGACAGCGGCCGGGCACCCGGCGGTCTGGCGCGTCAGTCGAGGTTGTCGATGATCTCGTTGGCGCGAGACCACTGGTCGGGTGGAACGACAAGGTAGATGTCGCCACGACCGAAGCGATCGAGCGGGTGATCGGCAGCGCAGACCGCTTCGACGCCCATGCTGCGCAGCTGGTCGCGCCAAGCCAAAGCCGTCGTCTGCTCATCGAACGTGGCGACGGTCTCCCAATTCTCGACTCGCGGGTCTGCAACGAGGACCGCCGGCTCCCTCGTCCGACGGCGGCTTGCAAACCAGGGGGCGGCCACACGCGGAGCCTACGCCTCGAGGCTGCCGCGCCGACTCAGCCGGGTCTTTCTGGGGCACTGCTTTCTGCGGGAGGAGGCGCGCGGGCCCACGGGCGGCTCGGTGTGGCTCAGGCGACTGGCGGCGGTTCGCCTTCGGAGCTGGCGGCAAGCGCGGGATCCCAATCGCATACCTCGCATGCATGGCGGAAGGCCGAATGGGCGAACTCCAACCCGGTCCGGTGCGGGTCGGGGCTGCGGCACAGATCGCTCCAGTCCAGGATGTACTCACCCAGCTCCGCGTTCCAGTGCGCGGCAGCCGGGGAAAGCGTCGCGGCCGCGAAAGTTGCCGGTGCTGGGTGGGCGTAGGCGTAGAACGCCGCCTTGCCGTATCGCGGATCGCCGGGCCACCATCCGACGGCGACCTCCTGCGCGTTCATCGCATTGCGCATGATGAAGTCGTCTGACGGCGGATCGGCAGGCAGCCCAGAGAAGAGATTCACCGCAAGGTCGAACGAGCCCCACCATGCGTTTACCGGTGTCGAGCGCCCGCGATACGGCGCTCGGAACGCCGCGAGAATCAGCGCGGCGCGGGTTGCAGCGGCAAAGTAGGAAGCGACCTGGCCAGTGTCGTAGCGCGTGTGCTCGTAGTCTTCGTCAAGCGGCACGGTCCATGGCACCTCCTGCGGCGCCGGATTGATCTCGACGGCGCCCCCGACGTTGCGGACCGCCTCGAGCACCTCGCGGGTCACGTCGCCGACCGGCCGGTCGGGGGCGAGCGCGACGCGATGCACAGGCCCGCCACTGTGCTCGATGATCGTCTCGTGGCTGCGTAGATCGAGTGCGACAGTGAGCGCTCCCGAGCCGTCGGCCGCTGGCAGCAGGCCAGTCTCCCAGCCGCGCGCTGTCAGACGCAGCGCGGCGTGCTGCAACTGCGGCTCCGGCGGCGCAAGCGCCACCGACAGCTTGCCAAGAAGCTGGGTATGCGCGTGCAACGTGTCGCACGTCGCGCTCCACTCCTCGTAGGAGAGGGACGACCAGTCCGAGGACATGGACGCACGCTACCGGTCAAGCGTCCAAACCGCGCGGCCATGGCCACAACTCAACCCCCATTGCTGCGTTCCCCACCGGTCGCTAGCGTGTTGGGCATGTCGACCAGATTGGCTTGGGTCGGTGATGGCGCTCCACGCATGGAGGTCGCGCACGTCGAGCGGACCACCCCGGCCGTCATCGCTTCTGGGACGCAGCTGGGTGTCACCTACGAGCTTCGATATCGACTCGAGCCAGGAGCTCTTCACCTTGAGCTGGTTGGTGGCCCCGTCGTCGATCTGGACCTCGATGGAGCGGATTTCTTTGATCTCGGCTGGTCGCCGTTGTTCAACTCGTTGCCGGTGATCCGCGACGCGCTGCTCGAGACCGGCCCGCCCCGCGACTATGTCATGCGCTGGGTCGACGTTCCCTCGCTGGAAGTCAGCGTGTCTGAGCAGCGGTATGAGCCGCTGGGAGACGGTGTCGTGCGGTTTCGGGCCGGCGACTTCGTCAGCGAGATCACATTCGATTCGGAGGGGTTCGTCGTGAACTACCCGGGAATCGGCGCGCGAGCGTAGAAGCCGAGCGGAGGGCCGGTGGTGGCGCCGCTTTCGGATTTGCGAGAGCGAGCGCGTGGCTCGTACGGATTAGAGGTCGCGCTCGTACACGTACATGAGTGGCCCGTCCGGACCGCCGGCGTGGTTGGTGAAGCCAAGGGCCTCATAGAGTCTGCGCGCCGGGAGGTCGGGTTCATCGACACCGATGTCCATCGTTTCGGCGCCGCGCGACCGGGCCGCGCTGATCGCCGCCTGCATCAAGGCCCTGCCGATGCCCCGGCGCCGCTTCTCCGGCACGACGTATAACTCGGCGAGATAGCACTCGAGCGCGGCGCTCCAGATCGCGCCACGGAGGCGCAGCACCGCGATACCGATCGGGTCCTCGCCCGCGAGCAGCACGATGGTGTCCCCGTTCGCGATGAGTTCGCGCAGTCGATCGGTGAGTACCTCCGGTGCCGGGGTTGGCTCAGAGAACTCGAGGTTGAAGTCGTGCAACAGACGCCCCGCCGCCGCCAGATCGCTGTCGCCGGCAACTCGAATGGAACCCCACACGCTCAACTCGTCGATCGCCCGAACGCTACCGGCCTGAGCCACACCGTCAAGGGAACAACCGACCCGCGCGGACGGGCTGTGTCGGCGGCGTCGGTCGAGTGCTCGGATTCTGGAAAACGGTCAGCTGCCGTCACAGGTTTCTGGCTCGCGGCACTCTATGGCCGATGGACGATGCTGATGCGTTCTCGTGTCTTTACGAGCGTGAGGGAGAGGCGATCTTGTTCTTCTCGCGCGGCGAACTCTTGAGCCCGAGGTGGCGGTGGATTTGACCGCGGAGACGTTTGCGGTTGCGTTGCGCTCCTGGGGCACGCTGCGTGGGCTCGGCCCTGAGCAACGTCGGGCCTGGCTGTTCACGGTGGCGCGGCGGCTTCATGGGCGCTATGCACGTCGAGCGCGTCTCGAGCGCCGGGCTGTCGAGCGGTTGGGGATTCAGGTCCCGCCTGTTCACCGCGACGATCTTGGATTGATCGAGGAGCGCTGCGGGCTCGGCGAGCTGCGTGCGGCGCTCGGGTTGGAGCTGGCGCGACTCAGCGGCGAGCAACGAGACGCGTTGCGACTACGGGTCGTGGAGGAGCGCCCCTACGACGAGGTCGCGCGCCGGCTCGGCGTGAGCGAGCAGACAGCGCGCGCCAGGGTTTCGCGTGGGCTGCGCGCTTTGACGGTGGCGCCTCGAGCCGCGCTTTGGACTTGGGGAGGAGGCGTCGTGAGCGAGCGGCCACGTGTGCTTGTAGACTCGGTGCAGAACTCGATCGGGCGGCGCGCGAGATTCTGTCGGCGCTGGCGCGAGCGGTCGCGGGACGATCGCGCGTCATCTCCGCGCGCGTTGGCGCGCTGCACCCGTGGTGGCCCTGGTGGTACTGGGCGGCGCGGCTGTCGCGTTTGCGAGTGGCTTGTTCTCGTTTGGCACGCCTGTGCCGCCAACGCCGATCTTCTCCAACGCCGACATCGGTCTGGGCGCAGTGATCCCGGGTAGCGTGAAGCTCCTGCCGATCGCGACGCCTGATCCCGAGGGCGGGCCGTCATGGGGTTTGCGATTGCTGACGACGACTCGCGGCGCCGGCTGCGTGCAAGTAGGGCGTCTCGTCGACGGCAAGCTCGTGGCACTCGGCAAATACGACGCATTCGCCAACGACGGCCGCGCCCACGAACTGCCTGTGAGCGCCGCCGTCACCTCGTTCGGTTGCACGCCGCTCGACCGCAACGGCCACTTCTTCAACAGCGTCACAATGATCGGCCAGACCGCCAGTGCCGCGTGGTGGTTCAGGTCTACCACCTGCGTCCCCACCGGCACTCCGGTGTCGCCAAACCGCGCTCACCTCGAGTGTCCGCTCGCCGACGAGCGCGACGTCTACTACGGGGTGCTCGGCCCCGACGCCCACAGCATCACCTACACGCTCGGCGGCCAAACACGCACGCAGGCAACCACCGGATCCGACGGCGCCTATCTGATCGTTACCGATGCCTCCGCGCACGAGCGCATCTCAGGTACAGGGAGCGGCACCGCCGATGACGTCCCGGTATTCAGCCCGATCACCTCAATCCAGTACACCGATGGTGCGGTCTGCCACCTGCTCACAGCGCACAGGTGGATCGTCGGCTTCCACGCGTGCTCCCCCCCGCTGAAGGTACCGATCGGCTATGTCCCTGCCATCGCACCGACACGCGCACAGGTCGCGGCTCCGATCACGGCGCGCGTGAACTACACGCACGTCATCCGGTTCCCAGCGCGAGTCATTCACAAAGGGACGCGGGTCATCCGCATTCGCGCACAATCAATCTCGATCCCCGCGCGATATGAGATCACCCTCAGCTTCAAGTCGCGCATCGCGATCAGGAACCTGCGCGGCCAATACCAGCTCGAGTGGCACAACCCGGTGGAGCCGGCCAGCGTCGACAACTACACCTCGATCGGCGACTCCGGCGTGTTGGTGACACGCGCCGAGGCCGATCTCGGATACGCCGGCAGAGGCGCTGACATCGCTGCCGGGCAGACCCTCACAGTCTAACATTGGCTTGCTCGGACCGCCGCTCACACGCGGGAGAGTCCACGGCACGATAACCCTCCGCTACTCGACCGGGCCCTCCGTCGACGGCTCACTTCCAACCGAGAAGATCCCTGTCGGCAGCTTCACAGCCACGATCCCGTAACGAGCAACCGCGACTCCTTTCACCGGCGACACGAGTCGTCCGCCCGGCACCACTGCCGACTCTTGCTGGCGCAAGCGTGCCGGTCGGCGGCGGACACTGAGTCTCGTTCTAGGATCTCGGCGTAGTGACCATCGCGAACCTCGCTGATGCCGCCGCTGTAGCGATCTCGCGCCGCGCACGAGCGGTGTCCCCTCGGCCGCCGCTCGGTCGTAGTAGGACCATCAGTTCAATCCGCCCGAAGGAGGCGCCGAGATGAAGTACGCGTTGTTGATCTACAGCAAGCCCGGGTCGCATGAGGAGCTCCCCGAGGACGAGCAGGGCGCCGTGTTCGGTGAGTACATGGCGTTGGCAGCCGATCCTCGCTGCGTGTCGAGCGGCCAGCTCGAGCCCGTGGAGACCGCCACGACGGTTCGGGTCGCCGATGGCAGGACGCTCATCACCGACGGTCCGTTCGCCGACACGAAGGAGGTGTTCGGGGGCTACTACATCCTCGAGCTGGAGTCCCTTGATCAGGCGCTCGAGATTGGCTCGAAGATCCCCGCAGCACGGCTGGGCGGATCGGTCGAGGTGCGCCCCGTGGTGGAGCGGTAGCGCTGCTCGAGGATCTCTTCCGCGAGCAGTGGGGTCGCGTGCTGGCGTCCACGATCAGCTTCCTCGGCGACTTCGACCTCGCCGAGGAAGCTGTGCAGGAGGCGTTCGCGGTCGCGGCCGAGCGCTGGCCGCGCGACGGAGTCCCGCCGAACCCGACGGGATGGCTCGTGGTCACGGCGCGCAACCGCGCGATCGACCGGCTCCGTCGTGAGCGCACGCTCGCTCGGAAGCTCCAACTCCTCGAGGTGCCGGAGGCGACCGTGCACGAACTGGACGACACCGTGATCGACGACGAGCGGCTGGAGATGGTCTTCACCTGCTGCCACCCGGCGCTCGCGCTCGACGCGCAGGTGGCCCTGATCCTGCGGGCGCTCGGCGGTCTGACAACGGACGAGATCGCTCGCGCGTTTCTGGTCTCCGAGGAGACGATGAAGCGCCGCCTCTCGCGCGCCAAAGCCAAGATCAAGGCGACCGGCATCCCCTTCGAGATCCCGGCTGATCACAAGCTGGCAGACCGCCTGGACGCCGTGCTGGCGGTCATCTACCTGATCTACAACGAGGGCTACAGCGGTCGCACAGACCTTGCCACCGAGGCGATTCGGCTCGGTGGCTGGCTCAGCGAACTGATGCCCGATGAGCCTGAGGTGCACGGCCTAGTTGCGCTGATGATGATCCACAACGCCCGGCGTGCCGCGCGATTCGACGCCGGGGAGCTCGTGCTCTTGGCCGACCAGGACCGCCGGCTCTGGGACGAGGCGGCGATCAGCGCTGGTCGCTCGCTGCTCGATCGTGCCATCGCCCTGCACGGTGGCGGCCAATACGTCCTGCAGGCCGCGGTCGCGTCTGTTCAGACCGAGCAACCGATCGACTGGGTCGAGATCGCCGAGCTGTACCGGCGACTGGCCGAGCTCACGCAGTCGCCGGTCGTGGAGCTCAACCGCGCGGTCGCGGTCGGCGAATCGGGAGCGCCCGAGGAGGCGCTCGCGATGATCGACCGCCTCGACCTCGAGGGCTATCGCTACCTGCATTCGACGCGCGCCGAACTGCTGCGGCGACTCGGACGCATCGCCGACGCGCGAGCCGCGTATGCGCGCGCGCTCGAGCAGGCGACCACCGAGCCCGAACGGCGCTTCCTGCAGCGCCGGCTGGCGCAGCTCTGACCTCGGCGACGGGTCCCTTATCCGCGAGGGTTCTGACCGCGCCACGGACCACTCACCGGCCCCGGGCGCCAGCGTCGCACGTGTTACTGCGCCGAACCTGAAGGCGGGACAGTCTTCAGCTAGCGCTCAAGATCGGACGGTGATTGCTCTCGTGACCTAATCGGTCACCGGCAGACACAGCTAGGCCGGGCTTGACGGCCGTCCCATCAAAGCCCTCGCTCCAGGTACGCGAGCCACACGCAAGGCGCTCGGATGCTCGCGGCTCGTCCGGCGCGCGAGCGATCCGGTATGGCCGCTGGCTCAGGGTGATGCTGTTCGCAGTAGGACTCTCGCAGCGTCGAGTGCGGTCTTCAGCTGGTCGGGGTCGCGGCGGACTTGTGCTAGGAGTAGGCCTCCCTGGAGCAGGGCCATCGTCGCCATCGCCAGCCGGCTCGGGTCGGTGTTCGCTGCGAGCTTGCCGCCGATCCGCATCCGCTCGAGACCGTCCCGCAGACGCGACTCCCAGCGATCGAAGCCGTCGGCCAGTGCGGCGCGCGCCAGCGGGTCGCGCTCTGCGAGCTGCCCGACGAGTGACCCGATGGGGCATCCGCCGCGAGCTTCGCGGTCGCGCTGGATTTCCTCCAGTGCCGCGAACCAGCGGTCGATGCCGGCCCAGCTGTCGAGGTCGTCCAGGAGCTCGTCCTGCGCGGCGATGACTGTGCTGGTCGTGGCGTCGACGACGGCTCGGACCAGGTCCTCGCGGTCCTCGAAATAGTGATAGAGCTGGCTGCGACTGGCGTGCGCGCGGGCCCCTACCTCGTCGAGGCTCATCTCCGCCACCCCCCGCTCCGCGACTAGCTCCGCGGCGGTCTGGACGATCCGTGCGCGCGTCGCTCGCCCCTTCTCGGTCGCCGGCTCAGTGACGGGCATGGCCCCCAGTCTAGCTGGAGTGGACTTGACAGTCCACTCGGTGCCTGCTTTGCTTCGCGGTAAGTGGACTCCTTAGTCCAATCTGTCTGACCGCGAGGAGCACCGCATGAGCACGACCATCCAAGAGCAGTCCGACGCACTGAAGGCCGCCTCCGCCGGGCGCCTCCTGCCCGAGGTGCTGGAGATCTTCACGCGCGACCAGGCGGCCTGGCGCGCCAAGGGCCAGCGCGCGGACGCGGTCGCCGCTGGTGACGTGCTGAGCGACTTCACTCTCCCCGACGCGACCGGCCAGGACGTGTCGCTGTCTCAGCTCGTCGCCGACGGACCGGCGGTCGTCGTCTTCTACCGTGGCGGCTGGTGCCCCTACTGCAACCTCGCCCTCCACCAATACCAGTCCGAGCTCGTCCCGCAGCTCCCCAGCTACGGCGCGACGCTCGCCGCAATCAGTCCGCAGAAGCCCGACGAGTCGCTGAGCACCGCCGAGAAGCACAACCTCCAGTTCCCCGTCCTCTCCGACACAGGCGCCCGCGTCGCACGAGCGCTCGGCATCACCTTCGAGCCCGCAGAAGACCTGCTCGAAGCACAGCGCGCTCTCGGACTCGACATCCGTGACGGGAACGCGGACGGCTCCGCCGAACTCCCGATGCCAACCGTGCTCGTCATCGACCCGGATCGCACCGTCCGATTCGTCGACGTGCAGCCCGACTACACCAGCCGCACCGAAGTCTCCGAGATCCTCGCCGCCCTCGATCGCCTCGGCTGATCGATCGCGGCCAGCCCGGCGCACACCGATCGAGTCGTCGTTTCCAGCCGCATGGTCAGCCCGGCGCGCCGTGCTCGTTCCACGGCGCGCGTGCCCATTCGTGATCCAGAAGCGCGTAGATGACCACGTCCGCCCAGTCGCCCTTGAACATTTCACTGAGGCGATGGCGGGCCTCCTGACGCATTCCTAGCCGGGACGCCAACCGCGCTGAGGCGCTATTGCGGGCGTCCATGCGTGCGACTATCCGGTGCAGCCCCAGACCGTTTGTCTTGTCGAAGGCAAGGTTCAATACGGCCTCGCAGGCTTCGGTGGCGTATCCGCGTCCCGCTATGTCAGGGTGGAAGACGTAGCCGATCTCGCCGCTGGCGTGGCGAGCGGAGCGGAAGAAAAGCACTACGTCACCAACGAGCCGTCCACTGTCGGCGAGCTCCACTCCGACAGTTAGCGCCTGCCCTTCGGCCGTGAGTTCCCGGCTCCCCAGGTCGCCGGCCAGTCGTGCTGTCAGAGTCTCTTCGTTCATTGGTTCGAACGGGAGGTAGCGGCACACGTCCTGCCTGCCGCGGTAGGCGAGGAGTTCGGGGGTGTCGGCGGCGGCGAGGGGGCGCAGCTTCAGTCGCGCGGTCGTGATCGGGTACGCAGGTCGTAGTTCCATGGCCGAAGTGTGGGCGTCCTACGATCTCGCTCGCGCACCCTGCCCGAATCTCACGGGAGCCGGCGGCGTACCCACCAGAAGCAGGTTCCGGCCAAGAGCAGGGCGGCGGCGAGGAAGATCCCGAGCTCGAGCCATTGGAACGTCCAGTAGCGGTTGGCGGGTTGGTAGGTCACGGCGAGGTGGAATTTGGCGGAGAGGTGTGCGATGCAGTCCTGGAAGGTGGTCGTGGGAGTACCGCCCGCTCCGCCGGAGGTTGCGGGGGCGCCGACGTTCGGGCAGACCCTTTGGAGGAATCCGTGAAGCGTCTGGGTCGTGGGTGTTCGCCCGCCGTTGTCGACGATCCGGCTTGAGATCGTCCAGGCGTTTGTGATGTGTGGGTTTGTGGCGATGAAGGTCGCCGCGCCCGTGGACGGATCTCCCTGGAACCCGATGTTGCTCGCGGAGGCCAATCGCGCGACGGCGTGGAACGGGGCAAGGAGGTGCGGCCGGATCCAATGCGTGAAGGCGAGCCTGGCCGCGACGAAGCCGATGATCGTCGCGCCCATGGCCGGGACAGTCCGGCGGATCAATGCCCCGGCGGTGACGGCGAGTGCGAACGCGAACGCGGCGTAGCCGATCGGCGCGATGTTGCGTGCCTCGAACACGGTCGCGACGAACTGATTGGCGTTGACGCGGTCGATCGGGCGAAACCACCAGGTCACGATCAGGCTGAGCAGCCCAGCGACGGCGATGCTCGATAGGCCGACGACGCCGAGCTTGACCGCGAGCCAGCGCGTCCGCGTCACGCTCTGGGTCCAGGCTAGGCGGAAGGTGCCGGTCTCGAGCTCCCGGGCGATGAGCGGCGCGCCCCAGAAGATCCCGATCAATGCTGGCACCACGAAGAGGAGGGCGGTGAAACCATTCCTCAGGAAAGCGTCCTTCGCGAGGAAGGTGGCCGTGGCTGTCTGGCAGTCTCCGTGGGCCCTGCAAGTGGCGACGGTCGTGTTGTAGAGATGCAGGAGCTGTGGGCCGGTGATGAGCGCGACGATCGCGACGATCACAAGCCCAGCGATGCCGATCGCCGCCTGGATGCGGAACTGTCGCCAGGTAAGTGCGATCACGGCCGTACTTCCGAGAGCCGCGGGCGGGACTGCGCCGTGTCGCTCGGGCGGCTCATGTAGGCGAGCACCAGGTCCTCCAGGCTGACCGCTTCGACAGTCCAACTTGGGTCGTAAATCGGACTATCGCTGCGCACGAGCAGGGTGCTCTGGCGATCGGTGTGGCTTGCCTCGATGACTTCCTGATCGTCGGGAAGGCTTCGGGGATCGCGTCGCGCGCCGATGAGCCGGTGATGGGATGCCAGGAGCGCATCAACCTCGCCCGCGAGCTGCACGCGCGAGGCGACGAGCACGATCAGGTAGTCGCACACGCGCTCGAGATCGGCAACGAGATGGGAGGACAGAACGACGCTGAGCTCGTGCTCGGCGACAGCCTCCATCAGCTGCCGCAGGAATTCACGCCGCGCGAGCGGGTCGAGACTGGCAACTGGCTCATCCAGGATCAAGAGCTCCGGGCGCTTCGCTAGGGCGAGGGTTAGCGCGAGCTGTGCCCGTTGGCCGCCGGACAGCTTCCCAGCCCGTTGGCGTGGGTCAAGGCCGAGCTGCTCGATGCGTTGCAGCGCCACTTCAGCGTCCCAACTGGGGTTCAGCCGGCCACCCAGCCGAAGATGATCGGCAACCGTCAGCGCGGCGTATACAGGCGCTTCCTGGGCGACGAACCCCACCCGTCCGAGCTGCGCCGGGCTCGCGGCGGGTTGACCGCCCAGAACCTCAATCGTGCCCGCGCTCGGCCGCGACAGGCCAACCGCTAGGTTCAGCAGCGTCGTCTTGCCGGCACCGTTAGGACCGACGAGCCCGACGACTCGCCCAGCCGGCACGCCGAGCGTGCAATCACGCAAAGCCCAGCGCCGCCCGAAGCGCTTGCTCAACCCGCTGGCCTGCAGGACCGTCACGCTACGACCTCAAAAGCGGCGGCCCGAAAGGTGTCCTGGAAGAGCGCCTCAATGCTCTCTTCGTCAACA
Organism: uncultured Solirubrobacterales bacterium; assembly: GCA_963703775.1. GTDB lineage: Bacteria > Actinomycetota > Thermoleophilia > Solirubrobacterales > Solirubrobacteraceae > Palsa-513. The sequence goes on along the minus strand of CAVPFP010000026.1, from coordinate 10,344 downwards.
CCGGCCGCGCGAGCTTTCATCAACCACCGTTGCAGCTCACGGCGCAACGGCCCGTGCGCGGCAAGCGAGGAGTCGGACAGCGTCTTCGTCGCAAATGTTCCAACGCCTGGCCGCGCCGCCACGAGCCCTGCATGCTCAAGCTCGCGGTACGCCTTCAGCACAGTGTTCGGATTGATGGCCAGACGTGCCACGACCTCCTTGACAGTCGGCAGCTGGTCACCCTCGCTCAGCAAGCCGAGGCGCAGCGCCTGCCGCACCTGCTGAACGACTTGCAGGTAGGGCGCCACGCCCGAACGCGAATCCAAATGAAACTCAATCATATTTTCCTATTCATCTAGGTGTCTAGTACTATAGAGGACATGTACGTCCCTGTCAAGGCGACAAACATCGCCCAGGACCGCAGCCACGACGGCGGCGCCGCGCGCGAGCAACCGTTTCCGGCGGACTCCTGCGCACGTCGGAGTGGGGCGCGCGAGATACGCACAAGACGCGTCGCGACAACGCGGGCCAGACCCACGCTCCGGCTCGTCACGATCGCCGCTGTGCTCGCCGGCGCCGCTCTACTCAGCGCCGGGTGCGGCGCAAGTCATCCGAGCAAGCCAGCCGTCGGACCGCCCGCGACCTTCACCGCAGCAGCACTCGACTACGCCAAATGCATGCGCGACCACGGCGTCCCACACTTCCCAAACCCAACGCTCACTGACCACAACGGCCAAGCTGTGACCTACATCGCGCCCCCGAACTCCGTTCTTACATCACCCGCGTACACAAGTGCGAACAAGACGTGCGCGCGGATCCTGCCGTTACCGATCGCGGCCAGCGACCCCGAACCGCAGGCCGGCTCACACGGCTTGCCGTAGCAGGCGCGGCGGTTCAAGTGATCCGTAGGTTTCTACAGTGACGGGAGGATGAGCTTTGCGAGCGACTCGAGCTTCGCCAGCGGCTCCGATGCGGTGATCAGCAGTTCGGTTGTGTTCTTCAAGACGATGATGGTGTTCGCCTTGCCGCCGGCGATGCTCGAGGAATACGCGGCCGTCCCCAGACCGCTGACTGTTTTCGTTGGTTCTCGGTGCTGCGTGAAGCTTTTCCGACCGGCAGCGAACATCGACGCGGTTTCGCCAGTCTGGAAGCGAACAAGCAGCGGCGGAGGGCCCGCGAACTCACATACGGTCACGGGACCGTTTTTCGTTACCGACGGAGAGCCCACTGTGATGCCGACGGCGGACTTGACCCTCGTGGCTGAAGCGAGACCGCACGAGGGGCCACTGGCCGCCGCCGCGGCTCCCGTGCTGGCGAGAACGGCGGCAGCGCCGGTCGCGAGGATGAGCGGTGCGAGCTTCATCTAGGGCTCCTTAGGCCGGTCACTGGGCCGGTAAGCGTAGCGGCGTAGCGCAGCTTGGCGGAGGCCGACGAGACCAAGTGTCCGCGGTTGGCGGCGCGTCCTCTGCCGCCCGGCGTCCGGGTAACGCGATGAGAGAGGGTGGCGCGTGTCGCTACGGTGAGGTGATGGCTTCGAGGCGATCGGAGGACCGCTCGCTACTCGCTTCGCGTTTGGCGGCGCAGCTGCTCTCGGGGGTCCCGGCGCGCGATGTCGTCGCAGCGACCCGGCATTTGCTCGCGGTGCAAGGCCAGGACGCGCGTGGCGCGCGTCTTGCCCTCAGAGCCCGCATCGGCGGCGGACACGCCTCGGCGGTTGACTACGCACTGACTCATGAGCGCTCGCTGATCATCACGTCGGTCAACCGCGGGACGCTGCACCTGATCGCCGCAGAAGACGAGCCGCTGCTCCACGCTCTTACCACACCGCAGCTGCGCGCCAACAGCGATCGTCGCCTCAGGCAAGAGGGCGTGAGCGAAGCGGCCACGCGTCGCGGGATCACCGCGATCGTGAAAGCGCTCGGGGAGGACGGGCCGCTGACGCGCAGCCAGCTCCGCGCAGTCGTCGAGCGTGCGCGGGTGCCAACAGTCGGACAAGCATTTGTGCACGTGCTGCTCCGGGCGACGCTCGACGGGCATATCGTCCGTGGTCCGATGATCGGAGGCGATCATGCCTTCGCGCTGGTCACCGACTGGCTTGGTGAACGGCCAAAGATCGACCGCGACCGCGCGCTCGCTGAGCTCGCCCGCCGCTACCTCGTCGGCCACGGACCCGCGGACGACCGTGACCTCGCAAAGTGGGCACAACTGCCGCTGCGCGACGCGCGCGCCGCACTGAACGCGATCGCGTCCGAGCTCGCTCAACGCCACGACGGGCTCATCGACCTTCATCGCACCCAGATTCCACCACTCCCACCACCCCGCCTGCTCGGACCGTTCGACCCCCTGTTACTCGGATGGCGCTCGCGCAGCCTCGTCCTCGACAACGCACGGCAAGTCGTCACGGTCAACGGAATCGTCAAGGCAACAGTGCTCATCGACGGACACGCCGCCGGCACCTGGAGAATGCCCGGCGGCCACGTCGAACTAGACCTATGGGAACACCAGAGCCGAGCCACAACCGAGGCTCTTCGCCAAGAGGCAGAAGCGGTGGAGGCCTACCTCACACCAGAGCTGCCGGCCGACGCACGATAAGCCCGGCGTGAGGCACGACCGGACGCGTCCGCCGATCGGGCATCTCATATTTGCGGAGTTCGGGACCGATACTTGCTAGAGCAAGCACGCCCGCCGACCATTCGGGACCCGGGCGGGCCGACGCAGGCGTCGGGGCGACCGGGCCCGGCTGTCGCTGAGTGCGAAAGCGACAACCGGGTCCTTGAGTCCTCGACGTGCGGCGTGAGAATGGGACACCAGCAGGCCCCACCAGCGGTGCGGGGGTGGGCACCGGGCGAGATGCCTGCGCGCCGCAGCGACAGCGGCGCTTCGCGCTGAGAGCCTGGCGCCATGACATCTACATCCGCAGATTCATCCTCATCGCTTCATCCTGGCGCCGACGGGATCCTCACTCGGATGGTGCGCGGCGCGTGTGCTAGCGCCGCTCGCCGGCCGCGAACGATGATCGCGCTGTGGCTTGCGCTGATCGTCGGCTGCGTGGCCGCAGGATCGTTGACGGGCACTAAGCAGCTCAGTCAGTCGGGTGTTGGACAGTCGGCGCGCGCGAGCGCGCAGCTGAGCGACGCCCGGCTGAATCAGCCGAGCGTCGAGGACGTGCTGATCTCGTCGGGCTCGGTGCGCGAGACGCGGGCGGCAACGCGAGCGCTCGGGGTGCGGCTGCGCGGCCTCGCGGCCGTCGCCTCTTTCGATGGTCCGTCGCAGTCGGCGGCGCTGTCGCGTGACGGCGGGCGCGTGGCGCTCATCCAGGCGACGCTCTCACACAACGGAACAGCAACAACGATCGAGCGGGCCGTTGCCGGCGTGCGCGCGAGTTATCACGGGACGAGCCTGCGTGAGAGCGGCGACTCGAGCCAGCAGCAGCAGGCAGACAACGAGGTTGCGAACGTGCTCGGGACTGCCGCGATCATCTCGCTGCCATTGACGCTCGTGATCCTGCTGCTGGCGTTCGGGTCGGTCGTCGCGGCGCTCGTGCCGCTTGGCCTCGCGCTGACGACCGTCGGGGCGGCGCTCGGCGGGCTCGGTGTCGTCTCCCAGATCGCCCCCAATTACAGTTCCACCTCGTCGGTAGTGCTGCTGATTGGTCTTGCCGTGGGTGTGGACTACTCGCTGTTCTACATTCGCCGTGAGCGCGCAGAACGCGCCGCCGGGGCAACCAGCCGAGAGGCGCTGGACATCGCCGCGGCAACGGCGGGCCGAGCGATCCTCGTCTCGGGGGCGACCGTCGTGCTCGCCCTCGCCGGCCTGCTCCTGACGGGACCGCGATCTTCACGTCGATCGCGCTCGGCGCGATGCTCGTCGCCACGATCGCGATCGTCGGGTCGCTGACGGTGCTGCCGGCGACGCTCGCGCTGCTCGGTGACCGGATCGAGCGCTGGCGGCTGCCGTGGCGACGCCGCGCGCGCCGTCGCTCGCGCGGCTGGCGGGCTGTTGCGGCGACGGTCACCGGATCACCCGCGGTCGCTCTGATCACCGCTGTCTGCGTGCTTGTCGCGCTCGCGGTGCCTGCTGTCGGGATGCACACGCTCCAGCCGGCGGACGGCTCCGACTTCCCCTCGAGCGTGCCGGCGGTCGCGGCTGAGCAGGCGATCGAACGCGCGTTCCCGCGCGGGGTCGTACCGGGCGACGTGGTCATCACCGGCGACCACCTCGCCGCCCCGGCGGCGCGCCGTGCGCTCGCGACGCTGGGTCGCGCGGCGATCCACGCTACCGGCGGCGAGGGCCGCCCGGCGGTCATGGTCGCCCGCGGCGGTCACGCCGCGCTCGTCGCGGTCCCGATGCCGATCGCAGGCGCGCGGGCAACGCAGGCGCTGGACGCGCTGCGCACACAGATCACTTCGCTCGCCGGTCGCTTGCTGCCCGGCGCGCACGCGCTGGTGACGGGAGATGTCGCCGGGAACGCCGATTTCTCCCACCAGCTCGGCTCGGCGACGGTGCCGATCGTCGCGATCGTGCTCGCGCTCGCGTTCCTGCTGATGCTCGCGGCGTTCCGCTCGGTCTGGCTGGCGAGCACGGTGATCGCGCTCAGCCTGCTGTCGGTGACCGCAGCCTACGGCGTGATGGCGGCGGTCTTCCAAAACCACTGGGCGCAGGGGCTGCTCGGCTTCACCTCGATCGGCGCAATCGTCTCCTGGGTCCCGCTGTTCCTGTTCGTGATTCTGTTCGGGCTCTCGATGGACTACACGGTCCTGATGCTCGAGCGGGTTCGCGAGGGTCGCCGCGGCGGTCTCGACGCGCGCGCAGCGACGGCTGAGGCGCTCGTCAACACGGGTGGCACGGTGACGAGCGCGGCGATCGTGATGGTGGCGGTGTTCTCGGTCTTCGCGGTGCTGCCGACGCTCGACTTCAAGGAGATGGGTGTCGGCCTGGCGGTCGCAATCCTGCTCGACGCGACGATCGTCAGGGCGATCGCGCTGCCAGCTGCCGTCACCTTGCTCGGCGAGCGCTGGCGCGTTCCGGCTGGGGCTCGCTCCGACGAGCCGGCTGCGCGCGAGTGGGATGATTTCGCGCCCGCCTTCGAGGCGCTGCCTAGCATGAGCAATGGCCGCTGAGGATCCCCCCAAGGCCGCCGACCGCGGACTGACGCTCCACGTCGGCTTCGCCGCCCTCGTCGGCTGCGCGACGACGCTCACCTGGGGAGCGAGCAGCGGCACCTCCGGCTACTACTGGCCGGTCTGGGTCTGGATCGGCGTCAGCGTCACGGTTGGCCTTCACGTAGTGGTTCTGATCGCGCGGCGCATGCCCAGTGGGCGCCGCGCGATCGCGGTGCACGCATGGCTGACCGCCCTGCTCGACCTGGCGATCGTGGCCGTCTGGCTCGCGGCGGGAGGCGGCACGTTCTGGGCCGCCTGGCCGCTGCTCGGCCTGCAGGCGCTCCTCGCCGCACACGCGCTGATCGCCTTCCGCGACACACTGCCGCCACTCGGACGAGCGCGCGAGCTCGAGGAGCGCATCGACGAGCTGTCACGAACGCGGCGCGGCGCGGTCGATGCCCAGGCGGCCGAGCTGCGCCGCATCGAGCGCGACCTCCACGACGGCGCGCAGGCGAGGCTCGTCGCGCTGAGCCTCCAGCTCGGCCGCGCCGAGGAGCGCCTGCACAACGATCCCGAGGCGGCCACGCTCATTCGCCAGGCACGCGAGGAGGCAACAGCGGCGATCGGCGAGCTGCGCTCGCTGGCTCGCGGGATCGCCCCGCCGATCCTCACCGACCGGGGCCTCGCCGCCGCTGTCGAGGCGCTCGCAAGCCGCGCGCCGGGCGAGGTCCGCGTGTCAGCCGACCCGGGCGCACGCACGCCGGTCGCGGTCGAGACCGCCGCGTACTTCGTCGTCGCAGAGTCGTTGACGAACGTCGCCAAGCACGCACCGGGAGCAAGCGCCACCGTCTCGATCGAGCGCACCGAAGACCGCCTGATCGTCGAGATCGCCGACGACGGTCCCGGCGGTGCGCTCAGCGACGGCTCGGGCCTCACCGGGCTGCGCCGGCGCGTCGAGGCGCTCGACGGCGAGCTGACCGTCACGAGCCCGCCGGGAGCAGGCACGGCAATCCACGCGGAGATCTCATGCGAGTAGTCATCGGCGAAGACAACGCGCTGCTGCGCGAGGGCCTCGTGGCGCTGCTACGCGAGCACGACATCGACGTCGTCGCGCAAGCCGAAGACGCACCCGGCCTGCTTCGCACGCTCAACGCCCACAAACCGGACCTCGCGATCGTCGACGTGCGGATGCCGCCCGACTTCACCGACGACGGCCTGCGCGCCGCGATCCAAGCCCGCCGCCAGCGCCCCGAACTAGCCGTCCTCGTCCTCTCCCAGTACGTCGAACCCGCCTACACAGCCGAGCTGCTCGCAAGCGGCGAAGCCGGCGTCGGCTACCTGCTCAAAGAGCGCGTCAGCGAGGTACGCGAGTTCCTCGAGACCGTAACGCGCGTCGCCGGCGGCGGCACAGCACTCGACCGCGAAGTGATCACCGAGCTTGTCCGCGCCCGCAGTGGCTCGAGCGGCGACGAGGACGCGCTCGCGGCACTCTCGCCCCGCGAGCGCGAGACACTCGCGCTGATGGCAGAAGGCCGCTCCAACGCGGCGATCGCTCGCGCGATGGTCGTCACCCAGGGGGCTGTTGAGAAACACGTCTCGAACGTCTTCGCCAAGCTCGACATCCCCCAGACCGACGACGACCATCGCCGCGTGCTCGCTGTGCTCACGTTCCTACGCGCGCGCACCGACGCCTAGCAAAGCCCGCCGCGGCCCTCGTGAGAGCCACGGAGGAGGAGCTCGGCCTCGCGACGCCCAGTCTCGCTTCTCGCCAAAGGAGGAGCCGGCGAGCGTCGGCGGCCACGCGACGGTTGACGGTCATATCCTTTACCGCTAGGGTAAAGGCATGTCTAGTATCTCCAGGAAGAATCAGGTCACCATCCCCGTAGCGGCGCTCGAAGAGTCGGGGTTGCGCGCGGGCGAGCAGGTCGTGGTCGAAACGCTTGGTGACGGTGAGCTGCGCGTGCGCCGCAGCGCACTCACGTTCGAGAACGCGTTCGGCGCCCTCACCGGCAGCTACCCGCCCGGCTACCTCGCCCGCCTCGATGCCGAAGACGAACAGCGGTGAGGGTGCTACTCGACGCGGACGTGGTGATCGGCGCGCTCGATGCCAACGATGCCCACCACCACGACGCGCGGGCTCTCTTCGAGCGTTGGAACGAACAGGGCGACACCCGGCTGATCAGCATCGTCAACCTGACCGAAGTGCTCGTCGCCCCCGCCGCGAACGCGACAAGGCTCGCCGCCGCTCGAGAAGCGATCGCTGCGCTCGGCATCAGCACCCATCAACCAAGCGAAACGATTGCCGTCGACGCGGCGAGACTCCGCGGGCGGCACCCGATCAGCCTTCCCGACGCCTACTGCCTCGCGACCGCAAAGCAGACCGGCTCGACGGTCGTCTCCTTCGACGACAAGCTCCTACGCGCCGCCAATAACGAGCCCGGCATCATGGTTGTCGCCTCGCCTGGGTGAGCGGTCGCGCGGCCCGGTGAGCCGTGCGATCGGAGCACGGGCGCGACTCGGGCTCAGAACGTGGTACGTGCAGGGCTCGATGTCTGCGCGGACCAGCGAGCCACTCGCCGCGCTCCGAGACGCCGGCCACCAGGACTGTTCCGGCTGCGCGCCGCAGACCCCAAGCGTGCCCAGGGTCGCTCCGGGCGGGCGTTATGGTGCCAGTGCGTGAGCAACGCGTTCGAACCCGACTGGGAGGGTGAGAGAGGTGGCAACCGCGTCGCCAGGCTCGCCGCGGCCGCGGGCTCGCAGCGCCTCGGCGCGAGCGTCGTCGAGCTTGCGCCGGGAACGCTCAGCAGCCCCTACCACTTTCATCACGCCAACGAGGAGCTTCTGATCGTGCTCAGCGGCACGCCGGAGCTGCGCAGCACTCATGGGCTTCGTGCGTTACAGCCCGGCGAGGTCGTCTCGTTCCCACGCGGTCCTGAGGGCGCTCACCGGTTGCGCAACGCGTCCTCGGAGCCCTGCCGGCTCCTCTTCATATCCGAGAGGAACCTCCCCGACATCGTCAGCTACCCGGACACGGGCACCACGCTCGCCGTGACCACCCCCACCACCCGACTGGCGTTCCCAAGCGGCAGCGACGGGCCGTTGACGGACCTCATTGCCGCAGCGTTCGACGCCGACCCGGGGAGCGCCTTGTAACGGGTTTCCTTCCGGGACGCTTCTCGCTTGCGTCCCGCCGCGTCGCTTGGTCAACGCCACCGCCCACCACCGCGAGCGAGATCCCGAGGCGCCGGTGAGCCAGCCCCTAAGCGCAAAAGCCCCCTGGCGAGAGGAGGCTCCTGCATAGCGGGGGCGGGATTCGAACCCGCGACCTTCGGGTTATGAGATCCACAGGAACCGCTGTTCTCGGGCATCTCACGTGCCCTCACCTGCTCTCACCTCACCTCAGGTGAGCTCATATTTGCGGAGTTCGGGACCGATTTCGGGACCGATACTTGCGCGAGCAAGGCTGGTGGCCGAGCATGTTCTGCCACTCGTCGGCTCGGCCTGCTTTTGCGAATCGTGGGGTTCGGTGTGGGGCCCTGGTTCGCCGTCGAGCCAGCCGATCAGCTGATAAACCCGCCGGCCGGATCGAGCGCGTCCCACTGATCGCCGAACTGGCTGATGCCAATGTTCATGACGGAGTTCTGCGCGCTGTAGTCGAACCTGTAGGTGTGCAGCGGCCAGCCGGCATAGGTGACGGCGAGCAGCTTCCCTCTGTAGGGCTCCGCGCCGAGCAGGTAGGCGATCGATCCCCGGCCCGGCGATCGGGGGGCCGGTGGTGGTCACGGGCGGCCAGTCGCTCATGCAGGACGGGATCCTGATGCAGAGCTTGAGAGAATGCTCCTCCCTCGGAAACATCATCAGCACGTAGCCGGCCTTGTCGGTCAGGACGTGGCCTGCCAGCGTGTTGCCGGCCCTGATGTAAGCCCTCCCAGCATGAGCGACGCCGGCCGACAGAAACAACGCCACCGGCACGGCGACAATCCCTGCCCAGATGCTCCTGGTCCTCGCTCCAGCCATGGGGTTGAGATAGCGTAACCGTCACGTGAAATGCGCCCCGATCAAGCCTCTGACACCAGGATCCTGACCCGCCGACGGTTCCTGGTGGGAGCGTGCGCGTCGGCGGCAGTGAGCGCGCTCAGCGGCTTCGCTTCCAGACGCGCTGCGGCGAAGGTCATGGTTCCTCCGGTAACGCTCGGCTCGCAGCCTGCCGGCCTGCCGGTCCGCCAACACGCCTGGGCACGGTGGCTGCGCCGTGACCAGTTCGGCAACCCGCTGGCGCCGAGGTTCGACCGGCTGCTGTTCTTCGATGTGCGCGGTCACCCGACACCTCGCTATCCGCTGCTGCTGGAGTCGCGCCTTCGGACACTTGAGCGCCGCTTCGGCTGGGGACCGCAGGGTTTGTTGTTCACCGTCAGCTACGGGCCCGACTACTTCACCCGCTTGCTCGGAGTGCCGTCGCCGATCCCGACGGCGACCGGTCTTTCGAGCTTCGAGTCGCCCGCCATCGACCGCTACCAGGTGTGCGTGCACCTCGCGTGCGACGACGAGCGGCGCCTGGGCGAGGCCGAGGCGCTGCTCGACCTCGGCTCGATCCTGATCTGGCGCGAGACGCGCACCGGTTTCACCGGCCGCGGCCTGCCGTCGGAGCATCAACGCGTCGCCGGGATCCCGGCTGGCCAACCAGTGCCGCCGATCGCGCCGCTGTTCATGGGATTCAAATCCGGGCTGCGCAACAACCAGGCCACCGAGGACGACGTGACGATTCCCGCAGGCCCGTTCGCGGAGGGCACGACGATGCAGGTGAGCTACCTGCGACTGCAGCTCGCGGACTGGTACGACGGGATCTCGGCGGCGGAGCGCGTGGCGCTGATGTACTCGCCGCAGACCTCGGTAGCCGCCGCCCAGCGCTTTACGACGGATGCGTCAGGAAACCCGAACGAGATCATCAATGCGATCACTCATCATGGCGTCGTCGGTCACGCGCAGGCCTCTGCGCAGGCCCGGCGTCACGGGCGGCCGGTGATCATCCGCCGCGACTTCGACACCGTCGACGGCGGTGAGGCCGGCGTGCATTTCGTCTCCGTCCAGCGCTCGATCCAGGACTTCGTCGCCACGCGCAACGCGATGAACGCAGCCGAGGCCCACAGCATCAACCCCCGCATCACAGCCACCGCAAACAACGGGATCAACGCTTTCATCGACGTTCGGCGGCGGGGCTACTACATCATGCCGCCGCGCCCGAACCGCGCGTTCCCGCTGCTGC
>CAVPFP010000025.1:0-6079 GCA_963703775.1 uncultured Solirubrobacterales bacterium | reverse complement strand
ACGTGCGTATCATGGTGCGTAAGCCCGAGACCCTGCCGCCCGGCGAATACCGTACCCACCTGCGCCTCAGCCTCGACAACGACAATGTAGAAGGCACACCGGAATCGACCACCAACCCTCTCAATCCCACCAAACAGCCCGAAGCGCATATCGCTGTAAAAGCCAATCTGGTTCTGGTGATCCCCGCTGACCTCATCTACAACGGCGAGACGACACTGAACATGAAAATGGAGTCGCTGAAAGTGGCGTACGACAGCAAAGGCAAGCATGCGCTACGTCTTTCCCGACGGCCACCCGCTGTTGCTCTCCCGCACGCAGCTCGCGTTCGAGCGTGCTCACTTCTATACGGAGCACATCGAAGGCTTCATGCGCGACTACGCGGACACGCTTCGCGCTTGGCACGACCGCCTCGACGAGCACCTCGAAGAGGCCGAGCGGCTCGCCGGGATCGAGCGGCTGCGAATCTGGCGCCTGTACCTCCGAGCCGCACGTCACGGCTTCGACGTCGGCTACACGGCCGTCTACCAGATCAAGCTGCGCAAGCCCGCGCGTGACCTCGCCCCGAAGACATCGCGCGTACGGGGTGGCGACTGAGCGGGCGGCGCGAGCGGGTATCGTCAGCGCGGATGGGCCTACCCCCGCTGTCGCGCTCGCTGCTCGCCCCGAAGGTGCTGTCCGGGCTCTACCACAAGCACCTCACCGAACCGCGCCAGGAACGCCTGTTCCTCGGCAACATCGGCTTCCTCACGGCGTTCACGACGGTGCGCGCGATCACGCACGCAATCCGCGCCGGGCGTGGACCGTTTCGCAACATCGAGCCGGGGGGCCGCCACATCCATCACATGACCTTCGGGATCATCGGGCTGCTACTGACCGGTTATGCCTGGAACGCTCAGGTCGCGCTGGGCGTCGACCCGAAACGGCGCTGGGGCTCACGGACCTCGGCGATCGGCTACGGGATGGCCTCGGCGCTCACGCTCGACGAGTTTGCCCTTTGGCTCAATCTCCAGGACGACTACTGGACGAAACAGGGTCGCGAGAGCATCGATGCAGTGGTGATCTTCGGCTCGCTGCTGTTTCTCGCGCTGATGAACCAGGATCTCGTGCGCGAGGCATCAGCGATCGCGAGCGGGCGGCGCGACGCGCGCGAGCTGATCCACTAGCGCTCAGGAGAGCACGGCGGTCGCGCCCGAGTTGGCGATGGCGACGCAGCTGCGCGGGCGCCCGCACGACACGCTTGCCTGCGCGCCGAGCCGGAAACCCGACAGCGCCCCCCAGCTCGACCCGGTCCACAGGAGCGTCCGGTGCGACGCGCGAGAGGTCGCTACGCAGAAGCCGGCGCCCGCGCAAGAGATCGACCGCGACGCGGTCTTGGCGACGCCGCCCGCGATGCCCCACCGCGTCCCGTTCCAAACGACCGCCCCTTGCTCGACGCCGACGCCGACGCACAGCGCGGCGGATCCGCAGGACAGTTGCGTGAAGAAGCCGGTGACCCCCTCGATCGTGTCGTTCAGCGGCTCAGACCGGACGTAAGCCCACCTCGACCCATTCCAGGTGTTCGGGCTGTCGTCGTGGAGGTTGACGCAAAGGCTCCTCGACGCGCACGCGATCACCCCGTTGCCGTCCGTGCCGCTGATGACCCCGGGATGCCCCGTCCACGTCTTGCCGTTGAACGCGTAGGACTCGCCGCCACCGGTCGTCATGCAGAACGTGGCGGATGTGCACGACACGCCGTGGAGCGTGCTGTAGAGGCCCGCGGGCGACGCGACGGTGTAGAGCTTCACGGGCGCGCGCCACGCCTTTCCATTCCACACGATCGCGTAGTTGTTGGTGCGCGCGCTCGTGCCTGAGCTTGCGACCGCCACGCAGAAGGACGCGTCGACACAGGAGACCTGGACGACGAACCCGACGCTCGAGCTCAGGCTCGGCGCCGCGTGCCACGACCCGCTCCAAGTCGCGCTGCGGCCGGCGGAGCTGACGGCAATGCAGAAGCCGCTCGCAACGCAGCTCAGGTTGATCTGGCCGTACTTCGGCGCAGTCAGGGGCGCTCCCGGCGCCGTGCGCCAGACCAGCGATCCGGCGGCGCCTGCCGTGCTGAGCGCAATGAGCGCGGCGGCGAACGCCGCGACGACGCCCACCCACAGCGCCGTGACGCTCATGCGCATGGGCGCAAACGCTAGCGTAGGCGCGCAGCGCGCACGAAGCTCGTCGGGCGCCGCCGGATGAAGGCAGGTCAAGGCTCTGGAGCGGGGCGCCGATACACCGCTCGTGGAGTCAGTCTGGCGGCCTCGCGCACGGCGAGCGGCGCTCGGAGCCGTCGCCTGTTTGGCGATTGTCGCGACCGCCGCCCAGGGCAGCGCGTCGCGCGAAGGCGGAGGCTGCACCGATTGCGTGGCCCTACCAGCACCTCGAGCTGGGACTCGCGAGCTCCCCGGGGGGCGCCGCCGGCCTCGCGGCCGTCGCCCCGTTCGGCTTCCGCTACCAGTACCTGGCCGGAGGTGTCAACACGGGGCAGGACTGGCCGCACTGGAACCCCAACGGCTCGTTCGTCAGCCTCTACATCAGGGAGTCCGAAGCGCATCGCATCGTCCCCGTCTTCTCCTATTACGAGATCCGCCAGTCGCAGCCGGGCGCCGGGGTTGGCGACGAGGCGAGCGCGGACCTCGGCAACCTCGCCAATGTCGCGACGATGACCAGCTACTTCGACACACTCGCGTTGTTCTACCGCCGCGCCGCTTCGGCGAAGGGTCGGGTGGTGCTGCAAATGGAGCCCGACCTGTTCGGCTACATCGAGCAGCATGCAGTTCACGGCGATGCGTCGAGCGTGCCCGCGGCTGTCGCGTCGACCGGCATTCCCGGCGTTACGCGCACTGCCGAACACCGCAGCCGGTTTCGCCCAGGCGGTGCTCACGCTGCGCGACCGTCTGGCGCCTCGAGTCATCGTCGGCTATCCGATCTCGATCTGGGGCACCGGGATGGACATCCATCTCAGTCATCCGTCCTCCATCGAGGTCGACCGGATGGCGGGCGCGGCCGTGGCGTTCTACCGCTCGCTGCATGCTCATTTCGATGCGACCTTCACCGAGCTCACCGATCGCGACGCCGGCTACGCCCAGGTGGTCGATGGCGCGGGCCCGGATGCTTGGTGGCGGCCCGGAGACTTCAACCACGACCTGCGCTTCCTGCGCGACTACCACGCGCGCATCCGGCTCCCGATCGTGATGTGGCAGATTCCGCTCGGCAACACGGTCTCGCCGATCGTCAACAACACCCCCTATCACTACAAGGACAACAAGGTGCAGTGGCTGCTCGGGAGTGGAAGCGGACCGCACCTGCGGGAGTTCGTCAATGCCGGCGGCGTGGCGCTGCTGTTCGGTGGCGGCCAGGCGCAGGACACCGACGCCGGAGACGCATCGGGCGACGGCCGGCCCGACGACGGCGGCTATTTTGACGCCCGCGCGCGCTCGTACTACGCGGGCGGGCCGCTGCGGCTGCCCGTTGGCATACGCTGACCGGACTGCGCGCGTCAGAGCTCGGTGTCGCCGGCTGTGAGATACCACGACCCGAACCGGGTCACGACCTCGCCCGCGCGCGGGGAGAGCGGCCCGCAGGCGACCCGCTCGCCAACGGCGACGAGCCGGCTGTACCCGGCGCGGATCAGCGCCCAGCGCGCCCAGGGACGCGGATCGCGGTAGGCACACGTCACGCGGTAGCAGCCATCGGAGCTGAGGCGCTGCCAAGCGTTGTGGAGCAGGGCGCGCAACGCCTCAGGGTCGCGCGCCAGGACATCGCCGATCACGCCGGTGCGAGCCTCGCCCTCGCCGCGCACGCCGGTCACGATGACGCCGCGCAACAGATCGCGCTCGCCCCACACGCCGTACGCCCGCCAGGGCGTACGCGGGTCCTCGAGCCAGCGCCAGCGCAAATACGCGGCGTCGCGAATCCGGATGCAGCGGGCAAACCGGGACGAGTGCTGCGCCAACTCGTCGACCTCGCTGCCCAGCGCGGAAAGCTCCACCACCTCGAGTGATGGGGCGGGCCAACTGATCAGTGGCCCGTAGAGTCGATCTGGCGCCGACGCGATGGCGCGCGCGAACCCGCTGCCCTCTGCGAGATGCGGCGCATAACGCCCCCAGAGCGGAACCCGGCGCATCGCGGAGGTTCCGATGTGGCGCCCGGTGACGTGACGCGATCCGGAGTTGACGGTGCCGAAGTTCATGTCGAACCCGTGCCCGGATTCGCGGAAGGACGTGATCATCTGCTCGGCGCCGCCGCGTCCACGGAACGCCGGATCGACCATCATGTCGGCGCCGATCGCGAGACGAAGGCGCTTTCCCTCGACCCAGACCGGAATGCCGATGTGGCTCACGGCCCCCACCGGCCGGCCCTCGGCCTCGAGGATCCGGATGTCGACCGCCTCCGCGCCACCCGGGCAATCCCGAAACAGCCACCGCCACTCGGCCAGTGAGCGCTCGTGGAAGATCGCCGAGAACGTCGCGACGAGCCAGTCCTCGTCGCCGGGCTCATAGGTTCGTACGCGCAGCTCGACCGCCCTCGTCGACCCGTCGGCCGCCGTCCGCCCCGAGCTTGGCGCCTCACCGCTCATTGCATCTGCAATGCCATCTGGTCTCGCGCGTTTCGCTGCTCAGAGCGCGCCGGAAAGTGTGTTCGCGGCGTGCTGTGCAAGGTCGAAGAGCGGCTGCGGCACGATTCCGAAGAAGACCGTCGCGCAGCCAAAGACGACCGCCGCGACGCGCAGCTCGATGTGCGTCTGAGCGAGCGCGTCGGCCTCGGGCGAGCCGCCCGCGATCACCGGCACGCCGACGGCCGCGCTCGCGCTCGGTCCTGGCGCTGCGCGCATCCAGATGGCGTTGATCACGCGCAGGTAGTAACCGAGCGAGATCATCGAGCCGATGACGATGAGGATCGCAAGCCAGGTGTAGCCGGCACCGACGAGCGCATCGATCAAAAAGAACTTGCCGATGAAGCCGGCGGTGGCGGGAACGCCGGCGAGCGCGAGCATCGCGATCGTCAGCGGCCAGGCAAGCCACGGGTCCTCGGCCCCGAGTCCGGCGACGGCGTCGAGGTCGTCGCCGTAGGGAGTCATGCGCTCGCGCGCGACGATCGCCGCGAACGCCGCGACGTTCATCAGCAGATAGACGACGAGGTAGAGGATCGTCGCGCGCGCGCCGAGGGTCGTAGCCACCGCGACGCCGGCGAGGATGTAGCCGGCCTGCGCGACCGACGAATAGCCGAGCAGGCGCTTGAGCGAGTTCTGCCCGAGTGCGCCGACGTTGCCGACGACGATCGAGATTGCGGCCAGCACGAGCAGCGCCGGACGCCAGTTCAGGTGCTCGGCCGGCAGCATCACGTCGAGCACGCGTAGCAGCACGCCGAACGCGGCCGCCTTGGTGGCCACCGCCATGAATGCGGTGACGGGAGTCGGCGCGCCCTCGTATACGTCTGGCGTCCACTGGTGGAACGGTGCGATCGAGGCCTTGAAGGCGAGCCCGACGGTCAACAGCGCGATGCCGGTCAGGAGCAGGACATCCGAGCTGTGGCCGTGACTGATCGACCCGGCGATACCGCTGAAGTCGGTCGAGCCGGTTGCGCCGTAGATCAGCGCGAGGCCGTAGACGAGCGTCGCCGAGCCGACCGAGCCGACGATCAGGTACTTCAGGCCGGCCTCGAGCGACGCGGCCCGGTGCATCTCGGTCGCGCACAGCACGTACAGCGGGATCGACAGCAGCTCGAGCCCGACGAACAGCGTCACGAGGTTCTGCGCGGCCACGAGCACGACCATGCCGGTGATCGAGCCGAGCAACATCGCGTAGAAGTCGCCGTGCGCAGACTCGCGCGGAGCCTGCCCGCGCCAAGAGAGCAGCGTCGCAGCGATGCCGCCCGCCGCGACGAGCAGCGTGATCGTCCCTGTCAGCTGGTCGAACGCGAGTGCGCCGCTGATCGCCGCGACATGCCGGTGCCACTGCCAGATGACGAAGCCGATCGTCCCGCCGAGACTCACGAGCGTCAGGAAGGGCACGACCTGCGTGCGCGCGAACCGCGAGCGCAGCAGGAAGGT
>CAVPFP010000024.1:0-45620 GCA_963703775.1 uncultured Solirubrobacterales bacterium | reverse complement strand
GACTTCCACCCGACATCGTTCGCTGGACGCCGCGATGATCACGCCGCCGCGAGGCGGCGGCGGCGCGGTTCCCCCATCCGCGGCCGCCGCCTGGCCTCACGCAGTCGAGCGACTAGTGCTGCTCGCGCCCGTGGAACGGCGGCTGCTGCCAGTACTGGGTCGAGCCCGGCGTGAGTGACACGCCGCGATAGACGGTGTCGTTGGTTGGTCCGGCGACCGTGTGGAACGACTCGCCCGACGGCAGCGTTGTCGCGCTCACCTGGTCGGTGATCCCGACGACCTCGTTCGGGTCGGCGCCCTCGTCGCCGCTGCCGCCCTGCGTCGCCGTCTCGCCCCAGACCGTCGCGGTCCCGTTGGGGTTGACGCGGCCGGCGATGTTGCGCAGGCCGCTCGTCGCGGGCGCCCACGGCAGGCCGGTCCCGTTTGGTCCGGCGTTGTCTCCGGTCGGATAGCCCGGCACCGTGTATGGGACACCCAGGTTGAGGCCGTTCTGCAGCGTGTAGGCGAGTTGCCACTGCTGCGTACCCGAGTTGAAGACCCACTTCTGCAGGCCCGCGGTTGTGTCGAGCGGGGTCCAGGTGTTGGTAGTCGAGTTGTACGTGTCGCTGTTACTGCCCTCGTCCGCCACGTAGAGCGTGTTCGCGTTGGCGAACCAGATCCCGAACGGATAGGCCACGCCGCTCGAGGCACTCGCGAGCGTCGTGGGGAACCCGGCGAGGATGCACATGTTGTAGGGGTAGACACCCTGCGTCGCGATATTCGCCGGGTTGTAGTTGATCGGTGCGCTCGGCAGCACTGCGCCCGGTTGGGGCAGGCCGACGCCGTTCGGGCAGGCCTTGCCGGTCGTGTCGATGAAGTACACGCTGTTGACGCCGTTGCCGCCGCTGCCCTTCGTGTAGTAGACGACGTTGTTGTAGATCGTCAGGCCACGGAAGTTCGTGTCCTTGCCGATCTTGTCCGCTACGTCTCCGAGCTGCGTGACGTTGAAGCTGCCCACGGGGGTCGGTGCGCCCGGGTTCTGAAACGCGATCGGCCCGACCGACGGCGCGAGCGCCTGCGCGCCGGCTCCCTCGATCACTCCAGCGAACTGGTGCTTGCCCGAGCCACTCCCGGCGTTGCCTGCCATGAATGCGATCGGTTGCGTCGAGTCATCGTCGTTGTGCCCGACCCAGTCTGAGCTGCCATCGGCGATGATCGCTGCGCGCCCGTTGTCACCCGTGTAGGCATTCGTCAGCGTCTCGTGGAAGTTGCCGTCAGCATCGACGGTCGCGACCTCGCGGTACCACGGCCCGATGTCGGTGTTCGTCGGATCGATCTCCCCGGGCGTGTTCGCGTTCGAGACGTCGACCGTCGCCGGCGGGGCGTCATAGCCCATGAACGACACGTACCTGCCGGGTCAGAGGTTCAGTGCGAGCTCCGACTTCGACGAGAAGCTCGTCACCACGTCGCTTGTCGGCACGGGCACCGTGCTGATCAGGTGTCCGCTGTTCGGGTCCAGCTGGTCGAGGAAGATCGGCGAAGTGATGCCGAAGTGGCTGTCCGCCGCGTCGTTGTTGAACACCTGCGGGTAGGTTCCGTCGGTGTTCGCCTGCTGGCAATTGCCGGCAGTGCAACCCGGCGGCAGCAGCGTCCCTGTGACTCCCGTGGCGCCTGCGGTGAGGCTCGGCTCGGTGTACACACTGCGCGCGATCAGCAGGTTATTCGGGTAGAGCTGGGGCTGGCCCGAGCCGAAAAACGGCACGTCACCCTCCGCTGTAGCGACGATCGCACCGAGCGCGAGCGCGAGTGTCGCCCCGGTCGCGACTACGCGCGCGCGTCCGATCCGCGTCAAACGGTTCTGCAACCGCATCTGGCCCTCCTGGTGGTCGGAAACAGAGTGCTGCGCGGCGCAACCTAGGACTGACCGCAGCCCGCCCGAGTGACGATCCTGTGACGATCGACTGACCTACGAGCGCGAGCTGGACCCCCCGTTCAAGCGGCCAGCCCGGGCTCGGCTATCGTGCGCCGGTGCCGCGCACCAACTGGGCAGGCAACTACAGCTACCTAGCGCGGACCATCCATGCGCCGGCGACGCTTGAGGAGCTCCGGGAGCTCGTCAGCAGCACCCCCCGCCTGCGGGTCCTGGGCTCACGCCACTCGTTCACCGACATCGCCGACGGCGAGGAGCTCGTCACGCTGGAGCGCCTGGGTCACGACGTGGCGGTCGACCGCCACGCGCTGACTGTCTCGCTCAGCGGTGCCGTTCGCTATGACCGGCTCGCGGGAGAGCTCGATCGCGCGGGCCTCGCGTTCGCGAACCTCGCGTCGCTGCCACACATCGCCGTCGCCGGCGCGATCGCCACGGCCACACACGGCTCAGGCGATGGGAACGGGAACCTCGCGACGGCGGTCGCCGCGCTCGAGATCGTGACCTCCGACGGCAACGTGCTGAAGATCGGGCGCGGCGATCCCGACTTCGAGGGGGCAGTGGTCAGTCTCGGTGCGCTCGGCGCGGTCGTGCGTGTCACGCTCGACGTCGAGCCAGCCTACGAGGTCCGCCAGCAGGTGTTCCTGGGACTCGCATGGGAACAGCTCTTCGAACACTTCGACGCGATCACCGCGAGCGGCTACAGCGTCAGCGTGTTCACGCGCTGGGGCGAGGCGACCGAGCAGGTTTGGGTCAAGCGCCGCGTGAGCGCCGAGCTGGCACCGCTCGCCGGCGATCTCTTCGGCGCCGTCGCCGCGACCGACGAGATGCACCCGATCGCCGGTCTCGATCCGATCAACTGCACGCCACAACTGGATGTGCCAGGGGCATGGCATGAGCGCCTGCCCCACTTCCGGATCGGCTTCACGCCGAGCAGCGGTGAGGAGATCCAGTCGGAATACCTCATCCCCCGGGCGCACGCGCTCGCCGCAATCGAAGCGCTCCGCCGACTCGGCGCGAGGCTTCGACCGCTGCTACTCGTCAGCGAGATCCGGACGGTCGCGGCCGACCGGTTGTGGCTGAGCCCGCAATATGGCCAGGACACCGTTGCGATCCATTTCACCTGGAAGCGCGAGCAGGAGCGCGTCGAGCGTGCGCTCCTCGACGTCGAGCGAGCCCTCGACCCGTTCGCGCCGCGGCCGCACTGGGGCAAGCTATTTCTCGCCGACGCCGCCGCCCTCGCGCCGCGCTATGAGCGGCTCGGCGACTTCGCGGCTCTCGTGGGGCGCATCGACGCGCGGGGCGCATTTCGCAACGCGTGGCTTGAGTCCCACGTGCTCGCAGGCGCCGGCTGAGTGCCGCCTCGTTGCGCGCGTAGATCGCTGGCGCCATGGGTAGACACGCCGCAGAAACATCGAGCTAGGAGGCGACGATGCCAGGCAAGGATCCCGGGCCGAGCGTCAAGAACAAGAAGCAGTACGAGGGACTGCGCGACAAGGGCATGAGCAAGTCGCGGGCTGCCGCGATCTCGAACTCACCCGGCGCGTCGAGTCGTGGCGGCAAGAGCGCCGGCTCGAGCGCGAGCCGGAAGACCAGCGGTGGCGGGTCGGGTGGGAACCGCGCGCAGAAGGCCGCGGCCGGACGCAAGGGCGGCAAGAAGTCGAGCCGGTGAGCCCCCGACCGACGCGGCTCGGTCTATGCGGCGCCAGCACGTAAGCCGGCGCCGCAGTGCTGTCAGCGAGCGCGTTCGACCGCGCGGCGGAGCTCGTCCTTGCCCATCTTCGAGCGCCCGGCGATGCCGAGGCGACTGGCTTCCCGCGCGAGCTCGGCGCGCGATGGCGCCTCGCCGCGCTTGACCTTGTTGGCCTCGACGCCCAGCGCCGTCCGCGTATCTGGCGAGAGATGCTTGAGGGTCTGCTTGCGCCTTGCGCCCGCTTGCGCCTGCTTCACGTTGCTGCGCGCCGCCGCGCGCTGCTTCTCGGTTGCCATGGCTCTCCTTCGGTTGGCTCGAGCTCTATGACTACCCGCCTCCGGGCATCTCGATCGCAGGTTTTGGGGCGCCGCCGGTAGGTAACGCGCCGGACACTCAGCGGCCAACCGCAAGTGACACCGATGAAAGCGTTGTCCGGGAGGCGTCAAAGGGGTGATGGCTGCGCGCCGCGTGATCGTCTGCGACCTGCGCTCGCTCGAGAAGTTCGACCTGGCTACCGTAGAGCTGCTGGCTCGCTGGGCGCTTGCTGCGCGCCGGCTCGGCTACGAGCCGCAGTTCACGAACGCCCCCGCCCAGTTGCGCGCCCTGATCGCGCTTTCCGGGCTCGAGAGCGCCCTAGGCGTCGAGGCGGAGCGGCAAGCCGAAGAGGGGGAAGAGCCGCTGCGCGTCGAGAAAGAACGTGAGCTCGACGAGCCGTCCGTGTGATTGCTCGTGGACCTGGAGCGCCCACGGCGTGTAGCCGCCGTCCGGATCCGGCTTGTACTGACCGTACGCCGGCACCCCGTTCGCGCGGCCGGCGGGGAGCAACCGCGATCCGCGGCATTCGATGCCGGGACCGAGCCACCAGGCGAAGATGTTGTCGCGGCCCGAAAGCCACATGTCGTAGGGGGGCATCGACTGCGTGGCGTCCTCGGCGATCAGCGCGGTAAGAGCGTCGATGTCATAGGCCTCGAAGGCGCTCACGTAGCGCCCGAGGAGTTCTTCGTCGACCTCCGCGTCGCGGTCCCCCCCGCCGCTCGAGGCCAACGTCGCCCGCGCGCGCTGGAGTGCGCTGTTCACCGACGGGACGCTCGTATCGAGCAGCTCGGCCGCCTCGCTCGCCTGCCACTGCAGCACCTCACAAAGAATCAGCGCCGCGCGCTGGCGCGGGGGGAGCTGCTGGAGCGCAGCGACGAATGCGAGGCGTAGCGTGTCGTGGGCGACGACGACCTCGGCCGGGTCTGGAATCGGTTCGATCCACGTAGCCTCGGGTCGCTCGTGCAGGCTCTCGACTAACGGCGCCTGCGCTCCGCCCAGGTCCATCGGGCGCACCCGCCGCTCGCGCCGGCCGAGCATGTCGAGGCAGACGTTGGTCGCGATCCGGTAGAGCCACGAGCGGACCGCGGACCGGCCCTCGAAGCGCTCGAATCCGCGCCACGCCCGCACGTAGGCCTCCTGGACTGCGTCCTCGGCATCGAATGGTGAGCCGAGCATGCGGTAGCAGTACCCGACGAGCTCGCCGCGGTGAGCGGCGAACGACTCCTCCAAGGCGGACGGGACCAGCGCGGAGTCCACGGAGCTCATTCTAGACAGGCAGACTCCCGACCCGGCCGAAAATCATCGGCCGAGCGCGAGCGTTCAGGCGTTGTCGGAAATCTCCGCCGGCGGCTTGTAGAAAGCGATCCAGGCGGCGGCTCCGAGCAGCACGAGCCCGACCAGCAGCGCAACGATCCCGCGCAGCGAACGATGCCCGGCGGCGTGATGGAGCGTCCCCAGGATGGACGGCAGGGACTTCGCCGCAACCGTGAAGTAGATGATCGCCGCGACGATCGCGACGAGGGCCAGAACCGCGAGGATCGCCGCCGTGATCCGCTTCGATGACACGGCGCAAGCTTATCCCGTCGCGACGCGACGCGATCGTCGCTCAGGAGTACCCGCGCGAGCGCCGTCGCTGCGCGCTCTCGAGCTCGGAGCGCGCGAGATCGTCAGGCAGGAGGCTCACAGCGCTGATCAGGCGCTCGTGGCGCTGCTGCGTGAGGAACTCCCAAAACCAGCGGCGAATCACCTCGAGGCGTTTCTGCCAATCGACGAGGAAGGCGATGTGGACGCCCGCCCAGACAAGCCAGGCAAGGAAGCCGGTGAGCTGCAATCCGCGGATGTCTGCAACCGCCCAGCTGCGCCCTACGATCGCGAGGTTGCCCTTGTCGCGGTAGCGGAAAGGTGGCGGCGCGGAGCGTCCAGCAAGCCGAGAACCGACGACTCCGGCCACGTAGGCCCCTTCCTGGAGCGCCGCCTGGGCAACCCCTGGGACGCCGTCGATCGCGATCATGTCGCCGATCGCAAAGACCTCCGGATGCCCGGGCAGGCTGAGGTCGCCGGCAACCTCGAGGCGCCCCAGCTTGTCGAGCGGCGCGCCACTCGCGCCGGCCAGCTGCGCTGCGAGCGCCGAGGCGCGAACACCGGCCGCCCAGAGGACCGTGTGGCTCGCGATCCGCGCATCGCCGTCCGGGCCGCTGAGCTCGATCCCGTGTTCGTCGATCGATGTCGCTCGCGTCGCGACGAGCACTTCAACGCCGACGCGCCGCAGCTGCGCAGCGGTCTTCGCCCTCAGGCGCTCGGGAAACGATGGCAGGACGTTGGGCTCGGCGTCGAGCAGGACGATCCGTGCATCCTCGCTGCGAATCGCGCGGTAGTGGTTCTTCAGCGTGTGGCGCGAGAGGTAGGCGAGCTGGCCGGCCAGCTCGACCCCGGTCGGACCCGCGCCGACGATCACGAAGGTCAGGTAGGCATCGCGCTCGCTGCCGGCCTCAATCGTCTCGGCCTGCTCGAACGCACTGAGGATTCGCGTGCGAATCCGGTACGCGTCGTCAAGCGACTTCATGCCCGGCGCGTCGCGCTCCCAGTCGTCGTGGCCGAAATACGAATCGCGTGCCCCAGCAGCGACGATCAGCGTGTCGTAGGGGAGGCTGAGCTCGCTCGCAGCCGTCGCCGCCACGGTGCGCGCCTGCAGGTCGATCCCGCGAACCTCCGCGAGGATGACGCGGACGTTCTGCGCCCCGACGAACACGTCGCGCAGCGCCGGTGCGATCTGGCTCCCGGCGAGGATGCCGGTGCTCACCTGGTAGAGCAGCGGCTGGAACAGATGGTGGTTGACGCGATCGACGAGCGTGACAGAGACGTCGTGGCGTGCGAGCTTTCGGGCCGCCTTCAGGCCACCGAAGCCGCCGCCGACGATCACGACGCGGTGGCGGCCGGCGGGCGAACGAACGTCCTCCGTCACGCAACAATCATCGCAGCGCAAGCGTGCGGTGGCCGCCTCGCCAAGTGCGAATGATCAGCCGAGTACGCCCGTCGTAGAGAATCGCTCCATGGCAGGCGAACAGACACCGCTTTACCTTGCGCGCACGGCCTGGTCGCGCAGCGTCGCGACGCCGCTGCTGCGTTTTCTGCGCGCCGAGACCGGTGGCGCATTGGTGCTGTTCGTCGCGACGCTCGCGGCGCTCGTGTGGGCAAACGTCGACGCCGCCTCCTACGCGAGCACCTGGGGCACGCGGCTCGCGATCCGGCTCGGCTCGGCACAGATCAGCCAGGATCTGCGCCACTGGGTCAACGATGGCCTGATGGTCGTTTTCTTCTTCGTCGTCGGGCTCGAAGCGCGACGCGAGTTCGACATCGGCGAGCTGCGCGAGCGCCGGCGGGTCGTGATCCCCGTGGTCGGCGGCGTCGGCGGGATGCTCGTACCGATCGCGATCTTCCTCGCCTTCAACGTCGGCCACTCGTCGGCCAGCGGCTGGGGAGCCGCAATGTCGACGGATACCGCGTTTGCACTCGGCATGCTCGCACTAGTCGGGCCGCGCATCTCCGGGCGGCTACGGGCTTTCATGCTGACCGTCGTCGTCGTCGACGACCTCGTCGGGATCCTCGTGATCGCGACCGTCTACACGCATCACCTTGCGCTCGCCGCCTTTCTCGCCGCGCTCCTGACCTTTGCCGCCGTGCTCGCCGTCAAGCGTCTGGGGGTGCGGATCCGCCTGCTCTACATCGCGCTCGCCGCGGTCATGTGGGTCGCGGTCTATGAGTCGGGCATCGACCCGGTTGTCGTCGGACTCGCGATGGGGCTGATCAGCTACGCCTACACGGCGACGCGCACTGACCTCGAACGCGCGAGCGATGTCTTTCGCTCCTTCCGCGAGCAGCCGACGCCCGAGCTCGCGCGCTCGGCGCGGATCGCCGTCGAGTCCGCGATCTCGCCGAATGAGCTGCTCGCGCAGATCTTCCACCCCTGGTCGAGCTATCTCGTGGTCCCGCTGTTTGCGCTTGCCAACGCGGGCATCGGGCTGAACGGCTCCTTCCTCGCGCGCGCCTACGCGTCGCCGATCACGCTCGGGATCCTCGTCGGCTACGTGGTTGGAAAGCCGGTCGGGATCCTCAGCGCGACACAGCTCGTACGCATCGTGAGCCGCGGGAAGCTGCGACTGCCCGTCGGCTGGGCGGCGG
The DNA here is from genome assembly GCA_963703775.1 of uncultured Solirubrobacterales bacterium. Classification (GTDB taxonomy): domain Bacteria; phylum Actinomycetota; class Thermoleophilia; order Solirubrobacterales; family Solirubrobacteraceae; genus Palsa-513. The sequence continues at coordinate 37,527 of CAVPFP010000024.1, read as the reverse complement.
CCCTCGGCGGCGGCGCGATCGCGGGCATCGGCTTCACGGTGTCGGTGCTGATCGCAACGATCGCTTTCTCCGGCGCGCAGCTGCAGGAGGCGAAGCTCGGGATCCTCAGCGCAGCCGTCTGCGCGTCGGCGCTCGGCTGGCTCGTCTTCCGTGCTCTTGCCGCACTCCCGGCACCCCGACGCGCGCGTGCGCTGACGGGCCGACTCGAGCTGATCGTCGATCTGGCGGTCGATGTCGACCCCGAACACGACCACATCAGGGGGCCCGCCGAGTCCCCGATCACGCTCGTCGAGTACGGGGATTTCGAGTGCCCGTTCTGCGGCCAGGCCGAGCCCGTCGTGCGCGAGCTGGTACGTGACTTCGGCGATCTGCGCTACGTCTGGCGGCACCTGCCGCTGACCGATGTCCACCCGCATGCACAGCTCGCCGCCGAAGCGAGCGAAGCGGCGGCCGAGCAGGGCGCTTTCTGGCCGATGCACGACCTCCTCTTCGACCACCAGAGCGCCCTGCGCCCGGTCGACCTCTACGGCTACGCTCAGCAGCTCGGACTGGACACGGAGCGCTTCGGCTCGCGCCTGCGCGAGCATCACATGGCGGCGCGCGTCGAGGAGGACGTCGACAGCGCGGACCTCAGCGGCGTATCGGGCACTCCCACGTTCTTCATCAACGGCATCCGTCACTACGGCGCGTATGACATCGAAACGCTGTCCGCCGCGGTGCGCGCGGCGAAGAACCGCCAGCTGGCGCGAGCGGCGGTGAGAGCAGGGGGCGAGGCGGACTGACGCGCGCTTTCGCGCACGTCCGGCGCCAGCGGTTAGGGGGCACTCCGTTGCACCGAGCCGCCTCGCTATTCAAAGATTGCAGACCGGTCGTTACACAGCCGCTACATCCACGGCTAGGCGTCAGGATTCAGACAAAGCTCGCGCGTGGCGCCGGCGAGTACGATCAGTCGGGCGTGAGGAGGACGCCTCATCGACCGACGCACGCGGCTGGGCGGCCGGTTCGCGGGACGGGATCGGCGGGCACGGCGCGGGTGCTCGAACGCGACCCCGAGCTCGGCGAGGGCCTCGCACCCGAACGCTTTGCCGTGGCGCTCGCGCGTTCGCAGGCCGGCACGATCCGCATCCCGCGGGGACCCTGGGTCCCGCCGGCGAGCTGGCCGCCAAGGATTCGCGAAGGCCCCGGACTGCTCGTGCTCGACGGCTTCATGCTGCGCCGGGTCGTTGTCGGCGACCGCGCCAGCGGCGAGCTCCTCTCGGCAGGCGACATCATGAGGCCGTGGCAGCGTGAGGACTCGGTCGCCTCTGTGCCGCGACGGCCGGCGTGGCGCGCGCTCGAACGCGTCCAGATCGCGGTGCTCGATGCCGACTTCGCGCGGCGGATCGCGCAGTTCCCAGAGATCGGCACGCAGTTCGTCGCGCGCGCGATCCGCCGCTCGCGCCAGCTCGCGGTAAACGTCGCGATCGTGCACCAGCCGCGCGTTGAGGTGCGAGTGCTACTGATGCTCTGGCATCTCGCCGATCGCTTTGGGACCGTCCGCCAGGACGGAGTGCTCCTACCGGTGCGCCTGACGCACACGCTGATCGCCGAGCTCGTCGCGGCGCGCCGGCCGACGGTGAGCGCAGCGCTCGCCGCGCTCGAGCGCTCGGGCGATGTCAGCCGCGAGCCAGACGGCGGTTGGCTGCTCCACGGCCGCCCGCCGCTCGTTCCGCTCAGCGAAGCGTGATCAGCGATGTCGCGGTCGTCCCGCCCGCGACTGTCGCGTTCAGCGTCTCCGCGAGCGGGTGCTTGCGGGCCCTGCGCAGCGCGGCTGGGCGGAATGCCCGCTCCCCGGCAGGGGTGAGGACGAGGAGCACCGTCGCGGCCTGCCCGGCGCCCAAGCTGTAGCGCGTGGACAGCGAGCGCCAGGGCGCTCGTCACGGATTTGCGGTGGAGTTTCACGGTGACCGGCTCGTCGAGCGTCACGCGTCCCGTTGCAGGGCGCGGCCTGGCACGAGACCGCGACCGGAACCGTCCCGGCACTCGGCGGGAGGCGTGCGTGCGCGATCGCAAGAACCGGCGTGGCGATGATCAGCGACACGTTCAGCGTCGGGGATGTGATGCCGTTGGCGTCGGTCACCTGCACCGCGAACGCCGTCCCCCCGCCTTCGTCGGCGTCCCCGAGACGAGCCCGGAGCCCGACAGCGCGAGGCCGGCCGGAAGCGCCCCGGCGAGCAGCGTGAAACTGAACGGAGCAGCGCCTCCCGAGGTGGGTAGGGGCTGGCTGTAGGCGACCTTCAACTCACCGGGGGTCATCAGCCAGGTTCCGATCAGTGGCGAGGCGAGCGCATCGAACGGGACTTGCGTGCTGCCGTCGGCGTTCGTCAACGTGATCGGCTGCGAGCCGAGGCCGAGCGACGCGGGCACGGTGAGCGTGAGCGAGCTACCGCTCTCGGTCAGGATCGGAGCCGAGGTTGAACCGAAGCTTGCGGTCGTTCCGTTGGCGAAGCCGTAGCCGCTCAGCGTCGCCGTCAGCCCCGGCTCGAGTGCGGCGCGCGGGCTGACGGCGGTGACAACCGGCGGCGCGTACTGGTAGGAGCCGGCATCGCAGGAGCTGGCCGGGCCCTGGGTTCGCGCGATGCCGCGCTCGTCGCTGCCGGAGCAGAACGGGCTCGTCTCGGAGCCGACGTCGATGCCAGCCGGCACGAGGGCATGCGGTTCGGCAGTGCTTTCGAGCCGTGCGGTCTGCGTCGGAGCCGCCGTTGGCGGCGGGCGCAGCGACCGAGAGTCGCGCGTCGTTGTGTGGCTTGTCGCGCTGAACGGGCAGCTCGTGTCCTCACTGTCGTTGTAGCCCTGGTCGCTGATCGTGCCCGGGCCTGAGCAGTCAGCTGCCCCCGTTTGCGGCGAGCAGATCCGTGCCGAGGTCGACCGTCGCGCCCGTCCCGGCCGACTCCCCCGCTCGCGTTCCCCGCGATCGTGCTGCCGTAGACGGCGAACGTGTCCGGATCGTTCTTGTCCGCGATCCCGAGCGCGGAATTCCCCGCGATCGTCGAATCCTCGACCAGGATCCGGCCGTTGCTCGCATCAAGTCCGTCGCCGCCGACGTTGTCGAGGAGCGTCGAGTCGAGCAACGTGACGCTCATCGCCTGTGTGACATCGACGCCGGCGCTCACGCCTTCGAAGCTCACATGCTCGATCGTCAGCGTCAACGGTGGGGAGGCCACGATCAGCGCTGCGGCACCGCCACTCGCCGCGATGACGGAGTGCGAGCCGGCGAGCGTGAGTGCCTCGCTGCCGCTCGAGATCGTCTGCTGCGGATAGGTCCCGGAGGCAAGCTCGATCGTCACGGCACTGCTTGACCCGCCCGCCATGCTCAAGGCACTCGCGAGCGTGCAGGCATCGTTCGGGTCGGCGCAGGTTCCACCGCCGGTTGCTGCCGGCGCCGCGTAGAGCATCAGCGGCGCGGCACTCGCAGCCGCCGTCGCAACCGCGAAGCCGCCGACCGCGATCGACAGCGCCAAAAGCAGGCGGGTTGCGAGTCTGTGGGCGCCTGACACGCAGCGCCAGTCTACGAGAAGGCGATCGGACAGACGCCGGCTATCGCCGGGTTCGCTTCAGCCCGGCGCCCCCAGCCCGATAGCAACCGTGTGCCTGCACGACGATCGCCCCTACTGCGCGACTGCGCGACCGGGTCGGCCGTTGACATGAGAGCACTCGCCGGGGAGGCCACGGACGGCGCGCCCCGGCGGTTGCGCGCAAGCCTTGCCGGCGCGATCTCGATCGCGGCATTGTCATTGCTCGCTGCGTCGGCATCGGCCGGACCGCCGGCGCCGAGCACGGGCGCGTCTGGCACAACCGGGTCGAGCGCTGCGACCGGCTCGACCGCGCCCGAGTGGTCTGCTCACGCCCCGCCGGGCGAGATTCTCAGCGGAATCTCGGGCGACGATGAGAGTGAGTTCGCCGCGGAGACGGGCAAGCATCCGGCGGTCTTTGGATCGTTCGTGACCTGGGGGCACAGCGAGGATTGGGCCTTCAACGACGCCGCCGGCTCGCGCGCGCGTGTGATGCTGCATATCGGCACGACGATGGGTGCGGTGAGCGGCGGGATCACGCCCGCCGCGATCGCGGCGGGCCACGGCGACGGCTACCTGCTGCAGCTCGTGCACACGATCGCGGCGCACAACGCGCCCGTCTACATCCGGCTCCTCCCGGAGATGAACAACGCCCACAACCCCTACTCGGCCGACGACCTCGCCGGCAGCCCACGCGGGAGCCGCAGTACTCGCACGCCGCATTTATCTCGGCCTGGCGCCGTTCCGTGACGATCCTGCGCGGCGGACCGGTCAGCGCGATCGACGCAAAGCTCGCGGCACTAGAACCTGCCGCCGCTGCAGGGCGCTGTCAACGTGTCGGCCACGCTGCCGAGCTCTCCGGTCGCGTTCATCTGGTGCCCGGAGACCGCTGGGTACGCCCAACGTGCGCTCGGAGAGCGCAGCCTCGTACTGGCCCGGGAGCGAGTACGTCGACTGGGTGGGACCGGACTTCTACAGCGCGTTCCCCAACTTCGCCGGGCCTGAGCGCCTTCTACAAGCGGTTCGGCGCGCAAGCCGTTCGCGTTCGCGCGAATGGGCGATGTGGGAGAGCGACAGCGCGGGCTTCGTCAATCGAGTTCTTCGACTGGATCGGCTCAAGCACTCGGCGCGTGAAGATGATTCTCTACAACGAGGGCTACGGTCCGACGAGCCAGTTGCTGCTCGCCAAGTATCCCGGCCGCGATCCCGGCGATCCGGGCGCGCCTGGACGCGCCGCGCTTTGCCGGCTACACGTCCGAGTGGCAGCCACGCACGCTCGCCGCCACCGGCGCGAGCGGGACCACCACCGGCTAGCGCTCGTATCGAGCTAGGCTTCGGGCGATGACGCCAACCTGGATCTGGCTCCAGGCGGCGATCGTCCTGTTCGTGGTGATCGGGATGATCGTCGCGATCGTCAAGCTGAGCTAGTGCCATTCAGCGCGATCGTTGTCGGCACCGACGGCTCGGACGCAGCGCGCGAGGCGTGCGCCGAGCCGCGGAGCTCGCCAGAGTGCTCGATGCCCACGTCCACCTCGTGTGCGCCTACGAGCCATCCCCGAGCGTCGCCGTGCGCGAGCCCGCAGGCGCGGTCGAGTGGGCGCTAGGCCCGCCGCGCGAGATGGTCGACGCGACGCTGGAAGACGCGGCAGCGATGGTTCGCGCGGCCGGCGTGACGGTCGATGTCTATGCGCGCCGCGGCGACGCGGCAGACGCGATACTCGACGTCGCCGAGGAACGCGGCGCCGACCTGATCATCGTCGGCAACCGTGGCACGACCGGGCCGAGCCGGTTCCTGCTCGGCTCGGTGCCGGACAAGATCTCACACCATGCTCCCTGCGCCGTGATGATCATCCGCACGCCACAGCCCTAAGGCGGCAGCTAGCCGGTCGGGCCGCTCGCCCCACTCGTCCCGCTGCTGCCGGTCGTTCCGGTGCCGCCGGTCGAGCCGCTCGGAGCCGTCGCCGCCGCCGCGTTACGAGACCCGCGCCGAAGTACTGCGGATCGTCGTGCCCGCCGGCTCCCAGGGGCGTCGCGGTCTGCTCGAGCCGGGCAACGAGCTGGCTCGACCGTCGGGTGCTGACCGAGCACGCCGCTCGCGAGCACGAGCGCCGCGATTGCGCTGACGTGCGGTGCTGCCATCGAGGTCCCGTAGTAGCCGCTCGGCAGGCCGAACACGCGCGGATTCAGGTTGCTGATGTTGGAGAAGGTCTCCTGGTAGATGTCGTCCGCAGGCGAAACGGAGCCGTTGGGCTAGCACTGCGTGTCACCGGCGATCGTCGCATCGCCACCGCCGCCCGGGGCAACAAGCGCAAGTCCCGAGCCGTAATTCGAGTAGTAGGCGAGGCAACCGTCGAACGTTGTCGCGCCGATCGCGAGCACGCCGGGCGCCTTGGCGGGGTACGAGATCTGCGGAACCGACTCGTTGCCGGCAGCTGCGACGACCAGCACGTTGTGGGCGTGGGCGTACGTCGATCGCCTGGATCAGCTGCGGGATATCGGCGGCCGTGACTGTGCCAGCATCGAACTCGAGGCTCAAGTTGATGATCTGCGCGTGGTGGCGCACGGCGAACATGATCCCCTTGGCGATCGTCGACGCCCTGCCGTTGCCCTGCGAGTTGAGCACCCTGACCGGCATGATTCGAACGCCATAAGCCAGACCAGTCACGCCGATCGCGTTGTTGGTCTCCTCGGCGATCGTGCCGGCGACCTGCGTTCCGTGACCGTTGCGATCCTCGGGATAGGCGGTGTGCGAGACGAAGTCGTAGCCGGCGACGAACTGCGAGGCGTCGAAGTCCGGGGAACGCACGTAGCGGCCGTGATCCGCGTACGCGACACCCGTGTCGAGCACCGCCACGACGATCCCGGCGCCGTAGCCGCCGGGGTGCCCCGCGGCGATGAGGTTGGCCCAGGCCTGTGGCGCCTGCACGCCCCACTGCCCGTCGAAGTTCCATTGCAGCGCCTCCCATCCGCCGGGGGCGCCGCTCGCACCGGGATCGTTGGGTAGGAATGGCATCGGTGCCAGCTGGTCATCGCCGGGCAGCAGGCTGGGCGCGAAGCCGCGGGGCGCGACCGGGGCAGAAGCCACGGCGATGTGCGCGATGTAGTCCGGCACGGCCCGAGCACACCCGCTCGCCCGCGCAGCCGCCGCAGCGCAGACTGGACGCTCACGCCGCGGCGCAGCTTGACCTCCGCCACCCCGGCCGAAGCGGTTTCGCTGCTGCGCATCCCCACCGCAGCGAGCGTGGCGTCGCGCGCCGATGCGGAGGAGTGCGCCAGCCCGACGACGACGACGCCGGGGGCATACGGGGCGCTCATTGGCGAGGGCACCGGCCGGCGATGCAAGCAGGGCGCACACCAGCGTGAGCGAGGCGTAGCGGACCGCACGGAGCGGTTTGCGGTTGCTTTCGTCGGCTGTCATGGCAGGCCCAGCCGATTATCCGCTGCGCCGGCTGACTTCACACAAGCGTAACGAGCCAGATGGCGCGGGTGTCGCGCTGCTTAGCTTGTTGGGTGACGGAACGCTTCTTCAGGCTCGACGAGCATTTCATGCGGCTCGCGCTGCGCGAGGCCGAGCGCGCACTCGAGCACGACGACGTCCCCGTGGGGGCCGTTGTGGTGCGCAACGGCGAGGTCGTCGCCGCGACCCACAACGAACGCGAGCTGCGCGCAGACGCGACCGCGCACGCGGAGATGCTGGCGCTACGCGAGGTGGCCCGCGGGGCCAGCGACTGGCGACTGCTCGATTGCGTTATGTACGTGACGCTCGAGCCGTGCGCGATGTGCGCGGGCGCGATCGTGCTCGCGCGCATACCGCGACTGGTGTTCGGCGCACACGATCCGAAGGCGGGCGCAGCAGGCAGCGTGCTCGACGTTTGCGGCGAGCCGCGCCTGAACCACAGGCCGGAGGTTGCCGGCGGGCTGTTCGCCGATGAGTCGGCCGACCTGCTGCGCGCCTTCTTCGCCTCGCGGCGCGGTTGAGAGCGGTTACGACCGCCATGCGCAGCAACGAAGGCGGCTGCGTCAAGATAGGAGCGTGAGCACTCCTGCGCCCGCGAAGTCGCAGCCGGAGGGACCGCTCCGTGCTCTGCCAGCGGGTGAGCGGACGCTCGCGGCGGTGCTCGAGCACCAAGCGGCGGCGCTCGAGCGCAAGCCCCTGCTCGAGGACCACCGCCGGCGAGACACTGAGCTATCGCGAGCTGCGCGAAGCGGCCGCGCGCTGGGCCTCCGCGCTGGCGGACGCCGGCATCCGCGCCGGCGATCGCGTGGCAGCGGTCGCCGGTGGGCCCCGCCAAGTGGTCGAGCTGGTTGCGGGCTGCGCCTGGCTTGGCGCGGTCGCAGTCCCGCTCGATACGGCGATCCGCGGCGCGGGACTTGCGCACGCGCTGCGCAACTCGGGCGCGCGGGCACTGCTGATCGAGACCGAGCATCTCGACGCACTGGCGCGCGTCCCGCCGCCGACGAGCCTCGAGCACGTGTGGCTACTCGACCGCACGCGCGCCCACCGCGCGCATGGCTATCGCTGTGAGCCGCTGCCGGCGCTCGAGAAAACGATCGGGGCACGCGCCTCGCGGCCGGGCGATACGTTCGCGATCTTCTACGAAGGGCCCGCGACGGGGGCGGCCAAGGGCATCTGCTGCCCGCACGCGCAGCTCTACTGGTGGGGGATCCACGACGCGGAGCTGCTCGAGATCGGGCCCTCGGACGTCTGCCTGACTGCGCTCCCGATGTTCCGCGCGGAGACGATCGCAAGCCTCTGGTCGGTGCTGTTGTCCGGCGCGACGCTTGTCTGCGCCGGGCGCTTCTCGGCTGCGCGCTACTGGCGCCTTGCGGCCGAGCACGGCGCGACGCGCACCTATCTCGCCGGCGCGATGGCGAGGACGCTGCTGGCGCAGCCGCGCAGCCGCGACGATCGACGGCACGCGGTGCGCGCCGCGCTGTCGGCGAGCGCGGCGCCCGAGCTGTATGCGGCTTTCCGCAGTCATTTCGACGTCGAGCTCCGCAGTGGCTATCGCTCGACCGAGCTCGGACGCGTCACGGCGCGCAAAGGTGCGCCGGCGAGATCCGACTCGCTCGGCCTGCCGCTCGCAGAGTTCGAGGTTGCCGTGGTCGACGCGGACGACGCCCCCCAGCCGCCGGGCGCCCGGGGCGAGCTGGTGGTGCGCCCACGCGAACCGTTCAGCGTTACGAGCGGATACTTCGAGCTGCCGGGAGCCACCGCCGCCGCGCTGCGCAACCTCTGGTTCCACACCGGCGCCCGCGCGGCGTGGCAGGCCGACGGATCACTGACCCTCCAGGAGGCGGCGAGTGGCCTGATCGAGACGCCGGCCGCGAGCATCGATGGCGAGGACGTCGAACGCGTACTGCACGAGCATCCGGACGTGGCCGTTGCGGCCGCGTTCGGGGTCGCGGTGGAGGGCGGACACGACGAGGTGATGGCGGTCGTCGTGCTCGAGGCCGGCCGCGATGTCGACGAGACCGAGCTGCTCGAGTTCTGCCGGCCTCGTCTTGGGCCGCCGGCGCTGCCGCGCTTCGTCGCGCTCGTCGATTCGATGCCGCGCACGGCGGAGGGGGAGATCGACAGGGCCGCGCTGCGCCGGCGCGGTGTCACGCCCGCAACCTGGGAGCGCGAGGCCCGGATTCGCGTGCCTCACCGCTCCGCCGTGCGCGATGATGGCTAGTCTGCACCGCGTCATCCGGAGGGGTGGCAGAGCGGTTGAATGCGGCGGTCTCGAAAACCGTTTCGGGCGGTTACGTCCGACGAGGGTTCGAATCCCTCCCCCTCCGCTCAGTCGGCGGCACTGAAATGTCGCGTCTGCGCCTGCTTTTGGACTTTCTGGCGCCCAGACGCAACTACGCGTACGGGCGCGAGCACAACTGCCAACGCGCCGAGCTCTGGCTTCCGGCCGGCGGCGGGCCGCACCCGGTAGTCGTCACGATCCACGGCGGCTCGTGGCGAGCCGGCTACACGAAATTCGTGATGCGCGGGCTGGCGGGCGACCTGATCCGGCGGGGATTCGCGGTCTGGAACATCGACTATCGATGCGTCGGCCGCGGCCAGGGCGGTGGCTGGCCAGCGACGTTCGCGGATGTCGCGGGCGCGATCGACGCCCTCGCGAGTCTGGAGGCGCCGGTCGATCTTGACGCGGTGACGATCCTCGGCCACTCGGCGGGCGCCGCGCTGGCCCTCTGGGCCGGCAGCCGTGCCGGTCTGCCCGCCGAGGCACCCGGCGCGGAGCCGCTCGTCTCGCCGATCGCGATCGTCGCGCAGGCAGCGCCCGCCGACCTTGCCGGCATCTACCGGGCAACCGGCGGGGGCGCCGTCGCCGCGTTGATGGGCGGCTCGCCGGAGCGTTTCGCGGACCGCTACGCGCTCGCCAACCCGCTCGCGCGAGTGCCGCTGCCAATGCCCACGTTGCTTGTCCACGGAACCGACGATCACATTGTCTCTGTGGTCCATTCCCGTAACTACGCGCGCGCCGCTCAAGCCGCCGGCGGGACGGTCGAGCTGGTCGAGCTCGACCGCGAGGCGAGCAGACGCCACCGTTCACACCTCGATCCGACGAGCGCCGCGTGGGCCGTGGTCGTGCGCTGGCTCGCCCTGCGGAACGCCGCGCTCAGCTCGAAGATGAGCAGCTCCGGGCCTTCCGGAATGCCCGACTTGTTCAGCGCCGGATTGGCCGGTGTCGCGATCAGCAGCCGATCGTCGAGCGGAACGCACAGCGCCTTTGCTCCGTCGATGTCGAGCTCGGGCGAGAGCCATGCCTGCTCGCTCAGCCGATCGGTGAGGATCACCGGCATCCGGTCGTGGAGGCGCGAGACCACCGAGTTGGCGCGCGTCGTGAGGATCGTCACCGTATCGATCGGGCGCTCCCGGCCGCCCGGCTCGTCCGCGGGCAGGTAGGCGCGCGTCCAGAGGCCCGCAAGGGCGAACAGGCCGCCTTCGCGCAGGGTGAAGCGAAACGGAACCGGCTGCTGGCGGCGATCCTCCGAGCGCAGCCATTCGTAGAAGCCATCGGCAGGAAGCAACGCCCGGTGGCGCGCACTCCGCCAGCAGGCGGCGGTAGGCGGGGCGTGTGTCCGCGCTCTCAGCGCGCGCGTTGATCATCCTGCTCGCAACCTTCGCGTCCTTGGACCAGCTGGGGATCAGCCCCCAGCGAAGCTCGCGCGCGACAGGAGCGCCATCCCGGCCGAGCACGATCGCTACGACGGCCTCGGTCGGAGCAATGTTGTAGCGGCGCGTCCCTTCGTCGAACGGCACGCTGACCCCGAATCGCTGCTCGATGTCCGTCGGATCGGCGACGGTCGTGTAACGCCCACACATCACTTCTCAGGCTACAGTCGACGCGTGTACGGGCGGCATGTGAAGGAACTGTTAGCGCGATCGTGAATTCGCCTTCGTACGACGGCTGGGGGGTACAAATTGCCTAAGCGAGAGGCAGGCTTGGAAGCTCGTAACCCGTGTAGTCACAGCTCGCGTGCCCGGCACGAGGCAGGCGCGCGCGCTTGGAAGGCGAAATGAGCCAGACCGAGCCACGCCTCGGTTCGACGCGCTCGCACCCGGTGCCGCACGCGCGGCGCCGAGCGCTGGCGCTAGGGGCCCTCGCGGCAGTCGTCGCCGCGGTCTCGGGGGTCACCCTCGTGACACTGCACGTGCGCTCAGCGGCTGCTCCTCCCGCCGTGCCGCCCGTCCGACACCACAAGCACCCGGTGACCGACGCGGCGCCGCTCGTCGGCATCGCTTCGGCGGGCACGCTCAACACCGCCGTGGCGAGTGCCGCCGCGGTTCCCCAGCCCGGCGGCGCCGCCCTCCTGCTGGGCGGGCTCGACTCGGCCAACACCGCCGTCGGCGCGATACAGAGCTTCGACGGCACGCAGACGACGACCGCCGCAGCGGCGCTGCCGGTAGCGCTCGCCGGCGCCGGAGCGGTCCAATTCGCCGGCACGACCTACCTGTTCGGCGGCGCCGGGACGGGCGGGCCAACCACGGACATCGTGTCGATAGCGCAGGGCGGCACGCCGACGATCGTCGCGAGCCTTCCGCAGCCGACGAGCAACGCGGCCGTCGCGCGCATCGGCGGTACGGCCTACGTCATCGGCGGCTCCAACGGGACCGCCGACCTATCAACGATCGTCGCCTTCACGCCGAATGTCGGCACGCGGACGGTCGCCAGCCTCCCAGAGCCGATCGAAGGCGCCGCGGCGGCGGTGCTCGGCGGCAACATCTACGTGGTCGGCGGGGCCGACGGGAACACAACGCTGAACACGATCTACCGCTTCGCTCCGAGCAGCGCCACCGTGACGCGACTCGGGTCGCTGCCGCAAGCGCTGACCAAGGCGGCGGCGGTCCCAGCGGACGGAAAGATCGTCGTGATCGGCGGCGCGCGAACGGTTGCCGGGGATCAAACGGCCGAGATCGTTGCCTTCCCCGCGACGGGCCACCCGGTCAGCGTGCTCGGAGCGCTACCGGTCAAGCTCGACGACGCGGCAGCGGTCAGCACGCCGACGGGCTTTCTGGTGCTCGGCGGCGTCGAAGACGACGGCCAGACGAACGCCACGATCTACAAGGTTCGCGTGGGCTCCTAACCGGACGTCAGGAGCCGAGGTGGCGGCGATGCTCTGCGCGCTGCTCCTCGTTGCTCTGATGCTCGCCGCGTACCTGGATCGCGATGTAGACGATCAGCACGTTGACGACGACCCCGATGCCGATGAAGGTCGCCACGAGGCCGAACGTCTCACTGAATGCCTTGCTGAACGCGAGCATGTCCATAGCCGGTCGCCGCGACGCAGGTTATCGCGTAGCCTTCGGCGCCGTCACCGCACGGAGAGGTGCCGGAGTGGACGAACGGGCGCGACTGGAAATCGCGTGACGGGCGGAAGCTCGTCCGAGGGTTCGAATCCCTCCCTCTCCGCCTCTGACCGCGATCTGCGCTCGGTCAGCGGCTTGGCCCCTGCGAACCCGAGCACGAGGCGGCGGTCACCGCCGCGAGGCTAAGCCGCTGCCAGACTCTCCGCGCCGCCCTCCTCGGGGGCCTGGATGAAGTCGCGCTGGCGGATCAGCGCGAAGGACAGCACCGCACCGACGAAGGCGAGGATCGCCGCGATCAGCGTGATCTCGTTGAGCCCGCTGACGAAGCCGGCCTTTGCCGCGTGAGTCACGGTGCCACTGAACGCACCGCCGGCAGCACCCCCGCCCCCGCTCGTGATGTGGGCGGCGATCGCGTGGGCCGAGCGTGCGAGCGGCGTGTGAGCGAGGTCGGAGACGATCACCGAGCGCGACTGGGTGGCGAGCAGGGAACCGAGCGCGGCGACGCCTGTCGCGGTGCCGACCTGGCGCAGGGTCGAGTTGATACCCGACGCCATCCCGGCGCGCGTGTGCTCGACGACACCGACCGCGGTCGACGCGAGCGGCGTGTTCACCAGCCCCGCGCCGAAGCCGGTCAGCACGAACCCCGGTATCAGGTGCGTCCAACCGCTCGAAACGCTGATGCCGCGCATCATCAGCAGGCCGGCACCGATCAGCACGAACCCGGGCGCGATCAGGGTGCGAACCGGCAGGCGGCTCGACAGACGCCCCGCGACGCCCGAGATCAAGAACAGCGCGCCGGTCAGCACGAGGAAGTGCAGGCCGGTCGAGAGAGCGGAGAAACCGAGGATGTTCTGCTGGTAGAGCGTGAGATAGGTGAGCAGCGAGAAGATCGAGCCATTGACCGCGAACGCGGCCACGAGTCCACCGGTGAAGGCCGGCTTGCGCAGCAGCGAGAGGTCGAGCATCGGGTAGGAGGAGCGCAACTCGAGTCCGATGAACGCCGCCAGCAGTACGGCGAAGGCGGCGAAGCAGCCGAGCACCTCGCCCGCGCCCCAGCCGAGCGCATTGGCCCGGATCAACCCGTAGACGAGCGCCGCGAGCGCCGTCGTGAAGAGGACGAACCCGGCCCAGTCCGCGCGCGTCGCGTTCGGATCGCGCGACTCGCTGACGCGCAGCAGCGTGATCGCGAACGCGACCAGGCCAAGCGGGACATTGACGAAGAAGATCCAGCGCCAGGAGAGGTCGGTCGTGATGATTCCCCCGAGCACTGGCCCGACCGCGACCGAGACGCCGGTCGTCGCGCCGAAGACGGCGAACGCCGCCCCGCGGTCGCGCCCGCGGAAGGCATCAGAGATGAGCGCCAGCGCGACCGAGAACATCGTCGCCCCGCCGATCCCCTGCAGACCGCGCGCGACGCAGAGGAATGTCGCCGATCCGCTGACCCCGCAGAGGACTGACCCGAACGTGAAGATCGTGATGCCGATCGCGAAGAGACGCCGCCGCCCGAACCGATCGGCGAGCGATCCGGTCGTCAGCAGCATTGCTGCGAGCGCCAACGCGTAGGCGTCGATCACCCACTGCAACGAGGAGAGCGATGCGTGAAAGCCGTGCTGGATCGTCGGCAGCGCGACGTTCACGATCGTCAGGTCGAGGAGCAGCATGAAGATGCCGATCGAGACCGCGATCAGGGTCCACCATTTGCGTGCCATTAGCGCCTCCCGTTTTGCGCGTTCGAAGTGTGCGCCGCGAACCTTATCATCATTTTGCCTAACGATCGTTAAGGCTACTGTAGTTCCCGTATCCTGTGCCCGTGCCGCAGCCCGCCGAAACCATGCTCTCTCCGTCGCTCGCCGACAACATCGGTTACCTGCTGCACCGCGCCTTTCAACACGTCCAGGCGATCCACGGCGAGGCGGACACGCGTCCGCATCCGCGCGAGCTCGCGATCGTCTCACGCCTGCTCGCGATCGGCCCGCAGCCCCAGCACGAGCTGGCACACACGCTGAGCGTCAATCGCAGCGTGATGGTGCACCTCCTCGACAGCCTGGAGGGGCAGGGATTGGTCGCGCGCGAGCGCAACCCGCGCGATCGCAGATCGCACCTGGTGAGCGCGACAGAAGCCGGCGCCGCCGCGCTCGCGCGCTCCGCCCCGGCAATGCTCGCGGCGGACAAACGCGTGACGGAGCGCCTCAGCGTGCCCAAGCGTGAACGACTCTACGCCCTGCTCGGCGCGCTCCTCGGACCGGCGCTGCCCGACGTGGCCGCGCCGATCTCGCGGACCGTCACCTACCGGGTCGCCCGCGCGCATTTCCTGTTGGCCGCGCGCGCGAACCGCGCTGTCGGGCCGCTCGGGCTGGACGTGCGCGAATTCGGGCTGATGACGACCGTGCGCGACCTCGGCCCGTGCTCGCAGCAGGAAGTCGCGACGCGCCTTGACGTGAGCGGTCCCGTGATCGTCGAGCTCGTCGATGCGCTCGAGGCGCGTGATCTCGTCGTTCGCGAGCGCAACCAGGACGATCGGCGCTCCTACGCGCTGCGCCTCAGCGCCGATGGAGAGGCGTTGCTGGCGCAGGCGAACAGCGCCATCGAAGCCGCGCTCGCCGACGTTACTCAGGAGATCGGGCGCGCAGGCGCGCGGCGCCTCGCGGCGCTGTTACGAGAGATGCTCGGGGCCGCGAGCGCCGACTGAGACATCGGCGGTCCGGTAGGGCATGCTTTGCTCCGTGTGGCATCCCGCCGACCTGAGACCGGTGCTCGAAGGCGTGCGAGTCCGTCTCGAGCCGCTCGAGGAGCGTCACCGCGCGCAGCTGCGCGAAGCGGCTGCTGAACCGGAGATCTGGCGCTGGATGCCGCTCAACGCGAGCGCCTCGCCGGAGCTGTTCGACCGCTACTTCGAGCGGGCGCTCGACCGCGGCGAAGCGGAGATGTTCGCGACGATCGATCTGGCGAGCGGCGACGCGATCGGCGCAACGGGCTACCACGCGCTACGCCCCGAACACCGTGGGCTGGAGATCGGCGGTACGTGGCTGCGCCCCGAGGCATGGCGTACCGGGGCGAACCGCGAGACCAAGCTGCTGCTGCTCGGTCACGCGTTCGCCGCGCTCGAGTGCATTCGCGTCGAGTTCAAGACCGACGCGCTCAACGAGCGCTCGCGCAACGCGCTCGCGGAGATCGGCGCGCGCTACGAGGGCACCTTCCGAAGCCACATGATCGTACGCGGCGAGGTGATCCGCGACAGCGCCTACTACAGCATCATCGCCAGCGAGTGGCCGATGGTGCGAGCGAGGCTGAGCGCGCGTGAGTGAGTCGCCGGCGCGCGCCGGGCGACGCGTGGCACGCCGGCGCGCAGTACGCCGGCGCCGGCGCGGCGCCGCGGTCGTGCTGTGCTGCGCATTTGCCGCCGGTGGCTTCGCGATCGCAACGACCGGCGGGGCCACGCGTAAGCCACCGCCGCGGCGGGTACCGGCGAGGGCGGGCACGACGATCGCGACGCCGCGCCGATCGAGCGACGCATGCCTCGCGCCCTACCGCGTCGAGCGCGCCCCGATCCTCGAGTACCACGTGATCGCACCAGCCCCCGCGGGAGCGCCATTCCCGCTGCTCTATGTGCAGCCCTCGCTGTTCGCTGCGCAGATGCGCGCGCTCGTCTCGGCTGGCTATCACGCCGTGACGCTCGATCAGCTGTGGGCGAACTGGCACCAGCGCGAGCGGCTGCCGTGCGGCAAGCCGATCGTGGTCAGCTTCGACAACGGCTACGAGACGCAGTTCCAGTACGCGGCTCCCGTGCTCAAGCGTCTCGGCTGGCCGGGGGTCGAGAACCTCCAGCTGACCGGCCTCTCGTGGGCAAACGGCGGGATCTCCCACCACGAGATCCGCGAGCTTGTCCGCGACGATCACTGGGAGCTCGACACCCAGGGCTACGACCACACCGGGATGGTGGGCCTCGATGCCGCGGCCCTGCGCTTCCAGACCGCGACGACCCGCCACAAGATCCAGCGGATCTTTCGCGTCCCCGTCAACTGGTTCTGCTACCCCTCGGGCGAGTACAACCCGACCGTGATCGCCGCGCTGCAGGCGGCCGGATTCCGCGGCTCAACGACGGAGTACCCGGGCTGGGCGGCGCCGGATGACAATCCGTACGCGCTGCCGCGAATGGAGGTGCATCCGACGCAGAGCCCGAACCAGCTCGTCGCCGACGTGGCCGCGATGGCATCGGATCGACCCCCGCCCGACGCAGGCGCCCACTAGCGGGCCCGGCGCCGCTAGGCGACGCGCTTGGTGTCGCGTCGAAACGCCCAGGCCGCGCCGATCGCCAGCAGCAGCGCCCAGACGCCGATCGTGATCCAGGCCCGCAGCGGCCAGCCGTGCCCCGTCAGTCCGACGTGGGCGGCCTGGACGAGCCAGTAGGACGGCAGCAGCCGCCCGAGCTCCAGGAGGAAGCCGGACTTCAGGGGGAACCACGTGCCGCCGAGGAACGCGAACAGGGAGGCGCCGCCGCCCGTCGCCGGCCCGATGGCGTCGACGTTGAGGAGGTGCCCGAGCATGATCCCGAGCGCGGCGAACGGCGCCAGCGAGACGAGGATCAACCCGATCATCTCGAGCCAGCGACCAGCGGGAAGGCTGACCCCGAGCGACGCGCCAGCGAGGACGAGGACGAGGATCGTCAGGCACGCCATCATGTAGGCGGTCAGGATCTTGGCGCGGAAGTAGTCACGCGTCGTCAGCGGCGTGATCCGCAGCTGCCGAGTCCAGCCGGCCTGGCGCTCAGCGGCGATCCGGGTGCCGGTCGAGATCATCGCGATCATCGTGCCGAGCGAGATCAGCCCGACCATGTAGTAGAGCGGGAACGAGATGCCGCTGCCAGCGAAGTCGAGGACGTTGCGGTTCGGGGCCGCGATCACGAAGTAGAAGAGCAGCGGGAACCCGATCGAGAAGAAGAAGAAGCGGCGGTTGCGGAACGCGCGCAGGAGCTCGTAGCGGGTGTAGAGGATGCCCCTCACTGCGAGCCACCTCTCGGCGTCGTCGGCGGTGAGTGCGAGGAACGCGTCCTCGAGCGCGCCGCCCGTGATCTCGATGTCGCGCGCGCCGGGTGGCGCTCGAGCAGCGCGCGGATCGTCTGGTCGGAGTCCGAGCAGTTGAGGACGATCGCCTCGCCGCGGCGGTCGGCGGAGCTGACGCCAGGCAGGGCCAGCAACTCGCCGACCTGCACGCCCGGGAGCGTCGCCCGCAGCGTGCGGAAGCCGACCCGGCCCTTGATCTCGGTCGGCGGCCCGTCGGCGACGACCCGCCCGCGCGCCATCAGGATCACGCGGTCGGCGTTCTGGTCGGCCTCCTCCAGATAGTGGGTGGCGAAGAGGACGGTCTTGCCGCGCGCGGCGAACTCGCGCATCGCCTCCCAGAACTCGTGGCGTGACTCGACGTCCATCGCCACGGTCGGCTCGTCGAGTACGAGCAGGTCGGGGTTGCTGATCAGCGCGATCGCGAAGCGCACGCGCTGGGTCTCGCCACCGGAGAGCTTCTGTGTGCGGCGCTGCGCGATGCGCTCGAGACCGGTCTTCGCCATCACCTCACCGACGTCAGCGGGCGCCGGGTACATGCCCGCCATCATCGTCAGGAGCTCGCGGACGGAGAGGTACTGAATCAGCGAGCCGGTCTGGAGCATCGCGCCGATCAGGCCCGCGTCCACGGCCGTCCGCGGCGCGCGATCGAACAGCGTGACGCTGCCGGCATCAGGCGGCGTTAGCCCGAGGAGCATGTCGATCGTCGTCGATTTGCCGGCGCCGTTCGGGCCGAGCAGCGCGACCGTCTGCCCGCGCGGGATCTCCACGTCCACGCCGCGGACCGCGTGGACCGGCCCCTCCGGGCTGCGAAAGGTCTTTGTCAGGCCAGCGAGACTGATGCCGGCACCGGCGGCAGCTTCCTCCATCGGATTGCACGGTAGCTGAGTAACGCTTTCAGTCGCTTCTCAGGAAACACACAGGCTCCTGGCGCGATGATCCGGCCGTGCAAGAAGGCGAAAAGCTCAGCGTGCTCGTCGTCGACGACGAGCCGAACATCGTCGACGTGATCTCGATGGCGCTCCGCTTCGAGGGCTTCGAGGTCCAGTCAGCGGCGAATGGCGCCGACGCGATCGCCGCCGTGGCAGCCCGTAAGCCCGCCGTCATCCTGCTCGACGTGATGCTGCCCGATATCGATGGCTTCGAGGTGGCACGTCGCCTGGCCGGGGCGCGGACCGGCGTGCCGATCGTCTTCCTGACCGCGCGCGACGCCACCGAGGACGTCGTCCACGGACTGACCGTCGGCGGCGATGACTACATGACGAAGCCCTTCAGCCTCGAGGAGCTCGTGGCGCGGATCCGCACGATCCTGCGCCGCAGCGGGCAGACGCGCGACGAATCGGCGCGCCTCGTCTTTGCCGATCTCGAGCTCGACGAGGACACGCGCGAGGTCGCCCGCGGGGACGGGCGATCGAACTGACGGCTACGGAGTTCCGCCTGCTGCGCTACCTGATGCTCAACCCGCGGCGCGTGCTCACGCGCTCACAGCTGCTCGACCATGTCTGGCAGTACGACTTCGGTGGCGACGCGCGCGTGCTCGAGACCTACATCAGCTACCTGCGCAAGAAGGTTGATCTCGAGCGCCCGCCGCTGATTCACACCGTGCGCGGCGTCGGCTACGCGCTGCGCCTGCCGCGCTAGCGCTATGTGGTCGCTGCGGGCGCGCCTGCTGCTCGGCCTCGTCCTACTCGCCGCCGTCGGGCTACTGGCCGCCGGATACGTGACCTACCGCGAAGAGCGCTCGTTCCTGCTCGGACAGGTGAGCTCGGAGCTGGTCGGTTCGTTCAGCACGGTGGAGGATCAGGTGGACACGGTCGATCACCTGCATTTCGCCGGTCCGCGGCCGGGTGCGACGCCCGGTCAACGGGGCGACGGAGACGGAACGGGGACGGTGGGCGTGCCGGGCGGGCCTCCGCCCGAGCACCAGATCGACCCGGTGGGAACCTTCGGCGAGCACGTGAGCTGGACCGGGCACCGCAGCGGCCAGCCGGTCGCCTATGACTTCAAGGCGCAGTACGAGCCGGTGCTGCCGCGCGATCTCACGAGCTTCGTGAGCCGGCTCGGCGCGCAACCGCGCCTTTTCGACGCGAAGGCTCGGGACGAGTCCGGGGTCCGCTACCGCCTGATGATCCGGCCCTCCGACGTCGGCTACGGTCTCACGGTCGTCGGGATCTCGCTCGCGAGCACGGATGCGTCGCTCGCGCGCCTCAAGACGATCGAGGCGATTGTGATCGGGTCAGTGTTGGTCGCGCTGGCGCTGCTCGGCTGGGTCGTGATCAGGGTCGGCCTGCGCCCGCTCAACCGGATCGGCGCTACGGCCGGCGCCATCGCGGCGGGCGATCTCTCGCGGCGCGTCAGCCCGGCCGACGGGCGGACCGAGGTCGGCCGGCTCGGGCTCGCGCTGAACGCGATGCTCGGGCAGATCGAGCGCGCGTTCGCGAAGCGCCAGCAGAGCGAGGACCGGCTGCGACGCTTCCTGTCCGACGCCTCGCATGAGCTGCGCACACCGCTGAGCTCGATCCGCGGTTACGCGGAGCTGCTGCGGCGCGGCGCGGCAGGCACGGCTGCGGAGCGCGAGAAGGCGACCGTGCGGATCGAGCAGGAAGCTGCCCGGATGGGGATCCTCGTCGAGCAGTTGCTTGCGCTCGCGCGCCTCGACGAGCTGCCCGACGGCTTGCGCGAGCCGGTCGATGTGGCACCGCTCGTGCGCGACGCCGCGGCCGACGCACGGGCGGCGGCGCCCGACCGCGAGGTCGCCGTCAGCGTGACGCGCGGGTCCCACCTCGTCGACGGCGACCCCCAGGAGCTCCGCCAGGTACTGGCGAACCTCGTGGGGAACGCGCTCAAGCACACGCCGGCGAAAACGCGGGTGGAGCTCTCGCTCTCGCGCCGCGACGGCTACGAGCGCATCGAGGTCCGCGATCACGGCAAGGGCTTGCCCGCGGGCGCCGAGGTGGCGGTGTTCGAGCGGTTCTGGCGCTCGGACGCCGGGCGCGGCCGCGGCAAGGCCGGCGCCGGTCTCGGGCTTGCGATCGTCGCGGAGATCGTCGGCGCTCACGGCGGGCGCGTCAGTGCGCGCAACGCGCCGGGGGCCGACGGCGCCAGCTTCGTCGTGGAGCTGCCTGCCCGGGCGGGGGAGCGCTGAGCACCGTGTCGCTGATCCCGACGAGATGGGACCAATCGGTTCTAGTCGCTCGCGCGAACCTCCGCGGGCGCACCGTACGGCACGAGGCACTCGGGCAGCACAACCGAGCCGTCCTCCTGCTGGCCGTTCTCGAGTAGCGCGACGATCGTGCGACCGACGGCGACCGCGGTCCCGTTGAGTGTGTGCGCGGTCTGCGCTCGTCCCCCGGACGCCGGACGCACACGAATCTCGAGGCGTCGCGCCTGGTAGTCAGTCGTATTCGAGGCCGACGTAAGCTCGAGGTAGCGCTGCTGGCTGGGAAGCCAGGCCTCGCAGTCGTACTTCATCGCGGCCGAGCCGCCGAGGTCCCAGGCGGCGATGTTGAGCACCCGGTAGGGCAGGGCGAGGTCGTTCAAGATCGACTCCTCGATCGCGAGCAGTCGCTCGTGCTCGTCCCGGCCGTGCGCCGCGCTGGTGAACACGAACATCTCGACCTTGTCGAACTGGTGCACGCGGATGATCCCGCGCGTGTCCTTGCCCGCCGCCCCCGCCTCGCGGCGGAAGCACGGGGAGAAGCCGGCGTAACGCAACGGCAGCGCGTCCTCGTCGAGGATCTCGCCGGCGTGAAGCGAGGCGAGCGCAACCTCGGATGTGCCCGTCAGGTAGAGGCCCTCATCGGGCACGGCGTAGATCTGCTGCTCGGTGTCGGGAAGCATGCCGGTGCCGAAGAGTGCGTGATCTCGCACCAACACCGGCGGAATCACAGGCTCGAAGCCCTCTGACCCCAGCCGATCGATCGCCCAGCGCACGAGCGCGAGCTCGAGCAGGACGAGATCGCCGCGCAGGTAGGCAAAGCGCGCACCGGAAACGCGCGCGCCCGCCTCTACGTCGATCATCGAGCCGGCCAACTCGAGGTGGTCGCGAAAGCCCTCACCGATCCGTGGCTCCCCCACGATCCGCAGCACGCTGTCCTCGAGCGGAGCTTCCTCGAGCGGAAGGTTCGGCAACCGGACGAGCGCCTCGTGCAACTGCGCGTCGACCTGCGCGAGCTCGCCTTCCAGCGCCTTCTCGCGGGCGCCGACCTCGCGCATCCGCGCTATCTGCTCGCTCACGTCGCCGCCGTCCCGCTTGGCCGCCCCGATCGCATCGGAGACGGCGTTCTTCTCGGCACGCAGCGACTCGAGCTCGGGCAGCACGGCACGCCGGCGCCGATCGAGCTCGATGACCAACTCGAGCGCCTCCTCCAGTTCAGCTCCGCGCCGCGCCAGCGCCGCGCGTACGGCGTCCGGCTGCTCGCGGATCAGAGCGAGGTCGAGTACGGCTCCAGCCTACTGGCCCGACGGCGCCAGCGAGAGGCTCTTCGGCGCCTCGTAGCCCGCGTAGTGGGCGAGGAACTCGGCGACGGCGCGGGCCTGCGCACCGACGACGATGTTCTCCGGCATGATCTGGCCGGAGAAGCCGCCGTCCTCGAGCGCGTAGAGGACGTTCCCCACGGTCTCCTTGCGGTAGTCGAAGTTCGGCGCGTTCGTGCGCAAGCGGCCCTGGATCGAGGTCGCGGAGCCGTTCGCGCCGGCGAGCGACATCGTGTGACAGCCGGAGCAGTGGTCAAGGAAGATCGCGGCGCCCGCGTGGTAGGGGCTTGTCTTTGCGATGCCGATCCCCTGCGAGCCGCAGGCGCTGATCGTCGCGGCCGCCGCGCAGGCGACGATGGCGCTAGCAGCGATCTTCCGGGCACGGCCCATGCGGGCGCAGATGATACGGATAATGACTCCCGCGATGGCAGCGAGACCTCTGGCGGCGCTCCTCTTGGCGCTCGCGCTCGCCGGCTGCGCGCAGTCGAGCGCCACCGAGAGCACCGGCTTGCTGCGCCTGCGAGTGACCGAATACACGATCACGCCCGAGTCGATCACCGTGCCGCGTGGGCTCGTGCGACTCCGCGTCACGAACGCCGGAGTGCTCGTGCACGAGGTCGCGGTGGCGAACCGCGCCGGCCACCTCGTCGGACGGACGGGCGCGATATTCCCCGGTCGCGCCGCCACGACCGCACCGTTCGCGCTCGCGCCGGGGAGCTACCGGGTCTATGACCCTGGCGCGAACTACGCCGATCTGGGTGCCTACGGATCGCTGCGCGTGACGGGCAGGTGACGATGACCTCGAGGTTGTGGCGCGCGGCACGACGTCGCGCGCAGCGCCTCATCCACGGACCCGACCGGATCGACATCCCACGCGAGCTCTGGCGCGAAGGCGTGTTCCTGCTCGCCGGACGCTTTCGCGAAACGCTGTCGGTGCGCTGGCCCGCCGGAACATTCGTTGTCTCGACCCGTGACTACGACGTCTCGCGGCGCACGTTCGTGTCGGGCCCGTATGGGCTCGAGCGGCTGCTGCGCGTCGGTGGACTCGTCGAGCTAGGTGGGCGCGAGGTGCTGGAGATCGGCGCAAACATCGGCACGACCACCGTTCCGCTCGTGACCGTGCTGAACGCCGCGCGCGTTCACGCCTGCGAGCCGGTCACGCGAAATCTCGACGCTGCTCGAGCGCAACGTCCTGTCCAACGGCCTGCGCGATCGTGTCACGATCCACCGGACCGCCGTATCCGATCGACCGGGGACGCTCAACTTCTCCCTCGCCGACCGCTATTGGGGCTCGAGCCGCGTCGCGCCCGAGGGCGAGCCCGCCACGGCCACGACGATCGACGCGCTACTCGCCACGGGACTCTCGCCGGCGCTCGTCTGGATCGATGTCGAGGGACACGAGGCCGCGGTCCTCGCCGGCGCAAGAAAGCTCGGCTCGATCCCGATCGTGATCGAGCACGACCCACGTCAGCACGCCGACCTGTCAGCCCTGCACAACGAGATCGCGCGCCGAGCGGGTCAGCTGATCGACCTGGCGAGCGGCAAGCTCGTCTCCCTCGACGGCCTCGGAACAACCGACCTGCTCATCCTGCCCTAGCTATCCGCCGCCGCACGTACGCCGCGCCCCGCCAAGCGCGTTTTCAGCCTTCGCAGCCCTGCGGCGCAAGCTCGCGCCTCAATACGTGCCCCACGCCCGCAGGGCGAGAAAGCAAACAACGAGCGCGGCCAGCGCGACAACGAGCATCTCGCGACGGAGGATCGCGGTGACGATCTGCTGCTGCTCGGTCGGCGGCAGCGCCCCGACGGACTGCGCGTCAGGCAAATCGAGCTGGGTCAGCACATGGTCGGCGGCGAGAATGCGGAACTGCTCGGCGATGAAGCCGATCGCGATCGGCAGCAGTGCGTAGAGGTAGAAAAGGTCGCTGGACGCCTTCTCGTTCGCGAGGTAGAGGACGCCTGCGAGCACGGCGTAGGCGATCGCCAGCGCCTGGCCCGAGCGGGCGAGAAGCCAAAAACCGCGGCTCGGCTCGGAGCGCGCGCAGCGCAGCAGGCCATAGAGACCGGCGACGCCGTTCAGCGCGGCGAGTGCCAGTGCGGCGTCGAGCGCGACCGTGCGTTGCGTCATGCGCACGCTCGGATCGTCCGGTTTGCCACTAAGTAACAGTTCGGCACAAGGTCGAGTGCTAGTGATATAACGGCTTGGTGCTGCGTAGTTACCTGCCAGCGATCGTGTTTCTGGCGCTCGGGGGGATCGTCGGTGGGGCCTTCGCCTATCTCAACACTGTGATCGGTCCGCGCCGACGGATCGCGTCCAAGACGCAACCGTACGAGTGCGGGCTTCCATCTGAGGTGAAGTACGGGTTCCGCTTCGGCATCAGCTTCTACCTGATCGCGATGCTGTTCATCCTGTTCGACATCGAGACGATCTTCCTGTATCCGATCGCAGCGGAGCTGCGCGCGTTCGGAGCGTTTGCGCTGTACGAGGCGATCACCTTCGTGGTCCTGCTCTTCGTCGCGTTCGTCTATGTCTGGCGGCGGGGAGCGCTCGATTGGCGGTAGCGCGCGAACCGCTTGGTTCGCCTGACAGCTTCCGCGCACGGCAGCTGCTTGCGCGCGACCTGCTGCGCGGGGACCTCGCGGGCCTCGAGCTGGAGCGCCACGTGGAGCAGTCGGTGCTCACGACGACGCTCGAGAAGGCGGTCGACTGGGCGCGGTCGAACTCGCTGTTCCCGGCGACGTTCGGCCTGGCCTGCTGCGCGATCGAGATGATGTCGATCGTCGCCGCACGGGTCGACGTCGCGCGCTTCGGCTTCGAAGCGTTCCGGGCCTCGCCGCGGCAGGCCGACCTGCTGATCCTCTCGGGTCGCGTCTCGATCAAGATGGCCCCCGTCGTGCGACGGATCTACGACCAGATGCTCGAGCCGAAGTGGGCGATCGCGATGGGCGCCTGCTCCTCTTCGATGGGCGTCTTCAACAACTACGCGATCGTGCCGGCCGACAAGTTCATGCCCGTCGATGTCCACGTGCCGGGCTGCCCGCCGCGCCCCGAGGCGCTGATGCACGGGATCCTCAAGCTGCGCAAGATGATCCAGGACGACCCCGACCTCGGCTGGCGTGAGCGCTACGGGGCCGTCGGGACCGAGGAAGTCCCGAGCGGCGTGGACCCGTCGCCGGAGCCCGCCGGTGCCTGACCAGGTTGGACTCGAGCTGATCGCGAACGAGCTGGGCGTGGTGGTCCCGGGCAGCGTGCGCGAGACCGCCTTCTTTCGCGGCCAGGCGAGCGTGTGGGTCGAGCCGGCTCATGTGCGCGCCGTTCTCGAGGCGCTGCGCGAGCGCCACGGCTACCGGATGCTGATGAGCGTCCACGGCGTCGACTACTACCCCGAGGAGCCGCGTCTCGGTGTCCATTACGAGCTGCTCGACATGGCGCGCGTGGACCGCATCGCGGTGAAGCTGCGCGTGCCGGTCGATCAACCGCAGGTCGAGTCGGTCACCCCCGATTGGCCAACGGCGAACCATCAGGAACGCGAGATCTACGACATGTTCGGCGTCGTCTTCGACGGCCACCCCGACCTGCGTCGGATCCTGATGCCGGAGGACTACGAGGGCCACCCCCAGCGCCGCGACTTCCCGCTCGGCGGCGAGCCCGTCCTGTTCACCCACAACGATCCGAGCTCGCCGGGGTGGACACGATGAGCACCAAGAGCGACTACCGCCGGATGGAAGGCTCGATCACGCTCGCCCCGCTCTCCGAGCAGATCGACAGCCAGCGCCTGTCGAGCGAGCTGCTGACGCTCAACTTCGGCCCGCACCATCCCGCGACCCACGGCGTGCTGCGGCTGCTTGTCACGCTCGACGGCGAGATCGTCCAGGACGTCAAGCCGATCATCGGCTACGTCCACACCGGGATCGAGAAGACGGCGGAGGACAAGGCCTACTGGAAGGTGATCCCGGTCGTCGAGCGGATGGACTACCTCGCCTACTACTTCAACGCGCTCGCGTTCTGCGGCGCCGTCGAGACGCTTGCTCGAGTGCGAGGTTCCAAAGCGCGCCCAGTATCTGCGCGTGATCCACCTCGAGCTCGATCGGATCATGTCCCACCTCGTCTGGCTGGGCACGAGCGCGCTTGACCTCGGCGCGATGTCGATGTTCTGGTACTGCTTTCGCGAGCGCGAGCAGATCCTCGACCTGTTCGAGATGTCGTCCGGCCAGCGCATGCACACGCGCTATTTCCAGGTCGGCGGCGTGATCGAGGACATCCCCGTGGGCTTCGCCGAGAAGGTCCGTGAGTTCACGAGGATCATGCCGGGGCGCGTCGATCAGTACAACGACCTGCTGCGGCGCAACGAAATCCTGCTGCAGCGGCTGCGTGGGACCTGCCCGCTCGATGAGCGAACGCTGCTGGAGCTCGGCGTCACCGGCCCGCTGCTGCGGGCTTCGGGCAACCCGTGGGACCTGCGCAAGGCCGCGCCCTATTCCTCTTACGAGGACTTCGACTTCAAGATCCCGGTCGGAACGGTCGGCGACAACTACGACCGCTTCGCGGTGCGGATCGCGGAGATGAAGGAGTCGGTGAAGATCATCGACCAGGCGCTCGACGGGCTGCCAGAGGGGCCCTACATCACCGAAGATCGCAAGATCGCGCTGCCGCCGCGCCACGAGCTCGCGACCTCGATGGAGGCGCTGATCCATCACTTCAAGCTCGTCACCGAGGGCTTTCGCGTGCCGCCGGGCGAGGTCTATTACCCGATCGAGTCTCCGCGCGGCGAACTCGGCTGCTTCGTGCGCTCGGACGGCTCGGCCAAGCCCGCACGCGTGCACATGCGCGATCCGAGCTTTGTCAACCTGCAGGCGACGGCGCCGATGACCCGCGGCGCCTACATCGCCGACCTGATCGCAACGCTCGCGATGCTCGATCCGATCCTCGGCGGCGTGGACCGATGACGGGCCCGGGCCCCGGCTTCGAATACATCCAGGAGCTGCAAGGGCGCGCCATCCCGCGCGCGCGCGACGGCTCGCGCACGCCCGGCTGGGATCAGCCCGCGGATCTCACGAAGGACCCGGCAGAGGTCCCCGATCCGGCGGTCATCCAGGTCGCGCCGGCGTTGCGCGAGGAGATCGAGGCCGCGATGGCGCTCTACCCCGACCGCCGCTCGGCGGCACTCCCCGCGCTCAAGGCGGCGCAGCGCTTCCACGGCTGGTGCTCGCCGCAGGCGATCCTCGAGGCCGCCTGCGTGATGCGCGTCACGCCGGGCTACCTGACCGCCGTCGCGACCTTTTACGACATGTTCGAGCTCGAGCCGACGGGCAAGCACAGCGTCTACGTGTGCACGAACATCAGCTGCTCGCTGCGCGGCGCCGATGCGCTCTACGAAGAGATCGAGGCCGCCGCCGGCGAGGACGGGGAGATCAACGTGCGCCACTTCGAGTGTCTCGGCGCCTGCGACATCGCGCCGATGGTGTCGGTCGACAACGTCTACTACGGCCCGCTCGGCGAGGGCGACGCGAAGCGGCTCGTCGAGGACCTGCGAGCCGGACGCGAGCCGCTGCCGGAGCTGCGCCTCGCGCTGCGCCGGACCGCGGCCTCCGAGCTGCCTGCGGAGCACAACCAGTGACGCAGGCGCTGCTCTTCAAGGACATCGACGAGCCGAACCTGGCCGACATCGAGGTCTACCAGCGCCGTGGTGGCTACGAGCAGCTGCGCAAGGTGCTCTCGATGAGCCAGGACGCCGTGCTCTCGGAGCTCGACGCTTCCGGCCTGCGGGGCCGCGGTGGTGCCGGCTTCCCCGCGGGTCGCAAGGCATCGTTCCTTCCGAAGGGCGACATGGACAAGTACCTCGTCTGCAACGCCGACGAGTCCGAGCCTGGGACTTTCAAGGATCGCGAGCTGATGCAGAAGTGCCCGCACGCGCTGATCGAGGGCATCGTCATCGCGGCCCGGGCAGGGGGAATCAACCGCGCGTTCATCTACATCCGCGGCGAGTACGAGGAGCAGGCGGAGATCCTCGACCGCGCGATCGGCCAGGCCTACGAGGCGGGCTACCTCGGCGAGCGGATCCTCGGCAGCGATGTCTCGGTCTCGCTTGTGCTGCATCGTGGCGCGGGGGCCTATATCTGCGGCGAGGAGACCGGCCTGCTCGACTCGCTCGAGGGAAAGCGCGGCAACCCGCGCCTGAAGCCGCCGTTCCCGGCGATCGAGGGGCTCTACGGCGGGCCGACGCTGATCAACAACGTCGAGACCCTGATGACGATGCCGCAGATCCTGCGGATGGGCGGGAAGAAGTACGCGGAGCTCGGCGTGAGCGGATCGTCGGGGACGAAGATCGTCTCCGTTTCGGGGCATGTGCAGCGGCCCGGAAACTACGAGATCGAGCTCGGCATTCCATCGCGCGAGATCATCTTCGGCCTCGCCGGCGGGCCGCCGCCCGGGCGAGCGGTGAAGCTCTGGTTCCCCGGCGGCTCGAGCGCCCCGGTGCTGACCGCCGAGGATCTCGACGTTCCCTACGACTTCGACAGCCTCGCCAAGGCCGGCAGCATGCTCGGGTCGGGGGCGATCATCGTCGTCGACGACTCAACGCCGGTCCTCGACGTCGCACTCAAGACGGCGCGCTTCTACCGCCACGAGTCCTGCGGCAAGTGCACGCCCTGCCGCGAAGGCACGAACTGGACGGTGAAGATGCTCGAGCGCATCCAGGTCGGCGAGGCAACCCCGATGGACCTCGACATCATGGCCTCGGTGCAGGAGCAGATCATCGGCAACTGCCTGTGCGTGCTCGGCGACGCGATGGCAATGCCGATCGGCTCGATGATCGCCAAGTTCCGCGCCGAGTTCGAGACGCACATGCAGCGTGCACAGCTCGCGGGGGCGAGCGCCTGATGCCGCGCCCGCAGACAAGCGAGATCACCCTCTCGATCGACGGCCGCGAGGTGAAGGCGCCCGAGGACATGATGCTCGCCGACGCGGCGAAGCTTGGCGACATCGAGATTCCCGTCTTCTGCTACGAGCCGAAGCTCGGGCACCCGGTCGGGGCGTGCCGGATGTGCCTCGTCGAGATCGAGGGCATGCCGAAGCTCCAGACAGCCTGCTCGACCGCGGTCAAGGACGGGATGGTCGTCCACACGCGCTCCGAGCGCGCGCGCGTCGCGCAGGAGGCGGTCGTCGAGTTCCTTCTGATCAACCACCCACTCGACTGCCCGGTGTGCGACAAGGGCGGCGAGTGCCCGCTGCAGGACATCACGTTCGGCTGGGGCGGCGGAAAGTCCCGCTTCATCGAGCCGAAGCGCCATTTCCGCAAGCCGCTCGAGCTGTCACCGCTGATCGCGATCGACCGCGAGCGATGCATCCTCTGCTATCGCTGCGTGCGCTACTCGCAGGAGATCCCCGAGGACTACCAGCTGGTGCTGCTCGAGCGGGGCGCCGAGAGCTTTGTCGGCACCTTCGACGGCCATCCCTACGTCGCGCCCTTCTCGGGCAACATCGTCGAGCTCTGCCCGGTCGGCGCGCTCACTTCGCGGCCCTATCGCTTCCGCGCGCGTCCGTGGGACATCGAGGACGCAGGGTCGATCTGCACGCTGTGCCCGGCGCAGTGCAATACCCGGCTGACGGTCCGCGACGAGCGCGTGCTGCGCGTGCTCGACCGCAACCACCCCGAGGTGGACGATGGCTGGCTGTGCGACAAGGGGCGCTTCGCCTACCAGGCGATGCACGTCGATGAGCGCATCACCTCGCCGATGATCCGCGACGGCGGCGTCCTGCGCGAAGTCGGCTGGGACCGCGCGCTCGATGAGGCCGTGGGCGCTCTGCGCCGCGGCGGATCCGCGACAGCCGCACTTGCCGGCGGCGGTGCGACCAACGAGGAGGGCCTGCTGCTCGGCCGGCTGCTGCGCGACGTCCTCGGCTCGTCGCATCTTGACTCGCGCGACGGCGAGGCCGTCAGCCTGTCGCATTGGCGCGCACTGGCAAACCCCGCGCTGGCCGCGCGCGTCTCAGACCTCGAGTTCGCCGATGCCGTGCTCGTGCTCGACTGCGAGCCGCTCGACGACATGCCGATCCTCGACCTGCGGCTGCGCAAGGGCGCGCGGCGCAACGGCGTCAAATTGCTCGTCGCCACGGAGCGCGCGTCTGCACTCGATGCCCGCGCCGACGCCGCGATTCGGTTCGCCCCCGCTCGCGGCGCCGAGCTCGCGTGGGCGCTCGCCGCAGCACTGCGGGGCGACCCGGTCGATGCCGCGGCGCAGGCGGCCGGCGTCGGGACCGATGACCTCGACGCACTCGCCGGGGCACTGCGAGATGCGGGCCGCGAGGTCGTGATTCTTTACGGCGAGCGCGTGCTCGACGGGGATCCCGGCGCGCTGCTGGCGCTCGCCGCGGCGCTCGGTCTCGCCGAACAGGACGGGGCGGGTCTGCTCGGGGTGCCTGCAGCGGCCAATGGCCGCGGGCTGCGCGAGGCTGGGGTCACGCCGAACGCCGGGCCCGGGCTCGGCCTGCCGGCGCTCACGGGCGGAGGTGGAGCACGCGAGATCGCACGCCTGCTCGCCGCCGGCAAGCTGACGGCGCTCTACTTGCTCCAGGTCGATCCGCTGCTCCATTACTCCGACGCCGAGCTGTGGGAGCGCGCGCTTGCCCGGGCAACCACCGTTGTCGCGCACGCCTCGTTCCTCACCCCCGGCCTGCGCGAGCACGCGACGGTCATCTTCCCGGCCGAGGCGAGCCCCGAGAAGGAGGGCACGATCACGCATCCTGACGGGCGCGTGCAGCGGTTGCGCGTAGCCGCCGCCCACCCCGGCGACGTGCGCGCCGAGTGGCGCGTTCTCGCCGAGATCACCGAACGACTCGGTGGCGCCCAGGCGCCGTCAACGGCCCGGGCGCTGAGCGAGGCGCTGTTCGAGGATGTCTCCTTCTACGGCGGCCTCACGCTCGATGGGCTCGCCGGCCGCGGACTGCGCTGGCCCGAGCTGCCCGAGTCGAGCACGCTGAGCGACGAATACGAGGAGGCCGAGCCGAAGCTGCGTAAGCCGCTCCGCGCGGCGAAGGACAAGCTCCTACTCGGCACCTACCGCTCGATCTGGGCGGCGCCGGAGGTGTCGGCCTCGCCCGCACTCGCGTTCCTCACCCCGCGCCAGCGCGTCGAGCTCGCCCCCGCCAACGCCGAGGCACTCGAACTGCGCCACGACGAGGCGGTCGTCGTCTCGGACGGCGAGTGCGAGGTTCGCGCGCGGGTCGTGCTGCGCGCGGCGGCGCCTGCGGGCACAGCGTTCCTCGAGCGCGAGCTCGACGAGGATGGCGCCAACGTCCTCCGCGGACCGCATGTGACGATCCGCACGGTGGCCAGCGTGGAGGCGGAGGCGGCGGCACTGATCGCGGAGGAAGAGGCCCGTGCCGCGGCAGAGGCCGAGATCCAGGCGCAGGCGCAGGCGGAGCAGGTCACGTGAGCTTCGCGCTCGTCGATTACTACGAGGCCTGGTGGATCCAGATCATCAAGGGGATCGTCCTGTTCGCGATCGGCCTGCAGATCGTGCCGCTCGTGCTGCTCGCGGAGCGCAAGCTTCTCGGGCGATTCCAGGGTCGCTACGGGCCGAACCGCGTCGGCCCCTACGGCCTGATCCAGCCACTCGCGGACATCGTCAAGCTGCTCGGAAAGGAGCAGTCGCGACCGGAGACCTCGGTCGGCCCGCTCTTCATCGTCGCCCCGGTGATCTCGATCATGACTGCGGTCGGGACGTTCGCGATCATCCCTTTCGGCGACGCGCCGCACATCTTCGGCACACGAGTCGGCCTCTACGGCGTCGACGTCTCGATCGGCCCGCTGTACATCTTCGCGCTCTCGGCAATCGCCTTCTACGGCCTGATGCTCGGCGGCTGGGCGTCCGGCTCGAAGTACTCGTTCCTCGGCGCGATGCGCGCAGCAGCGCAGCTCATCTCCTATGAGGTCTCACAGGGCCTGGCGCTCGTCGGCGTCCTGATCACCGCCGGGACGCTGTCGCTCACCCAGATCGTCCACGCCCAGGAGGGCATGTGGTACATCGTGCCCCAGCTCGCCGGCTTCCTGATCTTCATGGTTGCGGCGTTCGCCGAGACCAACCGCGCGCCGTTCGACCTCGCGGAGGCTGACGCCGAGCTCGTCGGCGGATACAACACCGAGTACGGCGGGGGGCGCTTTGCCTCGTACTACTTCGCCGAGTACCTCAACGTGGTCGTCGTCTCCGGCGTGGCCACGACGCTTTTCCTCGGCGGCTGG
The DNA here is from genome assembly GCA_963703775.1 of uncultured Solirubrobacterales bacterium. Lineage (GTDB taxonomy): Bacteria > Actinomycetota > Thermoleophilia > Solirubrobacterales > Solirubrobacteraceae > Palsa-513. The sequence continues at coordinate 5,399 of CAVPFP010000024.1, read as the reverse complement.
CTGATCCCCGGTTGGCACGGACAGCCGGCCTGGACCGACCCGTTCGTCGTGCTGTTCAAGATGACGCTCTTCATCAGCTTCTTCATCTGGATCCGGGCGACGCTGCCGCGGCTGCGCTACGACCAGTTGATGAGCTTCGGCTGGAAGGTCCTGCTGCCCCTCGCGACGCTGAACACGCTGGCGACGGCGATCATCGTTGTGGCGGTGCACAAGTGAGACTCGCGGTCGAGCGCTGGGATCCCGGCGAGGATCAGATCGAGGTGCAGCGCGCGCCCGCGCCCGGTGGCGCCGGCGGCGCATACCGCGCCTTTGGCGAGACGCTGCGCGGCCTGAAGACGACGTTCGCGCGCGTCATCGAGGGCGTCCACACGATCCAGTACCCGGAGCAGAAGGTCGCCGTGTACCCGCGCTTTCGCGGGCGCCACAAGCTGCATCGCTTCGAGGACTCTGGCCTCGAGAAGTGCGTTGGTTGCTCGCTGTGCGCCGCGGCCTGCCCCGCCGACTGCATCCGCGTCGTCGCCGCGGAGAACACGCCCGAGCTGCGGGTCTCGGCGGGCGAGCGCTACGCGGCGGTTTACGAGATCAACATGAGCCGCTGCATCTTCTGCGGCTACTGCGAGGTTGCGTGCCCGTTCGACGCGATCACGATGGGGCACGATTACGAGCTCTCGGACTACAACCGCGGCGATTTGATCTTCACCAAGGAGATGCTCCTCGCTGAGCCGCTCGACCAGACGCCGCTGCGCGCGCAGGGCGAATGATCGCCGACCGCAGATGACCTACCTGATCTTCTTCATTGCCGCGATCGGGACGCTCGCGGGGGCGATCGGCGTGATCGCGCTCAAGGACCCCTTCTACAGCGTGCTTGGCCTGGTCGTCCATCTGATCTCGCTCGCCGTGCTGTTCATGCTGCTGCGCGCCGAGTTCGTCGCCGCGGCGCAGGTCGTCGTCTACGCCGGCGCGGTGATGGTGCTCTACATCTTCGTCGTCTCCTACATCGGCGGCCAGAGCCTGTCGGGGAGCGCGGGCCCGGGCCGGGCCGGGACGCTCGCGGCATTCGCCTGTGCCGGCGCGCTCGTCGCAGAGCTCTTCATCGCCGTGCTCGGCACGGGGCTGAAGGCGGTCGGCACGGGCGGCCCACATGTCGCCGCGGGCTTCGGCAACCCGGAGTCGATCGGGACCCTCTTCCTGACCAAGTTCCTCGCGCCGTTCGAGATCGCTTCCTTCCTCCTGCTGCTGGCCGCCGTTGGCGCCGTCACGCTCGCACGCCGTCGCGGCGGCCTCGACGATGGGATCGAGCAGCGAGCGCCGCACATCAGCGTCGCCGAGTTCATGAGCCCGCGGCCGTACTACACGGGCACCCAGCACGAGACTCTCGGCCGGCCCGAGTCGCTGCCGGAGCCGACCCAGCGATGACGATCGCCTGGTACCTCGCCGTGTCAGCGCTGATCTTCGCGATCGGCGTCGGGGGCGTCCTCGTGCGCCGTAACCCGCTCGTCGTCCTGCTGTGCCTGGAGCTGATGCTGAACGCGGCGAACCTCGCGCTGATCGGCTTCTCGCGGATGTGGGGCAATGAGGACGGTCAGATCTTTGCGCTGATCGTGATGGTCGTCGCCGCCTGCGAGGTCACCGTCGGGCTCGGCGTGATCGTCGCGATGCATCGTCATCGCCTACCGGTCGACGTCGACTCGATGCGGGAGCTCCAAGGATGAACGCGACGCACGCGGCGTGGCTCGTACTCGCGGCGCCGCTCGCCGGCACGCTCGTCATCGCACTCGGCTTCAAGTGGCTGCCGCGCCAGACCGCCGGCTGGATCGGGACGCTCGCGATCGCCGTCTCGTTCGGCTATTCGATCGTCGCCTTCGTTCAACTCCAGTCGCTCAGCCCGGCGCACCGCGAGTTGACCTCCACGCTGTGGACGATCGCCCGAACGACCGGGTCGATGCGAACGCGACGCTCCTCGTCGATCCGCTTTCGGTCTTCATGATCCTCGTCGTCAGCGGGGTCTCGATGCTGATCCACCTCTACTCCGTCAGCTACCTGAAGGGCGACCGCGGGTACGCGCGCTTCTTCGCCTACCTCAACTTCTTCGTCTTCTCGATGCTGCTGCTCGTCCTCGCGGGCAACTTCCTGCTGTTGATCGTCGGCTGGGCGTTCGTCGGTGCGGCCTCCTACATGCTGATCAGCTTCTGGTACCGGCGCACGAGCGCGACACAGGCGGGGATCAAAGCGTTCGTGATCAACGTGCTCGGCGACGTCGGGCTCGTGCTCGGGACCTTCTTCATCTTCCGCAGCTCGCACACGCTTGACTTTGTGACGACGTTTCATGTCGCTCCTCATGTCTTCGGCTACGGCAGCGGTGGCATCACGGCCGGTTGCCTGCTGCTACTCGTCGGGGCGTTCGCGAAGTCGGCTCAGATTCCGCTGCACACATGGTTGCCGGACGCGATGGAAGGCCCGACGCCGGTCTCGGCGCTGATCCATGCGGCGACGATGGTCACCGCCGGGGTCTATCTGATCGCGCGCATGCATCCGCTGTTCCAGCTCGCGCCCGCGGCGCAGGATGTCGGCGCGATCGTCGGCTGTCTGACGCTTCTGATCGCGGGAACGATCGGCCTCGCGGCGGTCGACATCAAGCGCGTCATCGCCTATTCGACGATGTCGCAGATCGGCTACATGATCATGGGCGTCTCAGTGGGGGCCTACGCGGCCGGCCTCTTCCATCTGATGACGCACGCGTTCTTCAAGGCGCTGCTGTTCATGGCGGCGGGCTCGGTGATCGGCGCGATGGGCGGCGCGCAGTCGCTCGACCGGATGTCCGGGATGCGCAAGGCGCTTCCCTTCACGTTCATCTGCTTTCTCGTCGGCGGCCTGGCGCTGTCGGGCATCCCGCCGTTCAGCGGCTTCTTCTCGAAGGACGACATCCTCGCGCAGATCGGCAGCCGCGGCGGTTGGTATTGGGCCCTTTACGCCGCTGGGTACGTCGGCGCCGCACTCACAGCCCTCTACACGTTCCGCATGATCTTCCGCGCCTTCCTCGGCGAGCCGAACGAGCAGGCACGCGAGCTCGAGCACGGCCACCTCTTCCATCCCGACCAGCCGACGAATCCCGCGAACGGCGAGGTGGAGGACACGGACGTCGGCTTCCCCGGGCCCGAGCACGTGATCGCCGAGCGCGCGCTGGCGATGCGCGTCGCGATGGGCCTGCTCGCGTTGCTCGCGATCGGTGGCGGCGTCGTCGCCATCCCGAAGACGACCAGCTGGCTCGACAAGTTCCTCGCCCCCACCTTCGCGGACTCGACGCTCCACCTCGCGCCGTCGAACACGCTGATCTACGTGGGGCTCATCGTCGGCACGCTCGTCGGCCTCGGCGGGATCGGCCTGGCCTGGGTTGTCTGGGTGGCGCGACCCGGAACCTCGACCGTGATCGCCGCGCGGTTCGCGCCGGTCTATCGCCTGTTCGCGGGCAAGTGGTACTTCGACGAGCTGATCGACACGCTCGTCGTGCGACCGGCCACATGGTTCGGGCGCTTCGCGCAGGGGAGCTTCGAGCGCGTCTTCGTCAACGGCACGCTGATCGGCGGCACGACAGCGATCGTCCGCGCCGGCTCCGCCGTCGTCCGCTCAGCCGAGAGCGGCTTCGTCCGTTACTACGTGGCGTTCGTCGTCATCGGCCTGAGCGGCGTCGGGCTCTACTTCCTGGTCCAAAGCTGATGCTCTCGATCCTGATCTGGCTGCCGGTGGCCGCGGCACTGCTCGGCGCGCTGATCCCGGTGAAGCGAGTCGCCGGGCTGCTCGCATTGGCTGGAGCCCTCGGCTCCCTCGGCATGACGGTCGCGCTGATCGCTGACTACAGCGGACACGGCTACGCGCACGTCACGAACGTCGTCTGGATCCGCTCGCTCGGCATCCACTACGCGCTCGCCGTCGACGGGCTCAACCTGTTCCTCGTCGCGCTCACGACATTCTCGTTCGCGCTCGCGATCGCGGCGGCGAACATCCGCGACTGGCCGCGTCCACGCGTCTTCTACCTGCTGTTCGCGCTGGCCGAGTCGGCGGTGCTCGGCGCGTTCCTCGCCCAGGACCTCGCGCTGTTCGTCGCGTTCTTCGACCTGATGTTGATCCCCTTCTACCTGCTGCTCGGTATCTGGGGCGGCCCAGGCCGCGTTGCGGCGACCCTCAAGCTCGTGATCTACACGTTCGTCGGGTCGCTGCTGATGCTCGCGGCTGCGATCGCCCTCGCCGTGCTCACCTCCAAGCAGAGCGGGCACCCGATCAGCTTCGCGCTCGCGACACTCGCCGCGAACCCGCTGCACAAGGGGAGCCAGGAATGGATCTTCCTGCTCTTCGCCGCGGCATTCCTCGTCAAGATGCCGGCGTTCCCGCTGCACGGCTGGATGCCGGACGCGTATCGCGAGATGCCGCTCGAGGTGCTCGCCGTCTTCAGCGGTGTCCTCTCGAAGGTCGGCGCCTACGGCTTCCTCGCGATCGTGCTGCCGATCATGCCGCTCGGGGCCGTGCACTTCCAAACGCTGATCCTCGTGCTCGCGCTCTGCTCGATCATCTACGGCTCGGCGATGGCCTTCACTCAGACCAACGCCCGCCTGATCGCCGGCTACTCGTCGGTTGCGCAGCTCGGCTTCATCACGCTTGGGATCTTCGCCTTCGCGCCGCAGGGCGCCCAGGGCGCGGTGCTGCAGATGGTCAACCACGGCCTCGTCGTCGCGCCGCTGTTCCTGATCATCGGCGTGCTGGCCGCGCGCGCCGGGGGCTCGGATGACATCCGCGACATGGGCGGGATCGCGTTCCGCGCGCCGGTCCTCGCGACGTTCTTTTTGATCGTCGCCTTTGCAACGCTCGCGATGCCCGGATCTGGCAACTTCGTCGGCGAGTTCCTGATCCTGCTCGGTCTGTTCCAGACGAAGATGGTCTTCTCGATCATCGCCTTCGCCGGCGTCGTGATGGCGAGCGTCTACGCGCTGCGCCTGTTCATCCGCGCGATGCACAACCGCGTCGGTCCGAAGGTCGCCTCGCGCGAGCTGAGCCTGCGCAACACGCTCGTTCTGGTGCCGTTCATCGGCGCGATCCTGCTGTTCGCGATCTACCCGCAGCTGCAGCTGCACCGCAGCGAGAGCTTCGTGTCAGGTAGGATGGTCCGTCAGCAGCTCGACACTGGGCAGAACGTGTCCGTCGCCCAGCTGACCGGTCTGCCGGCAGGATGGGTCGCGTACGGCCCGAACGTCGAGACCACGACCGCGACCGCCGGCGCAAACAAATGATCGCCGCCGCGGCCGCGCACCTCACTGCCCATCTCGTCGGTCCGCACATCGACTGGGCGGCGCTGTCGCCGCTCGTGGCGCTCGTCGGCGGCTCGGTCGTCGTGCTGATGGTCGGCCTGC
>CAVPFP010000023.1:0-214621 GCA_963703775.1 uncultured Solirubrobacterales bacterium | reverse complement strand
GGTCGCCGACACGACCCTCGCCGACCCGGGCTGCCTCGCGCGCGTCGCTGAGGAGATCGCGATCGTGCAGCCGAAGATCATCGTGTTGATGGGGGAGGATGCGCTCGACGCGCTCGACGAGTTCGCCCTGCCGCTGGCGCGCCCGCTGTGCCGATCAGCGGCGAGGTTCAGCAGCTTGCACCGCAGATGGCCGCCGTGCTCGTGCCGAACATCGACGTCGCGCTCGACGAGGAGCACACAAAGCGCGCCTTTTGGAGCGCGTTTCGCGCTCCGGCGACTGGTCGGCGGACGCCCGCCGTACTGATCCTGGCGTGAGGCGTGTCGCCGCCGGCCGCTCACGCGACCGTGAGGACCACCTTGCCGAACTTGGAGCCGGCCTCGAAGCGGGCGTACGCCGCAGCGACCTCGGCGAGCGGAAAGGTCGCAGCGATCGGGACACGCAACGCGCCCGCCGCGAGCGCCGGGAGGACATGGCGCTCGAGCGCGCGCGCCGCTGCCGCCTCCTGCTCGAGGTGCGATGGCGGACATCGAGCCGCGCAGCGTGGCGCGCTTCTCATCAGCAGGCGGAGGTCGACTCGGCGCTCGTGCCGGCGCCCGTCCCGATCACGGCGATGCGGCCCTCGGACGCGAGCGCCCCAGATTGCCAGCGAGGTTTGGCGCGCCGACGAGCTCGAGGATCACGTCGACGGCCGGCGACGCCGAACTCCTCGGGGGCGAGGACGCTGACCCCGAGCTCGGTGACCGCCGCGCGAGGGCGGGATCGCGGACCGTCGCGAAAACCTCGGCGCCGGTGAGCACCCCGAGCTGGACGGCGGCCGTGCCAACGCCGCCGGCGGCGCCGTGGACGAGCAGGCGCTCACCCGAGCCGAGCGCGCACTGCGTGAAGAGCGCATCGTGGGCCGTCGTGAAGACCTCGGGGAAGCCGCCGGCGGTCGCCCCAGTCGAGGTCGCGCGGGACCGGCATCAAAGACGCTCATGGACGGTCGCGAGCTTGCCTGCGCGCCACCGCCGACGACCGCCATCACGCGTTCGCCGGGCGCGAAGCGCGCCGCGCCGGGGCCGGTCTGCTCGACCGTGCCGGCAAGCTCGAGGCCCGGGATGTCATTTGGCACGCCGGCGGCGTCGGGAGCTGCCCGCAACCTGGCTGAGGTCGGCGCGGCTCAGCCCGGCGGCGTGGACGCGGACGAGGACCTCGCCCGCGCCGGGCACCGGATCGGGGTGCTCGCGCGGCTCGACGCGACCCGGCTCGAGGATCGTCGCCGCGAGCATCAGCGGGTGAGCAGCGCCACGCACTCGATGTGCGGCATCTGCGGAAACATGTCGAGCGGCGTGACCTCCCGAAGCTTCCAACCGGCCTGCGCGAACTGCGCCGCGTTCGGCGCGAGGTCGTCGGATTGCAGGAGACGTAGACGATGCGCTTCGGCGCCGCCTCGATGAGGCGGCGGACGACCTTTCTCGAGAGCCCCGCGCGCGGCGGGTCGACGAGAGCCGGACGGCCGGCTCGCTCGATCAGCTCGCTCGATGCGAGGCGCACATCACCAGCGTAGAACGCGACATTGGCGATCTCGTTGGCCCTCGCGTTGGCGATCGCGTCGGCGACCGCCTCGGGGATGATCTCGAGACCGTGGACCGTTCCCGCGCGCGCGGCGAGGGTCAGGCCGATCGTGCCGATGCCGCAGAAGAGGTCGAAGACCCGCTCCCAGCCGCGCAGGTCCGCGGCCTGCGCGACCACCGCGTAGAGGCGCTCGGCCATCTCGGTGTTCGTCTGGAAGAAAGCGTCGGGGGAGATCGCAACGCGCAGGCCGCCGATCTCCTCGCTGATCGTCGGGATGCCGGCAAGCAGCTCGGTCTCGCCGCCCTGAATCGTCTCGGCGAGCGCATTCGTGCGCGTGTGCAGGAGGCTCTCGACCGCCAGCGCCTCGGCGAGCGACGCACCATCGAGCGCACCGGGCGCGGTCACGAGGCGAACCTGGAGCTCGCCCGTGCGCCGGCCCTCGCGAACGATCAGGTTGCGCAGGAAGCCGGTGTGCTCGCGACGGTCGAACGGCGCAAGCTCCTGCGCGTTGCACCAGTCGAGGACCGTCTGGCGCGCCGCATTGGCGGCCTCCGAGGCAAGCAGGCAATCGTCGAGCGCGACGATGCGTTCCCATGAGCCGGGCTCGTGGAAGCCGAGCGCGAGCGCGCCGCCCGGCGCCCGCCCGAACGAGTACTCGAGCTTGTTGCGGTAGCGCCAGAGCTGCTCGGCGGGAATGATCGTGTGCAGCACGAAGTCGTCGAGGTGGCCGATCCGGCGTAGGGCGTCGTCGACCTGCGCTTGCTTGATCTCCAGCTGGCGCTCGTAGCGGAGCTCCTGCCAGGGCGCGCCCGGATGGTCGGCCTGGGCCGGGACGCGGTCGGGTCCCGGCGCGATCAGCTCCGTGACCCGTGCCTGCGCGTAGGCGCGCTTGCGATGGTGAATGCGGGCGCGAACGCGGTCGCCGGGCAATCCGCCATCGACGAAGATGACGTAGCCCTCGCGGCGTGCGACGCCGGCGCCGCCGAACGCGAGCGAGTCGACTGTCAGCTCGAGCTCGTCGCCGACGCTCGGGCGCGCAGCCGCCTCTACGCCAGGAGCCATTCGAGCAGCGCCTTCTGCGCGTGTCGGCGGTTCTCAGCCTGATCCCAGATCCGCTGACGGCGCCCGTAGAGGACCTCGGGGGTGATCTCCTCGCCCGGATGCGCTGGCAGGTCGTGCATCGCAATGGCTTCGGGCAGCGCGCGGTCGAGCAGCGCGTCGTCGACGCGGTAGGCAGCGAGGGCCACGCGCCGCGCCTGCGCGTCGGCTTCATCGCCCATCGATACCCAGACGTCGGTGTACACCGCGTGGGCACGATGAACCGCCTCGATCGGATCCCGGACGAGCGTCGCGCCGATGCCCGGCTCGAGCTCGTAACCCTCGGGCGAAGCGACCACGACCTCGACCCCGGCCAACGAGCCGAGGATCGCGAGGCTGCGCGCGACGTTGTTCCCGTCCCCAACGTACGCGAGCTTGACCGTGTCGAGGCGCCCGAACGCCTCGCGCAGCGTCATCAGGTCCGCGAGCGCCTGGCAGGGATGGTGCTCGGCGGTCAACATGTTGAAGACAGGGATCTCGCTGTGCGTCGCGAGCTCCGCCACGGCGGCGTGCGGCCCCGTTCTGATGCCGACGGCGTCGACGTGACGGGCGAGGACGAGCGCCATGTCGCGAAGGGCCTCGCCACGCTGGATCTGCAGCTCGTCGCCCCGCAGCACGAGCGGATGACCGCCCAGCTCGACGACACCAACCTCGAAGGACACGCGCGTGCGCGTCGAGGGCTTCTCGAAGACGAGCGCAACCGTCCGCTCCGCGAGCGCGTCGGAGCTGCGCGGGGCGCGCTTCAGCTCACTCGCGCGGGCGAGGATCGAGTCGAGCTCACCTGCGGAGAGCTCGCGACCGGTTAGGAAGTGGCGTGGCATGGCTGCGGGGCCGGCCTTGGGACCGGCAATGAGGCTTAGCGTAATGGGCCGGCATCCTCGCCGGCTTTCGCGTACGGTGGCGGTGAGGCGCGCGAGCGGTTCGCCTGTCAGGGCTTGGTGGGCGCGGGGCTGCCGTAGCCGCCGACGCGTCCGACCGAATCGATCCGGCGTTTTGCTTCCGCGTAGAGGTCGGCCGGGAGCGGGCCCTTGGTCGCGATCTCGACGTTCGAGCGCAGGTGCGCCGGGTTGGCGGTCCCGACGATCGTCGTGTCGAGATCGGGGTGGCTCAGCGTGAAGCGCACCACGAACTCGATGCGTGACATCCCGTCGAGGAGCTCCTCGACGTTCGACTCGCGCCAGCGACGCTCGGACTCGTCGGCCGCCATGCCGATCGGCGAAACGCTCCATCCCTTGTCCTCGGCCGGCGCGCCGCGTGCAGCGCCACCGCGGATCAAGATCCCGGCGCCGTCTGCGGCCGCTTGCGTTATCAGCTCGTCATGCTCGCGCTGGAGCGCCGAGTAGGGGATCTGAAACGCGTCGAATACCCCCATCGCGAGGTGGTCGGGCAGGTTCGGCAGCGTGCCCGATATCCCAAGGAAGCGGATTTTGCCCTGGTCGCGCAGGGCGAGCATCGCCTCGATCGTGCGATCGGCCTCGAGGCGCTCGCGCGTTGGCGACATGTGCACCTGGAGCAGATCGAGGTGGTCGGTTTGCAGGCGGCGCAGGCTCTGCTCGACGCCGGCGCGCACGTTCCCGGCGTGTACTCGTGCGGGTAGGGCTGCGGCCAACTCGGGTCTGGGTCGAGCGGGCAGCCGCACTTGGAGGCCAGGAAGTACTCGTCGCGCCGGGCGGAGACGAACCGGCCGACCAGCTCCTCGCTGCGGCCGTAGTCGATCGACGTGTCGATCACGTTGATGCCCGCGTCGAGCACCGCGTTCAGGATCGTCCCGGCCTCGGCGTCGTCGACCTCCCGACCGTGCGGCGCACCCCGCAGCTCCATCGCGCCGTAGCCGAGGATCGAGGCTTCGAAGCCCGTGCGGCCAAGCGTGCGCGTCGGAAGGCTCACCGCGCTGAGGCTAGCCGATGCCGAGCGTGTGACCCCGCGCGGAGGTCACACGCTCCGCCTCATTCGGGCGCGCCCTCGCCCGGGAGCAGCACCCAGCCGAGGATCCGCCGCCGCCGGCCGGCCTTCGGCGCGTTCGCGATGCGCGGTTGCACGACCCGGATCAGCTCGCGCAGGAACTCAGCGTGCTCCGCCTCGTCGAGCCACAGTCCGGCCATTCGATAGCTGACGCCGTCGCGAGCGAGATCGATCGACTCGCGGTTCAGGTAGCGATCGTAGTCACCGAGCAGGCCGGCCACGAACGCCATGAACATCTGGCGGTGCTCCTCGCGAGTCATCTTCGTGAGCTCGTCAAGGCCGACGCTTGCGGCGGCAACGCGCAGCACGTAGGTGCGCTCGAGCGCACCGCGAACGCGGCGCTCGCTGACGATGCTCAGAACGCCTGCACCGGCGAGGCGGGCGATGTTGCGGTAGAGAGTCGCCTGCGGAACGTCCGGAAGCTCGCCGCGCAGCTCCGTCGTCGTGAGCGCGCGGTCGCCGAGGAAAGCCTGCACGATCCGAAGCCGCACCGGGTGCAGCAGGAGGTCAGCGCTGGTCACGACGGCTGGACACTTTCGATATCGGCTATGGTAACGTTCTCGATAATGAGATCGATGCTCGCAATCATAGCTCGCGCATGATCCCCGCCGCGCCTGCAGACTCGGCGATCGCGTGACGCGAGTCGTCGTAGCCGACTCGCTGACGAAGCGCTTCGGCAGGTCCTGGCGGTTGACGATCTGTCGTTCGCGCTCGACCGCGGGACGATCACGGGCTTTCTCGGCCCCAATGGCGCCGGCAAGACGACCACGCTGCGGATGCTGCTCGGCCTGGCGGCGCCGACGAGTGGACGGGCGCTCGTGTTCGGCCGGCCCTACGCCGAGCTCGAGCATCCGGCGCTGCGGATCGGCGCGGTGCTCGAGGCCACCGATTTCCACCCCGGCCGCTCCGGGCGTGACCACCTGCGGATGCTCGGCCGCGCCGTCGGCCTTCCCGACTCGCGCGCCGACGAAGTGCTGCGCCCGTCGAGCTGCAGGATGCCGGCAGGCGCCGCGTCAAGGGCTATTCGCTTGGCATGCGCCAGCGGCTCGGGCTCGCGAGCGGCGCTGCTCGGCGATCCCGAGCTGCTCGTCCTCGACGAGCCCGCCAACGGCCTCGACCCCGAGGGCGTGCGCTGGCTGCGCGACTTCCTGCGCGCGTTCGCCGCGCAGGGCCGCACCGTGCTGATCTCGAGCCACGTGCTCTCCGAGGTCGCGCAAACCGTGGACCAGGTGCTGATCATCAACCACGGCCGCCTCGTCGTCGAGTCCTCGCTCGAGGACCTGACCGCGCGCGTCGGCGGCTCGGTGCGCGTCCGCACCCCGCAGCCGGCGCAGCTGCTCCAGGCGCTGACGCGCGAGCATCTGGAAGCGACCCGACGACGACCACACGCTGCATCGTCCGCGGCGCGACAGCGAGCGCGTCGGGGAGATCGCCTTCGCCGCCGGCATCCCGCTCCACGAGCTCGTCACCGAGGCTCTTCGCTCGAGGAGATCTTCCTCGAGCTGACCTCGGAGGCAGACGCATGATCGCTCAGGTCAAGGCGGAGCTGCTCAAGGTTCGCTCGACCCGCACCACGATCGGTCTCGTGCTCGGGATGATCGTGCTCATCCTGCTGATCGTGCTGCTGACCGGCCTGCTGACCAACGCTCGTCATTCTCACGCCCAAGGAGAATCAGCGCCAGCCTGTTCAGCCTCGGCGGCCTCGCCGGCGTCTTCTCGGCGCTCGCCGGCGTGCTGCTCGTGACCAGCGAGTACCGCTACGGGACGATCCGCCCGACGTTCCTCTTCACGCCGCACCGCTCGGCGCGTCCTCGCGGCCAAGCTCACCGCCGGCCTGCTCGCCGGGTTCGTGTTCGGTGTCGTCGGCGCGGCGCTCGCGCTCGGCGCTCGGCTACGCGATCCTCACCGGCCGAGGCATCCCGTCGGCGCTGAGCAGCGGCGAATCTCCCAGCTGGTCCTCGGTGGCGCTCGCCAGATCGCGCTGCTGGGGCGCGATCGGCATCGGCCTCGGCGCGATCATCCGCAACCAGGTCGGCGGCAGTGATCACGCTGCTGGCCTGGGGCTTTGTCGTCAACCCCCTCCTGTTCGGACTGGTCCCCTCGGTCGGACGATTCATGCCGACCTACGCCGGCGACGCACTGTCGGCCTGACCACGAACCACCTCCTCTCGCCGGCGGTAGGCGGCATCGTCCTCGTCGGCTGGACCGCCGTGCTCGCAGTAGCCGGCCTCGCGCTCACCGCGAAACGCGACGTCGGCTGACACAGGCGCTACTCGCGCTCGAGCCTGCGCAGGCCGTGCGTGGGCGTCCACCACTCGACGACCAGCAACGTCGCCTGCTCGTTGAGATGGGTGTGCACGACTTCGGCGATCGCGGCGCGGAAGCGATCGCCGCCCGTTTCGTCCGTGACCGGGCTCGAGAGGACCGCCCGCCCGGCGATCTTCGCCTCGCCGGGCCATTGCGCCGCAGCGCCCTCGATCGGGTCGATCGTCGCGCTGTGCAGGGCGAACCGCGGATCTCGTCGCAGATCGGCGCCTTTGCGCGCCCGGGCCATCGAGCCGAAGACGAGCTCGCCATCCTCGAACGCCGCCTCGATTCCCGAGATCCGCGGCGAACCGTCGGCCCGCAAGGTGGCAATCGTCTTGTGCCTGCCGGCATCAAAGAGCGCTTGCACCCGCGCCGCGAACTCGGGCTCTGCCGCCGCGAACTCCCGCCAAGCAACCATGCGCCTAGCCGAACATCCCATAGCCCTGGAGCGCGTGGACGGCGCGGCGCCGCAGGCTCCCGGGGCGCGGCAGCAGGCCGAGGTCGACGGCCGCAGCGTGTGCGTCGAAGAAGGCCCGCACACGCCACAGCAGCTCGCCCCCACTGTCGAGTTCGCACCAGAAGATCACGTGCACGACCACCTCGCGGTGGCTGGCCGGGAGGAGGTCAAGCGGCCCCGTGTTGCGGCCCTGCAGGCGTACCGGCAGCGCGACGAACCGACCGTCTGCGAGCGGCTCGCCGGTTGGCTCCATGCGGGCGTCCGGGAAGGCGCGCCACAGACGCTCCGCGTGCGCGCCGAGCGTCGCAGTCCCGCCTAGCGGACGCGGCGTCAGAGGATCCTCGTAGTGGAGGTCGGGCGCGCAAATCTCGCGGAACGCAGCCGGATCGCGCCCCGACCACGCGGCGTGCCAGCGCTCGGCGAGCCCTTCGACGGCAGTCTGCGTCATCCCAGGTTGGGCATGCCCGCGAGCGGGCTCGAGGCGCTCGCATACAGCCGGCGCGGGATCCGTCCGGCCCCGCGCGCCGCGAAACCGGCGGCGACTGCTCCGGCGATCGCCGCCGCCATCGCGACGGGATCCTCGGCGCGGGAGATCGCGCTCGCGCTGAGAACCGCAGAGCAGCCGAGCTCCATCGCGAGCGCCGCATCGGACGCCGTGCCGACGCCCGCGTCGAGTACGACCGGGACGCTCGCCTGCTCGCAGATCAGCGCGATGTTGTACGGGTTTGCGATGCCCATTCCGCTGCCGATCGGCGACCCGAGTGGCATCACCGCAGCGCAGCCCGCGTCCTCGAGCCGCCGGGCGAGAATCGGATCGTCGGTCGTGTACGGGAGCACCTCGAAACCATCGGCGATCAGCTGCTCGGCGGCGGCGAGCAGCTCGGGCGCGTCCGGCAGGAGCGTGCGCTCGTCGCCGATCACCTCCAGCTTGATCAGGTCGGTCTGCAGCGCCTCGCGCGCGAGATGCGCCGTCGCGATGGCGTCCCGAGCCGTGTAGCAGCCAGCTGTGTTGGGGAGGATGGCGACCCCAAGCGAGTCGAGCAGATCGACCAACGAACCGCGCGCGGCCGGGTCGATGCGCCGTAGAGCGACAGTGACCAGTCCGCTGCCGCTCGCCTCGACCGCCTGGGCGAGCAGCTCGAGGCTCGTGAAGCCGCCGCTACCGAGGATCAGCCGCGACGGCAGCTCACGGCCGGCAACAACGAACGCCGCCGTCCCGCTCTTCTCAGCCGCCCTGGATTGCACCGACCACCTCCACGCGCGCTCCGTCATGCAGCGTATGCGCATCCCATGTCGCGCGCGGCAGCACCTCGCCGTCGAGCGCGACGGCCACCCCGCGCGGCGCCGCGCCCATTCCGAGCCGCTCGAGCAGTGCGCTCACGCTCGGTGCGTCGTCCTGGACATCGCCGTTGACGTAGATCATCTGAGCACCGGCGCGTGCGTGTGGCGTGCCGGCGCGACCACGTCCGGCGGCTCCGCGCCGGCGATCGCGTCGAGCACCATCGTCGCGGTCAGCGGCGCGAGCAGGACCCCGTTGCGGTAGTGGCCGCAGGCGAGGATCAGGCCGTCCTCCTTCACGGTCCCGATCAACGGCAGGTTGTCGGGGCTGCCGGGTCGCAGGCCCGCGCTGATCTCCGCGACCTCCAGGTCGAGCAGGCCGGGGACGAGCTCGGACGCGTCGCGCAGCAGCTCGTACAGCGGCCGCGCGGTGATCGTCAGATCGAACCCGCGTTCCTCGGCGCTCGCGCCGAGCGCGTAGATCCCGTCGGCGCGCGGGACGAGGTAGCCGTGCTCGAAGCGCAGCGTGTGCGTGACGAGCCCCTCACCCGCGGGGTCGCGCAGCAGCATGATCTGGCCCTTGACCGGGCGCACCGGCACGTTCGCGAGCGCCCCGGCCCACGCGCCCGTCGCGAGTACCACGTGCTCGCCGGCGAGCCGCTCGCCGCTTTCGAGCTCGACGCCGCGCGCGACGCCGGACTCGCGCGTCACGGAGGCGACGGCCGCGCCCTCGCGCAGCTCTGCGCCCGCCGCACGCATCGCCACGAGCAGCGCGTCGCAGACCCAGCGGGGGTCGATGCTCGCCTCGGTCGGGAGGCTGAGCGCCATCCGCAGGGACGGGACGAGCGCGGGCTCGATCCGGCGGGCCTCGCTCGCCAACAGGCGCTCGACCGGCAGGCCGAGGCGCTCGCGGTGTGCGAGCTGGCGCTCCAGCGCCTCCGCCTCGTCGCGGTTCCGCGCGAGGATCAGCGTGCCGTCCGTTCGCAGGCGCGATGGCTCGCCGATCGCTGCGGCGAGCTCGTCGGCGAACGCCGGCCACGCGGCGGCTGACTCGAGGCCGAGTGCGAGCAGCGATTCCCCGGCCGTGCCGAAGTCGATCTCGGCAATCGGCGCAAGCATGCCGGCCGCGGCACGGCTCGCGCCGTGGGCGCAACCGTCGCGCTCGAGCACGAGGACGTCGAGGCCGCGCTGTGCCGCGCGCCACGCAATCGTCAGTCCGATCAAGCCACCACCGATGACGATCACGTCATGACGTTCCATCACTTCCATGCTGGCACACTTGGGCCAATGGAGCATCGACAGCGTCTCGCGGCAGCGCGCCTGTACCTGATCGGCGACCTGCCGACGCTCGCGCGCGTGCTCGACCCCGCGCTGGCCGGCGGCGTCGACATCGTGCAGGTGCGCTCACCGGATCCGCTGCCCGACGAGCTCCTCGCCGTGCGTGACCGCTGCCGCGCGGCCGGAGCGCTGTTCATCGTCAACGACGACCCGGCGCTCGCCGCAGCCCTCGACGCAGACGGCGTGCACGTCGGCCAAGACGACGTCGCCGTCTCGCGCGCACGCGAGCTCGTCGGCGCGGAGCGACTCGTCGGGCTCTCGACGCATTCGCCGGCGCAGATCGACGCCGCCGCGGGCGTCGACTACATCGGCGTCGGGCCGGTATGGGCAACGCCGACCAAGCCGACCTACGCGCCGGTCGGGCTCGAGCTCGTGCGCTACGCCGCAGCACACGCACGCGTGCCGTTCTTCGCGATCGGCGGGATCGACCGCTCGAACGCCGCCGAGGTGTTCGCGGCCGGCGCGCACGGAGTCTCCGTCGTCCGGGCAATCGGCGAAGCGAGCGATCCGCGGGCGGCAGCGAGCGCGCTCCGAGAAGCGGCGAGCATTGTCCACGCCTAGGCGGCGCAAGTCACGCCCGGCGCCCGTTGCGGCACGGCCGATGACGCGCAGCGAAGCGCGCGATGCGGCCGCGCGCGCTCAGCTCGAGCCGCTCGCTCGCGGAGAGCGACCGTTCGGCCTGCTCGCGGCGATCGTCGTGGCATGCGCGCTGGCGCTCGGGAACCTGGTCGCCTACCTGGCCGGCGCGACGATCAACGGCAAGCATCCCGGGCCTTCCGTGCTCGCGTTCACGGCGCTCGTCGGGACGATCGCGGGCGGCATGATCATGGCGCGCTACTGGGCGGTGCTCCTGTTCGAGGTCCTGCTCACGCTGACGATCCTGCTCTTCTCGCTGTTTCTCGTCGAGGCGCGCTCGATCGCCGGGGCGGCGCTCTGCCTGGGCGTGCTCGTCCCTGCCGCGTGGCTCTTCTGGAAGCTGATCCGCGTGATGGGACGCATCGCGGTGACGCGCCGGGGACGGCGCCCAGCGTAGGTCACTGGGACTCGGGCGGGCGGCGCGAGCGCTTCAGCTCCGACTGCTCGCGCTTGGCCTGCGCGCGACGCTCGCGCGCGGCCCGCGTCGGGCGCGTCTTACGCCGCGGAGGCGGCTCGTACAGCGCGTCCGCGAGGCGCGCCCGCAAGCGCTCGAGCGCGAGCTCGCGATTTCGCAGCTGGCTGCGCTCGTCTTGCGCGTAGGCGCTCACGCGCGCTCCAAGTCGCTCCCGAAGGCGCTCGCGGGCAGCCGGTGGGAGCGAGCTCGACGCCTCGATGTCGAACACCGCCTCGACGCGCGAGTCGGTGACGTTCGCGTGCTGCCCGCCGGGGCCCGACGAGCGGCTCGTGCGCAGCTCGACCTCGCTGCGCGGCACGCGTACGCCAGGGGCGATCTCGAGGCTGTCGGTGTCCATGGCCCGCGTTCAGTCGATGAGCTTGCGCAGCAGTCGCGTGAGCTGGCGCCGCTCGGCCGCTGTGAGCGGAGCCAGCACCTTCTCCTGCACTTCGTCGAGGACCCGATCGAGCGCCTCGAGCTGGTCGGCGCCGGCGTTGGTGATCGCGACGACGTTGCGTCGGCGGTTGGTCGGGTCGACGCTGCGCTCGACAAATCCCAATCCTTCGAGCTCGGCGAGCATGTTCGCGACGTCGCTGCGATCGATGCCGCTCGCGCGCCCGAGCTCGGCTTGACCGATCGGCCCCTGGGCCTCGACGCTTGCCAGGAGCCGGTAGTGGTAGGGACGCAACCCGCTGCCGCTCGCGCCAAAGAGCTCGTGAAGCAGCGTGTTCGAGCGCGCGTAGTTGCGACTCAGCAGCCAGCTCGGGCGGTCGCGGATGCGGGCCGGGGTCGTTGGCTCAGGGGACGGCTGGAGCACTGAACGCGGAGCGTAGCACTTGTAGGGCGCCCCAACATGCGTTATGTTGGTCATGCCAACATTGGTCCGCCCAACAAAAGGAGTCTCTGATGACATCCGACACCACAGCGCCAAGCGTCCTCGTGATCGGTCGCAGCCAACGCGTCCTCGATGAGATCCTCGCCGGCCTGCACGAGCTCGGCTACTCCGCACAGGCAACCAACGACTTCTTTGCCGACATCCCGGCCCGCTTCGACCCGGCGAAGCTCGATCTGGTCGTATTTGGCGGAGCGGTCCCTCCTGAGCGCAAAGCCGAGCTGCGCCAACAGATCGCCTCGATCAACCCGGCCGTCGCATTCGTCCAGGGCCTTGCCGGCATCCCCGGCTTGATCATCGACCAGATCCGGGGCGCGTTCGCCGCCGAGCGCCCGAGCTA
The DNA here is from genome assembly GCA_963703775.1 of uncultured Solirubrobacterales bacterium. Taxonomy (GTDB): domain Bacteria; phylum Actinomycetota; class Thermoleophilia; order Solirubrobacterales; family Solirubrobacteraceae; genus Palsa-513. The sequence continues at coordinate 202,304 of CAVPFP010000023.1, read as the reverse complement.
TTCGGTGAGCGGGCGTTCGATCCAGCTCACCCTCGCCGAGCCGCACACGGTCAACGTCACCGTCTGGTGGATCACCGCCGCGGTTCCGCCAACCCCGGCTAGCGAGTCGCTCGTGCTGCTCGATGGGCGCGTCACCGCCGGCACGCATACGGTTCGAATCCCCGACCAGATCCCGACGCAAGGCGCATTCGCGACCGTGCAGGTCGACGACGCGATCGACGCCTTCGGCCTCCAGGGGACCACCTGAGTCGCGAGTTCCGAGCTCGAAAGCGTGCCGCGTTTCACGGCTCGCTAGGGTACGGACGGATGGCATCGAGAAGCTTCGACTGCATCGTCATCGGCTCTGGCCCAGGCGGCTACGTGGCCGCGATTCGCGCCGCGCAGCTCGGCATGACGGCCGCCGTGATCGAGAAGGACGCCGTCGGCGGGCGCTGCCTGAACTACGCCTGCATTCCCGCGAAGGCGGTGCTGCGCTCCGCCGACATCCTCACCGAGGTACGCGAGGCCGGCGAGTTCGGAGTCAAGGTCGCGGCGCCCGAGGTGGACTTCGCCGTGGTCATGGAGCGCCGCGCGAAGGTCGTGCAGACGCTGACCGGTGGCGTCGGCGGACTGTTCAAGAAGAACAAGATCGAGCTGGTCACGGGCGAGGCCTCGCTGACCGCCGACGGCACCGTCAAGGTCGGCGAGGACGAGCTCAGCGCGAAGACGATCGTGCTCGCCGCCGGATCGGTACCACGCGGGCTGCCGGGCATCGACCTCGGCGGGCGCGTCGTTGGGACCGAGGAGGCGTGGGCGTTCGCAGAGCTGCCCAAGAGCCTCGCGATCGTCGGCGCCGGGGCCTCGGGTAGCGAGATCGCCTCGGCCTACGCCCGGCTGGGGAGCGAGACCTACCTGATCGAGATGCTCGACCGCGTCCTGCCGGCCGAGGACGCCGACATCTCGAAGCTGGTCGAGCGCGGGCTCACGCGGCAGGGCATCAAGCTGCACACCGGCACGGCGGTCGCCGACGTCAAGGCAACCAAGACCGCCGTCGCGTTCGCCCTCGGCGATGAGCAGGTGACGGTCGACTGGCTCGTGATCGCGACCGGGCGCGGACCCGATATCGCCGCGCTCGGACTCGATGCGGCGGGCGTGAAGCTCGACGAGCGCGGACTGGTCGCGGTCGATGGGGCGATGCGCACCTCGCGGGCCGGGGTCTACGCGATCGGCGATCTCGTCGCCGGCCCGGCGCTCGCTCACAAGGCTTCGGACGAGGGGATCATCGCCGTCGAGGATGCCGCTGGGCTGACGACCCACCCGCTCGCCTACGAGGACATCCCGCGCGCGACGTTCTGCTCGCCAAACGTGGCGAGCTTCGGCTTGACCGAGGCGCAGGCGCGCGAGCGCGGCCACGACGTCGTCGTCGGCAAGGTTCCCTACGGCGCAGTCGGCGCAGGGACGGTGTACGGCGATCGCACGGGCCTCGTCAAGGTCGTCGGCGACCGGCGCTATGGCGAGCTGCTCGGCGCGCATATCGTCGGCACCCGCGCGACGGAGCTGATCCAGGAGCTCGTCAACGTCCGCGCGCTCGAGGGCGGCTACCCCGAAATCGCCCGCAGCGTCCACGGCCATCCGACGTTCTCCGAAGCCGTGATGGAAGCCGCGCGCGCCGCCGACGGCTGGCTGATCCACGGCTGAGGAGCCGTCCGCTGCCGCGGACGGCTCCTCAGCCGTGCTGCTAATCACGCCCGCGATGAGCCGCTCTCGCGCACACTGGAGCTGGGTGTGCTGCCGCGTGGTGGACGGCGGCTGACGTCGCCTCGAGCGCGTGCGGTGCCTCTAGCATTGGCGTGGTGAGCGACGAGGAGGCCGGACCAGTGCGCAGCCTGCTCATCGACGGAGATCGCGGACGGCCCCCGACGTTCTACTTCGACCTCTTCAGCCCGACCGCCTATCTGGCCGCCGAACGAGTCCTCGCGGTTGTGCCGGGGCCCTGTCCCTGGGTGCCGATCCTCGCACGCGCGCTGCCCGCCGCGGAGAGCTTCGAGGCCTATCGATGCGAGACGGACATGCTCGCCGCGCGGGATGTGATCGAGCGACGGGCGCGCGCGCTCGGGCTGCAGCAGGTCGTCTGGCCTTCACCGTTCCCGTTCGACTCCGAGCGCGCGATGCTCGCGGCCACCTATGCCGGGCAGATCGGCAAGGGAGTGGCGTTTGCGCTCGCGGCGTTTCGCCAAGCGTTCGCCGGCGGCCATGCGCTGAGCATCGACGACAACATCCTGATCGCGGGCGCCGCTTGCGAGATCCATCCGCGGGCTCTGCTCAAGGCGCTCGAAGCGCGCTCGGTGCGCGCGGAGCTCGAGCGCGCCAGCGCGCAGGCGCGCGCGCTCGGCGTGAGCGACGTGCCCGCGGTGTCGATCGGCGATCGGGTGATCGTCGGCGAAGGGCGGCTGGAACAGGCCAGCGCGCTTCGCGTCAGCCCTGCTTCACGTAGTTGATCCGCTGCGGGCGCAGCCTGAGGCTGATCCGCTGCTCGTCGGCGCGGCGATAGGGGTAGCTGTCGACGCCGAGATACTTCTTCGCGAGGCGGTCGATATCGGGGTCCGCGCCCTCCGTCGTCGCCTCGGCGAGCTCGCCCTCGACCGCGACCCACTCGTAGGGATTGTTGTCGGCCATCGCGACGACGGTCGCGCGCCCGGCGCGCTTGAGGTTCGCCGGCCAGTGGCGTCCGATCGCGCTGTTGAGGAGGATCTGCTCGCCGTCGACATCCGCCCAGACGACGACCGATTGGACCGTCCCGTCGGGACGCGGGATCGACACGACGGCGTAGTTGGGCGCTTCCACGATTTCGCGCGCGCGTCCTTCGAGCTTTTCCGGCATTGGGGGCCTCCCGAGTCGTTTTCACAGACTTTAGGCGGTTCGCGAATCGGGCCGATGCGCTTCTGTCATCCTCAGACGCATGGCTGATCTTTGGGTTTGCGAGCTCGGGCTCATCCCCTATCGCGAGGCGCTTTCGCTGCAGGAGGCCGTCCGTGGCGCGCGCCAGGCCGACGCCGTGCCGGACGTTCTGCTCCTGCTCGAGCATCCGCCGGTCTACACGAGGGGGCGGCGCACCGAGCCGGGCGAACTGCCGCTCGCCGAGGATTGGTACGCGTCGCAGGGGATCGAGATCGTCGATGTCGACCGCGGGGGCAAGCTCACCTACCACGGGCCCGGGCAGCTCGTCGGCTATCCGATCGTGCGCCTCGGACCGATCGTCGAGTTCCTGCGCACGATGGAGTCGGCGATCGTCAGCGCGCTCGCCGTCGAGGGGATCGAGGCGCGCGGCGCCGATGAGCGACCGACCGGGGTCTGGGTCGGCGAGCGCAAGATCGCATCGCTGGGGATCCACGTCCAGCGGCGCGTCAGCACGCACGGCTTCGCGATCAATGTCGAGAACGACCTGGAGCCGTTCACCTGGATCGTCCCCTGCGGCCTCGAAGGGGTCCAGATCACCTCGGTGGCGCGTGAGACCGGCGCCACGGGCCGGATGCGCTGCGTGCGCCGCCGCGTCGCCTACGAGCTCGCCGGTGCGCTCGGGCGCCGCCAGCGGCTGGTCACGCGCGCGCGCCTCGAGGCGGCCGTTGTCCCGGCCGTCGCGGCGTAGAGTTCCGCACGATGGCGGCGACAAGATCACGCTCGAGGCCCGGCGGGATGGACGTGCGCAGCGTGCTCGGGGAGCAGACGGTCGACATGCGAGCACGCAAGCCGCCGTGGTTCAAGGTGCCGGCGCCGGGTGGGCCACGCTACCGCGAGCTCAGCCGGCTGATCGAGGGCGAGAACCTGCACACCGTCTGCCAGGAGGCCGCGTGCCCCAACGTCGGCGAGTGCTGGGAGCGCGGCACCGCGACCTTCATGATCCTCGGCGACACCTGCACGCGCCGATGCGGCTTTTGCAACGTCAAGTCGGGCAAGCCGACCTGGCACGACCCGCTCGAGCCCGCGCGCGTCGCGCGCACCATCGCCAGGATGGGCTTGCGCCACGCCGTCATCACGTCGGTCGACCGCGACGACCTGCCAGACCTTGGCTCGGGCGCGTTCGCGGCGGTGATCCGCGAGGTGCGCCGGCAGGCACCCGGCTGCCAGGTCGAGGTGCTGACGCCAGACTTCCAGGGCCAGGAGATGCCGCTTGCGCGCGTCATCGCCGAGCGTCCCGACGTCTTCAACCACAACGTCGAGGTCGTGCCGCGCCTTTATCCGGTGGCGCGGCGCGGCTCGCAGTTCCTGCGCTCCGCGCGCGTGCTCGCCAACGCGAAGCAGCTCGGTGGCGGTGAGGTGACGACGAAGTCCGGGCTGATGGTCGGACTCGGTGAGACGCACGAGGAAATGGTCGAGACGTTCGGCGTCCTGCGCGAGCACGGCGTGCAGGTCCTAACGGTTGGCCAGTATCTGCGTCCGAGCGCCGAGCACCTGCCGGTCGTGCGCTACTGGCATCCCGACGAGTTCAAGGCGCTCGAGCAGGCCGCGTACGCGCTCGGCTTCGAGCACGTCGCCGCCGGGCCGCTGGTGCGCTCCTCCTACCACGCAGACCAGCACGTGCCGCAGGCGCTCGCGGGCAGCGGGCCGCTCGCGCGCTCCTGACGTGATCCCCGTCAAGGACGGCGTCCCGCGCGAGCGCCGTCCGCTCGTGACGCTCGCCCTGATCGCCGCGAGCGTGATCGCGTATCTCGTCGCGGTCGGCTCGGGCGGCGCGCTGCTTGGCGGACCGAGCACCGTGACGGTTGTGCGTTGGGGGGCAATCCCCTACGAGTGGGCGCACCTGGGGCAGCACTGCGCGATCGGGCTGGGCGCCCTCGGGCAGGCCGTGCTGTGCACCGGGCAGCCGGGCGTCGTCGGGCGCGTCGGAGCGCAGCCACCGACATGGATCACCGCGTTCAGCTCGATCGCGGTCGCGCGCAACGCGCTCGAGCTGATCGTCAATCTGGCGCTCGTCGCAGTATTCGGCGGCGCGGTCGAGGACGAGCTCGGGCATGCGTGGCTATTGGCGCTTTACGTGCTCGGCGGGTTCGTCGCGCTGGCGCTCGCGCTGGCGGTGGACGCGGGCTCGGCGACGGCGCTGATCGGGAACGCCGGCGCGCTCGCCGCCGTGATCGGCGCCTACCTCGCGCTGCGCCCGAAAGAGCGGATCCTCAGCGTCCGGGTGCTGCCGCTGTTCTTCGCGATCGTCGAGATTCCGGCGTGGAGCTGGGCGCTCGCGTGGATCGGCTTCGACGCACTGTTCGGCGCGCTCGGGACGTTCACGGCTCTCGGCGGGGCCGCCGGCGCAACCTATTACGTCCACTACGCCTGCTTGCCGCTCGGCGCGCTCGCGGGACTGGCATGCAGGCGCCGCACTGGCGTAGCAGCAAGCCGCTGAGCGCTCAGCGCAGAGCCGCCGCGCGGCTTGCGGATCGCGATGACGCACTCCCCGTCGGGGCGCTCGCGCGGGGTGAACCGATCGAGCGTCGCACCCTCGTAGGCGACATCCAGCAAGCCTGTGGTGATCCCGCGATGCAGCGCGCAGACAGCCGCCGGAGCGTCGCTCAAGGCCTCGGCGTAGGGGCAGTTGCACAGCCGGAACGTGACCAGCTCGCGGGTCCGCGCACCGCGGCGCGGCGCGAAGCCGAGCGCCGTCAGCGACTCCTCGATCGCCTCCGCCGGCGCCACACTCGACCCGCTTCGCGCGAGCTCGCGCCCGGTGCGTCGCCCCGCCCGCTCGACCGCTGCGATGCCCGCACGGCCGATCGCGCCGGCGAGCCAGCGCGACAGGTCGACGTAGGGGCGCAGCTCCGCGCCCGGCGCTGGCGCGCGCTTGGCCGACCACAGATCGCGCGGCCTCCCGCGCGATCCGCGCTCGCGTGCGCGACCGACGAGCCCGGCCGCGAGCAGGGCCTGCAGGTGAGCGCGAACGCCGTTCGGATGCAGGCCGGCCAGCTCTCCGAGCTCCCCGGTGCTCACCGGCCGACCGAGCTGTCCAAGCAGCTCGAGCAGGCGCGCCCTGGTGCTCGGAGCGAGCGCACTGCGAGAGTCCTCGCGCGCCTCCACGCCGCCACTTTACACAGAAGCGATGTAGAAAACGTGTTAGGTTACCGCCCATGACCTATGTGATCGCCGAGCCGTGCATCGGCACCAAGGACAGCTCGTGTGTGGAGGTCTGCCCGGTCGACTGCATCCACCCCACGCCCGACGAACCGGGCTTCGCGGAGGCCGAGATGCTCTACATCGACCCCGAGGAGTGCATCGACTGCGATGCCTGCGTCGAGTCCTGCCCGGTCGACGCGATCTTCGCCGAGGATCAGCTGCCGGCGGAGTGGCTGCGCTTCACGGCGCTCAACGCGGACTTCTACGGCCCCAGCTCCAGCTGACGCCGCGGCGGCCGGCGCGGGGCCGGTTTGCGACCGCGAACTTGCATGTAGGATCGCCGCGTGTGGAGCGAGCCTGAAGGGGGCGCCGCGGCTACCGCGGCTGGCGAGCGTCCTGTCCGCGCGGCCGAAATCGTCGGTGCGCTGTCCCTGGCCACGGACCTCGGCACCGGGCAGCCGCTCGAGCACGCGCTGCGCACCGCGATACTCGCGGTGCGCCTCGGCGAGCTTGCAGGAGCGACGCGGCAGGAGCTGTCTGACACCTATTACGTAGCGCTGCTGCACTCCGCGGGGTGCACCTCGGACGGCCACGAGGCCGCGCAGCTGTATGGCGATGACATCGTGCCGCGGGCTGCGTTCGCGCTGGTCGACTCGGGCAACCCGGCCGAGGTCCTCGCCTTTCTGCGCTCGAACGTCGGCCTCGGGCGCGGTCCCGAGCTGCGCGCGGCGATGATCGAGGAGGCGATCGCGCACGGGCTACCGATCGCCAAGCAGACGCTGGCAATGCATTGTGAGGTTGCGCAGCGAATCGCCGGCTGGCTCGGCTTCAGCGCCGGCGTGCAGGCCGCCCTCGAGTACGGATTCGAGCGTTGGGACGGGCTCGGCTTCCCCGGGCTGGTCGGCGGCGAGACGATCCCGGTTCCGATGCGTCTGCTGCACGTGGCGCGCGACATCTCCGTGTTCCTCACGGCCGCCGGACCTGAAGAGGCGCGCGCGATGGTCCTCCGGCGGGCCGGCGGCGCGTATGAGCCGGTGCTCGCCGGGCTTGCGAGCGAGCACTTCGACGAACTGCTCGGCGAGCTCGACGACACGAAGACCTGGGCGCGGGCGCTCGGGGCCGAGCCCACGCCACAGATCCGGATGAGCGGCGAGACGCTCGACGCCGCGTTCGCGGCGATCGCCGCGTTCACCGACCTCAAGTCACCCTGGTTTCGCGACCATTCCACGGGCGTCGCCGAGCTCGCTGAGGCCGCTGCCTGGCGGATGGGTCTCCCTGCCGATTCGGTCGCGCTCGTGCGGCGCGCCGCCCTCGCCCATGACCTCGGCCGTGCGGGGGTGTCGAACTCGGTCTGGGAGAAACCGGGAGCGCTCGGCTTCGGCGAGTGGGAGCGCGTGCGCCTGCACCCGCACTTCAGCGAGCGCGCTTTCGCGCAGTCGGTGGCGCTCGCGCCGATCGGGCTTGTCGCCGGGGCGCATCACGAGCGCCTCGACGGGAGCGGATATCACCGCGGCACCGGCGCCGGCGGTCTCGATCAGGCGGCTCGCATCCTCGCCGTCGCCGACTGCTACGGCGCGATGCGCGAGGCACGCCCCCACAGGCAGCCGCTCGAGGCGTCGGCAGCGGAGGCGGCGCTGATCAAGGAAGCCGACGCCGGCCGCCTCGACGAGGACGCCGTCGACGCGGTGCTCGCCTGCGCCGGACACCGCGTTCGCGAGCGCCCGCGCGAGCTGCCTGCCGGGCTGACCGAGCGCGAGCTGGAAGTCCTGCTGATACTCGTAAGGGGCCAGTCAAACCAGGAGATCGCCGCGGGTTTGGGGATCTCGGCAAAGACCGTCGGCCACCACATCCAGCACCTCTATGAGAAGGTCGGCGTTCGCAGCCGGGCGGCGGCAACGCTCTGGGCCTTCCAGCACTCGCTCGTCGGCGTCACCTAGCGAGGGCCTTGCGGTCGACGACCGACTGGCACCGGATAGGGCGTTCGCCCGATGTACCGGCCGGACCGCCCGCCTAGATTCGCCCTCACACCGGCACTCCGCCGGCGACACTAGCAAGGAGGGCACTGATGCTGGCAACAACGCGGGTCGAGGATTACGACCGGTTCCTGGAGATCTTCTCCACGACCGGGCTCGAGAAGCGCAAGCAGCACGGCTCGAACGGGGCGACGGTCTACCGCGATCCGCTCGAGTCCGATCGCGTCTGGGTGCTGTTCGACTGGGACGCGGCGGGCTGGCAGAGCTTTGTGTCAGACCCCGAGGTCCCGGCGATCCTGCGCCAAGCGGGGCACGTCGGCGCGCCGCAGGCCGCCGAGCTCGGCGGCCATTACGCCGCCTAGCGCCGACCCGGCTCGAGTCCTCGCTGCCGTCAGGCCGAGCGCCTGGCGGTAGCGCGGATCGGCCGACCACAACCTGAACTTCAAATCGAAGGAGCATAAGAATGGAAGCCTCGGTCGCTCCCATCAAGGTGGGAGTCATCACAGATCAGACAGGTCCGCTGTCGTTCATGGGAATCGCGAACGCGAACGTCGCAAGGATGGTCGTCGACGAGATCAACGCCGCAGGCGGCTTGCTCGGGCGGCCACTGAAGCTCTATCTCGAGGACAGCGAGACTACGGAAGCCGCCGCCGCGGCGATGGCGACGAAGCTCGTCGAGCAGGAGCAGGTCGATGTTCTGCTCGGCGGCATCTACAGCTCGACGCGCCAAGCGATCAAGGGTCCGGCGGTCGACAAGGGGAAGAAGCTCTACATCTACCCCGAGCAGTACGAGGGCCGGGAGTGCGATCCGCTGATCTTCTGCACCGGCCCTGTGCCGGCGCAGCAGGTCGAGCCGCTGATCCCGTGGCTGATGCGGACGACCGGCGCGAGCCGGTTCTACCTACCGTCGGCCGACTACATCTGGCCGCACGTCCTGAACGAGAAGGTGGGCGAGGTCGTCGCCGCCTGCGGTGGTGAGATCGTCGGGGAGGACTACTTCCCGCTCGATCACACCGATTACGCGGCAACGATCGAAAAGATCGTCGCGAGCGGCGCGGATGCGGTTTTCAACACGATCGTGCCGCCCGGTCTCACGCCGTTCCTCGAGCTGCTCTACGAGTCGGGCTTTACGCGTCGTGGCGGTGCGCTGATCTGCACGTACTTCGACGAGAACTTCCTCAACCTCGTACCGGCTGCTCACATCGAGGGCCTTTACAGCTGCCTCGATTACTACCACGACGCCAAGGAGCCGTTCGGCGCGAACTGGCCGCCGCTACGACGAGCTCAATCCCGGGCGCTGCGAGGTTCACCGCCGGCAGCGCGTGCACCGGCATGTACCGCGGCCTGAAGCTGTGGGCCGCCGCGGTGACCGAGGCGGCGTCGCTGGAGCAGGATGCGGTGATCGCCGCGCTCGACCACGCGCGGATCGCCGACGGCCCGGGCGGACCGGCCGAATGGTTCCCGGTGAGCACCATGCGCATGCACATGTACATCGCACAGGCGCGAACGGTGAGTTCAAGGTGCTCGAGGACCTCGGCGTCATCGATCCCAGGGAGTCAGAAGTCAACGCGTTGGCCGCGGCCTAGCGTTGCGCGGACGGTCGGTGGCCCTCGATGGGCCGCCCGACTGACAAAGGCGCTCGCAGAGCTCCTCGGCGATCGCGAGCGCTGCGGTGGCTGCTCGCTGCCGCGGCGGCAACGCCGCGCCTTGAGCGAGCCCGGGGCGTAGTAGAGACCGGCATGGGCGACGCCGCTGTTACGGCCCGTCGATGGGCGACAAGCAGGCCCCCTGCTTCTGCAGCAGCAGGACATCGTGGTCGGCGGCGAGCTGGGCGCGCGCAGCCGCGCCGACGATCCCGCCGCCGACAAGAGGATCCGCAGCTAGCTCGGCGTCCCGCGCGCCCAGTAGATCCCGCCGCCGGACTGCCAGGCGGCGATCGCCACATCGCTGTCGGGGTCGACCGCGACCGCCGGCGCCGAGTTCGGACCCGACGGCGCGAGTTCGACCAATGCGCCGAAGCCGAGTCCGCCCGGGTCGCGTACGACGTTCGAGCGAACCGCGAAGAGCGCCGGCGAGGCGGTGCCCTGCGGCGCGGCCTCGAGCAGGGCGACCAGCTCGTTGTGCGGACCGGTCGCGACGGCGCCGAGATGGACGTCCTCGCCGGCGATCGCGATCACGCGCGGCGCGAGCACGCCGTACTGGCGCGCCGGCGCGGCGTCGAGGACGAGATCACCGTTCGATGACCGCACGGGCCAGAGCAATGCGACGCCCTCGCTCGAGAGGCGTTCGGCGGCGACCGACCCCGGCGGCAGGCGGGAAGTCGCTGACTCGCTGAACGACGCGAGCGTCCGCGTGCGGTGAAAGCGCGGGCCGATCGCGGAGTGCGCGACCAGGATGCGCGCCGTGCCGGCGCTACCGGCCGCCGGCTCGTCCGTCCAGACGACGAACGCGCGGCCGTCGTCGGAGAGGACCGCCGAGATCTGCGGGTCAGAGCCCGCGGGACCGAGGCGCTGCAAGCGCTTGACGTGACTGTCGTTCGTGACGTAGCGCGCGTAGATCTCGCCCCGCTCGTCCCAGACAATCAGGCGGTCGGCGCGGAAGTCCATGCCGATCGCGAGGGCTGTCGGCGACTCGCGGCCGGCACGGATCGCGACCGCGCGGCCAAAGCGGCGCATGTAGTGGCGCTGCGCGCGGACAAGGATCTCGCTGCCGGAGACCGTGGCGAGGTCGACGTCGCCGATGAACCCCGTCTGCAACGCGACCGGGGAGTCGGAGCCGACGAGCGTTCGCAGCCTGGTGAAGCCCTGCGTCGCGAGCCCGTCGCCGAGCAGTGCCCTGCCACGCGCGCCGACGAGCGCGACGAGCTGGCCTCGGGTCGTACCGGCGAGGGCGTCGAAATCGCTGAGCGGCACAGTGGTGAGTGAGCGCGGCGGCCCGGGCGCGTCGGCGCTGAGCAAAGACGCATCGAGGGTCGACGATCCCGTCTGGCATCCCGAGCCGAGCCAGACGAGCGCTCCCTGACCGCTCGCGACACTCGGCGCGCTATACGGGAACACGACGCGCGGGTCCGTCGGCGCGCCACAGGTCGGGAGCGCCGCGCGGGTGCTCCACGCGAGGCCCGCGTTCGCCGGCGCGCCCGCCGAGGCGAGCGCGAACGCCGCGGCGATCGCCGCGGCAGCTATTGCCAGCACGACGAGGGGAACGCGCATCTGCCGGAAGAGCGAGCGTCGCGCACCATCGCGCCAACCCAAGACCTAAGCCACCGGCTCGACAGCCGATGTTGCGAGCACGACGCCCTTCGCCGATAGCGCCTGGACCGCGACGAAAGCACTCGCGGGCGCGCTCAGCGCCGTCTCGAAGCCCGTTGCGCGGGTCGTGCCCCCGGCGGTCAGGGCGGTCGAGCTCGCACCCGAGAGGACGCGCCAGGACGTGACGGCGGTCGCGCCGTTCCACGATGCGTAGAGCGTGAGTCCGTGGGCCGAGTGCGCGACGGCGAGGGCGGGCGGCGCCGCCGGCTGCGCACTCCAGGGGAAGCGCAGTGCGCGATAGATCTGCGTGTCGCTCGGCGAGTGGGCGAGGAACAGCACTCTGCCGCTCGCGCTGAGCTCCTCGATCTGGCCGACGTCGCCGAACTCGAGCCACCATTTCTGGCCCGTGAGCGGCTCGAGGTCACCCTGCGTCTGCGCGAAGACCGGGCTCGGCGGGACCGCCGCGTGGGCAAGGGTCGCCGTGTGGTTGGCGGTGTTGATCCTGATCACCAGGCCGCGCGAGGCCGGATGAGCGATCGGTGGGCCGCTGTTGTCGAAGACTGTGAACAGGTCCGGTCCGAGCTGGCGCGCGTCGTGTTGCCAGGAGAATGCGACACCCGGGCCGAGCTTGAAGCTCGACTGGCGGCCACCGAGCTCCCAGACGATCTGGCCCGTCGCCGAGTTGACGTCGTAGACGGTCCAGGTCGCGCGCGACGAGATCAGCAGGCTGTTGTCGTACTGAAGCTGGATCGAGTTCATGTGAAACCAGTCCCAGGGCCAGATCGTCGTTGAGTGCGCGGCGGGAGGGGCGTGGGAGTCGGCGAGCGGCACGTGGTCAAGCGAGTCCCACTCGTACATGACGAGACCGGTCTTGATGTCGATCTCCTGCATCACGGCGTCGTAGAGGGCGCCCGCCGCCGGGCCGCCGACGGAGCTGAGGTTGCAGAGCAGCGGCTTCCAGGCGGTGATCAGCGCGCTGCCGGCAGGGGTGAGCTCGAACTCGTGGAGGTCCTCGGCGAGGCCGTTGCCGGCGGACACGGTCGCGACCGGCTGGTAGCTCGTGCTGTAGATCTCGCCCTGCCCGAGGCCGAAGCCGTGGTGGCTGATCGTTCCCTGCCACCAGGTCAGGACTGGCTGGGCGAGGTAGCGCTGAACCTGGACATTCGTCGCGAACGTGTCCGTCGGCAGCGGGTCGAACCAGACGAGCTGGCCCTTCGGGTTCATGATCTCCGGGCCGGTCGCTCCCGGGCCCGGGTAGACCGAAAAGAAGATGTCCCCACCCGGCTGGGCCTGGGGCGTGTTGACGTAGACCTTCACGTTCGGCGGCGTGACCGTGGGCGCTGAATGGAAATGCAGGATCGTGCCGGGGGGCCCGGTCGTGCGGCCCGTCTCGGGGATCGCAGCGAGCGCATCGGGCGCGGCGACGACGAAGCTGTAGCTGAAGTCGGTGGGCGTGCCCCCGGGGGCGGTGTAGATGCCCGTGACCGTCACCGTCTCGCCCGAAGTGAACGGATCGGTGGGGACGAAGCTCGCGCCGTTGAAGGCCGCGTAAGGCTCGAGGCTCCCGGCGTGAGCGCCCGACTGGCTGCCGCTGACTGCGACGTTCGTGATCGTCGAGGCGGGGGCGCCGAGGAAGGAGATCTGATTCTGGGGCATCGCGTCGGCGGTGTTCGGCGCCGGGCTAACCAGGAGCGGGGTGTTCGGGAGCACGCCCGAGGCATCGACCGTTTGCGGGACGCACGACGGCGAGGCGACCGGCGTCGTGGCGGTCGCGGCAGAGGCGAGCGCAGCCATCGCCAGGAGCACGATCGCGGCGATGGTGAGCGGGCGAGGCCGCGGTGGTGTGCGGCGTGCACTGCTGCCCGTCATCGGCTGCACAAGATAGCCAGGCGGAAGGCTGGAGGCGGCGCGTGCGCTACGCGCGGGCCGCGCGCGCCGGGTCAAGCCGGGTCATCAGCACGCGCGCGGTGAGCTCCGAGGGGCCACCCCGGTAGACGCCCTTGATCGGGGGAACGTCGCCGTAGTGGCGCCCATGGCCGATCTTCACATAGCGCTCGTCGGCACGGGCGCGGTTCGTCGGATCGAGGCCGACCCAGACCGGCTCGCCGTGTCCGCTCGACGCAGGGAGCAGGACCTCGAGCCAGGCGTGCGTGTCGACCTCGATCGAGTCGTCACCGCCGTCACCCGGCGCCGCGAACAGGTAGCCGGAGACATAGCGGGCCGCGATTCCGGCACGGCGCAGCACGATCAGGCCGAGGTGCACGAAGTCCTGGCAGACCCCGGCGCCGATGTCGAGCAGGTCGGCGACGGTCGAGCCGACGTAGGTGATGCCGCGCCGGTACGCGAAGCGGTCGGGGATGTGCTCGCACAGGTGTAGCGCCGCGCCGAGCGGCGTCGACGCCTCGGCAAGGTGGTTGAACTCGGCCAGCGCGCCGGCCGACGGCTCCGCGATGCTCGCCAGCAGATACTCGCCGGCCGCCTCGAGGTAGGCGGGAGAGCCGAGCTCCTCCCAGGCGGGCTCGGGCGGCTCGGCAGGCTCGGAGGTGACGACGCGCGCGCGAACGTCGATCGTCAGCGCGCTGTGCGGCTTCGAGATGCCGAACTCGATGACCTCGGTGCCGAAATAGTCGGCGTGACGGCCGAGCCTCGTCTCCGGGTCGATCCGCACGTGGAACTCGTCGACGCGCTGGGTCGCGGTGATCGCGGGCCGTACGCGCAGCGCGTTCAGGTTGTCGGTGACGGGCGCGTTGTAGCGGTACTCGGTCGTGTAGTGAATCGCGAAGTGCACCGGGGCTCACGCGGTCCTGATCCGCTCGACCGGCGTCACGCCGCCAAAGTACCGCTCGGAGATGTCGCTGTCGGCGAGCGCGAGCTCCGAGCCGACGCTCTCGCAGATCTCGCGCAGGCTGCCCTGCGCGGCCGCGCCACGGGCCCGGAAGCCGAGGTCCGCGAGGATCCGCGAGAGGCGCAGAACGGGGTCCGAGCTGCGCGGGGCAAGATCGGCGAGCAGGAGCGCGTCGCGCACCGCTCCAACCGAGGCAGCGACCGAATCCGGATAGGTCGGCGTGAAGAGCAGGAAGCCGGCGACGGCGACGGCGCTCGGCGCGCTTGCCGAGGAGCGCCGGTAGGCCTGCAGCCCGCCGACCGCCTGGAGCAGCGCGAGCGCCTGACCGTCGCGCATCGAGCTGAGGTGGTGGGCGTCCGGGGGCTCCTCTCCGGCGCCGGCAGCGCCACGCGCAGCATCCGCAGGACCATGTCGGCGCCCTCGAAGTGGCCTCCGGCGTCAAGGAACGCGTAGGCCTCGTCGCGCAGCATCGTCTGCGCCGCGACACCCCAGAACAGGGCCGCGCGGTTCTTCACGTAGGAGACGAACGAGTAGGGCCCGGCGTAGCCCGTGACGCCGACCGCGGCCTCGGCGAGGCCGAGCTGGAAGCCGTTGATCGCCTCCCACATCTCGGCGCTGATCACGTCGCGCACGGTCCGCGCGCCCTCGCGAGCGCGCGCGACGCTCGCGAGCACCGAGTGCACGTTCGTCGGGTCGGTCGACAGCAACGCCACGGTCTCATCGCGCGAGGCGCGCGCGTGCGAGGTCGTCGCCGTCGAGCCCATGATCGCGAGCACCGCGTCCCAGGAGAGGGTCACGCCGCTCGGATCCTCGTGGTAGGCCTGCACGTCCGCCTGGAAGACGCCGTCGATCAGGCGCGCGGTGTGCTCCGCGCGCGAGATGTTGCGGCCGAGCCAGAAGAGCTCGTGGGCGATGCGGGCAAGCATCAGGAGCCGGCGGGCGGGTCCTGGTGTTGCTTGCTGCTGTTGCTGCTGTTGCGCCTGACCGGTCCATGAGCCCATGCGCAGGTCCGGGAGGGTCGGCGGCGTGAATGGCTGCAGCTCCGGCGACCCCGGAAGCGCGGGCTCCTCCCCCGCGTCGGCCAGCACCCAGGTGTCCTTCGAGCCGCCGCCGCGCGAGGAGTTGACGACCATCGAGCCCGCCTCGAGCGCGACGCGCGTGAGGCCGCCGGGCACGATGCGGATCTGCTCGCCGAAGATGGCGAACGGGCGCAGGTCCACGTGGCGCGGCGCGAGCGAGCCGTCCGCCAGGACGCTCGGCACGGTCGAAAGGTGAACGAGCTCCTGCGCGATCCACTGCGAAGGCTCGGCGCGGACCGCGCCAGCGAGCGACGCGAGCCGCGCCACGTCGGTATGGGGGCCGATCACGACGCCGCGTCCGCCGGACTCGCCCGTGGGCTTGAAGACGAGCTCGTCGATCCGATCGAGTGCCTGCTCGAGCTGCTCCGGATCGTCGAGCAGGTATGTCTTGACGTTCTCGAGCAGCGGCTCCTCGGCGAGGTAGAAACGGATCATCTCCGGCACGTAGCAGTAGATCGCCTTGTCGTCGGCGACGCCCGTGCCGATCGCGTTGGCGATCGCGACCGTGCCAGCGCGATAGGCGCGGATCAAGCCCGGGACCCCGAGCAACGAATCGGGACGGAACTCGAGCGGGTCGATGAACGCGTCGTCGAGGCGGCGGTAGATGGCGTTGACACGAGCGAGCCCGTTGGTCGTGCGCATGTAGCAGACGTCGTCTCGCACCACCAGATCCGAGGCCTCGACGAGCTCGACGCCCATCTGGCGTGCGAGGAAAGCGTGCTCGAAGTAGGCGCTGTTCGCGGGCCCGGGCGTCCAGACGACGACGGTCGCCTCGCCCTCGGGCCCCGGAGCGACCGACTTCAGCGACTGGAGCAGGAGCAGCGGGTACTCGTCGATCGGGCGCACGCGGTAGTAGGCAAAGAGCGAGGGCACGAGCCGGGTCATCGCGATGCGGTTCTCCAGCATGTACGAGATGCCCGAGGGCGTGCGGACGTTGTCCTCCAGGACCTTCCAGCTGCCGTCGGCGTCACGGACGAGGTCGCATCCCGCGATGTGTGTGTACACGCCGCCGGGCGGACGGATGCCATAGGCCGAGCGCGCGAAGTGCGAGCGGCTCGCGATCAATGTCCACGGGACGATCTTCGCCTTGACGATCTCGCGCTCGT
This sequence comes from uncultured Solirubrobacterales bacterium, assembly GCA_963703775.1. GTDB lineage: Bacteria > Actinomycetota > Thermoleophilia > Solirubrobacterales > Solirubrobacteraceae > Palsa-513. The sequence goes on along the minus strand of CAVPFP010000023.1, from coordinate 185,975 downwards.
GGTAGACGTCGGCGACGAAGTGGTTGAGGGCTCTGATCCGCTGCGCCAGGCCGCGCTTGATCATCGTCCACTCCGCCGATGGGATGATCCGCGGGACGAGGTCGAGCGGGAACGGGCGATCGGCGACGGCGCCGTCGGCGGTCGTCAGATCGAACGTGATGCCCTGGCGCATGAAGAGCGCATCGCGCAGCTGGCCGGCCGCGACGAGCCGTTCCGGACCGAGGCGCTCGAGCTCTTTGATCAGCGCATCGGCGTGCGGGCGACCCACACCGTCCGCGCCGAACACCTCGTCGTAGCCCTCGCCCACCCGCCCGTTTGCACTCACTCGCACATTCTCGACGAGCAGGGGCTACTCGTGGGCGCCACCCGGGCCAATCGGAGTGCGACGCGTTTATACAGAGTGCTGTAGCGCCGCTCCCGCGCAGCGGTCGTGACCCGTTTCAGGCAGCCGCCGCGCGCTCGGCCAGCCAGTCGTCAAACGTGCGCTTCGTGAGGCGCGTGCGCTCGTTGGGCATCAGCACCTCGCCCGCGAAGTCGATCCCAAGCGGGCCACGCCAGCTCGGCACGAGGCGCAGATGCTCGCCGCGCGCGGCAAAGGATCGGCGGGCCATATCGACGAGATCCTGCGGCTCGGGGCCAGCCACCTCGACGATCTCCTGCGCCGGGCCGGCGACCGCGACGTCCGCGAGCACGCGCGCAAGATCGCTGACAGCGATCGGCTGCATCAAAAGCGGCGGCACGATCGCGCTGCCATCCTCGCGCGTCCAACTGACGACCGTCTCAGGGAAGTCAAAGAACTGCGCCGCGCGTACGATGGTGGCCGGGGCACCGGATTCGCGGACGAGTTGCTCCTGCGCGCGCTTGCCCGCGTGATGGGCGATGCCCTCAACCTTGTCGATGTTGAGGATCGACAACAGGACGTGGTGGCCCAGGCCGACGCGCCGACCGGCTTGCAGAAGATTGCGTGTCATCGTGCCAAACCGCTGACGCGCCTCCTCCGGGTCGTCCGCCGGCACGTTCGTCACGTCGATCAACGCACCGGCTCCGGCAAGGGTCGCGTCGAGGCCCTCGCCGGTCATCAGGTCGACCCCGGACGACCGGGAGATACGAACCGGCTCGTGGCCGGTCTCGCTGAGCGCCGCAACGACCTGCACGCCAACGTTTCCCGTCGCGCCAGCAACAGCAACTCGCATCTTGGAACCTCCAGTCACGCGTTTCAGCTCTTGATGCTGGCCCTACCCCTCGACCTCCACGCCGAATCGCGTCTTTCCTGCGTCAAGTCGTCGCGAGCAGGAGCGCGACGAAGAGCGCGTAAGCGACGATGATCGCGGCGCCGGCGCTGCGGCGCAGGCCGTGATCGACGTGCGCGGTTACCAGCGCAAGCACCGTCATGCCCGCGTATGCCGTAACTACGAGGGTCGTCTGCGATGACGGCGCGCCGATGCCGAGGATGCTTGCCGGGAGCAGCAGGCCTGCGAGCGCGTTCAGGAGGTTGCTGTTGAGCGCGGTGCTGAGGGTCGCGCTGCCGCGACCGCGCGCCGCGAGGTAGACGCCGGCGACAGCGTTCGGCAGGCTCGTCACCGCGGCGAGGACGAGGGCGCCGACGATGATCGGGGCGATCGACCAGTCGCTGCCGAGCGCGGAGGCCTCCTGCTCCATCGCGATGCTCGCGGCGACCACCACGACGAGTGCCGCGCCCGCAACGAGCGCGTCGCGCGTGCCGCCGCGGCGCGGATGGATCGCCGCTTCGAGCTCGATCTCCTCCTCGCCGATCGCCTGGGCGAGCCAATCGGACCAGCCGTGCAGCGCCGGCAGTCGCGTGAGCAGCGAGGTTCCGCGCGCGAGCAGCGCCGCATACGGCACGAAGACGATCAGCTCGAGAGCGAGCGCTGCGAGTACCGAGACGACGCCCGTCACGGCGAGCAGGCAGAGCATGGCCGTCCAGACTGCGACCGCTCCGTTCATCAGGACGACGCGCCTGTGCAGCGCAACGGTGCCCGCGACAAGCGCCGAGAGCCCGAGCAGCGCGGCTAGATTGAACACGTTCGACCCGAGCACGACCCCCGCCCCGATCCTGCGGTCGTGGTTGATCAGCGCCGTCACGGCGGCGGTCACCTCAGGCGCATCGGCTGCGAGCGCGGCCACCAGCCCAAGGAGAGCCTCCGCGAAGCCGAAGCGCTGGCCAACGCGCTCGAGGCGCAGGACGAGAACCCAGCTGGCGCCGAGGCTGACGCCGACGCCCGCAAGGAAGACGACCGCCCTCAGCGCCGTCGACATACCGCACCGCGCACAGCCTCCAACGAGCTCCTTGCCTCGACCACGCAGGCCCCGCGCCGTACGCTAGATCATCGACCGCCACGCCGCGGCCTGGCGAACGGGCGCGAGTCGGCGTTTTCGCCCGAGCGCGCTTGAGAGTTCCGCGCGTCCGTCGCGGGTGCTCGACGGCAGCTCGACCACGGCGTGTATGCGGCGGATGATAGGCCCGCTGCAGCCGGAGATTGCGGCCCTACGGCGGTAAAGAAATGCCCGGAATAGGTCGATATCGAGGGTGTGCCGGCCGAGTCGACACTCGATGTGCAGGCCGAGACGCTGCGACGGCCTGGATCAGACGTGTCTGCGCGCGAGCGCGTGACTGAGATCGAGTGCGGCCGCCGGCTTTATCGTGGCGGCTGCTGCCTTGCTGTTTGCGCGGCCGCCGCATGCCTTCTCAGTATTGCCAGCCGTCGTCTGCTTCGCCGTGTTCGTCGTGGCGATGCGCGTGCAAATCGACACCCCGTTCGGGTTTGCCATACCGAATCAGCTCGCATTCGTGCCGTTGCTGTTCGTCCTACCGATCTCCCTTGTGCCAGTGGTGGTCGCGACGGCTACCGCTGTGGCGCGATCGATCGACGTCATAAGGCGCGACATTCGGCCGAGCCGTCTCTTGGAGGCGCTCGGCAACTCGTTGTACACACTCGGCCCGGTAGCGGTCTTCGCACTCGCAGGCGTCGCGCCGGATGTGGCGAGTCCCGGCATCCTGCTCGCCGCCCTAGCAGCCCAGATTGCCGCGGATCTCGCGGCGACTTGGTTCAGGCTCTGCGTCGGACTCGGTGCCACCTTTGCAGCGCCGATCGAGTGGGCCCCGCCGTACGTCATCGACATTGCCCTCTCGAGCCTTGGCCTGCTCGTCGCCGAGCACGTTGAACAGCAACCGGTCGCCGCGCTGGCACCCTTGCCATTGCTGGGCCTTGTGTGGCTCTTCGCGCGCGAGCGACGTCAGCGACTGGAGAGCCTCGTCGACCTCAACGACGCGTACCGCAGCGCGCGTGACGAGGCGATCGGAGCGTCGAACATGAAATCGGCGTTCCTGCGGAACGTCAGCCACGAGATTCGCACCCCGATGAACGGCGTGATGGGCATGAACGAGCTCCTCTTGTCGACAAAGCTCACGCGCGAGCAGCGGCGTTACGCCGAGCAGGTGGCCCAGTCAAGCGAGCACATGATCGCGATCATTGACGACATCCTCGACATATCAAAGATCGAGACCGGCAAGATCGAGCTCGACATCCGCGATTTCGATCTCTTGAGCGCGGTCGACCAAGCCTGCGCACCGGCCCGGCCGGAGGCCGTGGAGAAGCATCTCCGCCTCACCCTCGAACTCGACCCCCAGCTGCCCCGCCGGGTTCGGGGCGATGGCAAGCGCGTTCGCCAGGTGCTGATGAGCCTCGCGGCAAACGCCGTCAAATTCACCACCGAAGGCACCGTCACCATCCGCGTCTCGCAGGTGGCAGGCAGCGAGGAACGCATCAGGTTCGAGGTCCTGGACACCGGGATCGGGATCGCACCGGACATGATCGACCGCATGTTTGAGCCTTTCGCGCAGGCCGATAGCTCAATGACGCGTCGCTACGGCGGCAACGGCCTCGGCTTGGCCATCGCCAAGGAGCTGGTCGAGCTTATGGGCGGCACCATCGGAGCGAACAGCGAGCTTGGTGCCGGAAGCAATTTCTGGTTCGAGCTCGCGCTGCCAAAAGCGCCCGCGATGCTGATCTCAACGGCGCGGGAGAACGGAGCGCCTCCGGCGCGGCACACGACGGAGGACGCCCCGCTGGTGCTCGTAGTCGAGGACAGTCCCGTCAATCGAGTCGTTGCCGTGAGCATCCTCGAAAGGTGGGGCTACCACGTCCACGTCGTGAACGACGGGCGTGAAGGCCTCAGGGCACTCTCGATGCAGCGCTACGACGCGGTTCTCATGGACTGCCAAATGCCAGACGTCGACGGATACGAGGCCACCGAAGAACTTCGCCGCCGAGAGCGAAACGGCGACTACCACACGCCAGTGATTGCGATGACCGCCCACGCAATGGTCGGCGACCGCGAGCGTTGCCTTGCCGCCGGGATGGACGACTACGTCAGCAAGCCGATCCGCTCGAACACCTTGCACGAGGTCTTGGCGCGTTGGCTACCTGATGCCGCGCTTGGGAAAGCTCACGTCAACCAAGCGAACTCGGCCAAGCAGGCTCAGCAAGGCGCCGCCTGAACATCCAAGCGACACAGAGCGAGTCCGACTAAAAGCCGGACCGCTCCGGGCGCTTTCACGTTACCGAAAACGAGCCGCCGGCTAAAGCCGGCGGAACGTTGCAGCTCAATTACTTTGCGAACGACATCCGTAACCTCCAGGGAATGGGAGTCGGCCGTAGTGTGACAGAACCTACGCATCCATGATCAAAGCGCCGGAACCATGCAATATGGCTTGCAAACATAGGCATCCTAAAGATTCGTTGCGCCGGGCCGTTGCCTGGTCCAACGGCTAACCGAATAGCTACGCTCGCGAGCCGAATGCTCGCCACCCTGAGAGCGAACCCGCCGCTCCGCAGGCTGCTTGGTGCGTGGCTTCAGTCGTGCATTGGCACCGGCGCTGCCTACGTCGCGCTGCTGGTTCTAACTCGCGCCACCTCCACACAGCGTGGGCAGTGAGCGCGGTGCTACTCGCCGACTTTCTTCCCTGGATTGTGCTCGGCTCGTGGTTTGGCGCGCTCGCCGACCGTTACTCAAAGCGGCCGCTCTTGATCGTCGCGAGCCTGGTCCAAGCCGCCGCCTTGGCCGGACTCGCGGTAGTTCGCCCAACCGCCGTGATCATCGGGGTCTCGCCCTGGCTGCCGGGAACGCGGGGCTCTGCAGGACCGGCCCTCAAGAGCGCATTGCCGATCATCGCCGGAGAGGCGACGCACTGGTTGCGGCGCGGTCGATACCTCCCGATGGCTCGGCATCACCCGGTCCGCTCTATCCGGCGGTCTCTGTTGCTCTCAGGCCCAGCCCTACCGCTGGCGATGAACGCGTGAGCTTCGCGATCGCCGCCTCCTCATCGCGACAGTTCCGATGAACCGCGCCGAGCGGACCGAGGAAGCCGAAGAAGAACTCGAACACGGGGTCCGTGCCGGACTACGGGTGGCCTTCCGAAGCCGGCGGTATCGCGGTGATCATCTTCGCTCGGCCGGTCGTTCATCGGCGGCGGCCTGCTCAACGTCTCCGAGCCGCTCTTGCGCGCACGTCCTGCACGGCACGGGAGCGCTTACGCGCTATTCGTTGCGAGCTACTGCCTGGGCATGGCGGCGTCGGCGCTCGTCGCGCGCCAGGGCGCCGAGCCGGGGACGCTCGATCCGGCGCTATATCGCGGCGCCAGCTCTTGATCGGCGGCCGGCATGGCCGGCAGCGCGATCGTCGGCAGCGTGATACTCGCGGCTGTTGACGTTCGCCGGCACCGGCTATGGCAACGGGCTGCTCGTCGTGAGCGAGACCCAAATGATCCTGATGCGCGTCGCCGGGCCGAGTCCAGGGCAGGCTCTTCGGCTCAAGGACACGCTCGAGGGCATCTTCTTCCTGGCCGGCTTGCCGGCGCGGCGTGCTCGCGGCATGCCTGGCATGCGCGTCACGCTCGCGACGGCGCGGGGTCTGCGCGTTTGCGCTATCGCCGCAGCTGTGTTCAGGCTCCGGGCCTGCGGATGACGGCGCCCATCGCTTTCGCGGTTCCAGGTGGACGGCACTCACCGGCCTCGTCGGCGGGGATGGCGGATGGGGGCCGCTGGCTGGCCTGCCGGCGTCACCCTGGATGGGCGCCCAAGGCCAGGACCGCGACGACGCCGACGACGCCCGCGCCGACGAGGGTCGCAACGACGCCACGCCGGAGCACGAGTACCGCGAGCAACGCGGCAGCGAGTACGGCGTATTGCCAGGCCTCGCTGAGCGCGAGGGCGAGAGTCAGCGCAGCGCCGAGGATCGCGCCGATCGCGGCCGGCCCGGCGCCGTCGAGGAAGGCGCGCGCGGAGGCGTTCTCGCGCAGGCGATCGAAGCGCCGCGCGCCGACGAGGATGAACGCGAAGGAGGGCAGGAACGCGATGACGGCGGCGAGCAGGGCGCCGGCGAGGCCGTGGGCCGCATAGCCGACGGCGGCGACCGTGGCGACGACAGGCCCGGGGGTGATCTGGCCGAGCGCGACGGCGTCGAGGAAGCGGGCGTTGGACATCCAGTGGTAGGTGTGGACGGCGTCACCCTGCATCAGGGGAATGATCACGAAGCCCCCGCCGAACGAGAGCGCGCCGACCTTGAACGCGGTCCAGGCGAGTGGTGGGAACCCGCCGCGCGCGGCAACGGCGGCAAGTAGACCGATCGGACTGAAGCTCGAGGCCGCGCTTGGACGGCGCTGCGCGAGCAGTTCGATCAGACCGCACGCCAGCAGGACGAGCACGAGGTAGGGACCGATCAGCGCCGCGGCGGCGATGTTGACCGCGACGTAAAAGCCCCAGCGCGCGGCGCGCGCGCGACCGTCGCGCATACGCTCGAAGCTCGGGCCGAGCAGCGCGCGCGCCGCCTGGACCGCGACGGCCGCCACGGCGGCGCCCGCGCCGGCACCCGCGGCGCGCACCCAGAGCGGCGTCGAGTGGGCGAGGAAGACGAGCGAGAGCAGCACGACGAGGACGACCGCCGGGACGATGAAGCCGAGCCCGCCGACGAGCGCGCCGAGCGGGCCGCCGAGGCGGAAGGCGCAATAGATCGCGAGCTGCGTCGATGCCGGCCCGGGCAGCAGACCGCAGGCCGCATTCGCGTCCTGGAAGGCGCGAGCGTCCATCCAGCCCTCTCGCTCGACGACGAGCTGGCGCAGGAGCGCGATGTGCGCCGGCGGGCCGCCGAACCCGGTGAAGCCGATCCGTGTCCACTCGCGGGCGATCCGCGCGAGCGGCACGCGAACCTGCTCAGCGCCGGCGGGCGCGGCCCCCTCGTCAGCGAGTTCGCCGGGCATGCGCGCCGTAGATCGTAGCCGGCTAGTCGCGCAACCAGTCGAGCGTCGCGCGCAGGCCGCTCGCGTAGTCGACGCGCGGTTCCCAGCCGAGCAGCTGGCGCGCCTTCGCGTTCGAGAAGTCCTGGTCGCGCCCGAGCACGTCAACCGCCTGGCGGGAGAGGAGCGCCGGGATCCGCAGGCCCGTCAAGCCGCGCACGCCGCGGTAGGAGACCTCGAGTGCCCGCCCGATCCCGCGCGCAACGTGGAACGGCAGGCTGCGTCGTGGGGGCCGGCGGCCGAGTCCCTCCGCGAGATCCGCAGTGAAGCCCGCCCAGGTCACGGCCAACCCGTCGCACACGTTGAACGCCTCGCCCGCCGCCGCCGGCGAGCGCAGCGCGAGCACGACCGCGTCAACGAGGTTCCCGACGTAGCAGAGCCCCGCCACGGGCCGCCCGTGGTCGATCAGCAGCATGTGTCCGCGGCGGATCGCCTTTGCGATCTGGCCGACGACATCCGCGGAACGCGGCCCGTACACGGTCGCCGGGCGCAGGATCACCGTCTCGAGCTCGCCGCTCGCCTCAAGCACGACGCGCTCCGCGTCTTGCTTGGACTGGGCGTACCAGTTCGCGAACCGGGTCGCCTGCCATCCCTCGTCCACGGCGACCCCGCCCGGGTACCCGTAGACGTCGGTCGTGCTCATGTGCACGAAGCGCCGCACGCGGGCGTCCACTGCGGCCGCGACGAGCAAACGCGTCCCAACGACGTTCGCGTTGACGATCTGCCGCGCCGTCGCCCAGTCGCTGACGAGCGCGGCGCAGTGCACGACCGACGTGCAGCCGGCCACAGCGCGCGCGAGCGCATCGCGATCGGCGAGCGAGCCGACGGTGAGCTCGACACCGAGCTGCTCGAGCAGCGTCGTGTCGCTCTTCGCGCGCACGAGGCAGCGCACCTCGAGGCCCTCGGCGACCAGGCGCTCGGCCAGGTGCCCGCCGATGAAGCCGCTCGCGCCCGTCAGCAGGCAGCGCTCGACGCTCACCGCGATCGCAGCGGCACGCGACGGCGCATCGTCGCCTTCGCGATGTCGCGTACCACCGCCCAGTTCTTGCCCGACCCCGACTCGCAGTCGCTCAGCACGGCGTCGAGCGCGTCGAGGAAGCTTGTGGCCTGCGCCTGCGAGAGCGTCAGCGGCGGTAGCAGCTTGATCACGTCGTTCTTCCCGGCCGCCATCGTGATCATGCCGTGATCGCGGTGAAGCGGGATCACGACAAGCTGCGGGAAGAGGCCTTCGCTGGCACTGTGAATCAAATGCCAGTTGAGCTTCGCCGCACGGCCGCGTGGCGGGCCGAGCTCGATCCCGATCATCAGGCCGAGACCGCGAACCTCCTTGATCAGCTCGTGGCGCTCGCGCAACTGCTCGAGGCCCGCGCGCAGAAACGCGCCGACGCCGGCGGCATGCGCGACGAGCCCATCGCGTTCGATCACACGCAGCGTGGCGAGCCCCGCAGCCATCGACAGGCGGTTGCGCCCATAGGTTGACTGGTGTACGTAGCAGCGCTCGAGCGTCCCGACCGCCTTGTCGTAGGTCCCGCGCGTCGTGACCATCGCGGCGACCGGCATGTAGCCGCCGCTCAGCGCCTTGCCGACGAGCACGATGTCGGGCTCGAGCCCCCAGTGCTCGAGCGCGAACCACGCGCCGGTTCGCCCGAGTCCGGTCTGGATCTCATCGGCGACGAACAGCGTCCCGTAGCGCCGGCAGGCGGCCTGCGCGGCCAGCAGGTAGTCGGCGGGCGGCGTCGTGACCATACGCCCCTGCACCGGTTCGACGATGAACGCGGCGACGTCCTTCTCGCGGAGCTCGCGTTCGAGCGCGTCGAGGTCGCCGAACGGGACGCGCGCGCAGCCGGGCAGGAGTGGGCCGAAGCCTTCTTTGAAGAACTCATCGCCGACGATCGACAGCGGTCCGAGCGTCACGCCGTGGAAGCCCGAATCGCACGAGAGCAGGCGCGGGCGGCCGGTGGCAGCGCGCGCGAACTTCATCGCCGAGTCGACGGCCTCGGCCCCTGTGCTGGCGAAGAACACGGCGTCGAGACCCGCCGGCAGCCGCTGGGTGAGCTCTTCCGCGAGCAGGCCGGCCAACGCCGAGAAATGGATCTGCACGCCGCCTGGGAGCTCGCTCGCGAGCGTCGCCTCGAGCGCCCCGCGCACGTCGGGATGGTTGTGCCCGAGGCTCGCGAACCCCTCGCCGGTGTGCAGGTCGAGGTATTCGCGTCCGTCCTCGTCATAGAGATACGAGCCGCGCGCGCTGACGTAGCGCTTGTCGAAGCCGAGGATCGCGAGGACGTCGACGAGCGAGCGATCGAGGTGGCGGCGAGGCGAGCGCGAGCGTCTCGTCAGAACGCGCGATCGCGTCCGCGACGACGCCGAGCGCGTCGCTGATCTCGAGGGTATCGACGGCCATCGCGGTGGCGGCGGAGCATAGCCCGCCTCGCGCGGGAGCGGTAGCGTTGGCGGGGTGTGGGTCCAGCGGCGAATCGAGCTCGAACCGCGCCCGCGCGGCTTTCACCTGATCACGCGCGAGATCATCGCCGCTGTGCCCGAGATCGCGGAACTCGACGTGGGTCTTCTGCACATCTTGATCGCGCATACCACGGCCTCGCTCGCCCTCAACGAGAACGCCTCACCGGACGTGCGGCGGGACTTCGAGACCTACTTCAGCACGCTCGTGCCCGAGCAGGCGGGCCGCTGGACGCATACGCTCGAGGGGCCGGACGACATGCCCTCACACGTGAAGGCGGCCCTGCTCGGTCCGTCGCTGACGCTGCCGATCAGCGCGGGCCGGCTCGCGCTCGGCACTTGGCAAGGGATCTACCTGTGCGAGCACCGCAACCGGGGCGGCCCGCGGAGCGTGGTCGCGACCCTCTTCGGGGCGGTCTCGTAATACGTATGACGTCATGTGAATACGTATGCCGTTCGGTGTTGACTTGCTCTGAATACGTATGCTTGGATACGTATTCTGCCCTTGACAGTCGCCTCGTCGGCGTCCGGGGGAGTTGCAGAGTCAGAGGGAAACAACCTCTCTAAGGAGGAGATATGAAGCGAAGCTTCGGGCGCCGCGGCGCCCGGAACACGAGCGTCGCTGTCGCCGTAGCGCTTGCGGGCGGGTTGTCGCTGACGGCTGGGCTCGTCAGCACGACAGCAGCCGGGGCAGCATCGGCCCACAGCGCCAGCGCGCTGCTCTCACCGAGCGTGCATCCGCCGACGTTCAACGACACGAAGCTCTTTGCAATTCGCAACGCGCTCTCGAATGCGATGAAGGGCAAGAGCCTCAGCAGCGTGAACACGTGGATGGTCGTCAACATCCTCGCCACGTACTGGGTGGCGGGCAAGCAGGGTGACGCGCAGGCTGCCAAGGAGCTCGGCATCCCGGCGCACTACGAGGGGCCGGCGCAGGGCCAACTCGCGACGCAAGTCTCGGAGTACTCGTCACTGAGCTCGACGGGCGCGACCGGCATCTTCACGTCGGTGATCGACCCGGTCTCCGAAGGCTCGCTCCTGAACAAGGCTGAATCGAAGGGCATCGACGTCGTTGCGATCGACTCGCCGGTGCCGGCGGCCGATGCCAAGACGTTCACCTACATCGGTACGCCGAACGTCACGGCCGGCATGGCTGCCGGCGAGGCGATGAAGAAGGCACTGCCCAACGGCGGCAACGTCGCGATCCTCACCGGCTCGCTGACGGCGACAAACGCGCTCCAGCGCATCCAGGGGTTCAAGGCGGCACTTGCCGGCTCGAACGTGAAGGTGGTTGCGACAGAGAACGACAACGGTGTCGCGGCGACGGCGTCGTCGAACGCCGACGCGGTGATCGCGAACAACGCGAACCTGAAGGGCATCTACGGGGTTTACTCCTACGATGGCCCGGCCGGTGCGGTTGCGGTCAAGGCGAAGGGCGACACCGGCAAGATCTGGGTCGTCGCCGACGACAACGAGCCGGGGACCATCCAGGGTCTGCAGAACGGCACGGTTGCGGCGTCGATCATCCAGCAGCCCTACATGCAGGGCTACCTGGGCGCCTATGTCACCGCCGCGATGAAGGTGCTGGGCGCGGCGAAGGTCAAGTCGCTGATCGCTCCGGACCTGACAGACGGGGTCATCAGCACCGGCGTGGGAACGCTCACCAAGGCGAACCTGCCGCAGGACAATGCGTACAACAAGGAAATTGGCGCAGGCTGATCTGACAGTCGCTGGTTCCGTGGATGCCGGTGAGCGGTCCGTACTGTTCACCGGCATCCGCAAGTCGTACGGCCCGGCGGTCGTTCTCGACGTCGATGAGCTGGCGCTGCCCTTCGGGCAGGTCGTCGGCCTCGTCGGAGAGAACGGCGCCGGGAAGTCGACGATGATGGGGTCGATCGCCGGCTCGGTCCGGCCCGAGGAGGGCACGATCGAGATTGCCGGCCACCGCCTGCATCTCGGCGACACGCTCCAGGCGCAGGAGCTCGGAGTGGCGATGGTCTCCCAGGAGTTTCCGCTCGTAGGCCAGCTGAGCGTGGCTGAGAACCTCAGTCTCGGACGGCGGCCGAGCGCGCGCCGGCTGATCGTCGACCGTCGCGCGATGAACGAGGCGGCGCGCGAGATGCTCGCGCGGATCGGACTCGACATCCCGACGCGGCGGCGTATCGACTCGCTCTCGGTGGCTCAGCGTCAGCTGATCGAGATCGCGAAAGCACTCGGGCGCAAGCCGCTTGTGTTGATCCTCGACGAGCCGACGTCGGCGCTCGGGCCGGCCGAGTCCGACCACGTGCTCGAGCTGGCCCGCGAGCACGCGCGCGGCGGCGGTCTCGTGATCTTCGTCGGCCACCGGCTGAATGAGGTCCGCGCGGTGTCCGATCGGATCGTCGTGCTGCGCAACGGGCGCAAGGTCGCCGACCTCACGCCGCAGGAGTCAACCGAGGAGCGACTCGTGCGCGAGATGGTCGGCGAGGAGCTCGCGGCCGCCGAGACGATCGGTACACCCAGCGCGGACGGCAGGATCGCCTTCCGGGCCCGCGGGCTCGAGGCTGAGGGACTCGGACCGCTCGACCTCGACGTGCGCACCGGTGAGGTTCTCGGCATCGCCGGCCTGATGGGCTCTGGTCGCAGCCGCCTACTGCATGTGATCATGGGCGCGCGCGCGAGCACCGGCGGCGAGATGCAGCTCGCCGGCAGCCGCTACCAGCCACACAGCGCCACCGACGGAGTGGCCGCGGGCGTGGGCCTCGTACCGGAGGATCGCAAGGTCCAGGCACTGCTCGCCGATGCGCCGATTCGCTGGAACGTGACCCTCGTCGCGCTGCGCCAGCTCGCCTGGCGGCGCCTGGTGATCGTGGGGCGCAAGGAGCGCCGCGAGGCAGACGGGATCGTCAAGCGCGCGCGCGTGCGCACGCGGTCGATCGAGCTGCCGGCACGCTCGCTGTCGGGCGGCAACCAGCAGCGGATGATCTTCGGCCGCTGGATGGCCGTGCGTCCGAAGCTGCTGTTGCTGGACGAACCGACACGCGGCGTCGACGTCGGCGCGAAAGCTGAGATCTACCGGCTCATCGAAGAGGAGCGGCAGGCAGGCATGGCCATTCTCGTGGTCTCATCCGAGCTCGAAGAGCTTCTCGCGATCTGCCACCGGGTCGTCGTGCTGCGCCGCGGCCGGATCGCCGCCGAGTTCGACCGGTCGCAGTTCTCCAAGGAACGGATCATCGCCGCCGCGGCGATCGAGCAGGAGGTGGCGTGATGACTGAGACGATGCCCGAAAACCGCCAGCCGCCGACCGTCGCAGATCAGGCCACGGCGCCCGCGACGGACGTCGGCGCGAAGGCGCGCATCCTCGGGCGTCTCGCGGATTCGCCAGAGATCGGAATCATCCTCGCGGTCATCGCCGCGTTCATCGTCTTCACGTCGATCAACCCGCTCTTCTCAAGCTCCTCAGACCTCCAGGATCCGCTCGGCGTCGATCTAACGGGATTCGGAATCCTCGGTGTTGGCGAGGCACTCGTGATCATCACCGGCGGCATCGATCTGTCCGTCGGCTCGCTGACCGCGTTCTTCGTCGTGGTCTCGGCGTGGTTCAACGTGACTGCGCACATTCCGGTCTTCTTCACCTTCATCCTGACGATCGGGTTCGGCGCGCTGTGGGGCCTCTGGCACGGGTTCCTGATCACGCGCCTTGGCGTCCCGCCGTTTGTCGCGACGCTGATCACCTTCATCTTTGCGGCGGGAGCCGATGAGGCGATCGCGCCCAGTCCGATCCCGCTCAGTTCGCACGTGTTTCTCGCCGTTGCGGGTAACACGGTGCTGGGAGTCCCGATCTGCGTGCTCGTATTCGTCGTGATCGCAGTCGCTGCCTGGTTCTTCCTCGAACGCACCTACATCGGGCGCCAGCTCTACGCGATCGGCGGCAACCGCGAGGCGGCGAGACTCGCCGGAATCAACATCAACCGGCGCATCGTGATGGCCTACGTGGTCAGCGGCGCGTGCGCGGGTGTGGTTGGCATCATCGAGGCGTCTCGCATCACCTCCGGCACGGCCGACAGCGTCGTGAGCTGGGAGCTCATTGCGATCGCCTCGGCGGTGATCGGCGGCGTCAGCCTGATCGGAGGCCAGGGGCGAATCATCGGCGTCGTCGCCGGCGCCGCGCTGCTCGTCGTGCTGCGCGATGGCCTGGTCGCGGTCAACGTCAACGCCTACTACCAGCCGATGGTCGTCGGTTTCGTGCTGCTGATCGCGGTCGTCACGGACCGGCTGCGCGTTCGGCGCCTCGAGCGCACCGGCAACCGGCGCATCGCAGCGCGAGCCGCGTCCGATCGGTCGCCAGCCAGAGCAGCCGGCGAGGGCCCGTAGCCCGGCGGAGGCGTCAATGAAGGAGTCGCGCGATAGGAGTCGGCCGCTCGTTGGCCGGGGCGTGGGCGAGTGGCGTTGAAAGCCACCTGAATCCGGTGAACGCATGACAGTAGACGGCGATCTAGCGCGCGGGGACGAAGCAGAGCCCTTGGCATACCCGGCGGTCCGCCCACGGCCAGTGACGATGACCGACGTCGCCGCGGCGGCCGGCGTCTCGCAGAGCACGGTCTCGCGCATCCTCAATCGCAAGCCGGGCGCGATCCCGGCCTCGCGCGAGACGCGCGAGCGGGTCGAGCGTGCGGCGCGCGATCTCGGCTACCGGCCGCATCCGTTCGCCCGGGCGCTGCACGGCGCTCCCACGATGCTGCTCGGGGCGGTCGTCCGCGACATCACCGATCCCTTCTTCGCGGAGGCGATCGAGGCAGTGACGATCGAATGCAAGAAACGGGGCTATTCCGTCGTACTCGGGCACGCTCGCACCACCGCTGACGAAGCCCTCGCGCTGGCCGGAGTGCTCGAGGCGCGCCAGTGCGACGCGATCGTGCTCGTCGGCGATTTCCGTGGCGAACGTCGCCTCGTCGCCGACCTGCGTCAAGCCCCGGTCCCGGTCGTCGCGCTCTGGCATGGGTCCGAACGCCACGACCGTCCGTTTCCGACCGTTGCGGTCGACAGCCGTGCCGGGATCCGCGCGGCCCTCACGCACCTCACCACGCTCGGCCACGAGCGCATCGCCTACGTCGGCGGCGCGCTGCGCTACGTGATCCTGGACCGCGAGGAGGCCTACCGGGAGTTCCTCTCGGCGCAGGCGTCGCGGTGCCGGACGGCTACGTCCGCCACGTCCCGAACACGATCCGCGGCGGGGCGCTCGCCCTGACCGAGCTGCGCGACCTGTCAAGCCCGCCAACGGCGATCGTCGCCGCCACCGACGTCCTCGCGATTGGCATCATCAATGCAGCGCTGGCGCAACGGATCGACGTGCCGGCGGAGCTCTCGGTCGTCGGCTTCGACGACATCGAGCTTGGCGCCGGCATGATCCCGAGCCTGACCACGGTCCACATGCCGATCGAGCCGATGGTCGCCGAAGGGGTGAGGATCGCGATCGGCGAGACCGATTGGAATTGGGCCGCCGGCAACGCCCCCCCGCGCGTGGTCTTCGACCCGCACCTCATCGTCCGCGACTCAACGGGGCCCCAACGCTAGCGGATCGTCAGCCGGGTTTGACCGCCTGGAGTGTGTAGCTGTGGGCCACGCGCGCGGGCCGGTTGCGCAGCTGCCACTCGTTGACCTCGATCTGCTACATCTGGCCGGGCAGCGCGTCCCAGGGGACGGTGTCGTGTTCGGTGAGCGCGGTGATCTGCATGCCGTTGTCGAGTAGCGCCGTCACGATCTCGCCGAGTCCGTGGTTCCAGCCGTATGAAAGGTTGTCCGCGAAGCTCGCTTCAGTCTGGACGTAGGTTCCGGGGTACTCGTCGACGATCGGTTCCACGTGCTCGAAGTACGGATGCTTGACGACCAGCAAATCGTCGGCGCGGTCCTCCTCGAGCGTCCAAAGCATCGGGTGCCCCTCGCGCATGAATAGCCGACCGCCCGGCGCCAGCAGCCCCGCGACGACCGCTGCCCAACCCGCGACTGACGGCAGCCAGCACAGCGCCCCGATGCCCGTGTATACGAGATCGAAGGCGCCGGTGCCCAGGACGGCTGGGGCCTCGTAGACGTCCGCCTCGACGAACTCGACCGCGGAGGCGCAGCGCGCGGCAAGCTGACGTGCCTGCTCGAGCGACGCTGGTGAGCTGTCCAGCCCGATCATTCGCGCGCCGAGGCGAGCGAGCGAGACGGTGTCGGTTCCGATGTGGCACTGCAGATGAACGCCACGCAGGCCGCTGATGTCCCCGAGCCGGGGAAGATCGAAGCGGACGATGGTGCTGAGGAAGTGCGGATCCTCGACGAACGACGCGACCGCGTAGTCGGGCGACTGCGCGTGTGCAGACGCGCGCGCGTCCCACCAGGCGCGGTTGACCTCCAAGTACCCGCCCACGCGGCCGACCCTAGCGGGTGATCCCCGCGTCGGCCTCGCGCACGCCCGGCAGCCCACACCTCGCAACTCGTCCTGAGCAGGTGCGGCTCGAGTTCCAATCGATGTATGCCGATATCAGTATATAATTGCGGCATGGCGCGAGCTGCGACCACCACCGACGCGTTCAACGCTGTGGCCGAGCCGCGTCGGCGCCAGATCCTCGATCTGGTCGCCGGCGGCGAGCGGCCCGTTGGCGAGCTCGTCGAGCTGCTCGGTCTCGCCCAACCGCAAGTGTCCAAGCATTTGCGGGTGCTTCGAGAGGTTGGAGCCGTGTCGGTTCGCGACGACGGCCGGCGGCGGCTTTACCGGCTGAACGGCAATGCGCTAAAGCCGATCCACGACTGGGTGAAGACCCATGAGCAGACGTGGACGGACCGCTTCGACGCGCTCGATGACGTCCTCGACGAACTCAAGCAACAGGAGGCAGATGATGCACCCAGCGACCGGTAAAGCGAAGGCGAGGGTCACGCTACCGACCGACGAGCAGATCCTGATCGAGCGGGAATTCGACGCGCCCAGACACCTCGTGTATCGCGCGTTCACCGAGCCGGAGCTGGTAAGGCGCTGGTGGCACGCCAATCGCGGCGAGGTCACTGTGGTTGAGATCGACCTGCGAATCGGGGGTTCCTGGCGCTATGTGATGGTCACCGACGACGGAATCGAGGTCGGCTTCCACGGCGAGTACCGCGAGATCGTCCCCGGCGTGCGGATCGTGTCGAGCGAGGCCTTCGAGGGCCTCCCCGACGGCGTCTCCGCACACGACGCGGCAACCGTTAACACCACTACCTTCACCGAGCTGGCAGGCCGCACGAAGCTTGCGATCCTGATCCAGGCCACAAGTAAGGCGTCGCGTGACGCGATCATCGCCTCCGGCATGGAGAACGGCCTCCAAGACGCGCTCGACTTGCTTGAGCAGATCGCACACTCGATCCATGACACCAACTGACAGAAGGGGGCCTCGAGATGCCCGACGGCACACCGCTGATCCTCGGGACTGACTTCGTCGCCGTCCCGACAGACGACTTCGACGCGAGCTGCCGCTTCTACGGCGAAGTGCTTGGCCTGCCATGCATCGCCCGCTACGGAGAGAGACCTGGCGCTGAGTTCCAAGCCGGCAACCTCACGCTTGCCGTCATGCAAAACGACGCCTTCGGCAGCGCCTTCTCACCGAACAGCATGCCGATCGCTCTCCGCGTCGCCGATGTCGCGGTCGCGCGTGAACGTCTGATCGCCGCCGGGGTCAGCTTCCATACCGAGTCGTTTGACTCCGGGGTCTGCCAACAGGCGATCTTCAGCGATCCGGCCGGCAACCCTCTAGGCCTCCACCACCGCTACGCCGAGCCGAACCCCTCCGGCGACCAGGCCACGATGGTTATGCGGAAGACCTGAGCCACCAAGAGCAAGAGAGTCTCTCTGGCCGTACCACGAAACGCGTCGTGAAGCTGTTCGTGTGGGGCGGGGACTTCCCCAGTGGAGCCAGGCGGGATCGAACCGCCGACCTCCTGCTTGCAAAGCAGGCGCTCTCCCAGCTGAGCTATGGCCCCGCTCGTCGGATGGTAGTCAGCGCCGCCGTTTCGCGGGCGGGCACTCGTTCGCGTGGATCGACGGCGCGGCTACGCCGTGCCGCCGCGCCAAGCCGGGCCGATCGACCAGCCGACCCGATCATCGGTTGTGTACTCCTGCGTTTCCTCGCCGCTCTCGCGGTATGCACGCAAGCCGGCACGCGCGTACTCGCTCGTCTGCGGCACGAACTCCTCGCGAAAGGGCTCCGCTACGGCTTCGGACGCGGCGAACGGATCGAACTCGGAGTGGGGTTCGGACGAGTATGCGCTCGCCAAATCGACGTGCGCCTCGCTCGAGAACTCGCCGAACGCCTCCTGCTCCTGTCGCGCCACTTCGCTCGGATCCGCGCCGTGCTGCCGCTTGAGCGCAAGGTGCTCGCGGATTGCTTGGTGGAGATCGCTCATCGCGAAAGCGTAACGCGGACAGCTGACCGCACGCTTTCCGGCCGCCCTGGCCGTGACGGCGGGGTTCGCCGCGCGGCCCAACTAGACTGTGGGTCCCGCGCCGGTCGTCGGCAAATCCGGGGCTATAGCTCAGTTGGGAGAGCGCCTGGATCGCACCCAGGAGGTCGGGGGTTCGAGTCCCCCTAGCTCCATTCACCGTTGCCAATTCGACAACGGTTTTGGCTGCAAGCGGGCGACTTGTGCATCTCGGTTGCGCGGGACTGGCCCCGCGCTCGACGGGACGCGACTCGGTGAGCCAAGGCGGACGGTTCGAGGACGAAGCATCCTCGCGGGCCGTCGATGAGTTCACGCATAGGTAACGCCCGTCCGCGTGTGGGTCCGTACAACGGTGTCGTACCCAACGAGGAGTCGAACCCATGAGCAGACGTTCCAGGCAGGGGATTCTGGCGGCGCTGGCGGTAACGACGGTTGCGATCGGGCTTCCGGCGGCTGCTGCTCTCGGCCATGACGGTCGCCATCACGGCGGCGGTGATGACCACGGACGGGCACGGGCACGGCCACGGGCCCGGAAGCGGGAGCGGAAGTGGGGGCGGAAGTGGGGGCGGCATCAAGCATGTGCTGTTGATCTCGGTCGACGGAATGCACCAGTCCGACCTCGACTGGTACATCGCCAACAACCCGAGCTCGGAGCTCGCTCAGCTCGCCTCTGGTGGGGCTGAATTCACCAACAACCACACGTCGGACCCGTCGGACTCCGATCCGGGCGGGACCGCGTTGATGACCGGCGGCGACCCGGGCACGACCGGTGTGTATTACGACGTCGAGTACAGCCACGCCGTGGACGAGGCTGGCGCCGCCTGCACGCCGGGGCAGCCAGCGACGGGCGGAGACGTCATCTACGACTCGCCGGACGACACGCTCAACGCTGTGCCTGACCTGCTCAACAACGCCAGCGGGAACACGTTCCCGTCGTTCGACGAGGGCGGCTCGATCTACCACAACGGCGTTGACACGAACCCGGGCGCAGTCATGAACCTGACCGCGCATCCGCAATCGGGCCTCAACCCGGGGAGCTACCCGGTCGACCCGACGACCTGTCAGCCGATCACGCCGTGGGACTACCTGAAGGTCAACACGATCTTCCAGGTGATTCACAACGCCGGTCTGCGCACCGCCTGGTCTGACAAGCACGCCATCTACACCTCGTTCAACGGTCCCGGTTCCGCTGGCATGAGCATCGACGACTTCTTCGGTCCCGAGATCGACTCGCAGGCGGTCGAGCCGAACGGCGTGCCGTACCCGACCGACACCGATTGGGCGCACGACGACGCCGCGACCAAGCAGTACGACGGTTACAAGGTGCAGGCAGTCATCAACGAGCTGGATGGCTACGACCACAGCGGTACCCAGAAGGTCGGCGTGCCCGCGATCCTCGGGATGAACTTCCAGACCGTGTCGGTTGCCGAGAAGGTCGACTCTCCCAGCACCCTCACGAAGAACCCGAACGGCACGTACACCGAGGGCCCGACCGAGCTCGCCGGTTACTACCCCGGCGGAACGACGCCGCGCCCACTACTGGCCAGCGGGCTCGACTACGTCAACGCGGAGCTCCAGGAGATGGTCGACACGATCCAAAAGAACGGCCTGGCCTCGTCCACGGCGATCATCATCACTGCCAAGCACGGGCAGTCGCCGCAGGATCCGCTGGCGCTCAAGCGGATCGCCGACGGGCCGATCATCGCGGCGGTCAACGCGGCCTGGACCGCGCAAACCGGTGACAAGAACAACCTAATCGTCGCTGGCACGGACGACGACCTCTGGCAGAGCTACCTGTCGGTCAAGACTCAAGCTGCGGCCGACTTTGTCAAGAGCTACCTGTGGAATCACGACGCCACGGCGGTGCTCTACAACAACGACGGCGTGAACCGCGGCACCGAGCAGGTCGCACACTCCGGCCTGGCGCAAATCTACGCCGGTCAGGAGGCCGCCGACTTCTTCGGCGTGCCGTACGGAGACCCGCGCTACCCGGACGTGTTCGGCCGCGTCCAGGTGGGGACGGTGTACACCACCGGCAGCAAGATCGCCGAGCACGGTGGCGACAACCCAGGGGACCGCGACGTACCGCTGCTCGTCTATGCACCGGGGACGGTTCCCCAATCCACGAACGACTCGTGGGTAGAGACGACCCAGGTGGCGCCGACGATCCTCCACCTCCTCGGGCTGGACCCAGACGCGTTGCAGGCCGTCCAGCAGGAAGGCACGCAGGTCCTCCCCGGCATCGGCTAGCCATTCCGCTCCTCCCGGCGTGCTACCTACCGCGTTGGTAGCACGCCGGGGCCGGGAGCCGGCGTCACCCAGCGAGCGCGAGCGCGATCCAGGTGCAGCACGCCGTCGCCCTCGACTAACTCGAGGTCGCAGATCTGACCGTGCCGGGCCCCGCCAGGCGCCGATGCCCGCTACCGTCTGGTCGAGTGTCAACCGCCGCCGCGCCGCAGACGGAAGGCAGTACGCCGACGGCCGGCTCGGCGGGCTCGCGCCGTGCCGGGCGCTCGGCGGGCACGGCGCTGACGCTCGGCGCGCTCGGCGTGGTGTTCGGCGACATCGGTACGAGCCCGCTGTATTCGATCAACGCTGTGTTCACGCAGAACAGCGGCGCCGTTCATCTGACGCGCGGGAACCTCTACGGGGTCATCTCGCTCGTCTTCTGGTCGATCACGCTGGTCGTCTCGGTCAAGTACGTGATCTTCATCATGCGCGCCGACAACGACGGCGAGGGCGGGATCATGGCGCTGACCGCCCTGATCCAGGGCGCCAAGCTCCGCCGCCGCGCGCCGGTGATTGGGCTCGTCACGCTGGGGATCCTCGGCGCGTCGCTGTTCTACGGCGACAGCACGATCACCCCGGCGATCTCCGTGCTCTCCGCCGTCGGCGGACTGGACGTGGCGGTGCCGAGCCTGTCGTCGATCGTGCTGCCCGTCACGGTCGGGGTGCTCTGCATCCTGTTCGCGATCCAGCAGTTCGGCACGGCGTTCGTCGGGGGGCTGTTCGGTCCGGTGATGGCGCTCTGGTTCGTGGTCATCGGCGGCGCCGGCGCCATTGAGATCGCGCACCATCCGGACGTCCTTTCCGCCCTTTCACCGGTCTGGGGGGTGCGCTTCTTCATCGCTGACGGCGGGGTCGCGTTCATCGCGCTCGCGGCGGTGGTGCTCGTCGTCACCGGCGCCGAGGCGCTCTACGCCGACATGGGGCACTTCGGCCGCGGCCCGATTCGCCGGGCGTGGTTCCTGCTCGCCTTTCCCGGGCTCACACTGAACTACCTCGGGCAGGGGTCGCTGCTGTTGCGATCGCCGAGCGCGCTGAAGAACCCCTTCTACCTTCTGTTCCCGGGTTGGGCGCAGCTGCCGATGGTGTTCCTGGCGACGTTCGCGACGGTGATCGCCTCACAGGCCGTGATCTCGGGTGCGTTCAGCGTCTCCCAGCAGGCGGTACAGCTCGGCTTCCTGCCGCGCATGACGATCCGCCACACCTCCGAGCGCGAGATTGGCCAGGTGTACGTGCCGGCGATCAACGCGCTCCTGCTCGTCGCGGTCATTGCGATCGTCGTCAGCTTCGGCTCATCGACGGCGCTGGCCAACGCTTATGGCGTGGCCGTGACCGGCACGTTCTTCCTCACGACCGTGCTTTTCCTGGCCGTCGCGCGCATGCTCCGGGGATGGGGCCGGAGCAAGCTCATTGCCTTCGCAGCCGTCTTCCTGACGGTCGACTCGGCATTCTTCGTCGCTTGCCTGAGCAAGATCATCCACGGCGGCTGGCTGCCGCTCGTGGTCGCCTCCGGGATCTTCCTCGTGCTGCTGACCTGGCGCGAGGGGCTGCGCATCGTGACCGCCAACCGCGAGCGGCTCGCGGGGCCGCTGCGCGACTTCATCGAGGAGGTGGACTGGCGCGGATCTCCCGTGCGCAGCGTCAATGGTGTCAGCGTCTTCCTCAACCCGGACCCCGAGACGACACCGCTCGCGCTGCGCGTCAACGTCGGACTCAACCGCGTGCTGCACGAACGCGTGATCATCGTCTCCGCACGGACTGAGCGCGTGCCACACGTCGCGGAGACCGACCGCGTCTCGATCGAGCCGGGCATCCTCTACAACGCGGCGACCGGTGACCCGCTCGGCCCATCCGCGGAGCGCTTTAGCCGCCTGACCGTACGCTTCGGATTCCTCGACGAGCCCGACGTGCCGGCAGCCGTCGCGCTCGCCGGCACGAACGGGCTGATCCCGATCGACGCCGATCTCGGCTCGGCCTTCTACTTCATCTCGCGGATGACGATCGCACCGACGGATTCCCCCGGCATGAGCGCATGGCGCAAAAGCTCTTCGTCACGATGGCGCGCAACGCGTCGGACCCGGCCGAGTACTTCAGGCTGCCGGAGGGCCGCACGGTCAGCATGAGCGGACGCGTCGAGCTGTGAGCGACCGTCGCGAGCGTAGTGTTCCGCCGATGCGTGCGATCGACGGACTGCGCGAACGCCTGGCAGAACTCGCCGACCTGGAAGGCCTCTCGCGGCTCGCGGCCTGGGACCAGGAGGTGATGATGCCCGAGGGCGGGACCCAGGCGAGAGCGCACCAGCTCGCAACCCTCGAGCGTCACGCACACGAGCTCGCGACCAGCGACGAGATTGGCGCCTGGCTCGAGGAGCTTGAATCGGACTCAAGCGAGCTGGACGAGCTCGAGCGAGACATCGTGCGCATCGCGCGGCGAGACTGGGACCGTCAGCGGCGCGTTCCCGGCGAGCTCGTCGGCCGCCTCGCGCGGGCCGCGAGCGAAGGCCAGGTGATTTGGCGCAACGCACGGGAGGCAGCCGACTTCGCCGCTTTTGCGCCGGCCCTTGCGCACAACGTGGAGCTTGCGCGCGAGTACGCCGCCTGCTTCCCCGACGCCCCCAGACCTTATGACGCGCTACTCGACGACTACGACTTCGGCTTGCGCAGCGAGCGACTCGAGCCGCTGTTCGCGCGCCTTGCGGACGGACTCGCTCCGCTGATCGAGCGCGCCTCGGAGCGTGAGTCGGCCGGGCTCGTCGTCATCCCGGTGGCGGCGCAACAGGCGGCGGTCAAGACGACCCTCACACGCCTCGGCGTCACCGACGAGGACTGGCGGGTCGACGTCTCCGCGCATCCCTTCAGCCAATCGCTTGCGCAGCACGATCTGCGGATCACCACGCGCTACGGCGACGAGAGCGGCGTGGAGTCGATCGTCGCCGCCCTGCACGAGTTCGGCCACGCGCTGTACGAACGCCAGATCGCGCCCGAGCTCGAGCGGACGAACCTCGCGGGGGGCACGTCGATGTCGGTGCACGAATCGCAGAGCAAGCTTTGGGAGAACCACGTCGCTCGCAACCCCGCGTTCGCCCGCGTGATCGCGCCGACGCTGGCGGACGCGGGCTTTGCGATCACGCCACAGAAGCTGAGCGCGGCGATCAACGAGATCCGCCCTTCGCTGATCCGCGTCTCGGCCGACCAGCTGACCTACCCGTTGCACATCGTCCTGCGTTTCGAGCTCGAGACGGCACTGATCGGCGGCCAGCTCGAGGTGGCCGACCTACCGGGGGCGTGGAATGACGGCATGCGCAGGCTGCTTGGAATCAACGTGCCCGACGACGGCGTCGGCGTCCTCCAGGACATCCACTGGGCCGCAGGCCTCTTTGGCTACTTCCCGAGCTACGCGCTCGGCGCGGTGATCGCAGCGCAACTCTGGCAGCACCTCGAACGCGAGATCGGCGCACAGGACGCGGCGCTCGCGAACGGCGATGTCGGGGCGATCCGCGACTGGTTGCGCGATCACGTTCATCGTTACGGTCGCCGCCTCGACACGGAACCGCTCGTCGAGCACGCGACCGGCACTCCGCTTGCGGTCGAGCCTTTCCTCGACCACGCGCTCAGGGCGCTCGGTTAGCGGAATAAGACGATTGCGGCGAGCTAGGTCGCTGCGCCGTCGCACGCCTGGAAGCTCCCGACCGCGTCGACGCCCAGGCCGCCGAGACCACCGCTCAGGTTGGATTGGTTGTCCATCTCGAGGAGGGCCGCGACCGAGCCGCCCGGGTAACCCACTATTCCGAAGGTCGAGCTGCCGCTCTGCGTGAGGCTCAGGCCATCCGCCCCCGATCCGGCGGCAGTCGCCGTGTTCTGCATGGCGTCTAGGCACAGGTTGCCTGTACCGGTGGAACCGAGCTGGGCGGCGTCTTGCGCGTCGGAGGAGCCGGTCGTCAGCGTGTCGCCGGTAATGGTGAGTGCAATGTCGCCGCTCCCTTGAGCAGTCGCTGCGATTGCGGAACCGCTGGTGCCCTGGTCGATCTCGTCGGCCTCGAGAGCGGCGGACATGCTGTTTCACGTCGCCCGTGATCACGATGCCGTCGCCGCCACTACCGCTAATCGAGCTGGAGCTCACGGCGAGTGAACTGACGTCGTCGACGTAGACCCCATTTCCTGCGCTCGCGGTCAGCGCAAGGTCCGTGAGCGAGACAGCTCCCGTGTCGATCAGCTCGATCGCGCCCGTCCCGGCGCCCGTCGCGCTTGCTTTCGCGATCGAGCCGCCCGAGCCAGGGGTCGTGCCGGTGCCGGTCACGCTCAGCGCGCCGCTCGAACCGGTGTTGTCGAGGACGATGGCCGCGCTCGGGCCCGAGCCGGCGCCGCCGGCCGAGATCGACTGGAAGGTGAGGCCGCTCGACCCGATCGTCGTGCCTACGACGTCGAGCGCCGTGCCGGTCGTTGTCGTGAGCGTGCTCGAAGCCCCCGTCGCCTCGACGGTTCCGCCGCCCGTTGCGGTGAAGGCGGCGGCTGTGCCGGTATTCGCATCGATTGTTCCGGTGAATACGACGGTCGCCCCGGTGTTGCCGCTCAGCAGCAGTCCCTGGCCGGTGTCATCGAGCGTGCCCGAAAGCGTGGCGGTCCCGCCGCTGCGGTTCGCGATGTGCACCGAGTTGTCGGTCGAGGCGCTGATCGTGGCAGCGAAGCTGATCGTTCCGCTGCCGCCACTCACGTCGAGGCCGTCGGCGCCCGCGTCGCTCACCGCGACGTTGGCCGCGACCGTGAACGCGTTGATGCCAGTGGCGAGGATGCCGTCCCCGGAAGTGTTCGTCACATCGACGCCCGCAACGGTGTCGCCCTCGCCGAGCGTGATGCCCGCGCCTGAGCCGTTCGTGATCGTCGGCGCTGAGCCCGACGCAGCCAGCAGAGTCTCGCTGCCGACCGTGAGCCCCGCAGACTGCCCATCGAGTGTCTCCCCGGCCCCGAGCGTGATGCCGCCCGTGTACGTCGGCCCGCCGCCGGCGAGGAAGATGACATCGCCCGACCCGGCTGCCGCGGTCGCGGCGGCGAGCGTCGCGAAGGGCGCGGTCGACGTGCCGTTCTCACCGCCGCTCGCGGAGCTGTCGACGTACCAGACCCGCCCGCTCGAGAAGTCGATCGTGGCGCTCGAAAGCGAGCTCTGCCCGTCGGTCGAGTTCACCTCGTAGCTGAAGCTGTCCGAGGGTCCCTCGTAGCCGACCGGCGGAACGTAGGTGAAGTTGCCGTCGCTTGCCATCGTGACCGTCCCGCCGTGCGCGGTAGAGATCGGGCCAGCCGGCGTGCTGAGCGTCCCGCCGCCAGGATCGCTGTCACCGCTGAGCGCATTCTGTCCGCCGAAGTAGACCTCGGCTCCGCCGCCACGCGAGCCACCCGCCTGCAGCTCGGTGTTCGCGATCTCGCCGGCGAAGCTCTGCGGGACGACGTCAGGCGGACCGGGCTGGCCGACGTTGATCGTCACCGCTGCGACGTTGGAGCTCGCCCCGCCACTGGCGGTCGCGTGGTAGGTGAAGCTGTCGCTGCCCACGTACCCGGGGGCCGAGGTGTAGCTGAACGACCCGTCGGGCGAGAGCGTCAAGCTGCCGTGGCTCGGCCCCGCCACGACGCTCGCGCTGAGGCCGCCCCCGACGGCTCCGGCGAGCAGGCCGGGCGCCGGCACGCTGAGCAGAGTCCCGGAGCTCGCCGAATAGCTCGCCGCGTTCACGACCGGCGTGACCGCGAGCGTCACCGACGCCACGCCCGAGCTGTTGAAGCTCTTGTCGAGGGCCTTGAAACTGAAACTGTCGGTCCCGACGAAGCCCGGGGTCGGCGTATAGCTGAACGACCCGTCGTGACCGAGGGTGAGCGTTCCGTGGGTCGGGCCAGCGACGAGCTGCGCACTGAGGCCGCTCCCATGGGCGCCCGTTAGAACGCCGGGCGCGCCGATGGCTAGGGTCGCGCCGGCCGCGACGCTGTAGCTCTCCCCGGCAACCGACGGCGGGCCGATCACGGCTGCGCCGCCGCCACCGGATGCGCCGCCCGTTCCGCTCGAGCCGCCGCCCGAGCCGCCGCTGCCGCGTGTCGATCCGGGCTTGACGCAGACGCTCACTCGCGTCGTCAGCTTGTGATGGTGGCGGACCGTATAGATCACGCGGACCTCGCGGACGAAGCCGCGTTTACAGGCGGTCGGCTTGTGACGCAGGCTGGCATGGGTGGCGGGACTGGCGCCGCCGCGCGTGCCGCCGCCGGCGAGAGCAGCCGTCGGGGCGGCCGTCAGCAAGAGGCACGCGAGCAAGATGAAACCGCCGCGCAGTCGCGTGGCAGCTCGCCGCGAGGCTCCCCTTGTCACACCATTCGCCGAGATAAATCACGCATCGACGCGGGAGGCTCCGACAGCACGCGATCTGGACGATTTGGCGAACCGCAAGAGCCGGCGATCACCTTCGCGCCGCGGGTGCGATCGGCCGCCACGTCGCCCCGAGCAGGCCGTAGTCTTCGGCCTCGATGCGGAAGGCCATGACGAGCACGCGGTCGCCAAGCGGGCGCCCGCGACGGAACGCGACGCCCGGCGCAGCGATCGGCACCGAGCGCTGATGCGCGTTCACCTCTGCGGGGTGCGCGGCTCGACCCCCGCACCCGGTTCCGAGTTCCTACGCTACGGGGGCCACACGTCGTGCGTCGCGCTCGCGCATGACCGGTCGGCGCCGACGCTGATCCTCGACACGGGGACCGGCGTTCGACTCGTCCCCGAGCTCCTCGACGGCGCGACGTTCAATGGCACGATCCTCTACAGCCATCTGCACTGGGACCACTTCCACGGGCTGCCGTTCTTTCACGGCGGCGACCCCGAGCGCCTTCGCGCTCGCGTGCTGTTCCCCGCGCCCGTGTCCGCGATCGACGACCCCGTCGCGCTGCTCGAGCGAGCGATGTCGCCGCCCCACTTTCCGATCACTCCACGCCAGCTGGCGGGAGACTGGCAGTTCGCGGTCCTCGCCGAAGGGGAGCACGAGATCGAGGGCTTCTCGATCCTCGCGCGCGAGATCCCCCACCGCGGTGGGCGCACCTTCGGCTACCGCATCAGCGACGGCGCGAGCACCGTCACCTACATGCCCGATCACGGCTCGACGCAGCTCGGGCCAGGAGCAGACGGCCTCGGCGAGTATCACCCTGCCGCGCTGGAGCTGGCGCGGGACGCCGACTGGCTGATCCACGATGCGACGCTGCTGCGCGAGGAGCTGACGACTCCCGAGGGCAACCACGGCCACTCAGCTGCCGAGTACGCGGTGGCGCTCGCCGAGCGCGCGGGCGCGGCCAAGACGGTTCTCTTCCATCACGCTCCGTCGCGCACCGACGATCAGCTCGACGCGCTCGCGGAGCGTTTGCCCGAGGCGATCGTCGCGGCACAGGGCGGCGTTCTCGAGCGATGAGCTCACCCGACGCCGTCATCGTCGGCGCGGGCCCGAACGGGCTCGCCGCGGCCGTGACACTCGCACGCGCGGGCCTCGAGGTCGAGCTGTTCGAGGGCGCTGAGACCTTCGGCGGCGGCTGCCGCACGAGCGAGCTCACGCTACCGGGGTACGCGCACGACGTCTGCTCTGCCGTTCATCCGCTCGCGGCTGCGGCGCCGTTCTTCGAGGGGATCGAGCTCCCGCTGCTCACCCCGCGCGTCGCGTTTGGGCACCCGCTCGACGGCGGTCGGGCCGCGGCCGTGTTCGGCTCGGTCGACGACACGGCGAAAGGCTTGGGCGAGGACCGCCGTAGATATCGACGACTCCTCGGTCCGCTGGTCAAGCGCAGCGAGCGGATCGTCCCGAACGCGCTCGGTCCGGTCCGGCCTTGGCCGCTGCCGCCCCCGGCGATGGCTCTGTTCGGCGTGCTCGGCGCACAGCCCGTGTCTGTGCTCGCCGGGATGATGCGCGGCGAGGAGACCCGCGCGCTCCTCGCCGGTTGTGCCGCGCACTCGATGCGCCCGCTGCGCGCGCCGCTGACCGGCGGGTTCGGTCTGCTGATGACGATGCTCGCGCATCAAGTGGGCTGGCCGGTCGTCGCCGGCGGCAGCTCCGGAATCGTCGACGCGCTGGTCAGCGAGCTCGAACGGCGCGGCGCCAAACTGCACGCCGGTGACGCCGTGGGAAGCCTCGCCGAGCTCCCGCCTTCGCGTCTGACGCTGCTCGATGTCACGCCGCGCCAGCTCCTCGCGCTCGACGACGGCCGCCTGCCGGCGCGCTTCCGGCGCGCGCTCGGTCGCTACGAGTACGGCCCCGGCATCTTCAAGCTCGACTGGGCATTGTCGGGCCCGGTGCCATGGACCGCCGAGATCTGCCGCGAAACGGTCACCGTGCACGTTGGCGGCAGCTTCGAAGAGGTCGCGCGCAGCGAGTCCGACGTCTGGTCCGGGCGCGAGAGCGAGCACCCGTTCTGCATCGTCGTCCAGCCTTCGGTCGTCGACCCGAGCCGTGCCCCCGCCGGCCACCACACACTGTGGAGCTACTGCCATGTCCCGAACGGCTCGACCCGCGATATGACCGAGCGGATCGAGACGCAAATCGAGCGCTTCGCGCCGGGATTCCGCGATCTGATCCTGGCGCGCGCGGTCGCGGCGCCGGCCGAGGTCGAGGCACACAACCCAAACTACGTCGGCGGCGATATCGCTGCCGGCGCGAACACGATCCGCCAGACGATCTTTCGCCCGACGCTCGCGCTGCGCTCCTATCGAACGCCCGTGGCGGGGCTGTACCTCTGCTCAGCCGCCACTCCACCGGGCGGGGGCGTGCACGGGATGTGCGGGATGCGCGCAGCGCTCGCGGCGCTCGGCGACCTGCACGGCGCGCGCAACTGCCTGACGGTGCAGCCCGAGCGGCTGGCTTAGAATCGACGCGATGGAGCCATCGATCAGCTGCAGCTGCGGCTGCGGCAAGATCCGCTTCGAGCTGAGCGCGCCGGTCACGATCGCCGGCTACTGCCACTGCTCGCGCTGCCAGAAGCGCACCGGAACCGCCGCCGCCGCCAGCGCGCGTCTCGAGGGCGAGCTGCGCTTCGTCTCGGGCGAGGAACTGCTCCGCGCGTGGCGACCCGACGGCGGCTCGGAAAAGTGGTTTTGCAGCGCTTGCGGATCGCACCTGTTCAGCCGCAACCCGCGCAACCACGCGCTGCTCGCGATCCGGATGAGCGCGTTCGACGGCGATCCAGGCATCCGCCCGAGCTTCCGCCAATTCGTCAACTACGCCGCGGTCTGGGAGCCAATCCCAGACGACGGGCTCGAGCGCCACGGCGAAGCCAGACCGCGCTGAGGCGGAAGGATCAGCGCATGGCGGCGTCTCCGAGGTAAGGCAGTCCCAGCGAACGTTTGGAGGAATCGATGAGAAGGGTCCGCATGATGCTTGCAATCGCAGGTCTCTCACTCGGCACGGGCGCCGCGATCGCGGCGGCAGCGAGCGTCGCGACGGTTGGTACGGCGTCGGGGCGGCTCGGCACGTTCCTCGTCGGCACGAACGGGCACACGCTCTATGTCCTCAGCGCCGACAAGAGGAACAAATCGACATGCGGCAGCCAATGCGCGACAAACTGGCCGCCACTGCTGACGAGCGCCAAGCCGAAGGTCAAGGGCGCTGCGAAGTCGAGCGCCCTCGGCACGATCAAGCGAGGAGGCTCCGAGCAGGTCACCTACGACGGTCACCCGCTCTACTACTACATCGCCGACGCCGCGTCAGGCGACCTCTCCGGCCAGGGCATCAAGGCCGACGGCGGGACGTGGACCGTAATCGGCGCGAACGGTTCGCCGATCACCGCAACCGGCAAGAAGCCGCCGCAGGGTAGCTATTGAGCGTCGTCAGCGCGCCGGCAGCTCGCCGCCGATGCGGTCCTGCGCGTCCGCGAGCTTCTCGTCGCGCGCCAGGAAGCTGAGGAAGGTCACGCCCATCGCGATTCCGAGGATCAGGAACTCGAGGAAGCACATGCCGGCGCCCGCAAGGTGCTGGTCGGTGATCGCGCTGATCCCGTAGACGTGGGGTGCGGCCACGTAGCGCGAGTACTCCGGATGCGACAACCAGGTGAGCGGCACGCAGACGAAGGCGCTGGCGAGACGGGTGAAGCCGAGGAATGCGAGGCGCCGAGGGCCTGGCACGCGCCGCGCCGAGGGCAGCGGGTCGATGATCAGCCACCACATCGCAAGGCCGGTGTAGAAGAGCGTGCCGTGCTCGAGTGCATGTACGACCGGGTGCGCCGCGGAGTAGTCGAAGATCGCCGGCACAGCCCAGACCCAGGTTGCGAGCGCCCAGGCCGGCAGCGCAACCCACGGGCTCGTGACGAACGCGATCAGCCTGCCCAGCGTCCCACCCGGCGCCACCTGGCGAAGGCCCCACTTGCCGAGCCCGAGCGGCAGGATCGGCGCGCGCAGGCCAAGCACGATCAGCGCCGGCGCCACGTCCTGGAGCAGGATGTGCTGGAGCATGTGCGCTGACAGCAGGTAGCCGTCCCCGATTCCATCGAGCGGCGACATCAACGCCACGGCAACCAGCGTCAGGCCGAGGCTGTACGGCAGCCAGTGCCCGACCCCGGGGCGGCGATGGCCGGCATGGCGCGCCGCGCGGCGATAGGCGCTCAGGTAAAGCCACGCGGCGGCAGCGACGAGCGCGATGACCAGCGGGTCGATCATCCAGCTAGACCAGGTTGGGTGCGCCATTCGTCCTCTCGCCGCGGCTTGCAGCTGAATCCTAGTGATTCCGCTCGCCAGCGCTCTCGCAGCCTGCGGGGCAACCGCCGGGCTTTCGCCGCGCGCATTCGGCGCGCTATGTTGGCGCTCACCCGAGCAAAGGATCACCCGTTGCCTGCACGCACCAAACCGCCATTCCGAGCCGATCACGTCGGCAGCCTGCTGCGCCCACCGGCGCTATTGCAGGCGCGGGCCAAGCACGCCGCCGGCGAGATCACCGCCGAGGAGCTGCGCGCCGCCGAAGACGACGCGATTCGCGATGTCGTCGCAATGCAGCGCGATGTCGGCCTGCAGAGCGCGACCGACGGCGAATTCCGCCGGACCTCCTGGCACATGGACTTCATCTACCGCCTCGGCGGCGTCAGCCAGGTCGAGGGCGAGCAGATACACGTGCAGTTCCGTAACGCCGAAGGGACCTACGACTTCGCCCCGCCCGCGATGCGCGTCGACGGCAAGCTGAAGCTCGAGGAGACGATCTTCGGCGATCACTTCAGCTTCCTGCGGGAGCTCGCGGGCGAAGACATCACGCCGAAGCTCACGATCCCTTCGCCCTCGATGGTCCACTACCGCGGCGGCAATTCGTCGATCGATCGCGACGTCTACCCGAGCCTCGACCAGTTCTGGCTCGACCTGAGCAGCGCCTACAACGAGCAGTTGCAGCGCGTCTATGAGCTCGGCTGCCGCTACCTCCAGCTCGACGACACGAGCCTCGCCTACGTCAACGACCCGGCCCAGCGCGCACACATCGAGTCGATCGGCGGCGATCCTGAGCACCTGCACGAGCACTACATCGCGAACATCAATCGCGCGCTCTCCGGGCGCCCGGCCGATCTCGCGGTAACGACGCACATGTGCCGCGGCAACGCACAGTCGATGTGGGCGGCCGAGGGCGGCTACGAGTTCGTCGCCGAGGCGTTGTTCAACGAGCTCGAGGTCGACGGCTTCTTCCTCGAGTACGACGACGAGCGCTCCGGCGGCTTCGAGCCGTTGCGCTTCGTTCCGCCTGGAAAGCAGGTGGTGCTCGGCCTCGTCACGACAAAGCGGGGAGAGCTCGAGAGCAAGG
Source organism: uncultured Solirubrobacterales bacterium (assembly GCA_963703775.1). GTDB lineage: Bacteria > Actinomycetota > Thermoleophilia > Solirubrobacterales > Solirubrobacteraceae > Palsa-513. The sequence continues at coordinate 153,723 of CAVPFP010000023.1, read as the reverse complement.
ACTTGCTCAAGCGCCGGATCGAAGAGGCGAGCCGCTACGTCGACCTCGATCAGCTGTGCCTCTCGCCCCAGTGCGGCTTTTCCTCGACGGTCGAAGGCAACAAGCTGACGGCCGACGATCAGCGCGCCAAGCTGACGCTTGTCGTCGAGACCGCGGCGGAGGTTTGGGGGTAGCAGCCGAGCCCCAGCCGGAGAGCGCACTGGCGCTCCGCGGCCTGACGCGGCGCTACGGCGAGCGGATCGCGCTCGCCGAGGTCACGCTGACGCTCGGCGTCGGACAGACGCTCGTCGTGCTCGGTCCGAACGGCGCCGGCAAGACGACGCTGTTGCGCCTGCTCGCGACGCTGTTGCGCCCGCACGCCGGCGAGCTCGCGGTGCTCGGCCATCGCCTGCCCGAGCACAGTTGGGCGCTGCGCGGCAAGGTCGGGCTGCTCGCCCACGAGCCGCTTCTCTACCGCGAGCTGAGCGTGCGCGAGAACCTGCGAATGCACGCGGCCCTGAACGGCGTGGGGAGCGAGCGAATCGGCGAACTGGTCGAGCTCGTCGGGCTCTCGGGGCGCGCCGATGAGCCGCTGCGAACGCTCTCGCGCGGGCTCGTTCAGCGCGCGGCGATTTCTCGGATGCTGCTGCCCGCTCCCGATCTCCTGCTGCTCGACGAGCCCTACGCGAACCTCGACCCGAGCGCGCGGCTGGCCGTCGAGCCGCTGATCGGACGCGACTGTGGCAAGACGCGGGTGCTCGTCAGCCACGACCCGCTCGCCGCGCTCGGCGAGGCCGACCTCGTGCTCGGACTGCGGCGCGGGCACGCGGCGTTCCTGACGGGCCCGGCGCAGCTCGACGAGGCTGCGATCCGGGAGCTCTACGCATGAACGCGCCGAGCACGACCGGGGTTGTCCTCGCGCTCGCGCGCGCCCAGCTGCGCATCGAGCTGCGCAGCTTCGAGTCGCTGCCGGCGATGTGCCTGTTCTCCGTGACGGCACTCGTGCTCTTCCATTTCGGGCTCGACCGCGATCAGCTCAGCGGCGACCTCGCCGGCGGCGTGCTGTGGGTGACGCTGCTACTGGCGGCGCTGCTCGCGATCAATCGGATCTACGTCGCCGACGCCGACCAGGGGGGCTTCGACTCGTTCGTCATCTCGCGCGCCCCGCGCCAGGCCCTGCTCTACGCGAAGCTGCTCGTGCTCGTCGCCTACATGGCGATCGTCGAGCTGGTCGTCGTGCCGGCGTTCGCGATCCTCCTGCTCGAGACCTCGATCTGGCAGGCGCTGCCGGGCCTGCTCGGAGCGCTCGCGCTCGGCGACCTCGGGATCGCTGTGATCGGCGCGCTCGTCGGGGCGCTCGCGGTCCGCACGCCGGTGCGCGATCTGCTCGGGCCGCTGATGGCCTTGCCACTGCTGGTGCCGGTCCTGGTTTGCGTCGCGCGCTGGAGCTCGCCGCTCTTCGATTACCCGCACGCGACGGCCGTCGCGTGGCGCTGGCCGCTTGTTCTCGGGCTCTATGATGCGCTCTTCGGGTTGATCGCGTTCGCCCTTTTCGAGTTCCTCCTGGAGGACTGACCGATGTACGCAAAGGGCCTGCGAGCCCTCTCGCTCACGACAGCTGCGCTCGTCGGGCTCACGCTTGCCTTGGTCTTCTTCTGGGCGCCGAACGACGCTTACCTCGGCTTCCTGCAGAAGATCTTCTACCTGCACGTGCCGCTGGCGATCATGAGCCTCGGCGGCTTCGTGGCCGGCGCCGTGATGGCCGCCGTCCACCTGCGCACGCGCGAGCCGCGCTGGGATCTGCGCTCCTATGTCGCGATCCACATCTCGCTGATCTTCGGCGTCGCTGTGCTGATCAGCGGTTCGATCTGGGCGAAGGGTGCCTGGGGTCACTGGTGGGTCTGGCAGGAGCCGACCCTGACCTCGTTCCTGCTCGTGATGCTGCTCTACGCGACCTACCAGCCGCTTCGCTTCGCGATCGACGACCCCGAGCGCCAGGCGCGCTACGCGTCGGTCTTCGCGATCACCGCCGGCGTCTTCGTGCCGGTCTGCTTCACGATCGTCCGGCTCTCGCCCGCGTACGTGCACCCCCGCACGCTCGGCAACATCAGCGGCGACCTGCCCGGCCGGATGCAGGTCGTCTTCTACCTGGCACTCGTGGCGTTCGGACTGCTATGGGCCACGCTCTGGTACTTCGAGGTCAGCGCCAAGCAGCTCGCCGCCGAGATGCGACGCCTGCGCCGGATGCTCGGTGAGGAGCCCGACGAGCTGCCGGCCCGTCGCAGCGCTGCCCCCTCCCTGACCCACGCCGGGAGCGCCGGCTAGATGAGCTCCCTGGCGGCTGCACTCCCGCTGCACACGGCCGGCCCCTACGTGGCCGGCGCCTACATCGCGGTCTTCGTGATCGTACTCGTCTACGTGGCGATCATGGGCGCGAAGCTGGCGCGAAGCGAGCGCACGCTGCGCGAGTTGGTCGAGCGCCTCCAGCAGCGCGAAGTGGAGCGCGAAGAATGAGCGACGCCGGCCAGCGCCGCGGCGAGCTGCTCTGCTTCGGCATCTCCTACAAGGCGGCGCCGATCGCCGTGCGCGAGCGCATCTCGCTGACCCAGCAGCAGGCGGCACGCTTCTGCGAGGCACTCTGCGCCAGCGATGCGGTCAGCGAGGCCGTGGCGATCTCGACGTGCAATCGCACCGAGCTCTACCTCGTCGGCGCAGACCCGGTCGCGGCCGAGAGCGTCGTGCTCAGCCAGCTCGCGCGCCACGCAGCGATCCGCCCGACCGAACTCGCCGAGCTCTCCTACGCGCCGCGCAACTGCGACGCCGCGCGCCAGCTGTTTCGCGTCACCGCCGGCCTTGACTCGATGATCCTCGGCGAGCACGAGGTCCAGGGCCAGGTCAAGCGCGCCTACGAAAGCGCGCTCGCCGCCGGCACGACCGGCCCGCTTACGAACCGGCTCTTCAGCGCCGCACTCCATACCGGCAAGCGCGTCCGCAACGAGACGGCCCTCGCCGACAGCCACGTGAGCCTCTCATCGGTCGCCGTCGATCTGGCGGCCACACTGCTCGGGGAGCTTGCCGGCCGCCACGTCGTGATCATCGGCGCCGGGGAGACGAGCGAGCTGACCGCGCAGGCGCTCGCGGCGCGCGGCGTGCGCACGATCTTCGTCGCCAACCGCCACGCCGACCGCGCGCAGTCGATGGCCGAGCGCTTCGGCGGCGCGGTCGTCAGCCTCGATCACCTGCCCGAGCAACTCGCGGCAGCGGACATCGTGCTCGCCTCGACCTCCTCGCCGCACCCGATCGTCGGACTCGAGGCGCTCGAGAGCGTGATGCGCGAGCGCGGCGCGCGCCCGCTCCTCCTGATCGACATCGCCGTACCGCGCGACATCGAGCCCGCCTGCGCCGAGCTCGAGGGCGTCACGCTGCGCGACATCGACGACCTGCAGGCGGTGCTCGCGCGCAACCTCTCGAGCCGCGCCGCCGAGCTGCCACGCGCCGAAGCACTGCTCGCCGAGGAGATCGAGCGCTTCGCCGGCTGGCTCGGCCAGCTCGACGTGCGTCCGACGATCGCGGCGCTGCGCGCGCGCGGCGATCAGATCGTCGCGCAGCTCCTCGACGAGAACGCCGGCCGTTGGGAGGCCGCATCGGACGCCGACCGCGAACGCATCGCGGCGCTCGCGCGCGCCGTCGCGACACGCCTTCTCCACGAGCCGACGCTGCGTCTGAAGGCGCTCGAAGCCGGACACGGCCATCGCTCCGTGGAGCTCCTGCGTGAGCTGTTCGGGCTCGACGCCGGCGCGTCTGACGCGCCAGTGGCGGCGGAGCCGGACCCCGCGCGGGAGCAGGGCGACAACGTGCGCCCGCTGCGCGCCGACCAGAGCGGGTGAGCACCGCGGCCGAGCCCGGCCTCAGGCTCGGGACGCGCGGAAGCGCACTGGCGATCGCGCAGGCGCGCAGCGTCGCCGATTCGATCGCGCAGGCGGTCGAGCTCGTCGTCGTGAGCACGAGCGGCGACGGGAACGGCGCCGGCGCCACCGACAAGCGGCGCTGGGTCGACCGCATCGAGGCCGCCCTGCTGGCCGGCGAGATCGACCTTGCCGTGCATTCGGCCAAGGACGTTCCCGGCGAGCTCGCCGATGGACTCGAGCTGGCGGGCAGCCCGCGGCGCGCCGATCCGCTCGACGCGCTCGTCGGCGCTGCCTCGCTCGGGCAGCTCCCCGCGGGCGCTCGCGTCGGCACGAGCAGCGTGCGTCGCAGCTCGCAGCTCCTGGCGTTCCGTCCCGACATCGACGTGGTGGCCCTGCACGGCAACGTCGACACGCGTCTGCGCCGCCTCGAGGAGGGCGGACTCGACGCGATCGTGGTGGCCCGGGCCGGCCTCGAGCGCCTTGGACGCGACACCGGCACGGCACTGCACGAGCTCGTCCCGGCGATCGGCCAGGGAGTGCTCGCGATCGAGGCCCGGACCGGGGACCTCCGTGTCGCCGCCGCGATCGCGGCGATTCGCGACGCGCGCGCCGAGCGCGAGCTGGCAACCGAGCGCGAGCTCGCCCGCGAGCTCGGCGCGACCTGCGAGACCCCGATCGGCGCGCACGCAAGAACGCTCACCGACGGGCGGCTCGAGCTGCGCGCCTTCCTCGGCCGCCCGGACGGGTCGGCATGGGTCAGTGACCGGCTCGAGGGGCAGGACGGCGTCGAGCTGGCGGCTGAGCTGGCGGTGCGGCTGCGCAGCGTCGGCGCGATGGAGCTCGTCGCTTGAGCGTCGGACGCGTCTACCTGGTGGGCGCCGGGCCCGGCGACCCCGGCCTCCTGACGGCGCGTGCGCTGGAGCTGATCGCGACGGCCGACGTGATCCTCCACGACCGGCTGATCCCCGAGCAGGCACTGGGCGGCGCTCGTCCCGGCGCCGAGCTTCGATACGTCGGCAAGGAGGGCGGTGGGCCGGCCGTCGACCAGGAGCTGATCGGCGAGCTCCTCGTCGAGTACGCGCGCGCCGGCCGCACCGTCGTGCGCCTCAAGGGCGGCGACCCGTTCGTCTTCGGGCGCGGCGGCGAGGAGGCGCTCGCCCTGCGCGCTGCGGGAGTCGAGTTCGAGGTCGTTCCCGGGGTCACGGCGGGCATCGCCGCCGCCGCCTACGCCGGGATTCCGGTCACCCACCGCGGGCTCGCGAGCGCCGTCGCATTCGTCACCGCCCATGAGGACCCCGCCAAGGCGGAGACCTCGCTCGACTGGGACGCGCTCGCTGCGTTCCCCGGGACCCTTGTCTTTTATATGGGGGTTCGTCGGTTGGCGAGCGTGGCGCAGCGCCTGGTCGCGGCCGGACGCCCGGCGCAGCAGCCGGCGGCAGTGATCGAGCGCGGCACCCAGCCCGGTCAGCGCACGGTCCTCGCGACGCTAGCGACGATCGCGGCGGCGGCCAGCGAGCAGGACATCCGCGCCCCGGCGCTGACGATCATCGGCGAGGTCGCCGGCCTCGCGGAGCAGCTCGCCTGGCTTCGCGAGGCGCCGCTCGCGGGCCGGAGCATCGCGATCACACGCGCGCGCGCCCAAGCCAGCGAGCTGGCCGGGCGTCTGCGGGCGCTCGGCGCGGACGTGCTCGAGGTGCCCGCGATCCGGATCGTGCCGCGGCCCGTGACGCTGCCGGCGCTCGGCGAATTCGACCTGCTCTGCCTGACGAGCCCGAACGGCGTCGAGTTGCTGTTCGAGCGGCTCGCCGAGCAGGGACTCGACGCGCGGGCGCTCGCCGGTCTGCGGGTCGCCGCGATCGGGCCCGGGACCGCAGCGGCCCTGGCCGCGCAAGGCGTGCTCGCCGACGTCGTGCCCGAGCGCTTCGTGGCCGAGGGCCTGCTCGAGGCCCTCGCATCGGAACCCCCTGCGCAACGCGCGCTCGTCGCACGCGCAGCGGCGGCGCGGGACACACTCGTCGCCGGATTGCGCGAGCGGGGCACGGAGGTCGAGGAGGTCGCGCTCTACGACACGGTCGCGGAGCGGCTCCCCGAGGCCGCTGCCCGATCGCTGGCCGGCGCCGACTACGTCACCTTCACCTCTTCCTCGACGGTGCGCTTCCTGCTCGAGCAGGCGCGCCCGGCGCCGCGCTCGCGGATCGTCTCGATCGGCCCCGTCACAAGCGAGACGCTGCGCGAACACGGTCTCGAACCGCATGTCGAGGCCGCGCAGCACGACATCGACGGCGTGCTCGACGCGCTTCTCGCGGACGCCGCAGCGCAGACTTGAGCGCCCCCGTCATCACCTTCCTCTCGGACTTCGGGCTCGCCGACGAGTTCGTCGGCGTCTGCCACGCCGTGATCGCGCGGCGCTGCCCGGCGGCGCGGGTCATCGACCTCACGCACGGCATCGCTCGCCACGACATCCGCGCCGGCGCACTGGCGCTGCGCGCTGCGCTCCCGTACACGCCCGCCCGGCGTGCACCTGGCGGTCGTCGACCCCGGCGTCGGGACGGCGCGACGCGCACTCGCGCTGCGCGCGCGGGCGCAGGAGCGCGTCCTCGTCGGGCCCGACAACGGCCTGCTGTGGCCGGCGCTGCTCGCGCTCGGCGGCGCCGCCGAGGCCGTCGACATCGGCGCCTCCCCGGAGCGGCTCGAGCCGGTCTCGAACACGTTTCACGGGCGCGACATATTCGCCCCCGTCGTGGCCGCGATCTGCGCCGGCGTCGCGCTCGCGGCGCTCGGCGAGCCGGTCGATCCGGACGTGCTCGTGCGCCTCGAGCTGCCCGCGGCGCGCCGCGAGGGCAGCGTCCTGCGCGCCCACGTGCTCGCGATCGACGGCTTCGGGAACGTCGCCCTCGACGCGGCCCCCGAGATGCTCGAACGAAGCGCCAGGCTCGGCGTGGCTGGCCGATCTGGTCCCGCTCGTCGCGAGCTTCGGCGAGGTGCCCGGCGGCGCGCTGCTCGCCTACGTCGACTCGCGTGGCAGCGTGGCGCTAGCCGTCAACGGCGGCTCGGCCGCTGAACAGCTCGGCCTGAGCGTCGGCGACGAGCTTGCGCTCGAGGAGCCGGTGTGAGCCTCGGCACGCCGCGCGTCCACCGCCGCAGCACCGGCTCGACCAACGACGACGCCCGCGCCCTGGCACTCGCCGGGGCCCCGCACGGCACGCTCGTCACCGCGCTCGAGCAGAGCGCGGGACGGGGCCGCGGGGGTCGCCGCTGGGAGGCGCCGCCGGGCGGGGCGCTGCTCTGCTCGCTCGTGTTGCGCGAGCCGCCGACGCTGCTCTCACTGCGCGCCGGCGTGGCGGTCGCCGACGCGATCGGCGAGGCCGCCACTCTCAAATGGCCGAACGACATCCTGATCGACGGGCGCAAGGTCGCGGGCATCCTCGTCGAGGCGCGCCCGCGCGAGCTCTGGGCCGTGCTCGGGATCGGCGTCAATGTCGCGGTCGAGCTCCAGCAGCTGCCCCCCGAGCTGCGTGAGAGCGCCGGCACGCTCGGTTTGGAGCGGGGTGCGATCGAGCCGCTGCTCGAGTCGCTGCTGGGCGCGCTCGAGCACCGTCTCGGCGACGCGGACGCGGACGCGCTCCAGGCGTGGCGCTCACGCGACGCGTTGTACGGCCTGACCGTGGCCTGGAGCGATGGCGAGGGGATCGCGCGTGGTATCGACGCGCGCGGGCGCCTGATCGTCGCGGCCGCCGGCGGCGAGCACGCGCTCGACGCCGGCGAGGTCCACCTGCGCAGCTAGCCGCAGCTCCAGCTGCCGACGATCTTCTCCAGCGACTTGGCGGCGCCGTGCTGCACCTGATTCGGCCCCATCTGGAGACTCAGCGACCCGGATTTCAAGTTGGGAGCGAGCGTCACCGTGCCCTTCGCGTTCGCGCCCCATTCCATCAGGACCTTGATCCCCTTCTGCGCGCCGAGGCTCGTCGCGTCGGGATACCGCGCCGGATAGTGCACGGTCCCTGGCGCCTTCGCGGAGATCAGCATGAACCACTCCGCGCCCGCCGGACCGGTGCCGTGTCCGGCGGTCAGGTAGACGCGGATCGTGTCCTCGCCCGGCATCTTCTGGATGTTGTCGGCGGCGCAGCTGAGCGAGCTGTTCAAGGTCAGCGTGCCGGAGACCTGCCCGGAGAGCGCGAAGGAGTTCTGCTTTGTCGCTGCAGCCGCCGCGGCCGCAGCCCCGGCGCCTAGCATCAGCGTGAGGCTCGCGAGCGTGATGCGTGCGTGAGGGCGCTTCATCTTCGTCTCTCCTCGGCCGGGATTGATCCGCGAAGCCGTTTTCTAGCGGCTCGCGAGCCCTCCCGTCAAGCTGGTCGAGGCGCGCTCCTCTAGAACCCGGCTAGTCGAGGACCGGCGCGTCGCCGACGCGCGTCGGGCGTTCGGGCTCGATGGTTGCCTCGGGTGCCGCGCCGTTGACGCTGACCGGCCCGACGAGCTGCGGCGTGCGGTTCGCGACCGCATCGCCCGTCTCGCCGACGCCGCGCCGGCGCCGACGCTTACCGCGGCCGCGACGCTTGGGGAAGTTGCGCATCAGCTCCCGAGCGAGCGCCGGCGGCTTGCGCGCCATCCGCGTGCGCGCGGCTCGCAGGACCTCCTCGGCCTCCGGCGTGTGGGCGAGCGCCGCGGCGAGCAACGCCGCGGCAAGGCGACGGTCCTGCTTGCGCGATGCGTGGACGAGACGGCGGGCGTTGCGTGCGTGCGCCGCACCGGAGGAGTTGACGAGCAGGCCGAGCAGGCGCTTGGTCTCCGGCCAGCGCTGGACCGCGTACTCCTCGTGCACCTCCCGCGTGTACTCGGCGATCCGCCAGATCCATGCATTTGCCTGGTCACGGCGGCCGATCCGCCTGTCGACCATCGCCTGGAGGATGATCTTCGCGCCCTCGCGGCGCTCCTCGCGGTTCCAGGTGCCGATGATGTCGATCGCGGTGTCGAACGCGTCGGGGTCGCGCACGGCGGCGATCTCGGCGAGGGCCTTGAGGCGCAGCTGCGGGTTTCGGTTGCGCTGAACCGCGGTGATCAGGAAACGCCGGCGCAGCTCGCCGTCGCGATCGAAGTGGAGCATTGCGCGCGCACGGCGCCAGCCATTGGGCTGGACGCGGGCGCCGGCGAGCGCGGCCCAGACGTGCTGCTCACCGTAATCGAGGTGCTCGACCGCGATCCGCCAGAGCTCGCGCTCGAAGACTTCGGCGCGACGCTCCGGCTCGGCGCAGACCGGCAGGACGCGGCGCTCGACGCGGACGCGGCGCCCGCGACCGCGGCGCACGGGACCGACGACGATCGCGCCGCCGCGGTAGACGTCGCGGTCGAGCAGCGAGTGCAGCGTCACGACCGGGTCGTCGTGCTTGGTCGCCGGGTGGACGAAGTCCACGACGAGGCCCGCCTCCTTGCCTGGATGGCGGCGCGTGACGCGCCCGACGCGCTGCTGGTAGATGCGCTTGGACGCGGTCGGCGCGAGGTGGATACAGACGGTGGCGCGCGGCGAGTTCCAGCCCTCGGCGAGCAGCTGGGCGTTGATCAGGACGTCAATGTCACCGCGTTCGTAGCGAGCGAGGATCGTCGCGAGCTCTCGCTTGGGCGTCTCCCCGGAGACGGCCTGCGCCTTCAGCCCCTCGTTGCGGAATGCTTCCGCGAGGTTGTAAGCGTGGCGAACTCCGGCGGCGTAGACGACGCCGGGAACGCCGTTGAAGCGCGTCTTGTAGAGGCTCGCGACGGCGACGTTGAACGGCGTCTGGTCGAGCAGCTCGGCGAGCATCTCCTGGTCGAACTCGGTATCGACCTCACCGCGACGCAGCGGCACCTTGGCGATCGTGCGGACACCCGGGCCAGGCGGGATGCGCACGCAGCGAAGCGGCGAGATCACGCCGCGGCGCGCCGCCTGGGCGAGGTCGAAGCGGGAGGTCTGGGTCGGGAAGAGGTCGGTCACGTGGCGCGCGATGAGGGCGCCCGTGGCGGTCATTCCGATGAATACAGGCCCGGTCCAGTTGCGGATCGCCGCCGAGGTCTTCTCGCCGAGCGCGGTGTGCGCCTCGTCGCAGATGACGATTGAGTAGGCGTTCGAGATGTGGCCGGCGTTGCGCACGAACCACTGGTAGGTCTCGACCGTCACCGGCCCGTTCGGGCCGTCCTCACCAAGCAGGAGCGGGCGCGAGATGCGCTTCTTGTAACCCCGATCGCGCAGCTCGCCGAGGAACTGGTCGACGAGGTTGCGCCGGTGAGTGAGAATCAGGATGCCGCCGGTGCGTGACGCCTCGACGAAGCCGAGCGCCGCGACCGTCTTGCCGGCCCCGGTCGCGTGCTCGAACCAGAAGCGCTTCGCGGCATTCGGGTCTTCGGGCTGCTCGGCGAGCTGCTCCTCATCCGCGGGGATGTCGGCATCGTCTGTCTCCTCGTCCCAGTCGGCGAGCGGCGCTTCGGCCTCGGCACGGTCGAGCTCGGCCTCCAGCTCTGCGGTGACGTCGTCCTCGTCCTCGTCATCGTCATCGTCCTCGGCCGGAGCGCGCGCGAACTCATCCTCGTCCTCGTCCTCATCGTCGCCCAAGGGCTCGTCGTCGTCCTCGTCGTCCTCGTCCTGCTCGGGTGCGTCCGGCGACTCCGCGCTCGCGCTTCCCAAGAGCGGGGCGTCCTGCTCGTCCTCGTCCTCGACACCGAGGATCTGGGCGTCGGCCAGAAGATCGTGGACAGCGGTGCCGTTCTGCTTGCCGTTGGCGTAGCGGGCGAGCGCCTCGGCGAGGAGGGCCGTGAGCGTTCCCGAGAGGGCATCGACCTGGTGGGCCGAGAGGAGCGTCTTGTCGGCGAGCTTCGGCTCGTCCTCGGAGAGCACGCGCTCGAGTCCGAGCAGCAGCGAGAAGTCGCGCCGCCAGGCCGGCGATGGAACCGTCAGGCCGGCGTCGAGCTCGGCGAGCGCCTGGTCGAGCGCTCGCCGGCGGGGCGTGCCGGGGGCCAGCGCGAGCGCCGAATCCTCACCGGGGTGCACGAACGGCTCGCGCGTGAACTTCTCAGCGCGTGCGAGATCGGCATCGCCCGGATGGGCGACTGTGACAGCCACTGAACTGGGGTCGGCCAAGACTGGCTCTAGCTGGTTGAGAGGGGCGTCGCTAAGGCGATCGTTACTACTCGGCGTTCCGGCGTTTGGCCGGTCGCGGTGGATGCCGAACAGACAGGCGTCCTCGCTGCATCATGGAAGATAGCGCACGTGGGATACAGAATCGTGGCAGGCGCAGTTGTCGGGGCGCCGCCATCCAGGGCCCAAGCCGGCCCCGCCGAGCGCGTATCGCGTGCTCGCGAGCGCTCGCATGCCTGAGATTCGCGTAGATCCGTTGAGCGGTCTGCGGACAATCATCGCGCCGGCGCGGGCCGAGCGCCCCCTCGCGTACGCGGATCCGCACGTGAACGAGAACGCACCCGACCCGTTCGCAGTCGGCAACGAGCCGCAGACTCCGCCGGAGCTCTACGCCGTTCGCGAGGTGGCCGGGGACCCGGACAGCTGGCGCGTGCGCGTCTTCGACAATCTGTACCCGGCGCTGGCCGACGGGTTGCCCGAAGCCGAGCGGGACGCCAAGCCGGACCTCTTCACGACGGTTCCCGCGCGGGGCGCCCACGAGGTGATCGTGAACTCGCGCCGGCCGGTCGATTCAATCGGCGAGCTCGCGGTTGACGAGCTCCTCGAGGCAGTCGAGATCTGGCGCCTGCGGATGCGCGAGCACGCGGCCGCGGCGTGCCTTCATCTCAGCGTCAACGAGGGCTACGCGGGCGGCGCGTCGATCCCCCATACGCACGCGCAGCTCTATGCGCTCGACTTCGTGCCGGCCCTGATCGCACGCGAGCGCGAGCGCTTCGCGGCCTACGCAACGCGGACGATGGGCGCGAACCTGCTCGCCGACCTGGTCGCGGAGGAGGTGCGCCGGCGCGAGCGCGTCGTCGCGATCGATGACGAAGCGGTGCTGCTGGCGCCGTTTGCTTCGTGGCTTCCCTACCAGCTGCTGCTTGCGCCGCGCAAGCCCCGCGCGCGCTTCGAGGACGAAGGCCCGACGGGCACGAGCCTTCTGCACGACGGGCTCGCCCGGCTCGCGCGGGCGCACGGCTCGCGTGTGCCGCTCAACCTGTGGGTGCGCACGGCACCACGCGGCGCCGAGCACTTCTGCTGGCGCATCGACATCGTTCCGCGGCTTTCGGGCCTCGCCGGCCTCGAGCTCGGGACGGGGCTTCACCTGAACAGCATCGCGCCCGAGCGCGCGGCGGCCGAGCTGCGATCGGCGTGAGAGCGCTCGTCCAGCGCGTATCGCGGGCGTCGGTCAGCGTCGACGGCGAGCTCGTCGCATCGATCGGCGCCGGGCTGCTCGTCCTGGTCGGCGTCACCCACGAGGACGATCGTGCGATCGCGAGACGCCTCGCCGAGAAGGTGCGGGCGTTGCGAGTCTTCGCGGACGCGCAGGGCAGGATGAACGAGGCGCTCGGTGCGCGCGAGGTGCTCTGCATCAGTCAGTTCACGCTGTACGGCGACGCGCGCAAGGGCACGCGCCCGAGCTTCGTCGCCGCCGCGGAGCCCGAGCTCGCGCGCTCGCTCTACGAGGAGTTCTGCGACCTTCTCGGCGCGGCCCGCGGCCGCTTCGGCGCAATGATGGAGGTCGAGCTCGTCAACGACGGACCGGTGACGCTGATGCTAGAGCTCGAGCGTCCGGCCCTGGCGCGCACCAGCGCCGAGTAACCTTCCACTGGCAAATGGCGGCAAGCGAGCTCCGCGGCGGTATCGATCTGGGAGGCACGAAGATCGAGGCGATCGTCGTCGATGCGACCCACAACGTGCTCGCGAGCGCGCGATCGCCTACCCCGACCAGCGGCGGCCCCGCCGATGTCGCGGCGGCGATGGCCGCGACGATGGAGAAGGCTGCGACGGCTGCCGGCGTCGAGCCGCACGAGCTGACCGGTGTCGGCGTCGGCTCGCCCGGGCAGGTCGACCGTCAGGCCGGCACCGTCACGGGGGCGCGCAACCTTCCGGGCTGGGAGGGGACGTTCCCGCTCGCGGCGAAGCTCGAGGCGCTGCTGCGCGTAGCGGTGGGGCTTGGCAACGACGTCCAGGTCGCCACGAGCGCAGAGCTCGAGCTCGGCGCCGGTCTACCGTATGACAATCTGATCGGGGTCTTCTGGGGAACCGGCGTCGGCGGCGGCGTCGTGATCGATCGAAAGTTGTGGCTGGGGCGCGGCGGTGCTGGCGAGATCGGCCACATGGTCGTGCGCGAGGGCGGCCGGCGGTGTACCTGCGGACGCGAAGGTTGCGTCGAGGCCTACGCCGGGCGCGGCGCGCTCGAGCAGCGGGCCCGCAAGCTGCACGAGGACGGCGAGCACACCGTGCTCTTCGAGCTGATGCGCGAGCACGGGCACGATCGCCTGTCGAGCAGCATCTGGGACCGCGCGTTGAAGGCGCACGACAAGATGGCGCACGAGTTGATCGACAGGGCCGTTGCGGCGCTCGCAGCCGGGATCGCGTCCGCGATCAACCTCCTGGACCTCGAGGCCGTGATCATCGGCGGCGGCCTCGGACTTCGCCTGGGTCCGCCCTACGTCGAGCGCATCGCAAACGCGATGCAGCCACACCTCTTCGCCGATGAGCGGCCGCCGCGCGTACACCTGGCGGCGCTCGGCGATCTCGGCGGCGCAATCGGCGCGGCGCTCGTCGCCCCACCGGCGGCGACCCGCGCGGGCGAAGCGACCGATGGCTGACCGCGATCCCGTCGCGCTGATGGCGGACGAAGCGAATCAACGGCCGCGTCCACCACACCCACCGCTCGGCCGAGACAAGCGCGGCTGGCGGGTCTCGCCCGCGCCCGACGGACGCGGCGCGCCGCCGACACAACCGCGCCCGCCGCACCGCAGCCGCTGGTTTCTGTGGTTCGTGCTCGGCCTGCTCGCGCTCAACTGGCTCTCATTGCTCCTCGCCGCGCCGTCGGGCCAGCCGCGCGTCACGATCCCGTTCAGCACGTTCCTGGGCGACCTCCGCGCGGGCGAGGTCCGCTCGATCAGCACCGCCGGCGACTCCGTGCAGGGCGACTTCAAGCACAAGCTGCGTTACCCGGCGTCCTCGAAGACCGCTACCTCAACGACGCTCTTCGCGACCCAGGTTCCGGCGTTCTGGAGCACGGGCCAGCTCACCGCCCAGCTCGAGACTCAGAACGTCGAGGTCAAGGCGAGCACGAGCGGGCAGTCGATCCTCGTTGAGTTGCTGCTCGGCTTCGGCCCGACGATCCTCTTCGTCGGCCTGTTGATCTGGGGCTTTCGCGCGATGTCGCGTGCCGGCGGCGGGATGGGCGCGCTCGGCGCCTTCGGCCGCTCGCGCGCCCGCCTCGTCGATGCTCAGAGCATCCCCGTGACGTTCGCTGACGTGGCGGGCATCGACGAGGCCAAGGCCGAGCTGTCAGAGATCGTCGACTTCCTGCGCGATCCGACGCGCTACACGCGCCTCGGCGGGCGGATGCCGCACGGCGTGCTCCTCTCCGGCCCGCCCGGGACCGGCAAGACACTGCTCGCGCGCGCGGTCGCGGGCGAGGCGCACGCCGCGTTCTTCTCGATCTCCGCGTCGGAGTTCATCGAGGCGATCGTCGGCGTCGGGGCATCGCGCGTGCGCGACCTGTTCACGCAGGCCCGCGCAGCGCAGCCGTCGATCATCTTCATCGACGAGCTCGACGCGATCGGCCGATCACGCCAGGGATCGGTCTCGGTGACCGGCGCCAACGACGAGCGCGAGCAGACGCTCGACCAGATCCTCACCGAGCTCGACGGCTTCGAAGGCAACGAAGCCGTCGTCGTGCTCGCCGCGACGAACCGGCCCGACGTGCTCGATCCGGCGCTGCTGCGCGCCGGGCGCTTCGACCGGCGGGTCACCGTCCAACCGCCGGACCGTACCGGCCGCAAGCTGATCCTCGACGTCCACACCAAGGGGATCCCGCTCGGCAAGACAGTCGACCTCGACGAGATCGCGGCCGCCACGCCCGGCATGGTCGGCGCCGACCTCGCGAACCTCTGCAACGAAGCGGCGCTGCTCGGCGCGCGGCGCAATCACGACGCGGTCGAGCTTGCGGACTTCACGGACTCGCTCGAGAAGCTCATGCTCGGCGCGCCGCGCGGGATCCTGCTGACGCCCGCCGACCGCGAGCGAACGGCGTACCACGAGTCCGGTCACGCGCTGATAGGGATGCTCACGCCCCGCGCCGACCCCGTTCGCAAGGTATCGATCATCCCGCGCGGGCTGGCGCTCGGCGTGACGCTCTCGACCCCCGACAGCGACCGCGTCAGCTACTCACGCGAGGATCTCCACGCGAAGATCCTCGTCGCGCTCGGCGGCCGCGCGGCTGAAGAAGTCGTCTACGGCACCTACACCACGGGCGCCGAGTCCGACATCCAGCAGCTGACGCAGATCGCGCGTCAAATGGTCGGCCGCTGGGGCATGAGCGAGCGGATCGGCCCGATCGCGGTGCTTCCCAGCGACAGCGACGGCCTTTGGCTACCGGGCGCGAGCGAGACCTCCGCCGATACGCAGCGGCTCGTCGACGAGGAGGTGCACAACCTCGTCGAGGAAGCGCACAAGGACGCCATCGAGTTGTTGAACACGCACCGCGATCAGCTCGAGTCGCTCGCGCAGGCGCTGTTGAAAGCCGAGACGCTCGACATGATCGACGCCTACGCCGCCGCCGGGCTTACGACCGAGATGCCCGAGCCCGAGGCAAACGCGGTCGCCTAGGCGACCGCGTATCCTCCGCGCCTGCGATGCCACCGACCGGCGAGATCGTCCCGCGCTACGTCGCCGAACCGCCGCAGGGTCCGACCCCGCACGGCCGCTTCGCCGACCGCCTGCGCGCCGAGTTCCTCGATGCGGTGCAGCGGCTCGACGGAATCGGCGAGCCCGGCGTCCTGTCCTTCTTCCCCGATCGCTCCTGGCACGGCTACACCTACGTGCCGGTCACGGCGGCGAACGCGGACGGCCTCGAGGTCTACGGGTACGTGATGTACTCGGTTCCCTCCGACGGCGCCGAGCCGACCGACTTCGCCGCCTACGCGGACTACACCGACGAGACGGCCGAGAGCAACCCCGATTGGCAGCTCGATCTGTGTGACGAGGTGATCGGGGGCTGGCGTGGCGTCACCGGCGCCAGCGCCTCGATGACCCTCGTCTGGGGCCGCGCGCTGGTCGCCGGCGGCAGCGCCGCCACTGCTGAGCTCGGCGAGCTCACCGTCGACGAGTGCGCGCTGTCCGGCGACCGTTTCACGCTGCTCGCCCCCGACGACCTCGACGGGAAGCTGCTCGAGATTCGCCTCTACGACGCCGCCGGCAGCGAGCTCGCGCGCGAATCGCTGTACGAGGACGACGCGGAGGCGTGACATCCTGAGGGCCGCGCCCTCGTAGTCCAATGGACAAGACGGCCGCCTCCTAAGCGGCAAATCCAGGTTCGACTCCTGGCGGGGGCAAGCGTCGGGCCGATCCCGCCGGAGGCGGGATCGCCCTCCGTTGCTTCACGAGGGCGTGGCTTGCCAGATTCCCAGGGTGTTGCCCGCGGGGTCGTGGGAGAGGGCGATGGTCAGGTCGCCCTGTTTGGGCGGAACACGTTCATTGCGGGCGGTCGGGGTAGACGTCATCGATCGTCGTCAGAGCGCTGTACGGTGCGTCGGTCGCTGCCTCGATCGCCTCGCGGCCCCCCATCAAACGGTCGAGGATCGTCACGACGCCGCAGATCGTGTGGCCTTCGGCGCGCAGCGCCTCGATCGCCGCGATCGTCGAGCCGCCCGGTCGAGACGACGTCCTCGACGACCATGCAGCGATCCGACGCGAGGAGCAGCGGCCCCTCGATGCGGCGGCTGAGACCGTGCTCCTTGACTTCCTTACGGACAAAGAACGCCTTGCAGTCGGCACCGCCCGCGAGGGCCGCACAGGCGGGAGCGTGGCGCCCATCGTCAGACCGCCGACCGCAGTCGCACCCCAGTCGCGCGCCTGGGCGGCGAGCAGCTGCGCGAGCGCGGCGAAACCCGCGGGGAGCAGGATCGCTCGCTTCGCGTCGATGTAATACGACGCGCGCCGCCCGCTCGTCAGGACGACGTCGCCGATCACGAGCGCGTGCTCGCGCAACTCGCCGATCAGGACCTCGCGCGCGCTCATACGAGCTGCTCGTGCAGGCCGCGTTGGGCAACGGCGATCAGCGCCGCCCCGACGGCGAGCGAGCTGGCGAAGACGCCGCAGAAGGCCGCGAAGCTCCAGCCAGCGGTGACGACGAGGGCGACCGAGTTGTTGAACGCGTGCATCACGATCCCCGGGTAGACCGAGCCCGTGAGCTGGCGGATGGCGCAAAGGATCACTCCCAGAACGGCCAGCGGGACGAGGTCGACGGCCGGCGCGGAGCCGGCATGGACCGCGCCGAACAGGATTCCGGTGAGCAACGCGGCGACGATCGGGCCGCGCCAGTTGCGCAGCGCGCCGAAGATGAAGCCGCGAAAGAGGAACTCCTCGCAGAACGGCGCGATCACGACGAGCACCAGCACGGAGGCCAGGACGCCCCGGCGCCGGCGTGCGTTGCGCCAACGTCCTTGACGAGGTACTTCTCGTTTGCGCTCGTGTTCACGATCGCGGTCCAGGCCGCCGCCAGAGCGAGGAACGCGACGTAGCCGATGACGATCGCGAGCAGCGCGCGGCGGACCCCGACGAGCGGGCGGCGCAGACCGAACTGGGCGGGAATCGGGCGCCCACGCCACGAGGCGAGCCAGAGCGCCACGAGGACGAAGCACGCCTCGCCAAGCGCCGTGGCGACGTCGGTGATCGCCGGCGGCGGGTTGTTCGCCTGGGCTTGCGTGACGTGACCGCCGAGCCCGACGAGCAGCACCACCAAGCCGACCACGGTCTCCACGACGATCGCGACGACGAGTGCAAGCGGCGCGTACCAGGGGTTCCAGTTGTTGGCGTCGCTCACGCTTCGCGCAGACTAGCGAGAGTTCTGGTGCCGTCCCGCGCCTCGGCGTGCGCCCAGTCGCGGACGAGCAGCCACGGCTCGATCCCCGCCGCGCGGGCGCCTGCGACGTCCTCCTCGGCGCTGTCGCCGATGTGCACGGCCTCCCCCGCCGCGACGCCGGCAAGCTCGAGCGCCGCGGCGAAGATCGCGGGATCGGGCTTCGAGCGCCCGACCTCGGCCGAGCAAACAATGCCGTCCACGAGAACGTCGAGATGAGTCCGGCGCAGCACATCGTGCAGCGACACGTCCCAGTTGCTGACGACGATGATCCGCAGACCGCTCGCCCGCCAGGTCCGCAGCGCCGGCACGGTGTCGGCAAAGGGCTCGAAGTGCAGGGCGTCGAGCAGCGTCGGGATCAGGGCGTCGACGGGAAGATCGAGCGCGAGCTCCGTCCGCAGAATCTCGGCGCACTCGCGGCGCAGGGCTTCGAGGCTGTCGCGGTCGCCGGCGCGGACGCAGTTCGCGCGGTAAAAGCCCATCTCGATGAGCATCGCGCGGCGCGCGTCCGCGAGGCTCACCTCGACACCGTTGCGTCGGCGCAGCAGCTCGCGCAGCGCCGGCCAGGGTTCCCGCAGCCGGATCAGCGTCCCGAGCGCGTCGAGGAACACAGCGCGACGCGACGAAGAGATCAGATCGTGCATCGCGGGCGATCATGCCAGCGCAGGAACGCCTGCGAAGCGGCGGAGATCGCTGTGCAAGAATCGACCATCGTCGGGCGGAATCGCAAATGACCTCGCGCGAACGACAGCGCCGCCGTCACAGGCGCAGCAGCGGAGCGGGCCGGCTGGCTCTGATCTTCGGTCTGGGAGCGATCGCCGTGGCCCTCGGCGCCGTCGGCCTTGCCGTCGGCTACGTCGCGTCGGTGGCGAACGGGACGCCCGCGTTCAACAAGCTGAAGCCGGTCGAGCAGGTGACGAGCTCGGTCATCTACGCCGCAAACGGCGAGGAGCTCGGGATCATTCCCGCCAACTCCGTGCGGATACCGATCGCCGCCTCGCAGATCCCGCCGATCATGCAGGAAGCGATCATCGCGATCGAGGACCAGCGCTTCTACCAGACCGGCGCGATCGATCTGCCGTCGATCATTCGCGCCGCGGCCGCCGACCTCGTGACCGGCAAGGCCGTGCAGGGCGCGTCGACGATCGCGATGCAGCTCGCCGATCTCCTCTACCTCGGCCACCAGGAGACCTTCGAGCGAAAGGTGAAGGAAGCGGTGATCGCCGAGCGACTCGCCCAGCACATGTCCAAGCAGGCGATCCTCACGGCCTACCTCAACAACACGCCGTACGGGACCGTCAACGGCCAGCAGGCGCTGGGCGTCCAGGCCGCAGCCGAGCTCTACTTCGACGAGCCGGCGTCGAAGCTCACGCTCGACCAGGCCGCGCTTCTCGCCGGGCTGCCGCAGGCTCCCTCCGAGTACGACCCGCTGCAGTATCCGCTGGCCGCGATCCAACGCCGCAACGAAGTCCTGACGAAGCTGGCGCAGCTCGGCTACATCAGCGCGGCGCGCGCCCAGGCGGCCGAAACGGCACCGCTGCATCTGCACCGCGGCGGCGGCTTCGCCACGCACAAGGACCCCTACTTCTTCAACTGGATCGTCACGCAGCTCGAGCACCGCTACGGAGTCAAGGAGGTCCAGGACGGGGGCCTGCGCGTCTACACCACGCTCAGCCCGTCGATCGAGTACCTGGCGAATGCGGCGATCCGGCGCGTGCTCGTCGCGCCCGGGGACCCGGCGTCGGCCGAGGTGATCGAGGACCCGCACAACGGTCACGTCCTCGCGATGGCGCAGTCCGGCAGCTACCCGGAGAACCAGGTCAACTACGCCACGCAGGCCCACCGCCAGCCCGGCTCGACGTTCAAGGCGATCGTGCTGGCCGATGCACTCGCACGCGGAATCAACCCGAACACCGAGTATCTCTCGCACACGCTTCCGGCGGGCTGGCTCGGCCCCGAGTATCCGACCTACACCGTCTCGATCGACAACGGCGGCAGCCTCAATGCCCCGCTCAACCTTGAGCAGGCGCTCGTTGCGTCCGACAACACGGTCTTCGCGCAGCTCGCCGCCGACCTCGGCGAGAACACGGTCACCGCGATGGCCTACCGACTGGGCGTGACCACCCACCTGGACAGCTTCCCCGCAGAGGCGCTCGGCGGCCTCACCTACGGCGTGACGCCGCTCGAGATGGCAAACGTCTACTCGACGCTCGCCGACGGCGGCTGGCGCAACAAGCAGATCGCGATCACCAAGGTCGCCTTCCCGAACGGCCGCGTCGACCGCAGCTGGGGCAAGCCCGAGCGCGCGAAGGTGCTGTCGAGCGCCGCTACCGCGGTCGAGCAGCAGATCCTCGAGCAGAACGTGCTCTACGGCACCGCCACGCTCTCCGCGATCGGCTGTCCGAGCGCGGCCAAGACCGGCACGACCTCGAAGCTCGTCGATGCCTGGCTCGACGGGTTCACGCCAAACCTCACCGCGGTCGTCTGGATGGGCTACCCCCAGCGCGATACCTCGATGAACGACGTCCAGGGCCAGCCGCAGTACGGCGGCCTGCTTCCCGCGGAGATCTGGCACGACACGATGGAGACGCTCGCGACGCCGCCATGCGCGAAGTTCGCGAGCGCGCCGACGATGACCTACGTTCCTTTCAGCGGGCGGTTCCAGGCGCTCGGCTTCGCCAGCTACAAGCCACCGAAAAAGCACAAGCACCACCCTGGCGCCGGCGCAGGCGGGGGCAACGGCGGCACGACGACCGGGACACCGACGACGACACCGACACCGACACGCACCGACGGGCGGTGGCGGGACGAGCACCGGGGGCGCCGGAACCACCACCGGTGGCGCGGGCACGACGCCGACGGGCGGCGGCACGACCCCGCCAACCGGCGGAGGCACTGCGCCGCCGTAGAAGGTCCGGCCCTGCCCGGCGCCGTGCACGGCGCGCAGGGTCGGTTGGGATCGTTTAGGCTGGGCGTGAGTGCCAAAGGAAGACAAGATCGAGTTCGAGGGCGAGGTGGTCGAGGCCCTTCCGAATGCGATGTTTCGCGTGAAGCTCGACAACGACCACATCGTGCTTGGGCACGTGGCGGGCAAGATGCGCCGCTTTCGGATCCGGATCCTGCCGGGCGACCGCGTGCGCGTCGAGCTCTCGCCGTACGACCTGGACCGCGCCCGGATCGTCTACCGCCACCGCTGAACGAACGCGCCCTGATCGCGGCGATCGCTTCCGCGCTCGAACCACGCGGCGGGCGCGTCGTGCGCTGGATCGGGGACGATGCCGCGGTCGTTCGTGCCGACGGCGTCGCTGTCGTCTCGACCGACACGATGGTCGAGACGACGCACTTCCGACTCGACTGGATGACGGGCGAGCAGATCGGCCGGCGCGCGCTCGCGGGAGCGCTGTCGGACCTCGCTGCGATGGGCGCGCAAAGCGGCGAGGCCTACGTCTCGCTCGGCGTCGCTGAGCGCCTCGGCGCCGACGGAGCCATCGCGGTGATGCGCGGCGCGGAACGGCTCGCCGCCGAGACCGGAACGACGATCGCCGGCGGCGACGTGGTCCATTCGCCCACGACGTTCGTCACGGTCACCGTCGTCGGGTGGGCGCGCGACGCGGAGGCGGTGGTGGGTCGCGACGGCGCGCAGCCGGGCGACGTCGTTTGCGTCACCGGCGCGCTGGGCGGATCGGCGGCCGGACTCGCCCTGCTCGAAGCTCGCGCCCCGCGTGGAGCGCACAGTGCGGGCTTGATCGAGCGCTACACCGCGCCAACGCCGCGCCTGCGCGAAGGTCAGGCGCTCGCGGCCGCGGGAGCCCACGCGATGATCGACCTGTCGGACGGCCTCGCGAGCGACGCGGCGATCGTCGCCGAGCAGTCAGACGTGGCGCTCGAAATCGATCTCGAGCGCCTGCCGCTCGCCCCCGGCGTCGCGGCGGTGGCAGCCGCTCTAGGGCTTGACGCCCCGGCCTTTGCCGCGAGCGGCGGCGAGGACTATGAGCTTCTCGCGTGCCTGCCGGGGGAGGCCGCCGGCGCCCATACCGTGATCGGCAGGGTACGGCAGGGGCGCGGCGCACATTTCCTCGACGCGTCGGGCGAACGCGGCCTCGTGGGCTATGAGCACCGCTTTGCGGATCGCGAGCGTCAGCGCGCCGAGGGCGTCCCGCCCAGCGACCCCGGGCCGGCATAGGTGATCGGGCCGCGGGTCGTCAGCCGCAGGTCACCGCGCAGCACCAGGCGGTTCGAGTGCATCGCCAGGATCGCCGTCGCGAGGAGGAGGGCGCCGGCGAGCGAGAGCACGAGGAAGCCGGACAGCCCCAGCTGACCGCTTGCAAGGAGCGCCAGCCAGGACCAGCTGAAGCGGAGCGGACCGAGACCCAGGCTGAGCGCCTCGATCGCGAGAACGCCGACCAGCGGCACCAGCGAAAGCGCGAGCCAGCTGAGCACTGCGAGCGGGTGGCGCTCGCGTTCGCGCTCGGCGGTCAACAGCGGAAGCCAGAGGATGAGCGGGAGCGCGAGCAGCGCCGCCGTGTACGGGTTCGCGATCCACAGTGCGAGCGCGAGCGCAGTCGCGACGCAAACGACCGCGACGGCGGCGCCGGAGCCGTCCTTGAGCTCCGGCGCCGGCCACTTGATCAGCTTGGCGCGGGCGATGCAGGCAAGGGCGAAGAAGGCGAGCGTTGCCATGAGAACCCCCATGCCGCGCGCACCAGGCGCAAGCACCACGGGGCTCGCGGGAAGCGTGCCCAGGGCACCGAGTTGCCCGAGCAGCTTGATGAACAGCAAGGTCGCCCCGACCGGGGCCGCCCAGAGCAGAAGCCAGGCGAGTGGGCGGAGGAGCGGGACACTGCGGCGGCGCGCACGCGCGAAGGCATCGAGCGCCGGCAGCGCGGTCGCGAACAGGAGCGCCGCGACCAGCGCGCGGATGTTCCAACCGCCGAGGCGATCGCCGGAGAGCGTCAGATCCCGCGTCGCCCGTGACGGCACGGGCGCTCGCTCGAGCACCGCGAGCGTGCTTGCAATCCCACGGCCGAACGCCGCGAGTCGCGCCTGGCTGACCGGCTCGCCGGCGCTCGGACCACGTTCGCCGGACTGCTGGGTGAGGACGGCGGGAATCCCGGCGTCGAGCAGCGATGCCTGGGCGGTCACGCTGAACGGAAGCGCGAACTCGGCGAGTTGATCGAGCACACCGGGACGGCCGGGGTTGGCCGGCAACCAGTGCGCGAGCGTCTGCTGGAGCTCAAGCGGGGCGGCCGACCCATCGTTCGAGAAGGGGATCTCGGACGGACTGCGCCCCTGGGTGCCCGCGAGATCGCCGAGCACGATCGCCGCAGCGACCCGCCCGCGCAGCGGCGGGACAGCGGCGCTGTCGGTGACCACGAGGGTGAGCGGGCGCAGCTCTCCCCGCGCTGCCAAAACCCGGGCCAGCTCGAGCAGCGCCGCGGTGCCCGAGAGCGCGGCCGCACCGTCGCCGGAGCGATCGGCGAGCAGGACGAGCGAGCTGCTCCCGGACCCGGGCTGGGTTGCCACCACCGCGCCGGCGGCGGTCGCCACGGCGTAGCCGTCCGCCGCGAGCCGGGATGCGATCAGCGACCCAAGCGCGTGGTCGGCCGGAGAGCCTTCACGGCGCCTTGGAAAGCGCCCCTCGAGCTGGCGCAGCACGCTGAAAGCGCGCGCGCCGTTGAAGGCGGCCGGTCGGAATCGCGCTCGTGAGTGGAGCGGGCAACGGACGAACGGAGAACGCCGCGATCGCGAGCATCACGAGGACCGGGACGAGGCTCGCGCGGAAGAGGCGGAGGTCGAGCACTCGCCGCAGCCTAGGGAAGCCGCGCTGAACCGCGCCAGGATCTGAGAATCTTTATCAGGCAGAGATGGCTGAACGCCCCGCACGGATCCTGCTCGCCGACGACGAGCAATCGATCCTCACACTTCTCTCGTACCCGCTGCGCAAGGACGGCTACGACGTCGTGCGCGCTTCGGACGGGCGCGAAGCGCTCGAGCGCTTCGCGGAGTCGGATTTCGACCTCGTCGTCCTCGACGTGATGATGCCGCACGTCGACGGGCTCGAGGTCTGCCGCAAGCTGCGCGCGACGAGCTCGGTCCCGATCATCATGCTCACCGCGAAGGGCGAGGAGTTCGACAAGGTCCTCGGGTTGGAGCTCGGCGCCGACGACTACATCACCAAGCTGTTTTCGATGCGCGAGTTCCGCAGCCGCGTCAAGGCCGCGCTGCGGCGCGCGTCGATGCGAGCAGCCGCCGCGGCGACCGCGGCCGAGGAGGGCGCCGAGCCGCTACTCGCCGGAGACCTCGCGATCGACTTCGCGAAACGGACGGTGCGCCTGAGAGGCGACCTGGTGCGGACGACTTTCGTCGAGTTCGAGATCCTCGCGACGCTCGCGCGTCACCCGGGCCGCGTCTACAGCCGCGAGCAGCTGCTCGAGCAGATCTGGGGCGACTACGCCTACCGCGACCCGCGGACGATCGACGTCCACATTCGACATCTGCGCGAGAAGATCGAGCGCGACGCGAAGGAGCCGGAGTACCTGTACACGGTGCGCGGCGTCGGCTACCGCTTCCGGGACGATTGAGATGCGGCCTCGGCGGCGTTTCGGGGCGGTGCTCGGCTCGATTCGCACGCGGCTCGCGGTCTTCTTCTTCCTGATCACGCTGATCGCGGTCGCGGTCGTCTACGTCTACGCGGTGCCATCGCTCCAGTCGCGGCTCGAGCGCCAGCAGCTCACCGATCTGCGAAAGGTCACAACGCACCAGACGACGGTGCAGACGGTCGCCAGGCACCTCGCTGCATACGTGAACGAGCTCAACCACCCGGCGAAGGCGAAGACGCTGAAGCTGCCGGTCCTCACATACGGCGAGCCGCTGACACGCTGGGAGCGGGCGATACGGCACTACACGACCGAGAAGAAGGCCGCGCAGGCTCAGTACGAGGAATACCAGCAGCGGCTGCGTCAGGAGCAGACGGCCGCGGTCGCGAGCCTCAGCCTGCTGACGGGCTCCTACGCGCTCACGCTCTACACCTTCCAGCGCACGGCGAACGGCGGGCCCGGCCCGGGGCAGCAGGGGATTTCGTTCAGCCCGAACGGCGACACGACGCAGGCGGCGCCGCAAGCCGTGCACGACGCGGCGCAGAACGCCTTCACGCTTCGGGAAGCCCTATTCGGACCCCGCAAGCTCGATCCTAGGCGTCGTCGCGCAGCCGATCAAGAACACGACCTCGGTGCTCGTCTACAGCGTGAACTTCAAGGACGTGCGGCCGATGTCACGCTGATCCGCTCGCGGATCCTCGTCGCCGCAGCGATCGCGCTGCCGCCGTGCTGCTGCTCGGGGTCCTCGTCGCGCGGGCGCTGACGGTGCGCGTGCTGCGCCTCGAGCGAGCGGCCCAGCATGTCGCGCAAGGCGACCTCACGGCGCAGTTCGAGGTCGACTCGCGCGACGAGCTCGGGCAGCTCGCGGCGGCGCTCGACACACATGCAGCGCCAGCTGCGACAGCTCGAGGAGGCGCGGCGGCGCTTCATCGCGACGGCCTCGCACGAGCTGCGCACGCCGATCTTCTCGCTTGGCGGCTTCCTTGAGTTGATCCAGGACGAGGAGCTCGACGAGGAGACGCGGCGCGCCTTCGTCGGCCAGGTCCGCGAGCAGGTGGAGCGGCTCGGCCGGCTCGCAACGGGCCTGCTCGATCTGTCGCGCCTCGAGTCCGGATCGGTGCAGCTCGACCCGACGCCGACCGACATCGGCGTCCTCTCGCGCGTCGTCGCCGGCGAGTTCATGCCGGCGCTCGCCTGCACGACTCGAAGCTCGACCTCGAGCTGCCCGAGCTGCCGCTGCGGGCAACGGTCGATCCCGAGCGAGTCGCGCAGCTGCTGCGGATCCTGATCGACAACGCGATCACGCACACGCCACCCGGCACGCCGCTGACCGTCGGCGTCGCGAATGGCGCCGGCGGCGTGAAGCTCAACGTCGCCGACGGCGGCCCCGGAATCCCGAGCGACGTCGTCGGGCGGATCTTCGAGCCGTTCTACACCGCCGAGGGCACGCGCGGCGCCGGCCTCGGCCTCGCGATCGCGCGCGAGCTCGCGGAGCGCCTGAGCGGCTCGCTCGAGGTCGAGCTCGAGCGAGGCGGGCACGGTGTTCACGCTGACCTTGGTCGGCGCGCCGACGGCGCGGCCGCCGAGTGACCGCGTCGCGGGGTCGGCGGTCAGCTTGAGCGGTCAGCCCGAGATACGGGTATAAGACGGCCGTGATCGCTCCCGTGCCGTCCGGGTCGTACGCTGTGGCCCTCGTGAGCGAACAGCGGCGACTGGTGCTCGTCTCGAACCGCGGGCCCGTGACGTTCGAGGCCGACGGCTCGGCGACCCGCGGCGGCGGCGGGCTCGTCACCGCACTCACCGGTCTCGCCTCGCACCGCGAGGTGATCTGGGTTGCCTCGGCGATGACCGAGCACGATGCCGCGGCAGCGGAACGCAACGACAACCGCCCGCTCGAGGTCCGCTCGCCGCGGGGCGGCAGCTACCTCGTGCGCCTCGTCGAATCCGATCCTGAGGCCTACGACCGCTTCTACAACATCTTCGCGAACCCGATGCTGTGGTTCATTCAGCACTACCTGTGGGATCTCTCGAACGCGCCGGACATCCGGCGCAACGAGATCGAAGCCTTCGAGTTCGGCTACAACGTCGTCAACGAGGACCTCGCACGGGCCGTCGTCGAAGAGGTGGCGGACGTCAGCCAGCCGATCGTGATGGTCCACGACTACCACCTGTACACGCTGCCCGAGCTGTTGCGCCGAGCGCGCCCGGACGTCTTCCTACACCACTTCATCCACATCCCGTGGACCCAGCCGGACGCCTGGCGCGTGCTGCCCACGCGGATCCGCCAGGAGCTCTACGCAGGGCTGCTGGCCAACGACATCATCGGGTTCCACACGAACGCGTACCGGGTCAACTTCCTGCTGTGCTGCGAGGAGCTCGTCGACGCCGACGTCGACTGGGACCGCAGCGTCGTCAGCTGGAATGGACGCGAGGTGTGGGTGCGCGCCTACCCGCTGCCGATCGACCACGCCGCAACGCTCGCCAGCGCCGAGGGCCCGCGCGTGGCGCTGTTCGAGGCGGAGCTGCGGCGCCGCCGCCGCGACTTCATGATCCTGCGCGTCGACCGTGCGGACCTCTCCAAGAACGTGCTGCGCGGCTTCACCGCCTACGACATGTTTCTCGAGCAGCATCCCGAGTTCGCCGAGCGGGTCACGTTCGTCGCGCAGCTGATGCCGTCACGGACCGACGTCCCCGAGTACGCCGAGTACCTGGAGCGCATCGAGGCGCTCGTGGCGGTCGTCAACCACCGTCACGGCACGCCCGACTGGATGCCGATCCAGCTCAAGCTCCGAGACGACCTCGACGAGGCGCTCGCCTCGTACAAGCACTACGACGTGCTGCTCGTCAACGCGATGTTCGACGGCATGAATCTGGTGGCGAAGGAGGGCCCGCTTCTGAACGAGAATGCGGGCGTCTCGATCCTCTCGGAGAACACCGGCGCTCATGACGAGCTGGGGAGTTCGCGCTCTCGGTCAATCCGTTCGACATCCAGGAGCTCGCCGATTCGATCCACGCCGCTTTGACGATGGACCGCGCGGAGCGCGCGCGCCGACTCGCCGGGCTGCAGGCGATCGTCACGGCGCGCGACCCGGGCGACTGGATCGACGAGCAGCTCGCGGATATCGACGCTAAGGCCGCGGCGAACGCGGCGTAGCTCCTCAGCCGCTTATGCCGGCGTTGCTACGATGCCCGTTCCCTCTGCCCGATGGCCGCGCCGACCACCTATGACCTCGTGCTGCTGCTCGACCTGTCCGCGACCGACGAGGAGCGCGCAAAGGTTCTCGCCGATGCGCGCGCTCAGATCCAGGCCGGCGGCGAGCTCGTTCACGATCAGTCGTGGGGCGAGCGGGCGCTCGCCTACCCGATCGATCACAAGGAGCAGGCCCAATACCACCTGCTGCAGTTCCACGCCCCGGGAGCGGTCGTGGAGGCACTCGAGCGCAACCTGCGGATCGCCGACGGAGTGATCCGCCACCGCGTCATCAAGCTTGCCCCGGGGACGCCGGCACCGCCGGACCACGGGCCGCGAGGCGCGCACCACGCTGCGGCCGCATCGCCCACGGAGAGCGAGCCGATCGCCGCCGCATCCTGAGCGATCCGCGGAAAGAGCGGCCTCGACCGCTCTGCCACCACCGATCGGCTCTCTACAGTTCAGTCAGGGACAGACGAACGACTTCAAGGAGCGAGCGAATGGCCGCCAGCAACATCAACGTAGTCGCCATCACAGGCAACCTCACCCGCGACCCCGAACTGCGCGCGCTGCCGAGCGGCGCGTCGGTCTGTGATCTGCGGGTCGCCGTGAACACCCGCCGCAAGAACGGTTCGACCGGCGAGTGGGAGGACAAGCCGAACTACTTCGACGTCAAGGTTTGGGGAGCGCAGGGCGAGAACGCCGCCCGCTTCCTCTCCAAGGGTCGTCCGGTCGCGGTCCAGGGCCGGCTCGAGTGGCGCGAGTGGGAGACCCAGGACGGGCAGAAGCGCCAGGCAGTCGATATCATCGCGGACTCCGTCCAGTTTCTCGGCAGCCGCGACGACTCCCAGAACGGGGGCTTCACGGCGACGGCAGCCGGCGGATCGCCGGTCAGCGACGTGCCGATCGACGATCGCGACTTCCAGCCGGCGGCGAGCGCTGTTGGCGTGGGCGACGACGACAT
Source organism: uncultured Solirubrobacterales bacterium (assembly GCA_963703775.1). Lineage (GTDB taxonomy): Bacteria > Actinomycetota > Thermoleophilia > Solirubrobacterales > Solirubrobacteraceae > Palsa-513. The sequence goes on along the minus strand of CAVPFP010000023.1, from coordinate 125,065 downwards.
CCCCTTCTAGGAGCAGCAACGAGACGCGATGGCAAAGCAGCGAGGAGCAGCCAAGGAGAAGCCGGCCCGCCGCCGTGACAAGCGCGGCGGCGTCACGGGCGGGCGGCGCAAGCCCTGCCAGCATTGCCGCGACAAGGTCGAGCAGGTCGACTACAAGGACGTCGCAATGCTGCGCAAGTTCATCTCCGAGAAGGGCAAGATCCGCTCGCGCCGGATCACCGGCGCCTGCCGCCGCCATCAGAGCCAGATCGCGCGCGCCGTCAAGCGCGCGCGAGAGCTCGCGCTGCTGCCGTACGTGAACGAGGGCGCAAGCGAGGGCCCGAGCGGCCGCCGCGAGCGCGAACGCTAGGCCAATGCCGCAGGCGATCCTGCTAACGGACGTCGAGGCCCTCGGCGAGCGCGGCGCGGTGGTCGAGGTCTCGAAGGGCTACCTCCGCAACTATCTCGAGCCCCGCAAGCTCGCCCAGCCCGCGACCCCCGGTGCGATCGCCGCCGCAAGCCAGCGCGTCGCGGCGGCCAGCGCGCTGCCGAGCAGGCCGTCGAGCAGGCCCAGGAGACCGCAGTCCTGCTTTCGCGCACGGTATTGACGATCGCTCAGCAGGCCGGTGACGACGGGCGCCTGTTCGGGTCGGTTACGCCCCAGGACATCGTCGACGCGGTCGCCGAGTCCGGGGCCTCAAGCTCGACCGCCGTGGCGTCCAGCTCGACGAGCCGATCCGCAACGTCGGCACCTACATGGTCGTCGTCGAGATCGTGCCCGACGTGCACGCCACGATCAAGACGATCGTCAGCGCAGCGTAGGAACGGGCACCGGCACTCCTCGCCGCGCTGCGCGCGGCTGCGGGGGGGCGGGCGCCTCGCGTGGGACGAATGTCCGGCTACCGCTCGCTTGAGAAGCCGGCCGCTTGGCGGTGCAGCTCGTGGGCCGAGATGACGGCGTCGATAAGGCCGTAGTCACGCGCCTGCTCGGCGGTGAAGTAGCGGTCGCGGTCCATGTCGTCGTGGACCTCCTCCGCACTCCGGCCGGTGTGACGAGCGTAGATCGCGTCGACGTAGGAGCGTAGCTCGAGCGTCTCGCGCGCATGGATCTCGATGTCGGAAGCCTGTCCCTGGTAGCCGCCGCTCGGCTGATGGATCAGGATCCGGCTGCTCGGCAGCGCCATCCGCTTGCCGGGCGCACCGCCGGCCAGAAGCAGCGAGCCCATACTCATCGCGACGCCAAAGCAGATTGTCTGCACGTCCGGCTTGATGAACTGCATCGTGTCGTAGACGGCGAGCCCCGCGTACACCACGCCGCCCGGCGAGTTGATGTAGAGCGAAATGTCCTTATCGGGGTCTTCGCTCTCGAGGTGGAGCAGTTGCGCGACGATCAGGTTTGCGACATCGTCATCGACCGGCGTTCCCAGGAATACGATCCGCTCGTTCAGCAGGCGGCTGTATATGTCGAATGAGCGCTCGCCGCGCGGGCTCTGCTCGACGACCATCGGCACCAGGGTCATTGCTATCCTCCTCGAGTTGACAACCATTGGGTTGTCAGTGACACATTAGCAACCAACTGGTTGTCAATTGGAGGTGCGCATGGCGGCGGTATCACGCGAGATCGAGATCGAGGCCGAGCCCGAAGAGGTCTGGGAGGCTCTGGTCGATGAGGACCGGCGTGCGGGCTGGCTGGAGGAGCCCGAGCGCGAGGTCTGGATCGAGGAGGCACAGGAGCCCGAACGCCTCGTCTGGCACTGGTCGGATGGCGAGCATGCGCCAACGCGCGTGGAGATCGTGATCGAGCCGTTTGCGGGCGGCTCCCGCGTCGTCGTGACCGAGAGCGTCCCATCGTTCCCGCTACCGGCGCTCGCAGCCCGCTTCGCAGCCGTCGCCGCGTGAGCGAAGAGCGCCTCGGCGCGATCTTCGCCGCGCTCGCGGACCCCACGCGGCGTCACGTGCTCGAGACCCTGCTGCGCGAGGGGGAGGTCAGCGTGCCGGCGCTGAGCGCCGACGCTTCCGATGACCCGCCAGGCGGTCGCGAAGCATCTCAGCACGCTCGATCACGCAGGCCTGCTCGAGCGGGCCCCAGGCCCCGGACGCGAGGTCACCTTCCGGCTGCGCAGTGGCGCACTCGGTCCTGCAGCAGCGTGGATGCGCACTGCGCAGGCGCTGTGGGATGAGCGCCTCCGCCGCCTCAAGGGCGACGTCGAGCGCCGCTCGGATCTCCCGGGCTGAGGGGTCGCGTCCGCGCCAGGGCCTAGTCTCGAACAGGTGTTCGTGAAGGAGGTCGGGCGAGATTATTTGGGCGGCGGTGCGGTATTCGCGCTGCGCGCCGGGAGGCTGGGACCGTACCGTGAGCTCAGTTGTGAGCACGCCCGCCCGCGCAGTCGAGAAGCCGCAGCTCAAGGTCGCGCAGGCGCTCGCCCCCCCGCACAACATCGAGGCCGAGGAGTCGGTGCTCGGCGCGATCCTTTTGTCGGAACGCACGATGTACTCGCTCGTGATCGAGGAGGGGCTGCGCGGCGAGGACTTCTACAACCTGCGCAACGAGCTGATCTACGGGGCGATGCTCGGCCTGTACGAGCGTTCCGAGCCGATCGACGTGTTGACGGTGATCGACGCGCTGCGCTCCGCCGGGACGCTCGAGCGCGCCGGCGGGGCCGAGGCGGTCGAGGCCCTATCGGGCGCGGTGCCGAACGTCGCGAACCTCCGCCACTACGCCCAGATCGTCAAGGAGACGGCGCTGCTACGTCGCCTGCTCGGCGCCACCTACGAGATCCAGTCGAGCGTGCTCGACCGGCGCGCGCCCGCGCGCGAGGTCTGCGAGCGGGCCGAGCGGCTCGTGCTCGAGGTCGCCCACGACGAGAGCCAGCAGGACTTCCGCTCGATCTCCTCGGTCCTCCACCAAGAGCTCGACAAGCTCCACGATCTCTCGCGCGCCGGCACCTCGCTGACCGGGTACGCCCTCCGGCTTCGCGGACCTTGACGGGATCACGGGGGGCTTCCAGCCCGGCAACCTGGTCGTCATCGCCGCGCGCCCGTCGATGGGCAAGTCCTCGCTCGTCACCTGCATCGCCGAGAACGCGGCGATCAACTTCGGCAAGCCGGTGGCGCTCTTCAGCCTCGAGATGTCCGAGCCCGAGCTCGCGCAGCGCTTCATCGCTTCGCAGGCGGGGGTGAAAGGAGACGAGCTGCGCAAGGGCCGCGTCAGCGAGGAGCGTTGGCCGAAGATCGTCAAGGCGAGCTCGCGCCTGGCCTCGGCGCCGCTGTGGGTCGATGACTCCTCGGACATCGGCCTGCTCGAGATCCGCGCGAAGACGCGCCGGCTGCACGCGCAGCACCCCGATGGCCTTGGGCTCGTGATCGTCGACTACCTCCAGCTGCTGCGCGCCGAGACGCGCAGCGAGAATCGCGCCGAGGTGATCGGCCAGATGTCGCGGGGCCTCAAGCTCCTCGCGGGCGAGCTGCGGGTCCCGGTGATCGCCCTCTCCCAGCTCAATCGCGGCGTCGAGGCGCGCACCGACAAGCGGCCGCTGCTATCGGATCTACGGGAGTCTGGCGCCGTCGAACAGGATGCCGATCTCGTGATCTTCATCTACCGCGACGACTACTACAACCAGGACTCCGAGCGGCCAGGCGAGGCGGACCTGTTGATCTCAAAGCACCGCAACGGCGCGCTCGGCACCGTGACGCTGACGTTCCTGCCCGAGTACCCGCGCTTCATGTCTTACTCACGTGATTGATCCGCGGAGCGGATCGATCACGTGGGACCGAGGAGCAGACTGGTGGGTGGCCGCGGCGCCGGAACGACGGCGAGCGCGCTTTACGGCGTGGCCTGCTCGCCGGCGAGCAGGCTGAACATCACGGTGTCGCGGCGGCCGCCGCGGTAGGGGATGTGGGCGCGCAGCACTCCTTCGCGGGTGAAGCCGCAGTGCGCGGCGACGCGCTGCGAGGCCTCGTTCTCGGGGCCGCAGGTCAACTCGAGGCGCGCGATCGTGAGCTTCGCGAACGCGTGGCGCGCCAGCAGGCGCAGGGCGTGAGTGGCAATTCCGTGCCCGCGCGCCTCGGGCAGGACCCAATAGCCGACCGACGCACGTCCGTGGCCGCGTTGGATCGCGTAGAGCGACCCGCCGCCGATCACCCGCGCCGGGCTTGCGGGTTCGACGAAGGCGAAGTGGAGCTCCTCCCCGCGCCTGCGCGCCTCCTCCTGTTCGAGGAAGAAACGGCGTGCCGCACGCGCCGTGATGCTCGCCTCGTCCGGCCAGTCGAATTGATCCACGGCTTCGCCGCGCGCCAACAAAGCCGCAGGCACCTCGAGCTCCGCCCACGGTCGCAGCAGCACGACATCATCGGCGAGCGGCTGGTCCGGATAGCGCAGCTCTGCCACGCCTTGACGATACGACTCGTTGGCGCAAACTGGCGTCTTCGCCGAACGACCCCGCCGCCCAGCGCCCTATCCTCGAAGACATGGACAGGCTAGTCGGCAGCCGCGGCCCGCGCTGCGAGTTCGGGCTCTGCGACGGGTCGGGTTTCGTGGTCGACGAGGAGTCCGCGATCGCGCGGGACTGCCGCTGCCGGCGTTCGCGGATCGCCGCCGCGCACGTGCGGGCACTCGAGGCCAGGATCCCGCGGCGCTATCGCGCGATCTCGTTCGAACATTCGGATGTAATCGACATGGACCGTCGCTTCCCGACCCAGGTGCGCGCCGTTCGCTCGTTCGTGCGCGAGATCGAGGAGAACCTCGACAAGGGCCGCGGCCTCTGGTTGACCGGCGGATACGGCACCGGCAAGACGGCCCTCGCGATGATCGTCTCACGCGCCGCGATCGACGCGGGCCGTTCGGTCGCGATCTACTCGTGTCCGCGACTGCTGAACGTGATCCGCGAGTCGATCGATAACGGCGGCGTGATCGAGTTCCTCGATCGGCTCGCCAACGCGGACCTGCTGCACATCGACGACCTCGGCGCGGAACACCGAACCGACTGGGTGCTCGAGCAGCTGTACACGATCCTCAACGCGCGCTACCAGGACGAGCGCTCGGTCATCGTCACCTCGAACCTCGATCCACTCGAGCTCGGAGAGCAGCTGGGTGAACGCATCGTCTCCCGCCTCGAGGGCGCGTGCGAGCTGTTGCCGTTCTACGGCGCCGACGCGCGACGGGTGGACTACGCGCAGCTGCGCGGGCCGTCCGCGAGCGCGACTGCCGTCTAGCGGGCCTCGCGCGAGCGCCAGGGGGGCCCCGCAGCCTAGACTCCTGGTTGTGCCAGGGATCGTCATCGTGGGCGCCCAATGGGGCGACGAAGGCAAGGGGAAGATCACCGACCTGCTCGCGCAGCAGGCCGACGCCGTCGTGCGCTTTCAGGGAGGCAACAACGCCGGGCATACGATCGTCCGCGACGGCACCGAGTGGAAGTTCCATCTGGTTCCGTCGGGGATCCTCTACCCCGGTAAGCGCTGCATCGTCGGCAACGGCGTCGTGATCGACCCGAAGGTGCTGATCGGCGAGATCCACGAGCTGCGCAGTCGGCGGATCGACACGCGCGGCCTGAAGATCTCGGCCAACGCGCACGTGATCATGCCCTACCACCGCCTCCTGGACACGGCCGGCGAGGCGCGGCTCGGCAAGCTGCAGATCGGCACGACGAAGCGCGGCATCGGCCCCGCGTACGCGGACAAGGCCTCGCGGCTGGGAATCCGGGTCCAGGACCTGCTCGACGAGAAGATTCTCAAGAAGAAGATCGCCACCGCGCTAGAGCCGCACAAGCTCGCGCTGCGCCCTTACGAGCGCGATCCCCGAGCTGGACCTGCACACGATGAACGAGGAGTACCTGACCTACGGCCGCCAGCTGCAGGAGTACGTCGCCGACACGACGCGCCTGGTCTGGGACGCGCTCGAGCAGGGCGACCTCGTCCTGTTCGAAGGCGCCCAGGGGACGATGCTCGACATCGACCACGGCACCTATCCGTTCGTAACCTCGTCCAACCCGGTCGCCGGGGCGGCGTGCGTCGGCGCCGGCGTCGGCCCGCGTGACATCGACGAGATCTGGGGGGTCTGCAAGGCCTACACGACGCGCGTCGGGTCGGGTCCGTTCCCGACCGAGCTGGCGGGCGAGATGGGTGAGCGGATCCGCGAGCGCGGCAACGAGTACGGAACGACGACGGGGCGTCCGCGACGGACTGGCTGGCTCGATCTGGTCGCGCTGCGCTACGCCGCGCGCCTGAACACGCTTTCCGCGCTCGCGATCACCAAGCTCGATGTCCTGTCCGGCCTCGACAAGGTCTTCGTCTGCACGAGCTACAGCGGCGAGGATGACGCCGCGTTCGATGAGTACCCCTACCACCAGTCGGTGCTTCATCACGCGCGCGGCGAGCTGACCGAGCTCGAGGCCTGGAGCGAGGACATCAGCGACTGCCGCAACGAGGAGGACCTCCCCGGACCCGCGCGGGACTTCCTCGCGTTCGTTGCCGACTTCGTCGGCGCGCCGATCGCGATGATCAGCGTCGGCCCCGGCCGCGAGCAGACGATCTGGACAGGCACGGGAGCCGAGTCGCTGCTCGGCAGGGCGGCGCTAGCCGCCGAATGAGCCGGACCCGCGCACCCCTTGCGCCGGTGGAGGTCCGCGATGAGCCGCTCTCCTCGCGCGTCGCGCAGGAGCTGATCGCAGCGTTGAACGCCGAGCTGCTCGCGCGCTACCCGCCAGAGGAGTGCTTCCACGACTTGGCGGAGGACGAGGTCGCGCCGGGACAGGGACGCTTCGTCGTCGCCTGGGAAGGGGGCCTGCCCGTAGGCTGCGGCGCGATCCGCCACCTCGAGGACGGACGGGCCGAGCTCAAGCGTATGTTCGTGGTGCCGGAGCGCCGCGGCCGCGGTATCTCGCGCGCCGTGCTCGCAGCGCTCGAAGCCACCGCGCACGAGCTCGGGGCGTCGAGCGTCGTGCTCGAGACCGGCGTGCGCCAGCCGGCCGCGATCGGGCTCTACGAGTCCGCGGGATACGTCCGGATACCGGCTTTCGGCGCGTATGTGACGTCGGCTTCGAGCGTGTGCATGGAGCGCCGGTTGGATTAGCTTGGCGCGCGGCCGAGGTTGCGGCGGTCGGCCGGCCCGGCTCGACCTCATGCGAGACCGGCACGGCATCGGCGACGGCCTCAGTGCCGCGCGATCGCCGCGACGACGCGCTCAGCGGCACGGCCGTCACCGTAAAGGTGCGGGTGCGCCGCTGGCGCCGGCGTGGCCAGCGCCGCGCGCGCCGCGGCGACGTCGAGACCGACGAGCGTGTTCCAGCCGGTGGCGACGGTCTCCGTCCACTCGGTCTCGCGCCGCAGCGTGACGCAGGGGATGCGCGCGAGGTAGGCCTCCTTTTGGACGCCGCCCGAATCCGTCAGAACCGCCCGCGCATGGTGCAGGAGCGTCGCGAACTCGATATATCCGAGCGGGTCGCAAGGAACGCCGCGCGCTTCGCGCGCGCGAACAACCCGTGCTGGCGCAGCCGCGCGCGAGTCCGCGGATGCAGCGGCAGCAGCACCGGGCGGTCGAGGCTCTCGAGCAGCGCGACGAACGCGCTGAGATGCTCGCGGTCGTCGACGTTGCCGGCGCGGTGTGCCGTCGCGAGCAGGTACTCGCCCGATAGCAGACCGAACCGGCGGAGCACACTCTCGCCCGACGCCGCCACACGCTCGCGTGTGACCCGCGCCACATCCACCATCACGTCGCCCACCACGACCACCTCGCCCGGAGCCTGCTCCTTGTGCAACTGCGCTGCAGCGCGCTCGCTCGAGCAGAGCAGGAGGCTTGCGAGCTGGTCGGTGAGCACTCGGTTTCGCTCCTCGGGCATGGTGCGATCGAAAGAGCGCATTCCAGCTTCGACGTGGACCAGGGGGATGCCGAGATCAGCGGCAGCGAGCGCGCCGGCGAGCGTCGAGTTCGTGTCGCCATAGACGAGAACCGCGTCGGGCTCGAGCTTCGCCAGCAGCGGCGCGAGCTTTCGCAGCATCCGCGCGAGCTGCGAGGAGTTGCCGGCACCGCCAACGCGCAGCTCGTGCTCAGGCGGCGGGAGCTCGAGCTCATCGAAGAAGACCGCGGACAGATCGGCGTCATGGTGCTGTCCCGTATGAATCAGGATCTCCTCGTGGCGGGCTCGCAGCTCGCGCGAGACGGCCGAGGCCTTGACGAACTGCGGGCGGTTGCCGAGCACGGTCGCGACGCGCATCAGGCCGCCGTGACCGTTGCGATCCGCGCGCGCAGCGCCGACGCAAGGTCGCGCGTGAGCGGACCCGGTGCGGGGAGCTCGCGTTCGTCGATCCGCCGCACCGACATGACCTCAGCGACCGACGAAGCGATGAACGCCTCGTCGATCGACGCCAGCTCGCCGGCCGTGATCGGCCGTTCATCGACATCGGCGAGCTCGAGCACCAGCCCACGTGTGATCGAATCGAGGATGTGCTCCGACAGCGGCGGGGTGACGATCCCGCCCGCCACCACCACAAAGAACGACGCGGTCGGGCATTCGAGAACGCGTCCGTGCGGGCTCACGAGCAACGCCTCGTCGAAGCCACGCTCGCGTGCGAGGCGCGAGGCGAGCATGTTCGCCGCATAGGAGAGCGACTTGACCCCGTCGAGCAGGCGGGTCGGTGAGTAGGTGACGCTCGCGAGCGCGACGCTCTCTCCGAGCACCGGCAGCGCCTCGAGCATCGCGATCCGCCGCCCGCCGCGCGTCGCGATCACTCGCAGCAGTCCACTGCTGTCCGGGTTGGGCTCGGCGAGGAGCCGCTCGATGTCCGCGCGTACGGCGTCAATGTCGAGCGCAAGCCGCAAACCCGCTGCCGAGCTCGCGAGTCGGGCCAGATGGCGTTCGAGCGCGAAGGGCACCCCGTCGTAGAGTCGAATGACCTCGAACACTCCGTCGCCGCGCACGAGACCCTCGTCGGCGACGGGGATTTGCGCCTGCGCAACGGGGCTGAGCACGCCGTCGATGCACGCCAGCGGCGTCGGCGTAGCCGTCGTGGACCCGACCTGCTGAGCCGTGCTGGGACGGCCTGCTCGGCTGCTCATCGCGCGCGTGTTGTACCGCGTCGCGCGCGCCGGGAGCAGTGTCGGCGCCAGAGCACCGCGCGAGCGTCGTCGCGGCCCGACCCGCGCGGACCACGAGCGCGCGAGCTGTGCCCGTCCGCGCCAGCCCTAAGCGCTCACCGAAGCGAGCGCGATCAGGGCGCTGACGGGCGCGTGGCGCGAAGCGAGCACGCAAGTGTGGCCGTCGCGGCGCCATGTGACCACGCTCGCCCCGCTGTTGGGGATCGTCCAGTAGCTGACGCCGGCACGCATCGCCACACGACGCGCGCCGGCGATTCGCAGCGCGGTGCCGCCGACGATCGCGTAGCCAACACGCTCATAGCCTTCGGCGGTGTAATAGACCGTCTCGACGTCCTGGCCGCCGAGCGTGTCGATCCGCGAGCCGCTGGTCCGCCAGCCGAGAGTGGACCAGTTGGGGAACGCGACCCGGTCGATCGCGACACCGAGCACCGCGTGGTCGCGTGAGCTCACTCCCGGAGGAACGTCGTCACCGGTCGCCAGCGCGAGCGCGACGACGCTGCGCACGTCCGCGTGCCCAACCGGTCGCGCGATCGCGAATACGAGGAGCGCAATCAGAACGACGGTCACGATCGCGATACGGCTGGTCGGCCGCGGGCGCCGGCGCGCCGGCCGCGGCTCAAGCGCGACGACGCGCTGGTGAAGGCTCGCCGGCGCGCCAAGGTCGAGCGAGGCGAGCATCGCGACCACACGCCGCTGCTCGGCAAGCTCCGCGGCGAGCTCCGGCGAGCGCGCCGTGGAGGCTTCGAGTCGTGTCCGCTCGGCCTCGGTCGCGCTGCCATCCGCAAGCCGCGTGATCGCAGCCCGTTCCGCAGCCTTCTTGTTAGCGCGCAAGATCATTCGTCTCTAAGACGCACGGTAGGGGTCGTTCCTTCCCGGTCGGTAGGCGCGAGCTGGCGCGCGAGCCGCTGCCGGGCGCGGTACAGACGCGTCGTAATTGTCGCCTCTCGCGTGCCGAGGGCGCTCGCGGCCTCAGCGTAGGAGAGACCGACGATGTCCACAGCGATCAGCGCCAGGCGGAAGTTCTCCTCGAGCTGCGCGACCGCGGCTAGTACCTCGCTCGCCGCGAATGCCGCTTCGGGCGCGGTGCGCGGGTCGCTCGCGTCGAGCGGGAGATCCTCGATCGCCGTGGCCACGATCGAGGGCCGTCGCGCGGCCTTGCGACGATCGCTGAGGAACGTGTTGCGCAGGGCATGCATCAGGTAGGCGAGCTCGTTCTCCCCGGCCAGGATCCGCGGGCGCGCGAGCACGCGCGCGAACGTCTCCTGCACGAGATCCTCGGCATCGTGAGGCGAGCCGCACAACGCCCAGGCGGCGCGGTACAAGCGATCGGTGTGGGTTGCGAGCGATTCGGGGTCGAGGCGCGCCACGTGATCCACGCGACTGTAGCGGTCGCGCTCGCCTACAACCCGGCGGTCGTCGTGGACGACGCCGATCAGGAGGTCGGCGAGGTCGTACGTGGTGACGATCTGCTCGACGCGACGTCGCGGCAGGTCTTGCCTGCGGAGTGCTCGAATCCCCGGCGCCGCTCTCTGCGGGAAAACACTGACCAGCTACTGGGCCGGACCGGGATGTCAGGCGGGCCATCACGCTGCGAGCGTGTAGTACGTGAGCACGCGACCCGCGATCTTCCACACGGCGACAATCAGCTACTTCGTCCCGGGCCCCGCCGTCCGTTTGTCGGCCGTTGCTTACAACCTTCAATACACCAAGCCGATGGTCGAACGCCTGCTCGCAGAGAACGAGCCCGACGAGACCGACACGCGGCTGATCCGCTTCGACGATCGCGAGCTGACAATCGCCACCACTTGCGGCTCACATCCGTACAAGCCCGGCAAGAGGGTGTGCGTGATCGGCATCGGGGATGACGGGCCCCGGGCCACAATTGCCACGGAGCGAGCCTGGTCCAACTTCCATGCCTCCGAGTTCTTCCGTGATGCGCTCGAGCACGACGCCGGCCACATCCTCGAGGTGCGCCGCCGGGTACCGGGGGTACCGATCAAGGGCGCGGAGACCGTCGCCGTAGCCTACGAGCTCGATTACCTGAAGTCGGCGGTAGAGGCCGCACTCGAGCGCAACCAACCGACCGGCGACGAGGTTCACGTCATAGCCGCTCCGGAGATGACGCTCATGCGTGCCGACATCTTCGGCCGCCACCCGCTCGACCCGAGCCGCAGCGTGCGTGTTGGGGGGGTGGCCGACCGCCACTACCGCGCGATCGTCGCGGCCGAGCAGGCCTGGAAGAACTTTCACATCACGCTGCTGTTCGCCGCGACCGCGCTCGCCGCGGCCTAGGTCTAGAGTGAGCGTATTGGCACCGCTCCACGTGATCGAGCGCCCCGCTGTCGATCAGCTGCTCGAGGTGCTCGTGGCACGCGGCTACACGGTGATCGGGCCGACGGTGCGAGAGAGCGCGATCGTCTATGACGAGATCGCATCGACAGCCGACCTTCCGGTCGGACTGCGCGACGAGCAGGACGCCGGCCGCTACCGCCTTGTTCCCCGCGAGGATCAGGCTCTGTTCGGCTATGCGGTCGGCCCGCAGTCCTGGAAGCAGTTCCAGCTACCGGCACATGTCCCAGTCTGGCGCGCAAAGCTAACTCCCACCGGCGAGCTGACGGAGCTCGAGACTCCGCCACCGCCGGCCAAGCGCTACGCGCTGATCGGCGCGCGCTCATGCGAGCTGTCCGCGATCGGCATCCTTGAGCACGTCCTTCTGGGCGGCGCCCACCCCGACCCAGCCGACCGCGCACGCGTCGATGGTGCGTTCATCGTCGCCGTCCAGTGTGCCCAAGCCGGCGGCACTTGCTTCTGCGTGTCGATGAACACGGGGCCGGTCGCCAAGCAGGGTTTCGACCTCGCGCTCACCGAGGTAATCGAGCGGGACCGCCATTACTTCGTCGTCGAAGTCGGCTCGCCGCGCGGCTCCGCTGTGCTCGACGAGGTCCCGCACACGCGCGCCTACGATGAGGAAGCCGCAGCCGCCGCAGCCGTGCACGAGCAGACCGCCGCGAGCATGGGCCGCGAGCTCGACACGAGCGAGATCAAGGAGCTGCTCTACCGCAACTACCAGCACCCACGCTGGGACGAAGTCGCAGATCGCTGCCTCAGCTGCGGCAACTGCACGATGGTCTGCCCGACCTGCTTCTGCACGACGGTCGAGGACGTGACCGACCTGACGGGCGAGCACGTCGAGCGCAACCAGCGCTGGGACTCGTGCTTCACCATCGACTACTCCCACATCCACGGCGGCGCCGTACGCAACTCGACGCGGTCCCGCTACCGCCAGTGGATGACGCACAAGCTCGCGACCTGGTGGGACCAGTTCGGCAGCTCGGGGTGCGTCGGCTGCGGGCGCTGCATCACTTGGTGCCCGGTCGGGATCGACATAACGGAGGAGGCCGCGGCGCCTCCGCGCCGCAGAGGAGGCACAGAGATGCGAACCATTGACGAACTGATCACCGAGTCACCGACCTTTGAGGGGATGTCGTCCGAGCACCTGAAGCTGATCGCCGGCTGCGCCCGCAACGAGCACGCGGCCGCGGGCGAACTGCTACTCCGCGAAGGCGACGCCGCCGAGCGCTTCTTTCTGATCCGCCACGGGATGGTCGCGCTCGAGATCGACGCGCCCGGCCGTGGCCAGTTGATGATCCAGACCCTGGGCGAGGGGGACGTGCTCGGCTGGTCCTGGCTCTTTGCGCCACACCGCTGGGCGATGGACGGGCGCACGCTTCGAGGAGTGCAGCCTCGTCTCCTTCGACGGCACCTGTCTGCGTGGCAAGTGCGAGGAGGATCACGAGCTCGGCTACACGCTGATGAAGCGCTTTGCGGCCAACCTGATCGACCGGCTCCAGGCCACACGCCTCCAACTAATCGACGTTTATGGCCGCGCCAGCGAACCTGCTTGACGAGGCGGCTGCCGGCCCGATGGTGCCGGCTCCGTTCGAGGTCGTGGCCAAACGCCGAGACACTTTCGACGTATGGTCGCTCGACCTGCGGGCGCTCGACGGCAAGCCGCTCGCGTTTGCTCCCGGGCAGTTCACAATGCTCGCCGCACGCGGCGCCGGCGAGGTTCCGATCTCAATCAGCGGAGACCCGGCACAGCCTGAGCTGCTGGTGCACACGGTCCGCGCCGTTGGGACTTGCGACGCAGGCGATCTGCGGCGCGGAGCCCGGCGACGTGCTGAGCGTGCGCGGGCCGTTCGGCAGCGCCTGGCCGGTCGATGCGCTCGACGGTGCCGACGTGCCTGATCGTCGCGGGCGGGATCGGCCTCGCCGCCGCTGCGTCCCGTGATCCTGTCGCTACCCGCCCGCCGCGAGCGCTACGGGCGCATCGTCGTGCTCTGCAGCGGCCGGGACCCGCGAGCCAGCTGCTGTTCACCGACCCAGTACGACGCCTGGCGCCGAAGCGGGACGTCGAGGTTGCTCGTGACCGTGGACAGCGCCGGGCCGGAGTGGGTCGGCCACGTCGGCGTCGTCACGCCGCCTGATCCGCCCGGCGAGCTCCGTCCGGGCGGCGCTCTACGCGATGTCCTGTGGACCGGAGGTGATGATGCGCTTCGTCACTGCGGCGCTGCGTGACAGCGGGGTGCGCGCCGGACCGGTCTATCGTCTCGATGGAGCGCAACATGCAGTGCGGTGATCGGGCACTGCGGCCACTGCCAGCTCGGCCCGACGCTGGTCTGCCGTGACGGCGCCGGTGCTACCGCTGAGTCCGACGTCGAGCCGCTGGCTCGCAATCAGGGAGCTGTGATGAGAGGGCGACCCCAAGCTGAAGCTCGCCGTCTGGAAGTTCTCTTCGTGCGACGGCTGTCAGCTGAGCCTGCTCGACTGCGAGGACGAACTACTCGGCGATCGCCGGAGCCATCGACATCGCCTACTTCCTCGAGGCGACCTCGGCCCGAAGGTCCAGGGCCCCTATGACCTGTCACTCGTCGAGGGCTCGATCACCAACGAGCACGACATCGAGCGCATCCCGCGAGTCCGGGCGGCAGCTCGAAGACACTGATCACGATCGGCGCCTGCGCCAACACCGGCGGCATCCAGGCGCTGCGCAACTTCGCCGACGTCGAGGAGTACACGCGGATCGTCTACGCGACTCCCGGAGTTCATCGACACGCTCGCCACTTCGACCGCCGATGAGCGAGCACGTGCCCGTCGACTTTGAGCTGCAGGGCTGCCCGATCGACAAGCACCAGCTACTCGAGGTCATCAGCGCGCTGCTGCACCGGCGCCGTCCGCGGGTCCGCTCCCACAGCGTCTGCATCGAGTGCAAGCGGCGCGGCACGGTCTGCGTCATGGTTGCCCACGGAACCCCTTGCCTCGGGCCCGTGACCCACGCCGGGTGCGGCGCGATCTGCCCGAGCTATGACCGCGGCTGCTACGGCTGCTTCGGGCCGATGGAGACTCCCAATACGGAGTCGCTGAATGCCTGGAGGCGCGGCTCGAGGATCGACGAACCTGGTCCGTATCTACAGGACCTACAACGCGACCAAAGAGCCCTTCCGCGCTAGACGAGCGATCCGCCATGAGCGACACACTAGTTCCGCACTATCCGTACCGACTACCTCGCGCGCGTCGAGGGCGAGGGCGCGATGTACGTGAAGATCGACGGCACCGAGATCGTCGACGTCAAGCTGCGGATCTATGAGCCGCCGCGCTTCTTCGAGGCCCTGCTGCGCGGACGCGCGTTCACGGAGGCGCCCGACATCACGGCGCGAATTTGCGGCATCTGCCCCGTCGCATACCAGACCAGCGCGGTCCGTGCGATGGAGGACGCCTGCGGCGTCAAGATCGACGACGGTCCGATTCGCGACCTGCGCCGGCTGCTCTACTGCGCGGAGTGGATCGAGAGTCACGCGCTCCACGTCTACATGCTGCACGCCCCGGACTTCCTCGGCTACACGGGCGCGGTCGAGATGGCAGCCGACCACCGCGAGATCGTCGAGCAGGGCTTGCGAATGAAGAA
Organism: uncultured Solirubrobacterales bacterium; assembly: GCA_963703775.1. Classification (GTDB taxonomy): domain Bacteria; phylum Actinomycetota; class Thermoleophilia; order Solirubrobacterales; family Solirubrobacteraceae; genus Palsa-513. The sequence continues at coordinate 110,033 of CAVPFP010000023.1, read as the reverse complement.
GCTCGGCAACCGGATCCTTGAGATTGTCGGCGGTCGGGCGATCCATCCGATCAACGTACGCGTCGGCGGCTTCTACAAGGCGCCGGTGCGAGCAGAGGTCCGCGGCTTGCGCGACGAGCTCCTGGCGGTGCGCGAGATCGCGCTCGACACGGTCCGCTGGACATCGAAGCTCGATTTCCCCGACGTCGAGCGCGAGACCGACCTGCTCGTGCTCAGCCACCCCGGCGAGTACCCGATCGAGCGCGGCGAGATCGTCACCGGCGGTGGCCTGCGCTTCCCGGTCGCCCACTTCGGCGAGCACGTCGTCGAAGAGCACGTCGAGCACTCGAACGCGCTGCACGCGCGCCTTCATGGAGCGAGCTACCTGACCGGCCCGCTCGCGCGCTTCAACCTCGCCGCCGACCAGCTGCGGCCCGTCGCGCAGGAGGCCGCGCGCGACGCGGGCCTGCGCGCGCCGACCTTCAACCCGTTCAAGAGCATCATCGTGCGCTCGGTCGAGCTGCTCGAGGTGCTCGACGAGGCGGTCGACCTTGCCGAGCGTTACGAGGAACCCGACGCTCCCTTCGTAGACGTGCAGCCGCGCCGCGGCGTCGGCCATGGTGCCAGCGAGGCGCCACGCGGCCTGCTCTATCACCGCTACGAGATCGATGACGAGGGCACGATCCTCGACGCCCTGATCGTTCCGCCGACCTCGCAGAACCAGCTCGCAATCGAGGAAGACCTACGCGCGGTCGTAACCGATGGTATTGAGCTGCCTGACGAGCAGCTGCGGCTGCGCTGCGAGCAGGCGATCCGCAACCACGACCCCTGCATCTCCTGTGCAACCCACTTCCTCGAGCTCACCGTCGACCGCTCCTAGCGTTCTCGTCATCGGTGTCGGCAACCGATACCGCAGCGACGACGCTGCGGGGCTCGAGGCGGTCCGCATGTTGCGCAGCCAAGGTCTGCGGGCGGCCGAGTTCGAAGGCGAACCTGTCGGCCTGCTCGACGTCTGGGAAGGCGCCGGGTTCGCAGTCGTGATCGACGCCGTATCTTCGGGCGCCCAACCGGGGACGATTCAGCGCTTGGACGCCACCGTCGAGCCGCTTCCGGCATCGGTGGCGGGCGCTCCGTCGACGCACGCCGTCGGCCTCGGCCAGGCGATCGAGCTCGGTCGCGCGCTGGGCCGCCTGCCTGGAAAGCTGATCGTCTACGGCATCGAAGGCATTAGCTTCAGCGCTGGCGAGGAGCTCTCACCACGCGTCGCAGAAGCGCTCAAGAGCCTCGTCGAGTACGTCCACCAAGAGGTGCTGGAGCTGGAGCTGGAGGAGGGAGGGCCCGAAGGGCCGACCGACGATGCATGAAGCCACGCTACTCAGGGACATCATGAACAAGCTCGAGCGGATCGCCGACGAGCAGGGAGTGGCGCAAATCAGCGCCGTCCATCTGCAGCTCGGGGCGCTCGCGCACATTTCGCCCGGGCACCTGCGCGAGCATTTCGAGGAGGCCTCGCGCGGCACGCGCGCCGAGGGCGCGCGCGTCGAGATCGAGGAGAAGAGCGAGATCGATGACCCGCACGCCCAGGACATCCTGTTGACCGCCATCGAGGTCCCCGACTAATGCCTGCCGCGCCGCTCCTGGAGCGCCGCCGGGTGCGAGTGACGGGGGTGGTTCAGGGTGTCGGGTTCCGGCCGTTCGTCCACGGCCTCGCGCACCGCCACGAGCTCGCCGGCCACGTGCGAAACGACGGCGGGGTCGTCATCACCGAGGTCGAGGGGCCGCCTGCTGCGCTCGAGCGCTTCGCCGTCGCGATCGCCGCGGAGGCACCGCCACTCGCGCGCGTCGCGACGGTCGAGGTCGAGCTACTGCCCGTCACCGGTGGCCAGGGCTTCGAGATCCGGCGCAGCACGGGCTCGGCGGCACCCGGCGCGACCCCGCTACCGCCGGACGTCGCCACCTGCGCGGAGTGCGTTCGCGAGCTGTTCGACGCCACGAATCGCCGCTACCGCCACCCATTCATCTCCTGCACCCACTGCGGACCGCGCTTCACGATCGTCAAGAGCCTGCCCTACGACCGGGCGCACACGACGATGGCGGAGTTCCCGTTGTGCACACGCTGTCGCGCCGAGTACGAGGATCCGCACGACCGTCGCCACCACGCGGAGACGATCTGCTGCCCGGATTGCGGACCGCGGCTGCGCCTGGGCCTCGACGCGGCGCTGGCGATCTTGCGCGACGGCGGCATCCTCGCCGTAAAGGGCCTCGGCGGCTATCACCTCGCCTGTGATGCGACCAACGAAGTGGCCGTGGCGCGCCTGCGCGAGCGCAAGCAGCGCGAGGCCAAGCCGCTCGCGGTCATGACCACGGAGCCCGCGCAGCTCGTGCGCCTGAGCCCTGCAGAGCGCGTGCTGCTCGATTCTCCGGCGCGACCGATCGTCATCGCTCGCCGGCGCGCAGACTCGCCGCTGGCAGCGTCCGTCGCCCCGGACAGCCGCTGGGTTGGGGTGATGACGCCGTACACGCCGCTTCATCACCTGCTGGTGGCCGACGCCGGGGGGCCACTCGTGATGACGAGCGGAAACCTCACCGACGAGCCGATCTGCATCGATGACGACGAGGCGCGCCGGCGCCTGCGGGGACTCGCCGACGCCTTTCTCGATCACGACCGCCCGATCCATCGCCGTTGCGAGGACTCCGTCGTGCGCGCCGCCTTCCCGATCCGCCGCTCGCGCGGCCACGCGCCGGATTGGCTCGCGCTGCCGGTGCCGGCTCGCCGCCCGCTGCTTGCCGCGGGCGCGGAGCTGAAGGCGACGTTCTGCATGGCTCATGGGGAGCGCGCGTGGCTATCAGCGCACCTCGGGGACCTCGACGCGCCGGCTGCCCGCGAGGCGTTCGCGGCCGACGTCGCGCTGACGCTCGAGGCGCTCGCGCTGGCGCCCGAGATCATCGCCTGCGATCTGCACCCCGACTACGCCTCGACGCGCTGGGCACTCGAACAGGACGCGGAGCTTGTGCGCGTGCAGCACCACCACGCGCACGCGGCGGCCTGCCTGGCCGAGCACGGCGAGACCGCGCCGGCGCTCGCGCTCGTCTTCGACGGTACGGGCCTCGGCAGCGACGGCACGCTTTGGGGCGGGGAGCTGCTGCGCTGCGACCTCGCGGGATTCGAGCGTCTCGCCCATCTGGAGCCGGTCGCCCTGCCCGGCGGTGAGGCAGCGATCCACGAACCGTGGCGAATCGCCGGCGCCTACCTCGAGCGCGCGGACAGGCCGGTGCCGTTCGAGCGCTGGCCCGCTGTACGCCAGAGCCTGCGTGTCGGCGCGCCGCCCACCTCCGGCGTCGGGCGTTTGTTCGATGCGGTCGCCGCGCTCGTCTGCGGGTTCGAGCACGTGAGCTATGAGGGGCAGGCGGCGATCGCTCTCGAGGAGCTCGCCGGTAGCACCGCGGCCGAGCCCTACGCATGCCGCGTGACGGACGAGCTGATCCATGGCAGCGACCTCGTCGGCGCCGCGTATGACGACCTCGCCGCCGGGCGCCCGCGGCACGAGATCGCGGCCGCCTTCCACGAGGGGCTCGCCGCCGCCGCGATCACCGCATGCGAGGCGGCGGCGACGCCGCGCACCGTCGTGCTCTCCGGCGGGAGCTTCCAGAACCTGCGGCTGTTGCAATCGATCGCCGGTGGATTGAGGGCGAGCGGCTTTCGCGTGCTCACGCACCGCCTCGTACCGCCGAACGACGGTGGAATCAGCTACGGTCAGGCCGCCGTCGCCGCAGCGCAAGGAGGTCGCTAAGCATGTGCCTTGGGATACCAGCACAGGTCGTCGAGCTGATCGATGCGGAGCTGGCGCTAGCGAAGGTCGAGGTCTCGGGCGTGCGGCGCGTCGTCAACGTGGCGCTGCTCGATGGCGATGTCGACGTCGGCGATTGGGTGCTGCTGCACGTCGGATTCGCGCTCTCGCGGATCGACGAGTCGGAGGCGCTCGCCACGCGTGAGCTGCTCGAGACGCTCGGCGCCCCCTACGAGCAGGAACTCGACGAGCTCCGCGCGAGCAGGATCGAGTGATGGACGCGTGCAGCTGCATCACGTGCGGTGACGTCGCGATCGTCGCCCGCGTTGTCGAGTTGCGCGGGCAGAACGCCGTCGTCGAGTGCGCCGGCGCGCGCGAGGAGGTCGCGGTCGAGCTCGTCGCTCCGGTCGAGCTCGGCGAGGAGCTCCTCTGCCACGCCGGCGTCGCGCTCGAGCGGGTTGACCAGTGAAGCACCTGAGCGAATATCGCTCGGGCGAGATCGCGGCGGGCCTCGCGGAGCGGATCGCGGCGCTCGTCGAGCCGGGCTCGACCTACAAGCTGATGGAGATCTGCGGCGGGCACACGCATGCGATCTACCGCCACGGAATCGAGGACCTGCTGCCGGCCGAGGTGCAGCTCGTTCACGGCCCGGGCTGTCCCGTGTGCGTGATCCCGATGGGCCGCCAGGACGACGCGATCGCGATCGCCGAGCAGGACGGAGTGATCTTCACGACGTTCGCCGACATGCTGCGCGTTCCCGCGACGAACGGTTCGCTGCTCGACGCGAAGGCGCGCGGCGCCGACGTGCGGATGGTGTACTCGCCGCTCGACGCGCTGCGGCTCGCGCGAGAGAACCGGGACCGTCAGGTCGTCTTCTTTGCGATCGGCTTCGAGACGACCGCCCCGTCCACCGCACTGACGCTGCTTCGCGCCGGCGCCGAAGGCGCGCATAACTTTTCCATCTTCTGCAACCACGTGCTCGTCCCGCCACCGCTGCGCGCGATCCTCGATGCCCCCGACCTCCAGCTCGACGGATTCATCGGGCCCGGCCACGTCTCGACCGTGATCGGGACGCAGCCCTACGAGTTCATCGCCTCCGAGTACCGCAAGCCCGTCGTCGTCTCCGGCTTCGAGCCGCTCGACGTGCTCCAGAGCATCTACATGCTGCTGCGCCAGCTCACCGAAGGGCGGTGCGAGGTCGAGAACCAGTATGTGCGCGTCGTGCGGCGCGAGGGCAATGAGCGCGCGCTCGCCGTGATCGAGGAGACGATGGAGGTGCGCGACAGCTTCGAATGGCGCGGGCTCGGATTCATCGAGCGCAGCGCGCTGGGCGTACGAGAGCGGTGGGGGCAATTCGATGCCGAACGGCGCTTCGAGCTGCCCGGCACGCGCGTCGCCGACCCGCCCGCCTGCCAATGCGGCGAGGTCCTGCGCGGCGCGCTGCGCCCCTGGGAGTGCAAGGTCTTCGGGACCGCCTGCACGCCGGAGCGGCCGATCGGGACGTGCATGGTCTCGAGCGAGGGCGCCTGCGCCGCCTACTACAACTATGGGCGGCTCGAGCGCCGCAGCGAGCGCACGCCGGCGTGATGGACGAGCGGGAGGTCCTCGAGCGGATCGAGGCCCGCCGCCAGCGCGCCTCACGCCGACTGCTCGACGAACGGATCACGCTCGCGCATGGAGCCGGCGGGCGCTCCTCGCAGGCGCTCGTCGAGGCGCTGTTGTTGCCGGCGCTGCGTAACTCGTTGCTCGAACCGCTCGCGGACGCTGCGATCCTCGAGCTGGAGGACGGGACGCGGCTCGCGTTCAGCACCGACAGCTACGTCGTCAAGCCGCTGAGCTTCCCCGGCGGCGACATTGCAAAGCTCGCGGTCCACGGAACGATCAACGACCTGGCCGTGTCAGGGGCGCAACCGCTCGCGCTCTCAGCCGGGCTGATCCTCGAGGAGGGTCTCGCGGTAGCCGAGCTCGAGCGCTACGTCGCCTCGCTAGGGGCGGCGGCGCGCGAGGCCGGTGTGCCGATCGCGACCGGCGACACCAAGGTCGTCGAGCGAGGCAAGGCGGACGGGCTGTACATCTCGACCAGCGGCATCGGTCTGGTCGCAACGGGGAGCCACCTGGGCGCGCAGCAGATCCGCGCGGGCGACCGTGTTCTCCTGTCGGGCACGATCGCCGACCACGGAATGGCCGTCCTCGTCGCGCGCGGGGACCTCGAGCTCGAAGGCGACATCAAGAGCGACACGGCGCCCTTGCATGGGCTCGTGGCCGCCCTCCTCGCCGCCTGCGGCGAAGCTGTCCACTGCATGCGCGATCCGACCCGCGGCGGCGTCGCAACCGCGCTCAACGAGCTTGCGCGCGCATCGCGCACCGGCGTCGTGATCGACGAACGCGCCATCCCCGTGGTCGCGACCGTCGCCGGTGCCTGCGAAATCCTCGGCATCGACCCGCTGTACGTCGCCAACGAGGGCAAGCTGGTCGCGATCGTCGCGCCCGAGGCGAGCGAGGCCGCGCTCGCCTCGATGCGCGCCCAGCCACTCGGCCGCGACGCCACGCTGATCGGCGAGATCCGCGCTGAGCGGCCCGGGATGGTGATCCTCGACACGACGTTCGGCGGCTCGCGTGTCGTCGATACGCTCGCCGGGGACCCGTTACCGCGGATATGTTGACTGCGGGAGCCGGCGCAGCCGTCGCGCGACTGGCAGATCCGCTTGGCGCCGGCTTCCTCGTCGGCTTTGCGCGGCCTGCAGGTGCCGGCGGCGGGGTGGTTGCTAGCTGGGTGAGCGGCCGGGTGACCGCCGCTTGCTCTAGCTAGGTGCGCGGCCGGGTGACCGCCGCTTGCTCAGCTAGGTGCGCAGCCGGGTGGCGGGCGCTTGCTCAGCTTGACGAGGATGGCCGCCGCACCTGCGCCGGGTGACGGCGCGCGGCTACGGCGGCCACCGCAGTCTCGTCAGCCTGAGGTTATGTCGCCGAAGAAGGCGCACCCCGCGTAGCTCGCGAAAGAGCTGGCCTTCTGGTAGCCGATGCTGCCCGTCAGCACGGTGCCCGAGCTGCTTGCGTAGGAGAACGACGCGTGCCCGGAGGCCGCGGGTCCGAGCGTCGCGTTGCTCGAGGCGCCGAGATTGTTCGCCTGCGAGCCGAAGGCGCCGCTGTTGGACTCGCCACTGACCGTCAGCTCGGAGTCGTTGCTCGACGGTCCGTTCGCGACGAGGCTCGCGTTGCCCGAGCTGTCGCACTCGGCCAGGATCGTGAGCCCGTTCGCGCTGTAGAGCGTCGAGGTCGTCGTCCCGGAACCAGGCGTCGGCACCTTGAGCATGAGCTTCGAGATGCTCTGTCCGTTGACGGTGTTCGCCGACGGATTGACCGGACCGGTCGCACCGGTCGCACCGGCCGGGCCGGTCGCGCCGACGACGCCCCAATTGAGCTGCGCCCAGCCGCCGGAGCAGCGGTGCCCGGGCAGCCAGATGTGAACCTGCCCGCCACGCGGCGGCAGGCAGCTTGTGATGTTGCCTGCCGGCCCGACGAATTGACTGGTTCCCGTGGCGGCATAGGCCGCGCCGGCGACACCCAGACACAAGACAGTTGCCGCCGTCAATCTGACGGCGTTCGAGCGCAAGCGGAGTGTGCGCATGGTGAACCTCCTCGACCTTGACTTGCGGACCACAGGGGCACGCGTTCGCCAGCAAGAACGCCGGACCTTGCGAGGGGTTGCGCTATTGGCAGAACTCTGACGGCTGCGGGCCCGGCGGCTGCGGGCCGATCTTGAACTCCGGTGATGTGGCGTGCCCGTGCTGGGACGGCTCCTCGCCGGGCTTCGCGGTCGCGGGGCATGAGCCGCCGCGGATGTGTTTGCCCCCGATTCGGCTAGGGCGCCCAGGTGACGGTGATCGAGAGGCCGCCTTCGGGGATTGGCTGCGCGGTGATCGTTGCGTCGTGGGCCTCGGCGATCGCCTTGACGATTGAGAGGCCGAGGCCGACGCCCTCACCGCCGGCGGTGCGGGCGCCCGCGATGCGCTCGAAGGGCTCGAAGAGACGTTCGACGTCCGCCACGCCGACGGGCGGCCCGCTGTTCTTCACGCCGAGCGTCGCGCGACCTTGACGGGTCTCGGTGGAGACCTCGATCCAACCGTCCTTGACGTTGTGCACGACGGCGTTCGCGACGAGGTTGGCGATCAGACGCTCGACGAGCCGGGGCTCGCCGGTCGCGCCGGCCGGCAGCAGCGAGGTCTTGACCGTCAGGCCCTCCGCGTGGATGCCGGTCATCACGCGGGCGACAAGCTCCGCCAGATCGATCGGCTCGCGCGCCTCGATGCCGCGCTGGCCGCGGGAGAGATCGAGTAGCGCGTCGATCAGCCGCTGCTGCTGCTCGCCGGAGCGCAGCAACTGCTCGCATACCGCGCGCAGCTGCTGCGCGTCGGAGTTCGGATCGGCTAAGGCGACCTCGATCAGCGTACGTTCATAGGTGAGCGGCGTGCGCAGCTCATGCGAGACGTTGGCGGCGAACTGGCGCTGTGCACTGAACGCCCTGTCGAGCCGTTCGAGCAGGCGGTCGAACGTGTTGCCAAGCCGGCGCAGCTCATCGTCCGGACCGCTCAGGCCGAGCCGCCGGTGGAGGCTCGTCGCGGAGATCTCCTGTGCGGCCGCAGTGATCTCGCGCAGCGGCCGCAGAGCGCGCCCGGCAACCACCCAGCCGAGGCCGATCGCGATCAGCGCGGTGATCGCCAGCGCGATCCCGAGCTCGAGCAGCAGCCGCCCGCGCGCCGCGTTCACCTGCCCGATCGCGGCCGTCTCCAGGTAGCTCTTCGACGGAGCCCTGAGGTCGAGGCCGGCCTGCAGCACGCCCGACGGCACGACGGTGACATTGCCGCCGCCACCTCTCGCCAGCGCGTGCGCCGCGAGCGGTAACGAGCGGGTGACGTGAAGCTTCGCCTGGCCCTTCGCACACTTCAGCGAGGTCGCGGCGAATCGCGGCGAGCTTGGGGCGACGCCGCCGACGCGCAGCAACCAGATCACGCCGCCGCTAACCGGGTTGGGAAAGTGGGGCTCACCGTTTGCTCGCATGCACTTCGAGAACGCCAGCGCTGCCACCGGGCTCGGGCTACCGATCGCCAGCTTGACGGCGGGCGCCGCGCTGGACGGAGTCGCGCCGCTGGCGGTGACGCTGCGGGCGAGGACGCCGCCGACCTCCCCAACCTGCGTCGCAATCTGGTCCGTGCCGCTCTTGATGAAGAAGCTCGTCGTGTACTGGCTCGACACCAGGCCGTAGGTGATGCCGAGCAGCGCCGCCCCGCAGACGAGGAACAAACCGCCGTAAACGAGCGTCAAGCGCAGCCGGATCGTCCGCAGCGGCAACGGTCGCCAGCGGCGCGTCAGGCGTTCGCTCAGGCGTCGGTCCGTCACGACCGCAGCCTGTAACCAGCACGCGGCACCGTCTCGATCGCCGCAGGCTCGCCGAGCTTGCGCCGCAGCCGGCTGATCGTCACCTTGACGACGCCGCTGAATGCGTCGGCGTATTCGTCCCAGGCCCGCTCCAGCAGCTCCTCGGCCGAAAGCGGCGCGCCATCGGCTGCGAGCAGCAGCTCGAGCACGGCCAGCTCCTTCGGGCTTAGCTCCAGTCGGCGACCGCCGCGCGTCGCGACGCGCTGGGTCGTGTCGAGGCGGATGTCGCCACTCATCAGGATCGGCGCGCGCGCCGGCAGGCCGCGGCGCACGACTGCGCGGATGCGCGCGACGAGCTCGGCGAAGGCGAACGGCTTGGGCAGGTAATCGTCGGCGCCGAGGCTCAGTCCGTCGACGCGGCTCTCGACGTTGTCGGCAGCGGTCAGCATCAGCACACGCGCACGCACCGCCGCGGCGACCAGCGCACGACAGACATCGTCACCGTGCACGAGCGGCAGGTCGCGATCGAGCACGACGACGTCGTAGCTGTCCTGGAGCGCGCGGCGCAACCCGCTTTCGCCGTCGAGCGCGACGTCAACCGCCATGCCCTCACGGCGAAGGCCCAGCGCGATCGTTTGCGCAAGCTCCTTGTGGTCTTCGACGATCAGTACGCGCATCGCGGCGCCACACACAGTCTGACCGTTCTCGGGGTGACGGTGCGTTTCTCCAGCATGCGCGGACGATGGTTACAGCCAGGTAACGAGGGCCGTACCCAGGGTGTAACCGGGCGGTAGCTATTGATCTCGGGGTCAGGAACGCCAGCCGTGCGGACACCGCTTAAGAGAACGTGACAAACCCGATGCCCCGCTCACATCGTCGACCCTCCGCGCTTGCGGCGTTCGGTGTGCTGGCGATCGCGGCCACGCTCGCGGGCTGCGGCGGTGGCAGCTCGCCCAGCGTCGCCGCGCTCGGCAGGTCGCACCATGGCTCGGCGAGCGCCGGCCCGTCGAACTCGGGCTCCTCCTCGGTCGGTTCTGCCGGCAGCGGCTCGGCCGCCAGCCCGGGCGGCGCCGAACAGCACCCTCAAGTTGGCGATTGGAGTGGGCGGCCGCAAGGCGGCGCTCAAGTTCTCGAAATGCATGCGCGCGAATGGCGTGGCCAACTTCCCCGACCCGGGGTCCGGCGGCAGCCTCCAGTTCGGCTCCGGCAGTGGCATCGACCCGCGCTCGGCCCAGTTCCAGGCGGCGATGCAGAAGTGCCGGGGGGATCTACCCACCCCCCACTTCACGCCGGCGCAGCTGGCGGCCCCGAAGGCGGCGGCGCTGCGCTTCTCGCAGTGCATGCGCAGCCACGGCGTGACGAACTTCCCGGACCCGCAGTTCGGCTCCGGTGGGCAGGCTGCGCTCCGGATCGGCGGTGCCGGGAGCGGCCTGGACCCGAGCTCGCCCAGCTTCCAGCGCGCGACGCAGGCATGCGCAAGCCTCGACCTCGGGCCGAAAGGGCGCCCGACGGCGGGGTTCTCGACAGCCAAGCAATGAAAGGTGCTCCGATGACCGCGACAGGCAACCGCCCGCGCCGGCACGCGCGAACTTTGGTAACGCTGGCGGCGCCGTTCGTCGTCGGCCTCGTGGTCGCCGCATGTGGCGGCGGGGGCGGTAGTCCAGGCATTGCGAACGTAGGCACGTCCGGGAAGTCCCACAACCCCGGCAAGTCGCCCGACGGCTCGAACGCCAACAACGCTGGCCTTGGCAGCGGCTCGCCATCATCCCCCGGCGGCGGCCACGGCCAGATCGGGGTCGAGATGAAGCCGGTCGGCGCAAGTGCCGCGCAGGAGCTCCGCTACGCGAAGTGCATGCGCGCCAACGGCGAGCCGAACTTCCCCGACCCGAACTCGCAGGGCGCGTTCTCGTTTGGATCCGCCCAGGGCATCGACCCGAACTCCACGCAGTTCCAGGCGGCACAGAGCAAGTGCGGCAAGGACCTCCCCCACCGAGCTTCTCCCCAGCACAGCAGCAGCAGGACTATGCACGCCTGCTGAATACTCGCAGTGCATGCGCAGCCATGGCGTCCCTAGCTACCCCGATCCGACGAAGGGCAATGGCGGCGGCGTCAGCCTCTCGATTGGGGGCGGGCCACACAGCGGGCTCGATCCCAACTCGCCGATCTTCCAGCGCGCGCAGCAGGCTTGCAGCAAGCTCCCGGGCGCGCCCCCGCCCCCAGGATCCGTCGGAGGCGGCAAGTGAGCGCCACCGGCGGCGGACCGGGTGCGCCCGCGAGCGTTCGCGCCGGAGCCCCTGCGGTGGGCGGCGATGGCCGCCCACCGCAGTGGTGGCGCCGGCGCGGGGCGCTTGGCGCGCTCGGCGCGGCGGTGATCGCCGTCGCCGTGGTCCTCGTCGTCACGCTTGGTGGTGGCGGCGCCCCAGCGCAGCATCTCGACAACGGAGCTCCAGTCACCTACCAGACCGTCGCGCGCGAGACGATCACCGCACAGACCGACCAGAGCGGGACCCTCGGCTACTCGGGCTCGTACACGGTCTCGATACCCACCGGCACGGCAGGCTCGGAGCTGACGCAGGACTCCGCAACAGTGCAGCAGGACGAGGCGAAGGTCGCGCAGGACGAGCACACGCTCGGCGCCGCGCGGAAGCTCGCCGGCCCGCAGAACGCAGCGACGGTCAGCGCGGCCGAGGGTACCGTCGCGAGCGATGAATCCGGGCTCGCGGCCGCCAAAGCGCAGCTGACCTCCGACCAGCGGCTCGGTTGCCCACCGGCGTCATCGTCAACGACGACGACCGCGCTGAGCGGCGGATCAAACCCGAGCAACGGCGACGGCAGCGCCAACACCCCGAGTGGCGCCAGCTCCCCGTCCGGTAGCACCGGCAACGGCAACAGCGGCTCGCCGAGCGCCCATCATGCGCCAGACGCCCACCTCGCCGACGCCGGCGCCGGCACGGGACCGAGCGGCTCGGTGAGCGCTCCGAGCGCACAGACCGGCTCGGTCGACGGGACCTCGAACAGCGGCACGATGCTGACCGGCTCGCGTGACCCCCGACGGCGCCGACACCACCTACTACTTCCAGTACGGCACGAGCAGCGCGTTCGGCTCGCAGACACCGACCCAGGACGCGGGCTCCGGGATGAACCCGGTTGCGATCACGGCAAGCGTGTCCAGCCTGGCGGCGGGTACCACCTACGATTTCCGCCTCGTCGCCGTCAACTCGCAGGGCACGAGCTACGGGCAGGAAGGATCGTTCACAACGACATCCGGGCCTCAGGCGACGACCGGCAGCGCCACGCCCGAGTCGACCGGCGCGACGTTCACCGGCGCTGTCGTGCCCGGCAGCCTGGCTACGAGCTACTACTTCGAATACGGCACGAGCAGCGCGTTCGGCTCGAAGACGCCGGTGCAGACGGCCAACGCCGATTCGGGCTCGGTCGCGGTCCAGGCGACCGTCAGCGGCCTGAAGCCGAACACGACGTACCTCTTCGCGCTTGTCGCGAGCAACAGCCTCGGCACCTCGACGGGGCAGTCAGCGACATTCCAGACCGTTCAGTCCTCCTGCGCCGCGCAAGCTCAGGTCGTGCGCGAGGACGAGCAGGCGCTCGCACAGGCCAAGGATGCGCTGGCGGTCGACAAGCTGACGGCCGGCTCATCAACGAGCCAGGATTCCGCACAGCTCACGAGCGACGAGCAGGCGCTCTCGCAGGCCCAACAGGCATACGGCCAGGCGCAGGCGCAGGCGACGAACTCCGGCGTGCGCTACACCTGGCTGCCGAGCGGCGGGAAGGTGATCCACCGCGGGCAGCCCGTTTACGAGCTCGACGGTAAGCCCGTCCCGCTGTTCTACGGAAACGTGATCCCTTATCGCGCACTCGAGGGAGGCATCAGTCCGGGAGCGGACGTCACGGCACTGAACTCGAATCTGATCGCGCTCGGCTATGAGACCGGCAGGGCGAGCGACCAGTTCACAGCGCAGACGGCCGCAGCGGTTCGCGCGTGGCAGCAGGCGAACGGCGTCGCGCAGACCGGCGTCGTCGCGCTCGGGGATGTCGTGTTCGCGCCCGGCGCCCTGCGCGTCACGACGGTCACCGCGCAGACGGGAGAGGCGGTCCAGCCGGGAGCGCCGGTCCTATCGGGCACCGCGTTGACACGCCAGGTCGTCGTGCAGCTCGATGCCGCGATTCAGTCTGAGGTCGCGGTCGGCGACGCCGTGACGATCACGCTGCCGAACAACAGCACGACAGCGGGGCGCGTCTCCTACGTCGGCAAGGTCGCAACCTCGAGCCCGAGCCAGGGCGGCGGCAGCAGCAGCACGCCGACGATCAACGTCTACATCACGCCGAACGATCCGGCGGCGACCGGCACGCTCGATGACGCACCGGTGACGGTCGCGATCACCGAGGGGACCGCCAACAATGCGCTGGTAGTCCCCGTGGCATCGCTGCTCGCCCTCGCAAACGGCGGCTACGCGATCGAGGAAGTGCTCCCCAACGGCACGCACCAGCTCCAAGCGGTCAGCGTCGGGCTGTTCGACGACGCAAACGGAATGGTCCAGATCATGGGCCAGGGCGTCAGGTCGGCGAGAAGATCGTGGTCGCCTCGTCATGACGGCTGGGCCGGTCCTTGAGCTCGACGCGGTCACCAAGCGCTACCCGGCACAGCCACCAGTCATCGCGCTGGACGAGGTCAGCTTCGAGGTCGGGCGCGGCGAGCTCGTTGCGATCGTCGGGCCGTCGGGCTCGGGGAAGTCCACCCTGCTGCACGTGATGGGGACGCTCGACCGGCCGAGCGAGGGGACCGTGCGCGTCAGCGGCTTCGACGTAAGCACGCTGAATGACCGCGAGCTCGCAGGGCTGCGCGCGACCGAGATCGGCTTCATCTTCCAGCAGTTCTTCCTCGCCGAGCACGCGAGCGCGCTCGAGAACGTCGGCGACGGCCTGCTTTACACGGGCGCGCCGGCAGCGGTGCGCCACGCGGCCGCCGCCGAAGCGCTCGACTCGGTCGGCCTCGGGCAACGCGCGCGCTTCCGCCCGCCACAGCTCTCGGGCGGCGAGCGCCAGCGCGTCGCGATCGCGCGCGCGCTCGTCGGACACCCGGCGATCATCCTCGCCGATGAGCCGACCGGAACCTGGACAGTGCAACGGGCAAGACGATCCTTGACCTGCTCGATGAGCTGAACCGGGCGGGGGCGACGATCCTCGTGATCACCCACGACCACGAGGTCGCCGGTCGCATGCCGCGCCAGGTGGAGATCCGCGACGGGCGGATCGTCGCCGACACCGGCAGCGCCCCAGCGGGCAGACGATGCGCGCGGCGCGGGAGCCACTCGCACGATGAGCGCGAACGACGACTACCCGGCCGCGGTAGCCGCAATACCCGCACCCAACGGCGGGCCCGTTGTGGGGCACCTGCGTCCCTCCGACATGCTGAGGATCGCGAGCATCGGGCTGCGCACGCGGCGGGTGCGCGCCACGCTGTCGGCGCTCGGGATTGCGATCGGCGTCGCCGCGATCGTTGCCGTACTCGGTCTTCAGCGTCCTCGAGCGCGAACCTGCTCGCCGAGATCAGCCGCCTTGGCACCAACCTGCTCGAGGTCACAAACGGCAGACGCTGTTCGGCCAGACCGCCGAGCTGCCCGAGGCGGCCCCAGCGATGATCCGGCGCATCGGGCCCGTCGAGTCGGTCGCCAGCACCGGCTCCACGTCTGCGTCCGTCTTTCGCAGCCGGCTGATCCCCGCGATCAATACGAACGGGCTGAGCGTCGATGCCGCATCCACCGGGCTCCCCGCGGTCGTCGGCGCCCACATAGTCGCCGGGAGCTACCTCAACGCGGCAACCGCAACCGAGCCCGTCGCGGTGCTCGGCTGGCAGGCCGCACAGCTGCTCGGCATCGACCGCATCTACCCGGGCGAGCGGATCTGGCTCGGTGGCAGTTGGTTCTACGTCGGCGGCATCCTCTCCGCCGCGACGTTGGCGCCCGAGATCGACAGCTCGGTGCTCGTCGGGTTCGCGGCCGCCCAGCGCTATCTGGGCTTCGACGGGCATCCGACGACGATCTACCTGCGCACCCAGAACGATGCCGTGAACGCAGTTCACGGCGTGCTCGCCGCGACCGCCGACCCCGAGACGCCGAGCAACGTCGACGTCAGCAGCCCGTCCGCGGCGCTTCAGGCCCGCGCCGACGCACAAAGCGCGCTCAACGGCCTGTTCCTCGGCCTCGGCGCCGTATCGCTGCTCGTCGGCGCCGTCGGCGTCGCGAACATCATGGTCATCTCGGTGCTCGAACGCCGCTCGGAGATCGGCTTGCGCCGTGCGCTCGGTGCAACCCGCGGCCACATCCGCGCACAATTCCTTTCCGAGGCGGTGCTGCTCTCGCTCATCGGGGGAGCCGTTGGCATCGGTCTCGGCGTCATCGCCACGGCGATCTACGCCAGCGCCAAGCACGAGCCGGTCGTGATTCCCGCCTCCGCGTGGGCGGGCGGCCTCGGCGCCGCGATCGCAATCGGCGCGATCGCGGGACTGCTCCCCGCGCTACGCGCCGCGCGACTCTCGCCGACCGACGCCCTGAGGACCGTGTGATGACGATCGGCGACGAGCTCGAGCGCTGCCGTCTCGAACGTCGCGCGTTGCGCCTCGAGCTTCTCATCGCGCTCTTGCGTGAGCGCTCCCACGCAAGGTCGCGCTCCGGTCCCGGCATGCCGGCTCTCGAGCGCAGAATCAACGAACTTTCGCGCGAGCTCGCGCGAATCCGCGGCAAGCTCGACGCTGTCTACATGTGATCGCGGATCAGCGACAGGTCAGCGTCGCTGAGCCGCTCAGCGGCTGAATCGCGCTGATGCCAGAACGGATAGAGGAGCGGTGGACGGCTCACTGCCTCCAGACGGGCATGCTCGGCGGCGCTCAGCTCGAGCGAAGCTGCGGCAAGGTTGTCGGCAAGCTGCTCGGGCGTTCGGCCGGCGACGATCGCGCTCGTGACGCCCGGTCGCGCGAGCAGCCAAGCGATCGCGACCTGCGCGGCCGAGACACCGTGCGCCTGCCCGATCTCGAGTAGCGCATCGACGGTGTCGTAGAGACGCTCCTCATCGTGGACCGGCGGCTCCGTCCACTCGCCCGCGCGGCGCGAGCCGGGCGGCGGTTGCTCGTCGCGGCGGTACTTGCCCGACAGCAGGCCGCCCGCCAGCGGGCTCCAGATCAGCAAGCCGAGCCCCTGATCGATCGCCGAAGGGACGATCTCGTACTCGGCCGATCGCTCTTCGAGCGAGAGGAAGACCTGCTGGCTGACGAAGCGCGGAAGCCCCGTGCGGTCGGCGATCCCGAGCGCCTTCATCACCTGCCAGCCGGCGAAGTTCGAGCAGCCGACATAGCGGACCTTGCCCGCATTGAGCAGGTGATCGAGGGCGGCAAGAGTCTCCTCGAGCGGCGTCTGACCGTCCCACTCGTGCACCTGGTAGAGGTCGATGTAATCGGTGCGAAGCCGCCGCAGGCTCGCCTCGCAAGCGCGGATCAGGTTGTGGCGTGACAGCCCCTCGTCGTTCGGCCCGGGACCGCTCGCGAACCGCGCCTTCGTCGCGACCAGCACCGTGTCTCGCCGGCCCTCGAGGGCCTGACCGACCAGCTCCTCTGACGCTCCCGCCGAGTACACGTCGGCCGTGTCGATCAGGTTCACGCCGGCGTCGATTGCCATATCGATCTGGCGGCGCACGCCGGCGAGATCGATCTGCCCGACGTCTTTGAACTTGCCGGCGCCGCCGAAGCCCATCGTGCCGAGCGTCAGCACGGATACGCGCAGACCCGATCGTCCCAGCTGCCGGTGCTCCATTCGCTCTCCTCCAGATAGTTGCTGTCGCATAGCAGCTTAAGACAGCGCTTAGCGGGGCGCAGGGAGGGTAGCTCCCTGTGTTGGAACGACCATCGGTTGCGGGGGCGGCAGCCACCGAGAGAGAGGAAGCAATCGATGCAGCTAGCTATGCGCAGGGCCCGCGCGGGATACATGCTCCTGGCGGCGGCGGTCCTCGTCGCGGCGGCGATCGGGTTGGCCCTGAGCGGGATCGCCTCCGCTCACGGACGCCACGATGGTCGCCACGGGGACGACCATGGCGGCCCGCCCAACCTGACCGTCACGAGCAAGGCTTGGGGCAGCGTCGGCGGCTCGCCCGTCAACCTTTACACGCTCAGCAATGGACGGATGAGCGTCAACATCACCAACTACGGCGGGATCGTGCAGTCGATCACAGTGCCGGATCGCAACGGCAATCCGGTCAACGTAGCCCTTGGCTTCCCGACGCTTCAGGACTACGTGGACGACTTCACCCAAGGCGCCACCCAGACGCCCTGGCCGCTGTCCGGCGGATCCGGCGATACGTACTTCGGCGGGACCATCGGGCGCTACGCCAACCGCATCGCCGCCCATTCGTTCAGCCTCAACGGGCAGACCTACACGCTCGATTCGAACAACGGCGTGAACACGCTGCACGGTGGCTATCTCGGCTGGAACACCGTCGTGTGGGACGCCTCGACCTCGACCTCGTGGGGAGGCGTGACGCTTGCGCTGACGCACGACTTCCCGGCCGGCGAAGGCTGCCTGGCGTCGCTCAGCCCGGGCTGCACGGGCTTCCCGGCGCCCGTCGCGGTGACGGTGGACTTCACCGTCACTCCCGATAACCGACTGAAGATCATGTACTCGATCGTCAATCAGTCGAAGACCGACGCGACGGTCGTCAATCCGACCAACCACACGTACTTCAACCTGGCGGGCGAGGGCTCGGGCACGGTCGAGAACCAGTTGCTCGCGATGAACGCCGATTCCTACACGCCGGTTGATACAAACCTGATCCCGGAGGCGCCGTACTTCGTCCCGGTTGCGGGCACGGCTTACGACTTCCGCACGCTCACGCCGATCGGGCAGAACCTGCGGGCAACGGACCTCCCGGACGGCACCACGGGGCCGCTCAAGCAGCTCCAGATAGCACACGGGTTCGACAACAACTGGGTCCTCAACGGATACCCGGGCTACCGGCTCGTGGCTGTGGCGGAGAACCCGGGCAACGGAATCACGCTATGGACGTACACCGACCAGCCGGGAGTGCAGATGTACTCGGGCAACTTCCTCGTCGGTGATCTGATCGGGACGAGCGGCAAGGCCTACCGCCAGACCGATGGATTCACGCTCGAGACGCAGCACTATCCGGACTCGCCGCACCACATCGGCGATCCGAACTGGCCGTCGGTCGTGCTCAACGCGGGTGCGACCTTCACGTCGACGACCGCCTACGGATTCTCGACCCAAGGGGGCTGGGGCCCGCAGGCCGGCGCGGCTGGCCAGAACCCGTTCCACTAAGAAGCACGCGCAGCAATGCCTGGGCCGCCGCGAGACGGCCCAGGCCGCGCGCGCCGGACGCGTTTCGGGCTCGGCGACCGTTGCCGGCGTCCCGTGAGTGCCCTGCAGAGCGTCAGCCGCGGGGAACTGCCTGTGCTCAGTGGTCGGGTGAATCGTCGGAAGCTGCGGCGGTTTGCCATGGCGCGAGCGCGACGAACCCGGTGGTCGCGAAGCCGAAAAGGCAGAGAATCCCGACTGCGTGAGCCCACGGCACGTCGGCTAGCGTCAGGAACCCGATCGCTGCGACGAACAGCGCCGCCGCCGAGCGCGCGGCGATCCCGCCGGTCGACGCGCTTAGTACTGCTGCGGGCGAGATGACGACCGTGACGGTCTTCCCCCGGGCGTCGAGCTGGCCGGCGAGCACTAGCCGGAACAGCAGCGCGAGCGAAGGGAACAGGATCATGCCGCCGGCGATCACGGCGACGATTACCGTGACGAGCGTGTCGTGTCCGGCCGCGGCCTGGTGGATCGTCAGACCGGGGAGCAAGACTGGCTGCTGAGCGAGCGCCCAGCCGGCGATCATCGCCGCGACCGCGAGGGCGGCCGAGAAGCGTGCGAGCCCGAAGCGCCGCAGCCAGACCAGCGCGAGCGTCGCGATGCCGGCGAGCGCGGAGACGATCACCGCCGCGAGTCCGTCGCCGTCGATCAGTCCGCGGTAGAGGAAGTGCGCATCGCTGTGCACGACCACGAGCCCGGCCACGGCGACGCCGCCCGCGAGAACCCCCGCGACCAGCGCCCGCCTGCGAAACGCCTCCTCGAGCGATGCTTCGCCATGGCGTGCCGCATCCGCAGCGAGGTATACCGCAGCAAGGTAGCTCCCACTGACGACAAACAGCGCGCCGACGACGATCGCCAGCGCGCCCGTCCAGCTGCCAAGCAGTGAGCCGGCGGCGTTCCCGACCGGCACCCTCCGCGCTGCGATCGCGCCGATCATCGTGCCGAGCGCGAACGGCGTGATCACCGAGGAGATCGAGAACGCGAGGTCGATCCCACGCAGCTCGCGGTGTGAGGCGGTCCCGGCCCGCAGCGCATAGGTCGCTCCGCGGAAGACGATCCCGATCCCGGCGATGAAGAACGGTACGGCGAGCGTCGAGGCGATCGAGCCTAGCGCGACCGGATAGGCGGTCCACATCACGGTCACGACGAAGATCAGCCAGACGTGGTTTGCCTCCCAGACTGGCGCCATCGAGTGGTGCGCGTGGTCGCGAACCCGCGCCGCCCGCGGTCCCGACCCAGCCAGCAACTGCCAAACCCCGGCGCCAAAGTCAGCGCCACCAAGGACCGCGTAGAGCGCGAGCCCGACCAGAATGAAAATCATCGGGATGTCATAGAGATGCACCGCTCAGGCCTCCGAAGGCTGCGGGTCGCCGATGTCCCCAAGCGGTGCGGCAGCAAGCCGTCGCAGCACCCACACGACACCGCAGCCGACCACGACATAGGCAAGCGCGAGCGTCGTATAGGCGACCGGAATCCCCTTCGCTCCGGTCACCGCCTGATCGGTCAGCATCACGTGGTCGACGACCCACGGCTGGCGCCCGACCTCGGTCACGACCCAGCCGGCGATCAGCGCGACCACAGAGAGTGGCCCTGCTAGCACGACTGCCCGGTAGAACCAGCGCGTCGCCGGCAGGCGCCGCTTACGCACGCACACCCACAGGAACCACAGCGCCAGCAGCCCGAGCAGTGTGCCGATCCCGACCATCGACTGGAACGCGACGCGCACGACGTTGACTGGCGGGCGCAGGGCAGCCGGCACGCTGTCGAGTCCGACGACCTTCGCGTTGAAGCTGTGGAATGCGAGCAGCGAGAGCAGGTGGGGGATCGCGATCCCGAACTCGATCTTGCCGTTTACATACCAGCCGAGCAGGTGCTCGCTCGCGCCCCTGGTCGTCTTCGCGAGCCCCTCCACCGCCGCGAGCTTGATCGGCTGCGACGTCGCGACGTCTCGCGCCGCCCAGTCACCAATCGGCCCCTGCGCGATCGAGGCGAGCGCGGCGATCGACAGCGGGATCGCGAGCGCCGTGCGCTCATAGCGCCCCCAATGCCCGCGCAGCCGCCCGAACGCGTACGCCGCCGCGAGGACGAAGCCGCAGACCATGTACGCCGCTACGTACATGTGGACCAGCTCGTGCCACAGATAGCTGTTCTCAAAAAGCGCCTTGAACGGGTTGGCGTCGATCACCTTGCCAGCGCGCAGTCGGAAGCCGGTCGGGTGCTGCATCCACGCGTTCACCGAGATCACCATCAGCGACCCCGTGAACCCCGCGATCACGATCGGCAGCGCACACAGCAGATGCCGTCGCGGGGCTAGTCGATCCCAACCGTAGACGTAGATCCCGATGAAGATCGCCTCGAGGAAGAACGAGAACCCCTCGACCGCGAACCCAAGCCCGAACACGCCACCGAACGTCGCCGTGAAGTTCGGCCACAGCCCGCCGATCTCGAAGCTCAGGATCGTGCCGGTGATCACGCCCACGGCGAACAGCGCGACCATGATCCGCGTCCAGCGCCGCGCGAGCGTCCGGTAGAGCGGGTCGCCGCTGCGGATCCCCAACCACTCGACGAACGCGATCATCACCGGAAACGCGATCCCGAAGCAGACCAGCGGGATGTGGACCATGAACGACAGCGCCTGCATCTGTCGCGCCTGCAGGAGGTAGTGCTGCGAGACCGGACCGAGCGCCGCGGCGATCACCCTGCCGAAAGGCTACGGGCTAGGACAATCTCTATGGGCCGTGAAGGAATCGAACCTTCAACCTTGGGCTTAAGAGGCCCCTGCTCTGCCAATTGAGCTAACGGCCCGGGCGTGACCGACTGGCGCCGGGCGACGATTCTAGCCGCCGTCAGCCGCTCGCACCGGTATTCCCGGTCGTCGACGTTGAGCCGCTCGCGCCGCTCGCTCCCGAGCTGCCCGTCGCACCGCTGGAACCGGTCGGCCCGCCGACCTGGGCGAGGTACGAGCTGATCGAGCTGCGATCGCTCTTGGGGGCAACAGCGAGCGCGTGCGCCTCGGCGAGGTGCCCGGTCGTCTTGTCCTTCGCGAGGTAGGCGTCGAGGGCGAGCGTCTGATAATCGGAGAAGCTCTTCGGATTGGCCGTTGCCACGACCTCGGCCGCCCCTTCGGCGGTCTTCCAGTCCTGGATGCCCGGCTGGAGGCCGAACGCGAACGAGACGTCGGCCGCGAGTGCCGGGTCCGGGTTCGCCGGCGTCAGCGCGAGGTAGTGGTTCCAGGCGCGCTTGACGACCTGAAGTTCCTTTGCGCCGGCGGGCGTGAAGCCCGCAGAAGTTGTCGAGCTGACGTAGTTGGTCTCGGCCAGCGTGAACGCCTTGAGCGCGTATTGATCCCAGGCCGCGGCGTTGCTCGGTTCGCGCTTGGCGAGGCGCTGTGCTTTCTGCATCGCCGTGTAGTCGAGCTTGATCCCGCTCGCCGATCCCGTGCCGTTCTGCTCGAGCCCGCTGAGGACGCCCGTTGCGCCACTGCCCCCGCCGACGCCGAAGAGCACGAGGCCGCCGCCGATCAGCAGCGCGAGAAAGCCGTAGACGACCTGAATCACGCGACGCCTTCTGCGGCTACGAAGGTCAAACAGCATCGTCGTCGCCTAGAGGTCTCGGTGGTGGTGGCGGTGTCGCCGAAGAGGGCGCGGCAACGGCGTGCGCGACGACGGCCTTCGTGCCCGCCCGTGCCCGCCGGCGGTCGCGGAGGTCGAGTATCGCAGAGATGTGGATGCTGATCTCGTACAGCACGATGATCGGCAGCGTCTCGAGGACCATCGTGATCGCATCGCCCGGCAGCAGCGCCGCGATCACAGCGGCCACCGCGACGGCAATCCGGCGGTTCTTGCGCAGCTGGCGCGTTGTGAGGATCTGCGCGCGTGTCAGCGCGACCAGCAGAATCGGAATCTGGAAGATCAAGCCCATTGCGACCATGATCAGCGCGGCGAACGGGTAGTAGCTGTTGGCCTGCACGATCACGTTGAACTGCGACGCGTTGAAGCCGAGCAGGAAGTGGGTCGCCGCCGGCAACACGATGTAGTAGCCGAACGCCGCGCCACCAACGAGCAGACCCGGTACCGCGAGCACGATCGGCAGCGCGACTGCGCGCTCACGCGGGCTGAACGCCGGCAGCACGTACGCGTATACCTGGAAGAGGATCACGGGCATCGCGATCAGCAGCGAGAAGTACATCGCGACGGTGACGCTGATCGTGAACGGCTCGCCGACGCTGAACGTGTAGAGCGTGTCCGGCGGAGAGAGGTGGACGAGCGCGAGCGCATGAGTCACGTGTGAGCTCGCGGTGGCGGCGGTGTGGCGAACCGCGGCGCTCGCGCCACTGCCCGGAGCGGCGACGCTCTTCAGGTAGCTGTTCATGTCGTGCCCGATGCTCTTCAGCGCGGCGGCGACCTGACTCGACTGCCCCTCCGGTCCGAGGCCCTTCTTCGACTCGGCGTCGAGGACCTTCTTGACCGGACGCGCGAGGAACGCGAGGAGCCGCTTGTTCTGCCAGAAGGCGACGCCGAACGCGACGGCGACCGCGATCAGGGAAACGATGATGCGGCTGCGCAGCTCGTCGAGGTGCTCGACGATGCTCAGGTGATCATCGTGGTGGACCGGCGTCAACTTCCTGGGCATGCACCCCCCAGGTTAAAGCGTGAGCGACGCCGTGGAGTCGGTGCAGGTGGTTTGTCGAAATTCGCGTGTGCGATGCGTCCGCGCCTGCACGGCCGGCGGTGCACGCAGTTCGCCCGAATGAGATCGGCGTTCGACGCCTCAAGCCGCGACCCCAGGGTGTCGATATCGCGAGCATGGCAAGCGAAACCCACTTCGACCCGGATCGTGCTGCCGGCGAGCTGCTCGCCGGTGCGCCGAAGCCGGACCACACGCAGGCCTGGCCCGCAGACCCGGGTACCGGTGATCCCGCGCTGTGGCGCTGCGGTGGCTGCGACTGTCCGTTCGTGCAGCCGCTCGACTGGGACCTGGTCGGTCGCGCCCACTGGCGTGTCACGCTTCGCTGCCCCAACTGCGAGTGGGTCGGCACCGGCGTGTTCAGCCAGGAGGCGGTCGATCGCTTCGACCGCGAGCTCGACCGCGGGATGCGCAAGCTCCAGGCGACACTCGCTCGCGTCTCGCGCGCGGCGATGGAAGCCGATATCGACGCGTTCGCGCGCGCCCTCGAGACGGACCTGATCGTCCCGTTCGACTTCTGATTTCGTCGGGCTTCGCCCGCGCGAAATCAGGCGCTCGCGCGACCTCGGGGCTGGCCGTACGGTCGCGCTGACCCCGAGCGCCAGGCGAGCGCGAGCATTCTGGTGCAGGACGGGAGCGTGATGCCGCCTATGCGTACCGCTCGACGAGGCTGTCGGCCACGAGCTCGAGCGCGCGACGTTCCTCGCGCGACATCAGCGGCAGCTCGCGCTTACTCGTCGCCACGAGATCCAGCGCGCGCCGGCGCGCCTCCTCGGCGGCGCCCGTGCTCTCGATCAGCTCACAGACGCGGTCCGCATCGTCCGGACCGCTGACCGAGCGCAGGTCGAGCGCCGCGAGCTCGGCAGAGCGTTCGCGCGCCAGGATCAGCGGCAGCGTGACGGTGCCGTCGAGCAGGTCGGCGCCGCGGCGCTTGCCGGTACGCTCGGCGGGACCGGTGATGTCAAGCACGTCGTCGAGGATCTGGAACGCAAGGCCCACCGCGCGCCCGAACGGCCCGAGCGGCGGGCGGCGCGCGCAGAGCGCGCCGAGCTCGCACGCGGCGGCGAACAGGCGCGCCGTCTTGAGTTCGCAGCGCTCGAGATAGCGCTCGAGCGTCACGTCGGCGCGCCAGGCATCGGCGCGCTGCATGAGCTCTCCGCGGGCGAGCGCCGATGACGCCGCCGAGAGCGCGACGAGCTGGTCGACTGCACCGTTTCGCGCCAGCTCGCTGAAGGCGCTCGACAGTAGTAGATCGCCGGTCGCCGTCGCCGCCTCGCGCCCGGCGGCAGCGAAGACCGTCTTGTGGCCCCGGCGCAGCGGCGCGTCGTCGAGCACGTCGTCGTGGACGAGCGTCGCGGAGTGCACGAGCTCGACGGCGGCGGCAGCGCGACAGAGCTCCGTGCGCGCACTCGACCCGAGGCCCGCGACGAACACGAGCAGCGGCCGTAAGCGCTTGCCACCGGCCGCGATCGTGCGCAGAGCATGCGCCTCGACCCCGGCGATCTCGCGCAGCCGCGTCTCGACCGTGGCCATCGCCTCGCGCAGCGGCTGGCCGGCGAGCTCGAGAATCGCGTCGAACGGCTCGGCCAACGTCTCTGTCACCGGACCACCCCGACATGGATCGCGATGATCCCCCCCGCGGTCAGCACGTAGCGGATCGCACCGAGGCCGAGCCCGTCCATCATGCGAGCGAGCCGCTCCGGCTCGGGGAAGCGACGAACCGAGCTCGGCAGGTAGCTGTATGCCGCGCGGTCTCCGGCGAGCGTGCCGAGCGCCGGGACGAGACGATCAAACCACGCACGGTAGAAGCTCGCGAGGGGCTCGCGCGTCGGCTGGGTGATCTCGAGGACGACGACGCGGCCGCCCGCCTTGGTGACCCTGATCATCTCCGCAAGTCCGCGCTCGAGGTCGGAGAAGTTGCGCGCACCAAAGCCGACCGTCGTCGCATCGAACTCGCCGTCCGCGAAAGGAAGCGCTAGCGCGTCGGCGCCCTCGAAGCGCGCCCCGGGCACCTTCGTCCGCGCGCGGGCGAGCATCTGCTCCGAGAAGTCGACGCCGATCACCTCTCCCCCGGGCCCAACGGCAGCAAGCGCGGCGGCGGCGAGATCGCCGGTCCCCGTCGCGACGTCGAGCACGCGATCGCCCGGCCCGATCGCCGCGAGCTCGATCGCACGCGCACGCCAGCGGTGATGCAGCCCCGCCGTCATCACGCTGTTCATCAGGTCATAGACGCCGGCGATGCGATCGAACATCGCTCGGACCTGGCCCGACTCGAGCGTGCCCAGTTGGGGCTCAGGGCTCATTCGTGGCGGCGGGTGCGAGCATTGCGAGGACCCGGGGAACACTACCCCCAGGCAAGCCGGCGAGGATGACCTCGGCCTCAACAACCGGCGCCCCACCGCGACGGTAGGGCCGAGCTCACCGCAGCCCTACTTGAGGTCTGAGATGAAGGTGGCGATCGCCGTCAGCTCCTTCGGCGGCAGCCCCTTGAACGAGGGCATCGGCGCCGTCGGGTTGACCAGCGTGCGCTCGATCCCGGCGAGTGGGATGCGCGAGCCGACGTGCGTCAACGCCGGCCCCGGCCCCGGGTTGCCGGCGGTGCCGATCGTGTGGCAGGCGCCACAGCCGACATCCGAGGATGCCGCACGCCCGGCGTAGAACTCGGACACGGCGGTCTTGCCGGCGGCTGTCACCGCGGCCGGGGCCGTGACCGTCAGCGCCGTCGGCGAGCCGGCGGCAGCGCCTCGCAGCGTCAGCAGCGCCATCGCGACGACAACGAACACGAGCGTCGCAACGGCGATCGGACGGCGCTCGATCCGCCGCTCGGCGCTGCGATCGTAGAACGGCAGCAGGAAGAGCAGGATCATCCCGAGCGTCGGGATGCCGATCGTTGCCGCGCCGAGGAACCCCGGCGGATGGATCACGCGCAGCAGCTGGAAGAGGAAGAAGAAGTACCAGTCCGGGCGGGGGACATAGGTCGTCGTTGCGCCGGAGGCCTTCGGCCCGAGCTGAGCGCCGAACAGCAGCGAGAGGACGATGATGACGACGACCACCAGCAGGCCCATCAGCGAGTCCTTCGCGACCGCGTAAGGGAAGAACGGCTTGCCCTGGGCCTTCAGGATCGAGTATTCGCGGAGGTACGCCTCCTTCTCGCGCTGGTTCACGCCTTCTCCTCGCCGAGCACCGGCTCCTCCGGGGTGGCCTTCAGCCACGGCGGCGCGGTCGTGCCGAGCTTCGTCACCAGGTACAGGTGGGCGACGATCAGCCCGGCGATCGCTCCGGGGAGGATCAGCATGTGGATCGCGTAGAAGCGCGACAGCGTCGTTGCGTTGAACTCCGGTCCACCGCGCAGGAAGTCGGAAAGGTAGGGCCCGATGACCGGCCCCGTGCCGTTGATGTTCACGCCGACGATCGTCGCCCAGTAGGAGCGCTCATCGAAGGGCAGCAGGTAGCCCGTGAAGCCCATGATCATCGTCAGGATCAGCAGCGTGACGCCGATCACCCAGTTGAGCTCGCGCGGGTACTTGTAGGCGCCCCAGACGAACGTGCGGGCCATGTGCAGGAAGATCAGCACGACCATCACGGTCGCGCCCCACTTGTGCATGCCGCGCACGAAGTTGCCGAGGAAGACGCTCGTCGAGATGTAGCGCACCGACTCGTAGGCACCGCCCGACGCATCCGGGCGGTAGTACATCGCGAGGAAGACACCCGTCACCGCCTGCGAGAGGAAGGCGAACATCGTCGCCGAGCCGAGCGTGTAGAACCAGTTGGTGCCTCGCGGCACCTTGCGGAACATGACCCAGCGCGTCACGCCCGACAGCTGCGTGCGCTCGTCGATCCAGTCGACGACGACCTTGCCTGACTCCGCCGCGTGATCGAGCGCCGTGCGCGGCGCGCCGCGCTGCGTCCCGGGCGGCAGCGGGCGGGGCAGGAACGCGGGCGGGACAGGCGGCGTCGGCAACCGCGGCCCGCGGCGGCGGCGCGGTCTCGGGGGAGCCTCAGACATGGCCTGGAAGCTTTCTCACGGTCGGGCGTGACGGGTACGCGTACTGGCCGATGCCGTCGAGCGGCTCGCCCGGGTCGCGCGGCGAGAATGCGCGCAGCTCGGTGTTGACGCTGTAGCGCGGACCAACCTGGACGAGACCATCGTGCAGGCGCGTGTAGAAGCGGTCGAGCGGGCGCGGCGCCGGGCCTGCTGTGCGCACGCCCTCGACATCGAAAACCGAGCCGTGGCACGGACAGATGAAGTGCTCAGCCGCCTGTACCCAGAGCACCGAACAGCCGAGATGAGAGCAGCGCGAGGTGATCGCCACCCACTGGTTCGAATCGCTGGCCGGCTGCGTGTCGACCTTCGGGTTTCGCTTGCGCACGTACACCGTGCTCTTGCCCGCTTCGCCGATCCCAGGCGCGATCGTGATCACGACCGGCAGGTAGTTGTCCTCGGGGAACATGTCGGGCGTCCCGACCGTCTGCCAGCCGAGCGTCACGTTCTTGAACACGGGACCGAGCGCGAACCCCACCGCGGGAATGACCATCCCGGCCGTCATCAGCATTCCGGCGCCGTGCACGGTGCCGGTCATGAAGCGCCTGCGCGAGATCGTCTCGCCCTCGAACGCCCCCGGCATCCCGCGGTCAAGCGTGTATTGCGACTTCTTCGGTCTGCGCGCTGGTGCCAAAATGGGTCCTCCCTGACGGGCTCGCCGAACAATATCGTCAAGCAACCGCAGGCGGATCGACTACGCTCGCGAGCGCCGCGCGCGCTTCGCTCGAGCCCTCCCGGAGCAGCCGCTTGGCCCGCTCGTGGGCCGGGCTCGCGCCATAGCCCACCGCGCGCGCTGCGGCAAGCCAGAGCTCGCGACACAGCTCCGGCTCGCCGCGCGCATGCAGGACCGCGCACAGCGAGATCACGTCCGCGAGCTCTCCGACGGCCTCGAGGTCGCCGAGCGCGACGAGTCGCTCGAGGCCGAGCGCGTAGAGCCGATCGCCTGCGAGCAGCGCCAGGTTGGGGTCGCTCGTTTCGATCAGGCGTGGGCGGTCGTAGTGCAGCAGGTACCCCTCGTAGATCGCTTCGAGCAACAGCTCGTAGGTGGCGCGGTCGCGCGCCGCGCGGGGGCCGGCAGCTGCGAGCGGGCCGATGACCGGAGCGGCGGTCGGTGCGCTGCGCATCGCACCGGCGAGCGGCTCGCCCTCCGCGAGCAGCAGCTCACGCAGCGACTCGAGCGAGCTCATCGCAGCGTCGCGAAGGCGCCGGCGGCGGCTTCGAGCGTACGGTCGATCAGCTCGTCGGTGTGGGCGAGCGAGGGAAACCACGCCTCGAACTGCGACGGGGGCGGGTACACGCCGCGCGCCAGCAGCTCACGGCAGAAGGCGGCGTAAGCGTCGAGGTCGGCTCCGCGGACGTCGTCGAGATTCGCCGGCGGATCTGCCGTGAAGAACACGGTGACCAGTCCGGTCACCGCGACGACGCAGACGGGCAGGCCGCGCGCGCCTTCGCGCAGTCCCACCGCAAGGCGCTGCGTCGTCGCGTCGAGCCGCGCGTAGGCGCCGGCGTCGAGCAGGGCGAGCGTCGCGAGGCCCGCGGCGACCGCAAGCGGGTTGCCCGACAGTGTGCCGGCCTGGTAGACCTCGCCGGCCGGCGCCAGCTGCTCGAGGATTGCACGCGGCCCGGCGAGCGCTGCCGCGGGCAGGCCGCCGCCGAGGATCTTGCCGAGGACGTAGAGGTCGGGCTCGACCGGCGCCCCGCCACCCTCGCGGGAGACGCGAAAGCCCGTGATCACCTCGTCGGCGATCAGCAGCGCGCCGCTCGCGCTCGCGCGCCGGCGCAGCAGCTCGAGAAAGCCGGGCGCCGGCGGGACCAGCCCCATGTTCGCCGCGATCGGCTCGGCGATGATCGCGGCGACATCGTCACCGGCCGTTGCCGTCTCGAGCGCCGCGGCGTCGTTCCAGGGCAGGACGATGGTGTCGGCCGCGACCGCTTGCGGGACGCCGGGGCTCGACGGGATCCCCTGCGTCAGCAGACCCGAGCCGGCCTGGGCGAGGAGCGCGTCCGAATGGCCGTGGTAGTGCCCGGCGAACTTGATGATCTTCTCGCGACCGGTGTGTGCGCGCGCGAGGCGGATCGCCGTCATCGCGGCCTCCGTGCCGGACGAGGTCATGCGCAGCATCTGCGCGCCCGGGATGCGGCGTGCGACCTCCTCGGCCAGCGCCACCTCGGCCTCGGTCGGAGCGCCGAAGCTCGTGCCATTCGCGGCCGCGGCGGCGATCGCGTCGAGCACCTGCGGGTGTGCGTGTCCCGCGATCAGCGGCCCCCATGAGCAGACGTAGTCGATGTAGGCGTTACCGTCGACGTCGATGATCTGCGCGCCGGCGGCACGCTCGATGAAAACCGGGGTCCCGGCCGATCGCGCCCATCGCGCGTACGGGCGAGTTGACGCCGCCCGGGAGGACGGCGCGGGCGCGCTCGTACAGCGAGCTGGAGTGCGCCTCGGTCACCGCGGGGACGATAGCCGCCTCGCGCGCGCGTGCTCCGTGGCCTGCTTCAGCGTGGGACCGACCGCGGGGCGCGTTCAGGCGTCGTCCGATGTCAGTCGGCCCGCGGGCGGGCGCGCTCAGGCGTGCCTGTCCTCCCAGGCGCGGTACTCGTCCGTGAAGTAGAGCAGGCGGACCTTCTTGAATTCGGTCGAGGAGTAGAGCGTTGCGCGCTCGCCGATGCCCGTGTCCGCCTCGATCGAGTCGAGGATCGCGTCGCACTCCGCCTTCGAGCGGCCGTGCGCCATCGTGAACACCGAGTACGGCCAGTCCTCGTAGGTCGGGCGCTGGTAGCAATGCGAGATCCCGCGGAAGGAGGCCATCCGCGGCCCGATCTCCTCGATCCGCTCCGCCGGCACCTTCCACACGCCCATGCCGTTCGCGGAGAAGCCCGCGCGGCGGTGGAAGAGGATCGCGGCGACGCGGCGCAGGAGGCCGCGCTCGCGCATTCCGCCGAGGTGCTCGAGGAGCGCATCGACGGGCATGCCGAGCCGCTCCGCGGCGGGCGCGTAGGGCTCGGGGACGATCGGCATGTCGCCCTGCGTCGCGCGGATCACCGCGATGTCCAGCTCGTCGTAGGGGACCTCGCTGAGCGGCGCCGCCTCGGCCTGCGCCCCCGCGCTCGCGAGCGCCTGCGTGTCGCCCTCCATCTCGAGCTCCATGCGGATCTTGAACAGCTTGAGCGTCGGGAGCTGGCGGATCGAAACCGCGCCCGTCAGCTCCTGGAGCACGTCCAGCGTACCCTGGAGGCCGAGCCGCGAGTCGCGCTCCACGGCGATCGTGAACCACATGTTGAAATCGTGGTTGCGCAGGTAGTTGTGCGAGACACCGGGGTGCTCGTTGACGATCTGCGCCACCCGCCACGGGTGCTCGGAGTCAACCTTCGCGGCGACGAGCATCGACGCGTAGCCGAGCGCGCGCGTGTCGTAGATCGGCGTGACCTGGCGGATGATGCGCGCCCTCAGCAGCTCGTCGGTGCGCGCCATCGCTTGTTCTTCAGTGATCCCGGCGAGCCGCGCGACCGTGCATAGGGACGCGGATCCAGGGGGAAGCTGCCCTGCAGGACGTTGAGCAGCTTGCGGTCGAGGTCGTCGAGTGGGATTGCAGCACCCTCGGCGCGGCTGCGAAGCTTCGGGGCGGCTATTGCGCGAGCCACGTGGCGGCGTCCTTGGCGTGGTAGGTGATGATCATGTCGGCCCCGGCGCGGCGGATCGCGGTGAGCGTCTCGAGCACGGCCTGACGCTCGTCGAGTGCGCCGGCGGCCGCAGCGAACTTGACCATCGCATACTCGCCGCCGACGTTGTAGGCGGCGAGCGGCAGCTTGGTCAGCTCGCGGACCGCACGGATCACGTCCAGGTAGGGCAGCGCCGGCTTGACGAGAACGACGTCGGCGCCCTCGGCGATGTCGAGCTCGACCTCGCGCAGCGCCTCGCGCGCATTGGCCGGGTCCATCTGGTAGCCGCGGCGATCGCCGAACGCGGGCGCCGAACCCGCCGCTTCGCGAAATGGCCCGTAGAACGCTGACGCGAACTTCGCCGAGTAGGCCATGATCGGGGTCTCGGCGAAGCCCTCGGCGTCGAGCTCCGCGCGAACCGCCCCGACGCGACCGTCCATCATGTCGCTCGGTGCGATCACGTCGGCGCCGGCGCGCGCCTGGCTGACAGCGGCACGGGCGAGCAGCTCGAGCGACGCGTCGTTGTCGACGCGGCCGTCCGTGGTGAGAACGCCACAGTGGCCGTGGCTCGTGTACTCGCACAGGCAGAGGTCGGTCACGACGAGTAGCTCCGGGTGCGCCGCCTTGATCGCGCGCGTCGCGAGCTGCACGATCCCGTCGTCATCCCAGGCGCCCGACCCCTCGGCGTCCTTGTCGTCGGGAATGCCGAAGAGGATCGTCGCGGGGATGCCGAGGGCAACGAGTTCTCCGGCCTCGCGCACGGCTTGCTCGATCGTCAGCCGTGACACGCCGGGCATCAGCTCGATCGCAGCTCCGCTGGAGGCGATGAACATCGGCGAGATGAAATGCGCCGGCGAGAGCTCGGTTTCGCGCACCAGGCCGCGCAGCGCGGCGGTGCGCCGCAGCCGCCGCAGGCGCGTATCGGGAAATGCCATCCAGCGGATGGTAGCTCCCGCACGAGCGATGGCCGCCGGCCCCTAACCGCGCAGCGCGAGCCGCGCGAGGGCGCCGAAGCCGGCGATCAGGGCGGCGAGGTGACCGAGCGCTTCAAGCAGGCTCGGCTGCGACTGGTTGATTGCGGCGTCGAGGGCCTCGAGCGCCGGCTTGAACGGGAAGATCGCGGAGATGATGCGGATCGCATCGAACAATCCGCTCGAGACGGCCGCGCTCGGCACGAGCGCGAGAAAGACGAGCGGGAGCGACACGAACAGCGCGAGCAAGGAGGCCGCGCGGAGGTCGCGGACGATTGCGCCCATCGCCACGCCGAGCGTCGCGAAGGCGACGCTTCCGACCGCGATCGCGGCGATCCAAAGGCCCGCGCGAGCCCAGTCGAGCGGGACGAAGATCCCGATGCCCGCGAGCATTGCGAACGAGACCGCCAGGCCGACGATGGCGGCGAGCAGCGCCTTCGCGCCGAGCAACACCCCGGCGGGGACCAGACCGCGGCGCAGCCGGCCGAGCGTCCCCTCCTCGCGCTCGAGCGCGAGCATCCCCGAGGCGAGCAGGATGCAGACGAACATCAGGCTCACCGAGACCGCAACGGCGACGGCATAGTCGTTGAGCGGCGTACGGTGGCCCGAGAGAACCTCCTGCTTGACGCCGATCGGTGCGGCGACCGCGCCGATCACCGCCTTCGAGCCTCCGAGGTGCTGAACGGCCACCTCCGCGAAGCTCTCGACTTGCTCGACCCGCGGGCGCACCGGCGAGGAGGGCGCGAGCTCCGCCGTGATCGCCTGGAGCAGGCTGTGCGCGCGAACGAGTCCGAGGATCTTGTACGTCGAGCCGAGGAAGTTCAGGTTTCCGCCCTTCAACAGCAGGTCGATGTAGCTGTCGGCTACGCGCGAGAGCTGTGCGGCGAGCGCCGCGTTCGCCTGGGCGAGCTTGGACTCGATCGCCTGCTCGACGAGCGACTGGTTGACGGCGTTGTTGTTGTAGATCACATCGACGTACGCGGTCTGCGACGCGCTCGCGAGCGCCTGCGGCAGCGTGGCGGGGATGATCAGCGCGGCGATCGTTGCGCCGCTGCGCACGTCCGCGATCGCCTGAGCGCGCGTCGCGACCGGCACCGGCTGGATCGCCTGGAAGAGCCTGCGCTCATAGGTTGTCGTGTTGATCGACTCGCGCCCAAGCTGGACCGTCGCCTGATCCGGCGGGATCTCGTTGAGGAAGGCCACGCGCGGCAGCGCCGGCGAGCTGGACAGGGCAAGCCCGATCAGCAGCGCGATCGCGATCGGGTAGATGATCAGCAGCGCGGCGAGCGCCGGCGAGCGCCCGAGGATCCGCAGGTCCTTCGCGAGCAGTGCCCGCAGCGTGAAGCCCATCAGTGCCCCCGCTCGGCGAGAAAGGCCACGAACGCGCGCTCGAGGTCGCCGCCGGCCGCGGCGCCGCGAAGGCCCTGCGGCGGCCCGGCGAACAGCATCTCGCCGTCCGCGAGGACGAGGAGCTGACCCGCGTAGCGCTCGGCCTCGGCAATGTCGTGGGTCGCGAAGGCGACGCTCGTCCCATCGGCGACGCGCGTCAGGATGAACTCCCAAAGGCGCGCCCGCTGGCGTGGGTCGAGCGCCGAGCTCGGCTCGTCGAGCAACAGGACGGCGGGGTCCGCGATCAGGCCGATCGCGATGTTGACGCGCTGGCGGTTGCCGCCCGAGAGCCGGCCGACGGGCTCGTCGGCCCGCTCGCGCAGGCCAGCTTGGTCGAGCATGCCGGCGACAGCCGCCTCGACATCCGCGACGCGCTCGAGCCGCGCGAACAGGCGCAGGTTCTCCGCGACCGAGAGCTTCGAGTAGACGGCGGTCTGCTGCGGCACCCAGCCGATGCCGCCCGTGGCCGGGACGCGGAGCTCGCCGGCGCTTGGCGCGAGGCCGCCTGCGAGCATCGATAGCAGCGTCGTCTTGCCCGCGCCGTTCGGG
Organism: uncultured Solirubrobacterales bacterium; assembly: GCA_963703775.1. GTDB lineage: Bacteria > Actinomycetota > Thermoleophilia > Solirubrobacterales > Solirubrobacteraceae > Palsa-513. Next base: position 76,222 of record CAVPFP010000023.1, on the reverse strand, counting down.
CCGATGATCGCGAGCACCGCGCCCGGATCGAGCTCGAAGCTGACCTCGTGTACCGCGACGCGCGAGCCAAAACGCTTTGAGAGCCCACGTGCCTGGAGCGTCGTCATCCGCTTCCTCGAGGGACGTGCCAGGACTCGAAGACGACATGGCGGCGCAGGTAGAGGATCGTCTCGCGCAGCACCGCCGCAACGGGCAGCGCGACGAGCGCGCCGACGATGCCGTAGATCGCGTCGCCGAAGAGCAGCGAGAGGATCACGAGCAGCGGGTTGATGCGCAGCGCGTGGCTGAAGATCTGCGGCGCGACGACGTGCCCCTCCAGCTGCTGGATGCCGACGAACAGGATTACGACCCAGACCGCGCTGAGCGGGCTCTCGAACAGGGCGAGCAGCACCGCCGGGATCGCGCCGAGGATCGGGCCGACGTAGGGAACCAGCTCCATCACGGCGAAGAACGTGCCGAACGCGAAGGCGTAGGTGCGCCCATCGGGGAAGATCCCGAGCGCACCGTAGATCCACAGCGCGACGCCGGCACCGGTCCCCATCGCGATGCTGAAGATCAGCTGGCCGCGCACGTAGCTCGAGACGGCGACCTGGGCACGCGTCGGGAAGTCGTCCGCCGGCGTGCCGTCGCCCGGCGGCAGCAGGCGCCGAACGAGCGCACCGATCTGGCGCGCGTAGATCAGCAGGTAGACCGACACGACGAAGATCAGGACGAGCGAGATCGCCGCGTTCGCGACGCTCGCGAGGAGGCTCGTAGTGAACGAGAGCAGCGAGCTCGAGCCCTTGACCACGTTGTGCTCGAGCCTGTTCAGCGCCGTGTGGCCCTGCTTGCGCAGGTTGACGTGGACGCCCGCGTGGTTGAGGAACCGCTGGAGGTTCCCGAGCCCCTTGTTCGCCTTCGCGGTGATTTGGGGCAGGTGATGAACGAATGAATTGACCTGGTTTGTGATCGGCTGCGCGAGGAGCCAGCCCGCCGCGACAACGAGGACCAGCAGAGGAGATAGGTGAGCGGGACCGCGAGGCCCCGCGGGACGCCGTAGCGGCGCAGGCGCTCGACGTGGGGGTTCAGCAGCAGCGCGATCAGCGACGCGACAGTGAAGACGAGCACGACCTCGCGTGCGGCGCGCGCCGCGACCCAGAGGCCGAGCAGCGCGACGAGCAGGAGTACGAGCTGGACGCCGTGCGGGATGACGAGCGGCGCGGGAGCGCGCGCCGGCGCCGGTTCCGCAGCAGGTCCTTCGCCTTGCCCCGCCGGCGGCACATCGCCCGCTGCTGCGCCCCCCGGGGGTTCTCCAGTTGTTATCCGCACCGGTCTGCCTTCCCCGCCGAGACGATGGACCGCCCGGGCGCTACACACTAGTCTCGCTGGGATGGCGGATGTGCGGATCCTGTTCTGTGGCGACCTCGTCGGCTCGGCCGGGCGCCGGGCGCTCCTGACGCTGCTCCCCGGCCTGCGGGAGCGCTACGCGCCGACGTTCGTCGTGGTCAACGCCGAGAACGTGGCCGGGGGCTTTGGCATCACGCCGAAGCTCGCCGACGAGCTGCTCGCCGCCGGCGTCGACGCGATCACCCTCGGCAACCACGCGTACCGGCGCAGCGAGATCTACGGATATCTCGATGAGCAGCCGCGGATCGTGCGGCCCGCCAACTACCTGCGCAGCCAGCCCGGCCACGGTCACACCGTGGTCGAGCGCGACGGTCAGCGCCTGGCGGTGATCAACCTCTCGGGGAACCTCTACGTCCAGGCCGGCCGCTCGGCGTTCGCGGAGGTCGACGGGCTCCTCGCCGAGCTCGGCGGCGGCGTCGATCACATCCTCGTCGACATGCACGCGGAGGCGACGAGCGAGAAGGTCGCGATGGGCTGGCATCTGGACGGCCGCGTCACGGCGGTCGTCGGGAGCCACACGCACGTCCCGACGGCCGACGCTCGCGTACTCCCGGGCGGGACGGCGTACGTCACGGACGCAGGGATGACCGGCGCGCGCGGCGGCGTGCTCGGCTTCGACCGCGACCTCGCTGTCGGCGCGCTCGTGACGCAGCTACCGACGCGGCTGATTCCCGCCGACGAGGATCCGTGGCTGATGGGCGTCCTGATCAGCTGCTCGCAGCGGCTGCGCGCGGACTCGATCGAGCAGCTTCTCCTCGCCGCCGCGTAGCGCTCTAGGCGAACCCGAAGTGCCGCCGGACGAGCGGCACGACATCCTTGATCGACCACTGCTCGCGCTCGAGCTCGCCGCCGAGCCCGCAACAGATCAGCGGCGCGAGCGAGTCGCCGGCGCCGAGCGAGCCGTGGCTCCCGCCACCGATGTGGCTCGCGCCGCCCCAATCGGTGAACTCGACACCGTCGGCCGCCGAAAGCAGCACCTCGCCGGCCGCGGGGCAGCTCGCGGCATCCCAGATGCGCCCGAGCGCGTCGGGAAAGCGCTCGCTGCGAAACGTCCCGTCCACGACCCGGCCGTCGAGCACCGCATGCTCGCCGCGAACGCGCCACGAGCGTCCGCGCGGGTCACGGACGCCGTCGCCCGGCGCAAGCCGCAGCTCGCCACCGCCGTCCCCGGCGACGACGACCTCCTCGCCGTCCCGCCAGATGACGTGCTCGACGCCATCGAGGCGGCGCGCGCGATCGACGACGGCGCGCAACAGGCGTGGCTCGAGCACGTAGATCATCGCCGCGCGCGAATTCGGGCAGAGCGCGACCTGCGCGTTCCCGGGCTCGCGCAGATCGGTCGGCAGGCGGATATCGAAGCCCCCGGTGAAGTGGGAGACGAGCGAGATCGTGCTCTCGACGAGCGTGTGCGCGTGGTCGGCGACGACGATCACGGCGTGCTCGGCGAGGAAGCGATCGACCCCCCCGCCGGCCTCGAACAGCCGCCAGATCTGGCGGTCGGCTTCGGCCAGCGAGTCGAGCTGGTTCTCAGGCCCGTAGCGATGCGACCAGTTGTCGTTGTCGGGCAGCGAGAGCAGCAGGAAGTCGAACAGGTCGTGCTCGACGAGGTAGGCGCCGACGCAACCCGAGTGGCGGTCGCGCACCCCGGGCATGCCGAGCGTTCCCGAACAGCCGGTCGCGCGGCTCGCGAAGATGTCGGCGTAGAAGAGCTCACGGGGTCCCAGCACGGGGTGGCGCACGACCGAGAGCGCCGCGATCCGCGTCAGCAGCGAGTCGCGGGCAGGAACGTGACGGTGGCGTCCGCGATACATCAGATAGGTCGTGCCCGCTGTGCGCAGGTCCGCGTCGTCGAGCAGCTCGAAGACGGTCAGCGCATCGGCCGCCAGGTGCGCGGCGTTCATGTTGTAGATCGTGTCCGTCAGCTGCCGTGCGAGGCCGAAGCGCAGCGAGGCGCGAAAGCTCGAGCCGTACTCGATGTAGCGGCGCTCGCCGCGGTGGTACCAGTTCATCGCCGGGATGTGGTGGCGATCGGGTCCGAGGCCGGTCGCGATCGACGCCGCGCAGACCGGCGTCACCGAAGGGAACACGGAGACCGCGTCGCGGATGAAGCGACCGCGCTCGATCAGCGCCGCGAGCGCCGGCGCCCGCCCCGCCTGGACGGCGCGCTCCACCATCGCCGGCGCCGCACCGTCGATCACGGTGAGGACCACCTTGCGCGGACGATCGCTCAGGAGGCGGCCCTCAGCACCCTGGGCACGAGGTTTCGCGAAGCTTCGCCGTGGTCATCGTGCGCTACCGTGGATTCATCTTGCGGTTGACCTCGATGACTTCAGCATCGCAGCGGCGCGTCGAAGAGAGCGGGAGATGAGCTTCGGCGACGAGCGCCGCCGTCCGCCCCGGCCCGCCGCGCACGAGCTGGAGCGCTACAGCGCGCTGTTTGCCACACGCACCGGACGGATGCGCTCCTCGGTGATGCGCGACCTGATGGCCGTGACCGACCGGCCCGACATCATCTCGCTCGCCGGCGGCCTTCCGGACACCACGCTGTTCGAGCCGCGCCTGTTCACCGCGGCGATGGAGCGCATCGCCGACGGCGCGACCGCTGCGGCGCTGCAGTACGGGCCGACCGACGGACTCCAGCCGGTCAAGGAGTGCATCGTCCAGATCATGGCCGAGGAGGGAACGCGGGTCGCCGCCGACGAGCTGATCGTCACGACCGGCGGCCAGCAGGCGATCGACCTGGTCTGCAAGACGCTCCTGGACCCGGGCGACGTCGTGATCGGCGAGGGGCCCACCTATCCCGGCGCGGTTCCGACGTTCTGCGCGTATGAGGCGCAGCTAGTGCAGATCGAGATGGACGCCGACGGGATGCAGATCGACCTGCTCGAGCGTACGCTCGACCAGCTCGCCGCCGAAGGCCGTCGACCGAAGTTCATCTACACGATCCCCACCTTCCAGAACCCGGCGGGCGTCTCGATGTCGCTGCCGCGCCGCCGGCGCCTCGTCGAGGTCGCGCGCGAGCGCGAGCTGCTCGTGCTCGAGGACAACCCCTACGGTCTGCTGCGCTACGAGGGCGACGCGCTGCCGACGCTGCGCTCGCTCGAGGTTCCGCGCGGCTCGCGCGACGGCGGCGAGTTCGTGATCTACGCCGGCACGATGTCGAAGATCCTCTCCGCCGGTATCCGGATCGGCTGGGTCGTCGCGCCGCGCCCGGTCCTCGCGAAGCTCAACCTCGGCAAGGTCTCCTCCGACCTCTGCTCTTCCTCGCTCACCCAGCACTTCGTTGCCGCCTACTTCGCGAACGGCGACTGGCGCGAGTACGTCAACGCCGCACGCGAGACCTACCACGTGCGCCGCGACGCGATGCTCGACGCGCTCGCCGAGCTGATGCCGGCGCAGGCGCGCTGGACGCATCCCCACGGCGGCCTGTTCGTCTGGCTCACGCTGCCCGACTACATCGACACGACCGACCTGCTCGCGCGCGCCCTGCGCGAGAGCGTCGCCTTCGTCCCCGGCGAGGGCGCCTACGACGACGGCCGCGGGCACAACGCGATGCGACTCAACTTCTCGAGCGTGTCCGAGGAGCAGATCCGCGAGGGGATCCGCCGGATCGCGAAGATCGTCGACGAGCAGATCGCTCTGTACGGCTCACTGACCAGCCGCCACGGCAGCGCGCCGGCCGCCGTCGCCGCGAGCGAGCCGGCCGAGGACCTCGCGCCCGTCGTCGAACTGCCGCGGCGCTCCGGCGAGGGGGCGCGGCGGTCGCGACCGGCGTGAGTCGGGTCGCGGTTCTGAAGGGGGGACGGTCGCTCGAGCGACAGGTGTCGCTCGCTTCGGGCGCGCGCGTCGAGGACGCGCTCGAGCGTCTCGGGCACGAGGTCGTGGGAATCGACGTCGGCGGCGATCTGTTCACGGCGCTGCACGACTGTGCGCCGGACGTCGCGTTCATCGCGATGCACGGCCCCGGCGGCGAGGACGGGACTGTCCAGGAGCTGCTCGAGGTGCTCTCGATTCCGTACACCGGTTCGGGCGTGTCGGCGAGCGCGCGCTGCTCGGACAAGGTGCTCGCGAAGCACGCGCTGCGCGACGCCGGGTTGCCGACGCCCGACTGGGTCGCCTTCACCGACACCGCGTTCCGCGAGCTCGGCGCGGGCCAGGCGCTCGAGGCGATCGAGCAGCGCCTCGACTTCCCGCTCGTCGTCAAGCCCGTCGGGCAGGGCTCGGCAATCGGGATCAAGTTCGCACGCTCGGCGGCGGAGGTCCCGGCCGCGATCCTCGCCGCTTTCTCCTATGACCCGAAGGTGATGATCGAGCGCTTCGTCTCCGGGCGCGAGCTCGCGGCGGGCGTGCTCTCAGCGCGGGAAGGCGGCGCGCAGGCGCTGCCGATCGTCGAAGCGATCGCACGCGACCGCGACTTCTACGACTTCACCGCGCGCTACGACATCGGGCGCACGCGCTTCGCCTGCCCCGCCGATCTCGACGCCGCGCTCGCAGCGCGCGTCCAGGAGCTCGCCGTCGCCGCCTACGAGCTGCTCGGCTGCTACGGCTTCGCGCGCGTCGACATGATCCTCGCGGCCGACGGCCCGCAGATCCTCGAGCTCAACACGATCCCCGGCCTCACGGGCACGAGCACGCTGCCACAGGCCGCCGACGCAGCCGGGATCGACTTCGACGAGCTCGTGGGGCGCACGGTCGAGCTGGCCCTGACACGAGCGCGCTCAACGGTGTAGTTCCGCCGGCGCATGCGCCGGCGGCCGGGGGGCGCATGCGCCCCCCGGGGAATGATCAGCCGCTCAGGAATCGCCCGCGGCGAAGTCCTCGGGCGTGACCTGGTCGAGGAACTCCTTGAACTTCTCGACGACGTCGTCGGTGTCCTCGACCTCGTGCTCGAACTCGATCGCAGACTCGGCGATCACCTCGTCGGCCGCGAAGATCGGCGCGCCGGCGCGCACCGCGAGGGCGATCGCGTCGCTCGGGCGGGAGTCGATCTCGAGCTCGCGCCCGCCGACGACGAGCGTGATCGAGGCGAAGAAGGTGTTCTCGCGCAGCTCGGTGACCGCCACCTGCGTGCAGCGCACCTCGAGCTCCCCGAGCACGTCGCAGAGCAGGTCATGGGTCATCGGACGCGGGGTCTGCGCCCCCTGCAGCTTCATCAGGATCGACGCCGCCTCGGGGTGGCCGATCCAGATCGGCAGGAACTTGTTGCCCTCAGCCGTCTTCAGCAAGACGATCGGCTGCTTGCCGACCATGTCAAAGCTGACGCCGTAGATGACCATCTCTTGCACGGGCAGGCTCCCTAGCCGGGGGGTCAGACGAAGTATAGGTCGCCCGTAGCGGTGTCCTGCCGCCCCGCCGCGTGGTGAAGTGCAGCGCGATCGCACCGGCAGCAACGAGCGGAATGAAGTTCGAGATGTGGAGGACGATCGCGGAAGGCAGTGCGCCGGTCTCCGAGAAGCCGTAGGCCTTGAGCGCCAGCACGCCGGCCGCCTCGAAGACGCCGATCGCCGCGGGGGGCGAGGGGATGATCATCGACAGCCCGACGGCGACGGTCACGAGCACGCCGGCGCTGAACGGAAGGTCATGGAAGGCGCGCAGCACGAACCACGACCACAGTGCGGCCGTCATCCAGGCCGCCAGGCTCCAGACCAGCGCCTCGAGCGCGACGCGCAGCTCGCGCAGGCCCGACAGGCCGGCGGCAAGCAGCCGGATCTGCTCGTTGATGCGCTCCGGATCGAGCCGCGGCAGGCGGGCGAGTGGGCGCGCAAGCCACAGCAGCGGTTGCTCGCCGTAGATCGCGAGCACGCCGACGACCGCGGCGAGGCCGGCGGCCGCGACGGCGGCGAGCACCGCCGCGGCGCCGAACCAGGAGACGTGCGGCAGCCACGGCAGCGCGCAGAAGAAGATCAGCAGCACCGCGAATACGTCGTAGGCCCGCTCGACGACCACCGTGCCGACGATCTCGGCCGGCGGGGTGTTCGAGCGCCGCGTCAGCGAGGCCACGCGCGCGACCTCACCGGCGCGGGCCGGCATCACGTTGTTGAAGAGGTAGCCGACCAGCATCGCCTCCATGACGCGCCGGCGCGGCGGCCGGCGGTCGCGCGCGAACAGCGAGCGCCAGCGCATCGCGCGCATCACCGTCTGGGCCGCGAACGCGCCCATCGCAGGGACGAGCCACCAGATGTGGCAGTGCTCGACGGCGACCCACGCCTTGTGCCAGTTGACGCCACGCACCGCCAGATAGGTGAACCCGGCCGCGAGCGCGAAGGTCGCGAGCGTCGCGACCAGCCGCACGCTCGGGCGACGGCGCCCTGGGCGCGAGGATGGTGCCGCGAGTAGCGGCTCTTCCTGTGCCCGCGTGCTCACTGCAGGCGAGCCTACCGGACCGCTCATCGGTGTCGGCCGCGAGCGCGCCTCGAACGAACGTCCAGTTTGAGCCCTCGCGAGCGCTGCACGCGACCAGCTCGACTCCACGTTGGGAGGGCGTTTAGGACACGGAAACCCAGTATTTGGTGGGATTTTGTGCCACCAGAGCGCTCAACTGGGGAGGTTCGTACAGGTGTCCAGGGTGGTTGACCAACGCCTAGATGGGCATCGACACTTGCCGGCACGATGATTGAACTCGAAGACGCACCCACCACAGAGATCGCCGCGGGGCGCGCCGCTTGCGTCAAGACGGCTGCCGGCCACGACCGTGTCCGACTGATCCTGATCGACCCCGACGCAATGTCCCGCCACGCCCTCTCGGATGCGCTTCGCGCCGACGGTCGCTTCACGGTGATCGCACAGGCAGAGAGCTCGAAGGAAGGCGTGGAGCTCGCGATCCACTACAAGCCGGCGCTCGTCGTGATCGCCAACGCGGTTCCCGGAATGGACGCCGTCAGGGCGATCGAGCTGATCACCGCAGGCGCGCCCGACGTGCGCGTCGTCCTCGTCTCCGCGACCCACGAGCTCGAGATCGAGATGTGCGCGGTGCGGGCCGGAGCGGCCGGCTTCCTCGACAAGGACTCGGGGCTCGTCGCGATCGCACGCTCGCTGACGCTCGTCGCCGCCGGCGAGTCGGTGATATCGCGCGAGATGACGCACCTTCTGCTCGACCGCCTGCGCCGCACACCGGAGGACGGCAGCGGGATGCGTCCCGTCAAGAGCCCGCTGACCGACCGCGAATGGGAGATCCTCGACATGATCTGCTCGGGCATGGGCACGCGCGAGATGGCCGACGACCTGTTCCTCTCGACCGAGACCGTGAACAGCCACGTCAAGCGCATCCTGCGCAAGCTCGGCGTGCACTCGCGCAGCGCGGCCGTCGAGGTCGCGGGCCAGATGCGCAGCGGCATTCTCGTCTAGACGGCGAGATCCGCTGCCGCCCCGCTTTCGCGCCGGGCGGCAGCGCGCGGCGTGCGTCGCCGCGGTTGTGTCGCCGGCAACGCACCGGCCCCACTAGGACGAGATCAGCCGATCTGTCGTTCTCCAATCAAGCTCGGCGACGGAACCGCCCGTGATCCGTACTCCACTCTGTCGTCGTACTCCGCCAACCCAGAGTGTGTAATCACCTTCTGGCAGTTTGTCGAAGACCGCGGTGAACGCGGTCTGGGCCTTGTCCCCGCGTTCGAGCACGTCCTTGTGGCTGCGCCTGTTGTCCCGGCCGTCGGGGCTGATCTCGATCTCGCGGCCGTGCAACAACGGATCGGTGTAGACGATGAGCGCCCCTAAGTTGTCGCCGATATCGAGCACGACGTACTCCGGGTGCGGACGATCGGAGTATCGCTCGTGGGTGTGCGCGTCGCCGTGGTGGGGATGTTCGTGTTCGTGCACCCGGGACATCGCGGCCGAGGCCGCCTCAGCTCGACGGCGTGTCGTAGCCGTCGTAGGGAAGGCCCACGTACGGAAACGCCGGCAGGTATCGGGTCGGTTCGGGCGCTAGCCCTTGCGTGATCAGCGACGCAGCCGCGTCGGGCTTGTAGCTGCTGTCGATCAGCGGGTAGGTGACGCCGGCGATCGCGCGCAGCTCGATCGTCACGACGTCGTCGGCGACGCGGCGCCCATTCGGAAAGCCCGCAGGGTCGCCGCCGATCAGGCCGAGCGGGTTGGGAGTCGAGGCCGGCGGGATCGCGACGTTGAGGCGCAGCATGTCGGCGAGCACGCTGCCGGTGTTGTTCTGGAAGCCGGGGACGATCCCCGGCGGGATGCCGGTCAAGAGGATCGCCACGAGATCGGCACGGGCCGCGCTCAGCGCTGCCAGGTTCGGGAACACGCCGGGGTACAGCACTGGCAGCAGCGTGCCAAGCTCAGGATGCTGGACGCCGCCCGCGAAGTTCGCGTCGTTGACCGGCTGACTGGCGTTCCACAGATCCTTCTGGCCCAGCGGGACCAGCACCTCGTTGAACAGCGGGTTGCCGAGACGCGAGACCTGCACCCACGGTCCGGCCTCCGAGAGCTCGTCGTTCGCGGCGTCCGCGATCCGCACCTTGCGCCGGCTGGCGCCAGCCCAGATCCCGAGTACGGACTCCGGCCTCATCGCATCACGTGAGCCCCAGCGCCGCCGGTGCTTTGTCAGTGCCGCTATCGGCACCTGGATCGCGATGGTGTGGATGTTCAGCGCCTTCGTCGCGTCGACACCCGAGGCGGCGGCCGTCGGAATCAGGTGGAGGTTCTGGAACGGCCGCAGGTCGCCGAGGTCGAAGATCGAGCCAAGATCGACGAAGAACGGGTCGTTTCGCTGCCCGGCGAAGACCACCTCGCCCGAGCTCAGCGTGTGGACTGCAGCGTCGGCGAGCGCCGCGTAGTCGGGCGTCGAGCGCGGACCGATGTTGCACGGCGGGCAGGCGAGGCCCTCCGCGAGCACGGAATCGTCATCGCCATCGACCCTCGTGACGCTGAAGAATTGGCGCTTGTTCCAGTTGGGGTCGGTGAGCGAGGAGATCGGCCCGGTGTTGTAGAGGAACGTATTCGGGTTGCCGATCACGGTGTTGAATTGGAACTGGTAGCTGACGTCGGGGAGCGCGTCGCCGTCGTTGTCGATGTAGATCGAATAGAGCACGTCGTCCCCGAACTCGAAGAAGTTGGGCCCCCCAGGCGGGGCCTGGAGTGGGACGTAGTTGGTGATGATCGTCACCGTGTCTGGCCGGTCAGGGCTTACGAATGCGTACGTGTCGGCGTTGTCAGCAACGGGGTCCTTGCTGATCTCGGGGGCTTCGCGATGGGACGACATTGATTTCTCCTTTGCCTGCGTCCGGGTCGCCTCAGCGACTCGCGTCGAGGAGCTGCTTGACGAGGATGGGATCCCGATATGTGGTTTCCCGTGTGCCGGATAGCACCGTCACTTCGCCGCGCTCGGCGTCGCGGATGTAGGCCATCACGGTCTCCCGAGGCGGCGGCCCCGACGGCTTGGTGATGATCCGCGCCGCCTCGGTGCTGGTCGGCGCACCCAGGACTGCGGTCGCGAGTCTGGGTCCGGTTGCGAGCCCGACGGCGCCGGCGGCAACGCCCGCAGAGCTCTGTAGGAACACTCGTCGGTTGAGCGCAGGCGCGCTACCGGCCGCGGGCGCAACCCCGGCCGGAGCGAGCCGCTGACGCGTCAGGGTCGACGCCGTGCGTGACGGGTTTCGCGCATTTTCCGACATTTTCGGGCTCCTCTCGAGATCCGGTGCGGTGCCCGGAACGTAACCACCTGCAGCCCGCCGCAACACAACCGTGAAGCGTTTGCGTTAGCGGTGGCTCAAGTCGAGTGGTTGAGAGCGAAGAGCAGGAGTGGAGCATGGTCAAAGGCACCTCGCGTTGGCACCGACTGCGCAACGGGCTCACGCCGCGGGAATGGCGCACGGTCGCGATGATGGCCGCGGTCGTGCTCGGCTTGCACGCGGTCGGCCTTTTCCTCCTGCTGGCGCTTGTCGCCCCACACCATTACCGCCTGGGAGGGTCGGGAGCATTCGTGATCGGAACCGGCATCACCGCCTACACGCTCGGCCTGCGTCATGCCTTTGACGCCGATCACATCGCGGCGATCGACAACACCACGCGCAAGCTGATGGAGGAAGGCAAGCGTCCCGTGAGCGTGGGTTTCTTCTTCTCGCTCGGACACTCGACCATCGTGTTCGTGCTCGCGTTCCTGTTCGCGATCGGAATCAAGGCGCTAGACGGCCCGATCACGAACAGCGGCTCCCAGCTGCACAACGTCACCAACTCGATCGGCACCGGCGTCTCGGGTGCGTTCCTCTATGTGATCGCCGCCCTGAACATCGCGATCCTGTGGGGGATCCTCAAGGTGTTCTTCGAGATGCGCAGCGGCCGCTACGACGAGGCCGCGCTCGAGCTGCAGCTGAACACCCGTGGGCTTATGAACCGATTTTTCGGGCGCTTCACCAAGACGATCACCAGGCCGTGGCAGATGTATCCGATCGGCGTGCTCTTCGGCCTGGGCTTTGACACTGCCACGGAGGTCGCACTGCTGTTCCTCGCCGCCGGCGCGGCCGGCGCCGGCCTCCCCTTCTACGCGATCCTGTGCCTGCCCGTCCTATTCGCGGCCGGCATGGCGCTCCTTGACACTGTCGACGGCTCGTTCATGAACTTCGCGTACGGGTGGGCGCTCTCCACCCCGGTACGGAAGATCTTCTACAACCTCGCCGTCACCGGGCTCTCGGTCGCGGTCGCGCTTGTGATCGGCACGATCGAGCTGGGCGGGATCATCGCCGAGCGCCTCAATGCTCAAGGCTCCTTCTGGATCGGTCTCGAGCACATCAACATCAATACGCTCGGCTTCCTGATCGTCGGCATGTTCGTCGCAACGTGGGCGATCGCGTGGCTGATCTGGCGAGTCGGACACATCGAGGAGCGCTGGTCGGCCAACCTCGCGCCCCCCAACCAGGGCGAGCGATAGTGACAAGCGCCCCGCACGTACCCAAGCTTGCGTTTGAAGACATCGACGACGCCATCGAAGCGCTGCGAGCGCGCGGACTGCGCCTGTCCGTCACCCGCCAACTGGTGTTGGACGCCCTCTTTGCCGCCTCCGCGCCGCTGTCGGCCGAGGAGATTGCAGTCCGGCTCCGCGTCGTCGCGACAACCGTCTACCGAAACCTGGAAACCCTCGAACGGCATGGGCTACTGCACCATGTGCACCTCGGACACGGCCCCGGACTCTACGCGCTGGCAGGCCGCGAAACGCGGGAATACATCTACTGTCCGGAATGCGCCACTGCCAAGGCTGTCCGCCCCGAACTACTCGATCCTGTCCGCAGCCACATCAAACGTCGCTTCGGGTACGAGGTGCGCTTCGCCCATTTCGCCCTGATCGGCACATGCCAGGCCTGCGCGCAAACGTCGCTGCTTGAGGGAACCTCGCAGGACCGAGCCGGCGAAGCCCCCCGCCGACACCGAGCGGGCACGGCTGGCTGACTCCACGCGAGCGGCTCCCGAGACTGACGAACTCACCCGCTGTGGGCGATCCTGGACTCGAGCCGGGACCTCACGGCAGGCCTCCGAGCGTCTGCGTCGCCGCATCATTCTGCCCCACGACGGGTGAAAAAAGCGGCCCCGGGCAGGGCGCGCCCGCTGCTTAGATCCTCTCAGCGTCCGTCACATGCTAGAGCGGGGCAGAACCCCGCTAAGCGGAACTCTCAGCAGGCTCACCCTTGGTGGCTGCCTCCGCAGAAGGATTGAGCAATGCTTGATGATTCTAGGGTTGGCAGCCGTTTAGAGGCACCGCATGATGCGGGCGAGGCCCGGTATCTGGTGCTCGCCGACTACGGCGTTCCCTACCTGCTCGCGCGAGTGCGCTGGCCCGACATTGCTCAGGCGATCAGCGCCGCCAGCGGCAACTGGATCGAGGACGCGGGCCTGTTCGATCTGCCCTACGACCCCAACGCCGTGACGGTGAGCTTCCCGCAAGCAGCCGCGGTCGCAGTCGGATGGGGCACTCAACTACACGCAGACGGGCCCGAGGACGTGCGGTCGTACATCCGGCGTATGCCGGCGAACTGGTCCGACCTGTCACCGTCCGAGCGGTCTACGTGGGGTATCGAGTCCGTCGGCAGGCGGCGTCCCCCCGCTCGCCGGCTGCGAGCGCTCCAGGCGAAGATCGCTGACGCATCGGCTGCCGCGCGGGCGGACAAACGGGCGGCCGCCTTCGCGAGACGGGGAGGAGGCTCCGGCATCGACGTCGCTGCCCACGGCAACGGCCAGCTGGATCGCGCCGGCGGCGCCCTCGGGAGCGGAACGGATGACCACCGGCGCCACGTGCGGGTGCGGCTCGACGGTCGGGCCCATATCCGCTGTGCCGACACGACCATTTCCGCCGGGCTCGTCGATCTGAGCGAGCGAGGGCTGCGCTGTGTGCTGCCCCGGGCCGGGCTGCTGGCGACGGCGGGGACGCCGCTCAAAGGTCCCTTCCTGCTCGAAGCCGAATCGGACACGTCGCGGATCTGCCTCGACATCGGAGGCCGGATCAGCTGGCGGCGCAGCATCGCCGACGGCGTTCATGTCGGCGTCGCCTTCGATGAGCTTGCCGACGACGAGACCGAAGGGGTGCGACGGCTGCTTGTTGCCGCCGCCAGGAACCGAGATTTCCGATGAGCGACTCTTCCCTCGACAGCGGCGGTCGGGCAGTCACGACGGGCGGCCCGCGAGACCACCCGGCGGATTCCTCGGAGGCTGACGCTGCCGAAACACTCGCTGGCAACGGGCGCAGCGAACCCGCCCCCGGGACCGCCGCCGCCCGGGCGGCGCTCGGGCTCGACCGCCGCCTGCGGGGTAAGCGCGCTGAACCGACGGGCGATATTCCGGTGGCGTCGCGGCGAACGGATCGTCAGCTGCAGCACCGCCGTCGTGGGCTTCTGGCAAAGATGGCTGGCTTCGTCATCGTTGCGGCGCTTGCCGTCCTGCTCCTCCAGACTTTCGTCATCGCGCCCTTCGCTGTCCCCGGGGACGCGATGGCTCCGACCCTCCGAGCGGGCGACCGTGTCCTCGTGCTCAAATGGGGACTCCTCGCGGACCCCATTCACAGCGGCGAGATTGTCGTCTTTCACCCGCCGCGGGCGCTGCCGTGCACCGTGGTCGCAGGCGCCGGCGGTGACCTGATGCTCCGCGTCGTGGCCCTGCCCGGCCAGACGATCCGGTCGGCGGGAGACACGATCGTCGTCAACGGGCGGCCGCTTCGCGAACGCGGCTGGTACGACGCGCACTACGGCCAGGTGGGCTCGACACCAATCCGCAGCACCACTCTGGGCTCGAGGCAATACTTCGTGATGGCCGACAACCGCTCGGACGCTTGCGACTCCCGGGTCTTCGGCGCGATCTCGCAATCGTCCATCGTCGGCAAGGCAATCGCGGTCATCGGCCGCAACCGTCATCTGTCCTTCGGGACGTTGTGAGGCACGGTCGGCGCGCAATGGCGCTGTTTGCCGTGCATGCCGTACGCATCTGATCGCCTGAGACGGCGAGGCTCGCCGCGGACTCGGCTCCGCGGAGCCTAACCGGCCGCCGGTGCGGGCGTCGCGCCTCGGACATTGCGCTGGGCGGAGTGCTCGTTCCGTGTCCGCGCCGGTTTTGGCGACGGCGCCACTCGCCTGTGTGACCGTCGGAGCGACGGGAAACATCGGGTGGCACCGGCGCGGGCCGAGCTGATCCGTGGCCGAGCACCGCGCGACCCGTTCGCGCTGGGGACTTCCGTGTGAGAACCGGGCTCGCGGTCGCCGCTCCCGCCGATTCGGTGGAGATCGGCTCAGGCGCTCGCGGCGGTCGCATCGTGTGGGTGATCTACCCGCACGGCTCCCGTGTCCCGCCGCGCTGATCGCCGCGCACGCGCGAACCGGCTCCCCTGGCATCACGCACCTCGAGCGCGCAGGCGTAACTCGCTCGACCCCGCGCCCGCACTTGCCCGGGTTTCGACGCGTCAGCGCGGAGGGTGAGCGCGAGCTACAGGCAGCTCGCGGTGGAGCTGTATGACACGCGCCGGAGTGGGCGGATCAACGTGCAGCGCCAGCGTCAGTGAGCTCCGGCGACGCCTCGCTCGCCCTCGCCCCGGTCCGGGGCCCGTACCGGCTACTACCGCGGGCGCGGCGCGAGCGTAGCGGTGCCCGAGAGCGGGCCTGAGAGGTTCTCGGCGAATGCGCTGACGCTCAGCCTCGAGAACGTGTGCCACGGCACACTGGGCCCCGCCCCGTCTCGAACGGACAGGGTCAGCGCCGGGACGGCTGCGGAGGTGCCTTCTGCTTGGAAGATCCTGTCGAGCAGGGGCATCGCAGACGTGGTGAAGCTCAGGTCGAGGGGAGCACCCGTGGCGGCCTGGTCGACGTTGACCCCCGTCACGGCATAAGCGGCCAGGTCGTGGCCTTGGCCCACGGTCACGGACGCCAGGGCAACCGGCGCAGCGGACAGAGGCGCGAACGAGCCGGCATGCTGCGGCGTGCTGGTCACACCGTTCGCCGCGAACATGAGCGAGACGCTACCCGTGGGTGTGCCGGACAATTGCTCCTCCAGGGAGGTGACCACGGCCGTCGCAAACGTGTCCACGCGCTGCGTGGCTGAGTGGCCACCCCTGCCTGGCGTGCGGAAGGCGAGGCTGACGTTCGAGATCCAATCGCCGTGCGCGGCGGCGCGGAGGAGCTCGCTGAGCAGCAGAGGCGAGGACGTGTCAAAGCTGAGCGCGACCGTCGCCGACCCGCCCGGCGCGGACGCCGCTAGAGCGCTCAGGTGCAACGCGCTGACGGGCTCGAAGGTGCCGCCTGGCCCGGTGGCGGTGGCGGACGATCCCAGCTTGACGTAGACCTCAGCGCCGGCGGAGGCCAGCAACGCCCGTGTCGTCACGGCCGCCGACGCCGGGGAAGTGGCGCTCAGCAGCGAGGCCGGGGACACGAAGGGGCTTGCGAGCGCCCCGATGCACAGGGCGGCAACGGCCGCGGCAGCGGGCCGCGGAACCCAGGCGGGCCGGCGGCGCTGCGCGCGCAGGCGGCGTTTGGCGAAGCCACGTCGACCCGCCTCCCGCGGAACGGTCCGCGTCAGCAGATTCCACGTCGAGACGAGCGGGGCGCAGAGATAGACCGTGGCCTGGGCGAAGATGACGACGAGCAACAGCCACGGCGGGTGGGCCAACGCGGCGAGGAGCCCGGCCGAGATGTAGAGGACGGCGGCCAGTGCCGTCTCCCAGCGGGTCAGCTTGAGCGCGCTGAGGATGGTCGGCTTGCCGCCGGCCTTTGAGGTTCGCAGGAAGACCCCGTCGCGCCGCGCCAGGCCCTCGATACAACCGCGCGCGATGACGACGGTAACCGCGAGGGAGACGCCAAGCGACAGCAGTGCCCGTCGAAACGACAATCTCGTCCAGTGAAGCTGCGTGAACAACATGCAGATCGTGGCGATCAGGATCAGCGACAGCGGGAGCACCGATCGGGTGCCGTCCATCGGAGCGATCGCGAAGTGGGAGTGGGTGACGAGCAGGCCGGTGATCGCCACCAGCAGCGTGCTGTAGACCAGCATCAGAAGATCCCGGAACCAGCCGAGCGAGGCCATCAGGTAGTCGCGGCGCTGAGCGGCGGTGAGATGGTTGTCTGGCGAGCGGTCCCACGGCATCAGGCTGCGCCAGTGCAGCCGCAGGATCTGCATCGCCCCGAAACACCAGCGGTGCCGCTGGGTCAGCATCCCCGCAAAACTCGGCGGCACGACCCCGCGGCCGAAGCAGCGAGGGATGTAGAGGCCGGACCAGCCGTCCTTGAGCACCCGCAGCGACGCCTCGGTGTCCTCGCAGATGCACCATTCGTTCCATCCGCCGATGGCGGTCAGGGCGCTCCGGCGAAACAGGCCCATCGTCCCGACGAACGGGACCGTGTCGCGCTCGTTGCGCGAGGACATGACCGAAAGGTAGAAGGCTTGAAATGAGTCGACGCAAGCCGTGTAGTACGGGCTGCCCTCAAAGTCGCGGTTGCCCTCGAAGGTCTGCACGAAACCGATTTCCGGGTCGGAAAAGTACGGGATGGTCTCCCGCAGGTAGTACGGCTGCACGAGATCGTCGGCGTCGACCAGGGCGATGATCTCGGCGCGCGGATCGGTCCAGCTGCGCAGCGCGAGGTTGCATGCCCCCGCCTTGTAGCCTGGCCAGGGGGAAACGTGCACGAACTTCACGCGCGGCCGATCCCGGCAGTATTCCTCCACCGGGCCCCAGACGGCGCGATCGGTCGTGTTGTTGTCGATGACGACGATTTCGAAGTCCGGGTAGTCGATCCGCTCGGCCGCCTTGATCGTTTCGATCAGGAGCTCGGGGGGCTCGTTGTGCGCCGGGATGTGCAGCGACACCATCGGCAGGTAGCTCGGGTCGGCCTTCGGGAGCCCGCGCCCCCTGCGGGAGCGGCATAGGACGTCGGCCTGATAGTTGACGTTCGACATCCACACCAGCAGCGCCGCGACATCGAGTGAGAGCACAAACGAAGCCGTCAGCGTCTCGAGGAACGACTGCGTCGCTATGGCAGTTATGTAGACGGCCCAGAGGATGAAGGCAAAAGACGCCGAGCCGAACGACGCGTAGAACACCTGGCCGACCAGGTTGCGGTCCGGCTGCAGGGCGATCACAACGATCGAGACGATCACGAGCGGAACGGCGGCAGCCTCCAGGCCGCCGATCGGCAACCCCCACAGCAGCTGGGCGACGACGCAGGCGGCGGCGGAGATCGCTGCAGCCCCCACGCTGCTCACGAGGACTTCGGTGATCCTCGAGCCCTTCCGCAATCGAATCCCGATCTCGCGGGCTGGGCTCAGCACGAGCACAGTCGAGAGGATCAGCTGGACGAAAGCGAGGACGAAAAGATCGAACGGGCTGAACCTCAGGAACATTGCTCATCCTTCTGCGGAGGCAGCCGCGACGCGTGAATCTGCCCAGTTCCGCCTATTTGGGGTCCGCCGTCCGCTGTGGCATGTGACCGACGCTGACGAGCATGTAAGCAACGCTCGCGCAGCGCCGATGGCAGCATTTTTGCCCCGTCGCCGCAGGTTCTCGCCGGCCTCAGCCTGGCGGGCCACCAATCGCGGGCGGCGTGACGCCAAACGTGATCTTGTAATCGCACCCGCCCGCGCAGGTGAAGACACTCGTCGCGTCGTCGCCCGACCATGAGTACGCATATGGCTCCGCGCGCTTGAACACGCGCGCGTAGTCGATCGGCCACGTCCGCGCCGGCGAGCAGCCCTGGGCATAGGGGCCGCTGCAGCAGTAGCGATTGGTGTGAAACCGCGCGCACGGCGAGATGCACGCGACCAGCTTGCCGCGGCGGTGGACCTGGAGGGCGGCGGGGCACTTGACGGTCGAGGTGCAGCCGTGGCCGCGCTCGCAGCCGTCGGCGGAGATCCGGTTCTGCGTCAGGCCGCGGGCGATTGTTATGTACATCGGCAGGTTTGAGCCGTCGACCATCGAGACGTCATAGAAGTCGAGGCTGTCGTACGAGTCCATGTCGTACTCGGCGAGCGTCGCGGGAATCTGGCCCCAGCCCTGGCACTGGTACAGCCCGCCGCAGTCGCCGGTCAGGCAGCGGCCGTGCCCGGCGGCGTCGAAATGACAACCCGTTCGAGCCCACAGACGCGCGTTCCAGGTATCGGGGACGGTCAGCGCGAGGGACCGGTGGGCCGGGAGTGTCCAGCCGGTCGTGCCGGAGACTGAGCCCGGCCACGCGGCGGGCCAGATCGTTTTCCGGGTCCGGTTGACGAGCGTGATTGTGCGGTCGCCAGCCACGGCTGCTGCTCCGGTGACGGGAATTCGCGCCGCGGAGGCTGTCGCAGCCGCTGGGTTAGCGGTCGGCGTCGGGCTGCTACCAGCCACCGGGGTCGCCACCAGCCCCCCGACGATGGCAAGCACGACGAAGATGCGCCGAATCTGCCGCACACAAAGAAGCCTACGGTGACGCGCTCGACATTTCGCTGGGCGAACGGGCGGCGTCGGCGCAGCCGCGGCAGCGCCGACGTGGTCGGCGCGATTCACAGGCTCCCGAGTGGGCGATCCTGGACTCGAACCAGGGACCTCTTCCTTATCAGAGAAGCGCTCTAACCAACTGAGCTAATCGCCCGTTCTGCGCGCCCCCACAGGCGCGCTGGCCGCGCCATGTTAGCGCCCGCGCCCGGCCGCGCTGGCCGATGCGCACTTTGGCCGCGCCCCGCTCGACGCCGCATGTAACAAATGACGCTTGCGTGCGCGACCCGCGCACTTCGCGCCGCCGTCAGACGCTTGGCGCCAGGCGCGCAGCGAGCGCGAGCGCCTCTTCGGCGCTCGCGAAAGACAGCTCTGCCCGATACCCGCGCTGGTGGGGCGCCACGCGCACCTCCGCGCCAAGTGCCGCGGAGAGTCTGTCGGAGATCTCGCTGCAGGCCTCGATCTGATCGGGGTGCGCCGCGGCTGTGCGCCTGCGCACCGGTGCGCCGTCGGTCCTCGCGCCGCTGCGCGCCGCCTGCTCGAGCGTGCGGACCGACCAGCCCTCGGTGGCGGCCTGGCGCGCCAGCGCGCGTCGCGCGTCGTTACCCGCTGCGAGCAGGAGCGCCCTCCCGTGCCCCTCGCTGAGCGCCCCGCTTTCGAGCAGCTCGAGCGCCTCGTCCGGCAGGTCGAGCAGGCGCAGCAGGTTCGAGACCGCCACGCGGCTGCGGCCGACGCGTAGGCCGACCTCCTCGCGCGAGAGCCCGAGCTCCTCGACGAGGCCGGCACAGGCGCGCGCCTCCTCAACGGGGTTGAGGTCCTCGCGAGCCATGTTCTCGATCAGCGCGAGCTCGAGCGACTCCGCATCGTCGCGCGGCCTGACGAGCGACGGGATCAGCTCGAGGCCCGCGAGCTTGGCGGCCCGCCAGCGCCGTTCGCCGGCGATCAGCTCGTAGCGGCCGCCCGGAATCGGCCTGACGAGGATCGGCTGCAGGACGCCGCGCGTGCGCAGCGACTCGGCGAGCGCCTCGAGCGCCGTGTCGTCGAAGTGCCGGCGCGGTTGGCGTGGGTTTGCCGAGATCAGCTCGACGGAGAGCTCGCGCAGGTCATCGCGCTCCTCCGCACCCGTCTGCGAGACCGCAAGGATCGCCGACAGCCCGCGGCCCATCCCGCGCGGCCTTGGCCCGCCGCCGGGCGAGGTCCCCGGCCAGCTAGCCACCGGCGGCTACCTCGCGCGCGAGTGCGACGTAGGCGTCCGACCCGGCGCAGAAGGGATCGTGCAGCGTCACCGGGACGCCGAAGCTCGGCGCCTCGCTGAGCCTGATGTTGCGCGGGATCACGGTGTCGAATACGAGCCCCGGGAAATGCTCGCGCACGTCGCGCTCGACGTCGCGGCCAAGGCGCGTGCGGTTGTCGTGCATCGTCAGCAGCATTCCGGCGACGCTCAGACGCGGATTGAGCTCACGCTGGATCAGGCTGATCGTGTCGAGCACCTGCGCTAGGCCCTCGAGGGCGTAGTACTCGGTCTGAACCGGCACGATCACCCGGTCGGCCGCGACGAGCGCGTTCACGGTCAGCGGGCCGAGCGAGGGCGGGCAGTCGATCAGGATGAATGCGAAGCGCTCGCGCAGCGGCGCGAGCGCTTCACGCAGCCGCTGCTCTGACCGCGCGACCGTCGGCAGCTCGACCGAGGCGCCGACGAGATCGCGTCCCGAGGGCAGCAGCCACAGCCTGTCGACCGGCGTGGCGTGCACGGCCTGCTCGGCGGTGCATTCGCCGCACAGCACGGCATAGACGTTCGGCTCGAGATCGCGCGGCTGACCGAGGCCCACCGTCGCGTTGGCCTGCGGGTCGATGTCCACGATCAGGACGTCATAACCCGCCCCGGCCACCGCCGCTGCGAGGTTCACGGCCGTTGTCGTCTTGCCAACGCCGCCCTTCTGGTTAGCGATCGCAAACACCCGCACGTCCGACACCGTAGCGGTCCGTGGCGCGTCAGCGGTGCGCGGTTCCCCGTGGGCACGCCGAGCTGCGCTCGAGACCCGCAACGTGCGGCCGATCAAATCGCCGGCAAGGCCGCGTCGGCTCATGGCTGGCGGCCGAGCGGCCGCTTTTGCGCAGCGCCCGGGCGGCGCGGGAAACGAGCGGGGGTGTCGGCGATCTTCATGTACACGTGTAGATGGTGCGAGACGCTTCCAGGATATGGCGCGGTGCGGACCACAGCAGCCGGGTCGAGGCCGAGCTCACCCGCCGCGCGCTCGCCCGCTGACCGCTCCGCGGGCGAGACAGACCCCTTCCAGGCCACGAGGGCGCCGCCGCGCGCGAGCAAAGGTGCCGCGTACTCGCAGACGAGCGCGAGCTCGCCGAGCGCCCGCGCAACGACGAGATCGGCCGATTCTCGACCGGCCGCCCAAGCCTCCGCACGCGAGCACACGACGCGCGCATTCGCCGCGCCGGTGACGGTCACCGCGCGCCCGAGAAACTCGCACTTGCGCCGCGAGCTCTCGAGCAGGGCGACGTCCGCCTGCGGACGCGCGATCGCGAGCGGCAGTCCCGGAAACCCGGCGCCGGAGCCCAGATCGACCACACGCTCGGCCTGCGCCGCCTCCGGCAGCTCGAGCGCGCTGAGCGAATCCGCGATGTGGACCTCCGCGGCGCGCTCCGGGTCGCGCACGCTGCTCGGCGCCGTCGGATCCCCGGCCAGCAGTTCGAGCAGCGCCAGCAGGCGATCGGTGGCGTCCGGCTCGAGTCCGTGCAGGGCGACCAGCCGCTCGACTCGCGCGCGCGCCGTCAACGCGCGTGGATCCGGGCGATGTAGTCGGCATAACGCACACGCATCTGCGCCAGACGGCCGGCCGCGTAATCGTCGAGCCCAGGTTGTAGGTGGCTCTCGAGCAGCGGCAGAACGTCCTCGACGAGGACCACGCCGCGAGCCATCCACTGGTAGTAGCTCCTACCCCCGTGACCATATGGCCCGTAGAGCCGCGAGCGCGGGAACCGCTCGACCAACCAGCGAAACAGCGCCTCGTGGCGAATGTGCATCCGCAGCGTGACCTGGGGCTGCTTGCCATCACCGCCAAACGACCCCTCGCCGATCAGGATCCCAACGACGACGCCGGCGTCGAAGTCCGTCAGCTCGCCCACCGTGCGAGTCTTGCAGCCGCGACGGACGTTGTTTCACCGTCACGAAAAACGTGAAACGCTACGCAGGCGCGACTATCAGGCGCCGCTGCGGCTCGTCGCCCTCGCTGTGCGTATGTACGTCCTCGCGGTCGCGCAGATGCTCGTGGACGACGCGTCGGTCCGCAGCGAGCATTGGCGCAAGCGCCACGGCCTTGCCCTCGGCGAGCGCGCGCGCGGCGGCGCGATCGGCCTCCGCGCGCAGCTCGGCCTCCCGCTTTCCCCGGTAGCCGGCGATGTCGACGCGGACGCGGAGCCCCTCGCCGCCACGCAGCGCCACGCGCTGCGCGAGGTGCTGGATCGCGTCCAGCACGCTCCCGCGGTCGCCGACGAGGCCCTCGGCGCCGGGCCCTTCGATCGTGCCCAGCAGAACGCCGTCCGTCTCCTCGATTCCCACCGCGGCGTCGAGCTCGAACGCCTCGACGAGCGTCTCGAGCAGGTCGCGCAGCGCCTCGTTCGGCGTCAGCTCGTTGTCCTCCGTCTCCATTCGCGTGCGGGCTAGCGCCTACGCCCCGAGCGCTTCTTGCGCTTGCGCGGCGCTTGCGGCGGCGGCGCGCTGCGCGTCGGCTTGGTCGACGCCGCGGCACGACGCGCGTCCGCCGGCGCGGCGCGACCGTTTGTCGTCGACGCGCTCGCCGGCGTCACCGCCGGAACGCGCCGCCGCGCGTACCACTGCAGCGGGATCTGCGTCATGTTCGAGATCGTCCAGTACAGCAACAGCCCCGCCGGGTACTGGATGATGATCACCGTGAAGACGAGCGGCAGGACCATGAACATAATCCGCTGGGTGCGCTCGACCTGCATCGTCGAGAAGTACGAGGTCATCAGCATCGTCGCCAGGTAGGCCGCGATCAGCACGATCAGCGTCCCGCCCGTCGCCTTGAGCGTGATGTCGTGGATGAAGAGGAAGCTCGCCGAGTTATGCGCCCCAGGGATCTGCGAGCAGCCGTGCTTCCCGAGGAACGTGGTCAGCGCGGCTTTCGAGAGGTGCGGGTGCGCCGTCGCCGCTGCCTGAACGCCGCAGATCTTCTGCTTCAGATCCGTGCGCAGCATGTAGAAGAGCGAGATCAGGACCGGCAGCTGGATCAGCAGCGGGAGGCAGCTCGCGAACGGATTGACTCCGTACTCGCGGTAGTACTTCATCGTCTCCTCGCTCATCCGCTGGCGGTCGTCCTTGTAGCGCTGCTGGATGGCCTTCAGCTCGGGCGCGTGCTTTTGCATGATCGCCATGCTCTTGAACTGCTTGATCATCAGCGGCAGCGTCACGAGCCGGATCACGATCGTCAGGCCGATGATCGACCAGCCCCAGCTGCCGCCGAGGATCGTGTGCGCCTCGACGAGAATCGCCTTGAAGACGTCGATCAGCGGCCCGAAGGCGCTCTGGATGACGTTCGCGAGGATCATTGTCGTGAGCCCGCCGCCTCGGCCCCGCAGTCGTGCGCATGGAACAGATGCTGCGCCGACACCGGATCGAAGCCCCCGCGGCTGAACGGGTTGCAACGCACCACCCGCCAGCCCGCAAGCACGAGCCCGCGCAGTATGCCGAACTCACGGATCGCCTGCACGGCGTAGCGCGAGCAGCTCGGCTCGTAGCGGCACCGCGGCGGGATCAGTGGCGAGATCAGGCGCTGGTAGGCCAGCAGCGGCAGCACGGCCACTTCGCGCGGTCGTGGCCTCATGCGCGCACCCCGCCTTCGCGCTTGACGGATGTCAGGAGCTCCGCAAGTGCGGACTCGATGCCCGCGAGGCCCTGCTCGCTTGCGAGCGCACCCGCATCAGACCGCGCCACAACGACGACATCGTGGCCCTGCGGGATCGCCTCCGCGTGCGTCGTGCAGGCCTCTCGCAGCAGGCGCTTCACGCGATTGCGCTCGACCGCGCCGCCGACCTTGCGGCCAACCGAGAGCCCGACGCGCCCGAGGTCGCTGCCATCCCGCGGGAAGGCATAGAGCACGAGGTAGCGGTTCGCGACGGAGCGACCATTGCGGTACACGCGGTCGAACTCGGCGCTGCGCGAGAGCCGTCCCGGGCGCCGTCGCGGGGCACCGGCGTGCCGGGCCTCCGCCACTAGACCGTTAGCTGCTTGCGACCCTTGGCGCGGCGTCGCTTCAGCGTCAGACGTCCCGCGCGCGTGCGCATACGGGTGCGGAACCCGTGCGTGCGGGCGCGCTTGCGCTTCTTCGGCTGGTAGGTGCGCTTCATCGCGGGCAGGCGCGCTGGGATTGCGCGTAGCCGGCCAGTATACCCAGGCCCGTAGCGCGGCACAGCCCCCAGCGGACGCGGCGCATTTTTCCCGCCAAATGCGTTCTGACCCGCTCGGCGGGCCAATTGGGTCGTTGCTATATTCGCCGCTCCCGGGGGTCATCGGATCCCCCTCATCCAATGTCGTGAACACCGTCCCCCGCAGGGAGGACTGCGCGCGCTTGTCCGGAGACATCGACCAGTCGTGGCAGCAGATCCGCCTTGCGCTGCGGGACAGCGTTGGCGAGCGCACCTACGAGTTGTGGCTCGCGCCGCTGCGCTGCGTGGGACTCGACGGCGAGACCCTCGTTCTCGACGGGCCACCAGAGGTGGCGGCGTGGGCGCGCGCGCGCTATGCGCCGGCGCTGCGCAGCGCGGCGGCATCGGTATTCGAGCACCAGGTCAGCGTCGAATTTGCCGACGATCGCCCGCAGCCGGCTGGCGCCGTGAAGCAACCGAGCGGCCTGGCGACGCAGGCGCTCAACCCGAAGTACACGTTCGAGCAGTTCGTGATCGGCACGTCCAATCGCCTCGCCCACGCAGCCGCCCTCGCGGTCGCCGAGACGCCGACGCAGGCCTACAACCCGCTGTTCATCTACGGCCCACCCGGGCTCGGCAAGACCCACCTCCTGCATGCGGTCGCGAACTACATCCGTAGCTTCGGTGCCGGCATGACCGTCCGCTACGTGACCGCGGAGGAGTTCACGAACGCCTTCATCAGCTCGCTGCACACGCGCGGCACGGACGCGTTCAAAGCGCACTTTCGCGATGTCGACGTCCTGCTCATCGACGACGTCCAGTTTCTCGAGCGCAAGGCGCGCAGCGAGGAGGAGCTCTTTCACACCTTCAACTCGCTATATGAAGCCGGCCGGCAGCTCGTCGTCACCTGCGATCGCCTCCCGGCCGATCTCGATGGGATCGAGGCGCGCTTGCGCGAGCGCTTCGCCGCCGGCCTCGTCACGGACATCTCGCAGTCCCGACGGCGCGACGCGCTTGGCGATCCTGCGTAAGCGCGCCGCGTTCGACCGGATCAAGGCTTCAGAGAACGCCCTTGGCGTGATCGCCGGCATGGTTGCCACCAACGTACGGGCGCTCGAGGGCGCGTTGATTCGTGCCGTCGCCCTCGCCTCCCTCCATGGCCGCCCGCTGGACGAGGACATCGCGCGCGAAAGCCTGGCGCGTAATGGTTGCGTCGCAGTGCAACCGTTGCCGGTCACGATCGCGATGGTCCAGGAGGCCGCCTGCACACATTTCGCCCTCTCCGCCGACACACTGATCTCGCGCTCACGCGTCGCACGCGTGGCCTGGGCCCGCCACGTCGCGATGTACCTTGCGCGCGAGCTCACCGACCATTCGCTGCCGCACATTGCCCGCGAATTCGGTGGCCGTGACCACACGACGATCCTCCACGCCTGGAAACGCGTCTCCATCGAGGTTGTCCACAGCGCCTCGGCGCTCAGCGACGTCGAGGCGATCACGGTCCTCCTGAAAGCCGCCGCATAACCACAACGACAGCGCGTTCTGCTCACATGTTCTGCACACGGACCGTCCC
The DNA here is from genome assembly GCA_963703775.1 of uncultured Solirubrobacterales bacterium. GTDB lineage: Bacteria > Actinomycetota > Thermoleophilia > Solirubrobacterales > Solirubrobacteraceae > Palsa-513. Next base: position 49,994 of record CAVPFP010000023.1, on the reverse strand, counting down.
CGCGAAGTGGGAGCATGCGCGAGTTGCACACATCTTCACAACCACTACTACTTCGAGTTCACTAATCACCGTCGAATATTGCGCGTAACCCTTACAGCCGATTCCCTTCTCGCTGACCTGCAGACCGCGGCTCGCATCGCGAGCTCGCGTAGCGCCGTGCAGGCACTCTCAGGCGTCCTCGTCAGCGCCGACGGCGATTACCTCGAGCTGCAGGCGACCGATATGGAGGTCAGCCTGCGCGTTCGCGTCAGCGCGAACGTGGAAGAGCCCGGCGAGGTCGTGCTCCCAGCGCGTCTGCTGCTTGACATCGTGCGGTCGCTACCCGGGGGAAGCGTCACGCTCGCCGAGCGAACCGCTCGCCAGGACGTCGAAATTGCGTCCGGCAACGCGGTGTTCGCTGTTCGCACGCTGCGCCGGGACGATTTTCCGCGCCTACCCGAAGCGCCAGCAGGCGGCGTTCAGCTTGCCGCGCAGGCGTTCGTCGACACGATCGCCCGTGTCGCGCGCTCAGCCTCGCGCGACGACACGCGGCCGGTGCTCACCGGCATCATGGTCCACGCCTCCGGCGGCGAGCTGCGCATGGTCGCCACGGACTCATACCGGCTGAGCGTGAAGACCACCGCGCTCGATGAAGCCGTCAGCGACTCCTTTGAGGCCAACGTGCCGGCGCGCGCCCTCCAGGAGCTCGCGCGCATCGTCGCGCAGAGCGAAGCGGAGCACGTGACCATCGGGCGGCTCGAGAACCAGGTGGTTTTCGCGGTCCACGGCGCCGGCGGCCCGACGACGATCTCCTCGCGCCTGATCGACGGGCAGTTTCCGAGCTACCAGCAGCTGCTCCCGGAGAGCGTCGAGCACGAGCTGCGCGTCGACCGCGAGGAGCTCGTCAGCGTCACGCGGCGGATCAGCCTGCTGGCACAGAAGAACGCGCCGCTGCGCCTGGCGTTCTCCGAAGGGCAACTGCAGGTCTCGGCGCAGACGCCCGATATCGGCGAGGCCCACGAGACGCTGCCCGTGCCGTTCCACGGCGAGGCATTCGAAATCGGTTTCAACCCCGAGTTCTTTCGCGACGGGCTCGAAAGCGTCGACTCGCCGGAGGTCCTGCTCCGCCTGACGAGCCCGCTGCGCCCCGGCCTGATCGAATCGGCTGACGAGAGCGGCTTCGTCTACCTCGTCATGCCGATCCGGTTGGGCACGTGACGCGCGGTGATCGTCACGAGCGTTCGCCTGCGGGACTTCCGGTCCTACGCGGGCGCTGAAGCCCACATCGGTCCCCGCCTGACCGTCGTCCACGGGCCCAACGGGAGCGGCAAGACGAACCTTCTCGAGGCGCTCTACTTCGGCTGCACAGGCCGCTCGTTCCGCACGACCAACGACCGTGAGCTCGTCCGCTTCGGGCACTCCACGACGCGCGTCGAGGTGTCACTCGAGGACAGCGACGATCGAAGCCACCTGCTTGCCGTCGGCTACAGCCCTGGGGAGCCGAAGCGCGCAACGCTCGACGGCGCGCCGCTCGAGCGCCTGCTCGACGATGAGCGCCGCCCGCTGGTGAGCGTCTTTGCGCCCGATCGCCTCGAGCTGATCAAGGGCGTGCCGCAGCTGCGCCGTGCGCATCTCGATCAGCTCGTCGGCGCGCTGTGGCCGGCGCGCGCGGCGACGCGGCGCAGTTACGGTGAGGCGCTCGCCCAGCGCAATGCGCTGCTGATCCGCGTACGCGGCGCCCGCGCGAGCGCCGACGCCCTGCACGCTTGGGATCTCGAGCTGGGCCGCCTCGGGATCGAGCTCTCGGCGAACCGGGCTCGCGCCGTGGATCTGATCGCCGAGCCCTTTGCGGAGCACGCCGTGGCGCTCGGTCTCGAGGGCTCCGTCCGCGCCGCATACCGTCCGCGCTCGCGCGCGGCGAGCGCCGAGGAGCTGGCCGAGGAGATCGCCGCGGCGCTCGAACACGACCTGGCGCGCGGCTACACGACGTTCGGCCCGCACCGCGACGAGCTCGTCTTTCGCCGCTCCGGACGCGATCTGCGCGCTTACGGGTCGCAGGGCGAACAGCGTGTCGCGCTGTTGGCGCTGCTGCTCGCGGAGCGCGACGCGCTGGCGCAGCAGCGCGATCGACCACCGCTGCTGCTGCTCGACGACGTGATGAGCGAGCTCGACGCTCAACGGCGCGAGTACCTGGCCGCCCGCATCGCCGCGCAGGGCCAGGCGGTCGTGAGCGCTACCGAATTGGCGCACGTCCCGGCGCGACCGAGGCTGGGGTTGCCGACGTCGACGTCGGCGAGCTGATCGCGGAGCGGGCATGAGGTCCCGCGCGCGCTCCCCGGCTGCTCGCGGACGCGCTCGGCCCGTTCACCGCGGCGCCTCGAGCCCGCCAGTCCGCTCGGCGCGGCGCAGCGTTGTTGGGCGCAGGTCGTCGGCCCGGGGATCGCGGCGCATGCGGAGCCGGTCGGCGAGCGCGACGGCGTCCTCCAGATCGCCTGCACGGAAGCCGTTTGGGCGAGCGAGATCGACCTCCTCGGGCCGTCGCTCGTGGACGCGCTGAACGCCGCGATCGGCACGTCGGCGCTGCGCTCGTGCGCGCGCGAACGGCCCCCCGGACAGCGGCCCCGGTCGCCGCACTTTTGGCTGATTTGCAGGTATTTCGACGGCGGCGGGGCACCCTGATCTGACCCCTCGTGTGCTATTATTCTGTCAACTGATCCAGACCCGCCCCGGACCGGTGAAGTTGGGCCGGTGACCGGGGCTTTCTCACGTAAACGGAGGGCCGTTTGGCCGCAAAGAAGGAGCGCACCGCAGCCGACTATGACGCTCAGGACATCACGGTCCTGGAAGGACTTGAGGCGGTGCGCAAGCGGCCGGGATGTACATCGGCTCGACCGGCGAGCGGGGCCTGCACCACCTGGTCTACGAGGTCGTCGACAACTCCGTGGATGAGGCGCTCGCGGGATTCTGCTCCACCGTCACCGTCAGCATCGGTGCCGACAACTCGGTGACCGTCGTCGACGACGGGCGCGGCATTCCGGTCGCAGAGATGGAGAAGGAGGGGCGCTCGGCGCTTGACGTCGTGATGACGACGCTCCACGCCGGCGGCAAGTTCGGCGACGGCGGCGGCTACAAGGTCTCAGGCGGCCTGCACGGCGTCGGCGTCTCGGTCGTAAACGCCCTCTCCGAGCACCTGCATGTCGAGGTCCGCCGCGACGGGCACGCCTGGACGCAGGACTACGAGCGCGGCGCTCCGCTCGGGACCGTCAAGAAGGGCCGCGAGCTCGCGAAGCGCGAGGCCACCGGCACGACGATCACCTTCCTGCCCGACGCCGAGATCTTCGAAGCGATCGACTTCAACGTCCAGACCCTCGAGGAGCGGCTGCGTGAAACCGCATTCCTGACGCGCGGCCTGCAGATGTCGCTGACCGACGAACGCGGCGCCGGCTACCACGTCGCGTTTCATTACGACGGCGGTATCGAGGACTTCGTCGCGTATCTCAACGCGAACAAGGAGCCCGTCGGTAAGCGGATCGTCTACTTCTCCGGCGAGAGCGGCGAGGGCGCCGTCGAGGTCGCGATGCAGTGGAACTCCTCCTATCAGGAGTCGATCTTCTCCTTCGCCAACAACATCAACACGCACGAGGGCGGCAGCCACCTCTCGGGCTTCCGCTCGGCGCTCACGCGCACGATCAACAAGTACGCCCGCGACCAGGGCCTGCTGCGCGAGAAGGACGAGAACCTCAGCGGCGAGGACGTTCGCGAAGGCCTCACCGCCGTGATCTCGGTAAAGCTCGCGGATCCGCAATTCGAGGGCCAGACCAAGACCAAGCTCGGCAACCCCGGCATGGCGGGCTTCGTCGAGTCCGTCGTGAACGCCGGCCTCGCCGAGTTCCTCGAGGAGAACCCGCAGGACGCGAGTCTGTCATCACGAAGTCGGTCCAGGCATCCCGCGCGCGCGAAGCGGCCCGCAGCGCCCGCGACCTGATCCGTCGCAAGTCGGCGCTCGAGAACACCCACCTGCCGGGCAAGCTCGCCGACTGCTCCGTCAAGGACCCGTCGCTCGCGGAGCTCTTCGTGGTCGAGGGCGACTCCGCTGGCGGCTCCGCCAAGCAGGGTCGGGATCGCAACACACAGGCGGTACTGCCGTTGCGCGGCAAGATTCTCAACGTCGAGAAGAGCCGTATCGACAAGGTGCTCCAGAACACGGAGGTCCAGGCGCTGATCACGGCGATCGGGACGGGCGTCCGCGACGATTTCAACCTCGAGAACGCCCGCTACCACAAGGTCATCCTGATGTGCGACGCCGACGTCGACGGCGCCCACATCCGCACGCTGATCCTGACGCTGCTGTTCCGCGAGATGCAGGAGCTGATCGAGGCCGGCTACGTGTACATCGCAAAGCCGCCGCTCTACAAGCTCAAGCAGGGTAAGCGCGAGCGCTATATCGAGAACGAGGCGGACCTCGAGGAGATCCTCGTCTACGACAAGCTCGCGCGCTTCGAGATCACCGACGCCGCCGGCAAGGAGCTGAAGCTCACCGAGGCGCGCTGGCAGAAGCTCGTGCGTCATGTGCGCCAGTACGAAGGGTTCTCCGCATCGCTGCGAGCCGTCCACGGCTCGGACGCGCTGCGCCTGCTCGGCGAGGCCGGAATCCTCGAGCGCGGAGCCCAGAACACCGGCGACGTCGTCAAGCTGCTCGCCGCGCGCAACGGCAAGGGCTCCCACCACGCGGAGGTGCTCGAGAGCGAGGAGGCCGACCTGGTCGTCCGCATGACCGAGAAAACGACCGGCTTCGCCCGGACCCACCATCTCAATGCAGCGCTCTTCGAGTCCAAGGACTACAAGCAGCTGCTCGCCGCCCACCAGTCGCTCAGCGAGTCCGCCGGCCAACCGCCGTTCGACGTGCGACTCGGCGACCAGCACGTGCTCGCCGCCACGTTCGACGACCTGCGCGCCGCGGTGCTCGCGATCTCGCAGAAGGGCGAGGACGTGTCCCGCTTCAAGGGGCTCGGCGAGATGAACGCCGACCAGCTCGCGAGCACGACGATGGACCCACAGTCGCGCACGCTCGCGCAGGTGACGATCGACGACGCCGTCAAGGCCGATCGTGTCTTCTCGATGCTGATGGGCGACCAGGTCGAGCCGCGCCGGAACTTCATCGAGAGCAACGCGCGACTCGTCGCGAACCTCGATGTGTAGGGGGAGGTGAGGAGCCATGGCGGGTGACGTACTGACCGGCGGCAACATCGAGCCGCGCGCGATCGAGGACGAGATGCGCACCGCTTTCCTCGACTACGCGATGTCGGTGATCGTCTCGCGGGCGCTTCCGGACGTCCGCGACGGCCTCAAGCCGGTCCACCGGCGCGTCCTTTACGGCATGCGCGAGCTCGGGCTCGGCCCAACCCGCTCGAAGGCCAAGTGCTCGCGCATCGTCGGTGAGGTCATGGGCAAGTACCACCCGCATGGCGACTCCGCGATCTACGACACGCTCGTACGCCTCGCCCAGGACTTCTCGATGCGCTACCCGCTCGTCGACGGGCAGGGCAACTTCGGGTCGGTCGACGATGACCCCGCCGCCGCGATGCGCTACACCGAGGCGCAGCTCACGCGCCTCGCGATGGAGATGCTGCGCGATCTCGACATGGACACGGTCGACTTCGTGCCCAACTACGACGGCTCCGAGCGGGAGCCGCTGGTGCTGCCGGCCCGCTTCCCGAACCTGCTCGTCAATGGCTCGCAGGGGATCGCCGTCGGCATGGCGACGAACATCCCGCCGCACAACCTCCGTGAGGTGATCGACGCGACGATCGCCTATATGGAGCAGCCGCAGATCACCGTCGAGGAGCTCATGGCTCACGTCAAGGGCCCTGACTTCCCGACCGCCGGAATGATCCTCGGGCGCTCCGGGATCAGGGACGCCTACGAGACCGGCCGCGGGCGGATTCGCGTGCAGGCGCGCGCCCACACCGAGCCGCTCAGCCATGGCAAGGAGGCGATCGTCGTCACCGAGCTGCCCTACATGGTCAAGAAGGGCGGCGACAACGGGCTGATGGTCAAGATCAAGGAGCTCGTCGAGGACAAGCGGATCACGGAGATCTCCGATCTGCGCGACGAGTCCGACAAGCGCGGCATGCGGCTCGTGATCGAGCTCAAGCGCGACGCAATCCCCAAGGTCGTGCTCAACAAGCTCTTCAAGCACACGCCGATGCAGACGACGTTCGGCGTCAACATGGTCGCGCTCGTCGACGGCGTGCCGCGCACGCTGGCGCTGCGCGAGGTCATCCACCACTACGTCGAGCACCAGCGCGAGGTCGTTGTCCGCCGCTCGAAGCACGAGCTCTCGCAGCGCGAGGCGCGTGCGCACATCCTCGAAGGTCTGTTGATCGCGATCGAGAACCTCGACGCCGTGATCGCGCTGATCCGCGCCGCCAAGGATCGCGAGACGGCGCGCGCCGGGCTAGTCAAGCAGTTCGAGCTCAGCTCATCCAGGCCCAGGCCGTGCTCGACCTGCGTCTTCGCAGCTGACCGCGCTCGAGTCCGGACAGATCAAGCAGGAGCACGCCGACACGCTCGAGCGGATCGCCGAGCTGCGCGCGATTCTCGGCGACGAGCTGCGCGTGCTGGCGTTGATCAAGGAGGAGCTCGTCGAGATTCGCGAGCGCTTCGGTGACGAGCGGCGGACGGAGATCTCCCACGCCGAAGGGGAGATCGACATCGAGGACCTGATCGCCGATCAGCAGATGGTGATCGCGATCACGAACACCGGTTACATAAAGTCGCTGCCGCTGGACACCTACCGCGCCCAGCACCGCGGCGGGCGCGGCGTGACCGGGATGGACATGAAGGACGGCGACTTCATCGAGCACCTCTTCATCTGCTCGACGCACGACTACCTGCTGTTCTTCACGAACCGCGGCAAGGTCTACCGCTCGAAGGTCTACGACCTCCCGGAAGCCTCGCGCACTGCGAAGGGTCGAGCGCTCGTCAACATCCTGCCGCTGCGCGAGGGCGAGCGCGTGCAATCGGTGCTCGCCACGCGCGACTACAGCGAAGGCCGCTACCTGGTCTTCGCGACCCGCGACGGGATCGTCAAGAAGACCGAGTTCTCCGCCTACAACACGCCGATCAACGCGGACGGGATCATCGCGATCAAGATCCGCGACGACGACGAGCTTGTCGCCGTTCGCCGCACGAGCGGCGAGGACGACATCCTGATGGTTTCGCGCAACGGGCAAGGCGGTCCGCTTCAGCGAAACGGTCGTGCGCTCGATGGGCCGCGACACGTCGGCATGAAGGGCATGAACGTCGCCGGGAAGGCCAACTGGGTGCTCGCGATGGACGTCGCGACCCGACGACCAGGAGCTGCTCGTCGTGACCGAGAACGGCTACGGCAAGCGGACGGCGCTCAGCGACTACCCGCGCAAGGGCCGCGGAACGATGGGCGTCAAGACGATCGAGCTGACCGAGACCAAGGGCGGCCTCGGCGGCGCGCTCGTCGTACGCGAGCACGAGGAGTTCGTCTTCATCAGCTCCGCCGGGATGGTCCAGCGCACCGGCGTGCGGGGGATCAACCGCTACGGCCGCGCCGGCACAGGGCGTGCGCCTGATGAACCTTACGCGAAGACGACACCGTCAGCGCCGTCGCGCTGGTGGCCGAGTCGAGCGAGCGGCAATCACCGACCCCGACCCCCACCGACGCGCCCGCCACGACCCGACGCGCCCCACCACCACCGACGCGCCCCGAGACGCAGCACCGAACGGGCAGGCCTGAGCATCGGGCACGCCGCCCCAGCTTTCCGTAAGTCGCCCTGCGCTACTCTGATGAGATACCAGAGAAAGGAGGTGGTCCTTACGTTGGCTGACAGTACTTGCGGGACTCTGGAGGTGGCCGGCCGCTAGGTCGGAGAAGTCGGCTGGACCCGCTTAGCGGAATCCAACCCGGACCACCGTCGTACAGGTCGCCGGACCTAGTCCCTCCGGCAAGCGCGTGAGCGCACGCTCGGTGTGCCGCGCACAGCCTGGCCGATCAAGTCCAAGTCGTCGGAAGGGCCGGGCGCTTCGCGCCCGGCCCTTCCTCCTCTTGCGCACGCCTGCCGCGCGGCGACGGGCCAAAGCACGCTCCCTGCAACCACCAGCCCGCGCAAAGCCCTGAAGGCGTTGGCCGTCAGGCCAACGCCGGAAGGTATGCCCGCCAAGCAGGGGGGATCGTCGGGCTCGACACCCGGATGAAGATCTCGGCGTGCGGCTGACGCGGCTGGCGTGCGGGGTGCATCCCCGATTGAAGTGGCGTCCGATCGGCCTTGCGCCGGTTGCATGGGGCGCAGGAGGCGACGATGTTCTCCCAGCTCGACAAGCCCCCCTTGGACCGAGGGATCACGTGGTCGACTGTGAGGTTCGCGCGCGCGCCGCAGTACTGGCAGGTCCAGTTGTCGCGCGCAAAGACCGCGCGGCGGGTGATCTTGCGTCGCTGCGCGTCGCGCGGCACGCGTACGTAGTTCACGAGACGGATCACGTAAGGGCGCCCGAGCGCAACGTGCTCTGCGTGGATCAGCGCCTCGCCGACTTCGAGCACCTCGGCCTTCTCCTTCAGCGTGAGGACGATCGCGCGGCGCACGGTGCACACGTTCACCGGCTCGAAGCTCGCGTTGAGCACGAGCACCCGACCACCGTCAGGCCCGCGTCGCTGGTGCTCGCCGAGCGACGCGGACCGCGCCTGTGGTGGTAGCACTGCGGACATTCGCGCGCTAGCGAGTCTAGCGGCGCGGCTGGCGCGGCTGCGCCTTTTGAACGACGCGGGACTCCGTGAAAGCTGAGGGACGCCCTACGGCGCGCGGTATGAGCCCAGCACGCGCACCTCTTCGCAGCGCTCGCGCAGACCGGCGATCGCCGCCGCCACCGGGCGCTCAGCGCTCGATCCGTCGAGATCGGCGAAGAACATGTAGTGGCCGAACCCGATACGCCGCGGCCGTGACTCGATGCGCGTCAGGTTGACCGCCCGCGTGGACAGCTCGGAGAGGCAGGCGACGAGCCAGCCAGCGGCCTCGTCTCCTGCGCCCCAGAAGACGATCGAGGTCTTCGTCCGTGTTCCGCGCTCGACCAGGGAGCGCAGCTCGCTCGCGCGTTCTTGTCGCGCGAGCCACACGAAGCGCGTCAGGTTGCCCGGCTCGTCGTCGACGTCGGCGATCAGCACCTGGGCACCGTAGAGCTCGGCCGCGAGCCTGTTCCCAAGCGCCGCCTCACCAGGGAGTCCTCGCGCGACGACAGCCCGGACGGCCTCGGCCGTCGACGACGCTGCGACGATCCGCGCACGCGGAAGGCGCTCGCGCAGGAAGCGCGCGCACTGCCCCGTCGGCTGGGGGTGGGAGTGGACGGTCGTGATCGACTCCAGCGGGATCGCCGTCGCCGCGATCAGGCTGTTGCGCACCGGCTGCACGATCTCACCGACGATCTCGAGCGCTGCGGCATCGGCTGCGAGCGTGTCGAGCGTCACGTCAACCGAGCCCTCGAGGGCGTTCTCGATCGGGACGAGGGCGAGATCGACCTCTCCGCCATCGACCGCCATCACGGTCTGGTAGAGCGTCGCGATCGCCACCGCCTCGGCGTCCGGCGGGTGTTGCGCCTCGCGCAGTGCCTGGTGACTGAACGTTCCCTCGGGGCCGAGAAAACCGATCCGGACCGTCACTCGACGGGCCTCACGCTTCCTGCTCGAGGGCGAGGCGCAGGACCTCCTCCTCCTCCGGGGAGAGTTGGAGCTCGCTGCGGCCATCGTTGATCGTCTTCATGTAGAGGCGCGCGGCGTCACGGTGAAGGATCGAGGACAGGATCACGCCTGACCGCGACGCGTCGAGCAGCGCGAGTGACAGGGACTGGTGCCCGGACATCTCGCCATACGCGTCATAGCGAACGAGTGCACGCCGGGAGAACGCGTGGTCGAGCCGCGACTCGGTTCGCTTCAGGCGCCCGTCGAGCCGCGCTGCGACATCTTCGAGGTAGTCGCGCAGTGCCTCGATCTCCTGTTCGAGGCGCACGACGTAGCCGACGACGTCTGTCGCACCGGCCGCGCCGAGGACGGTGGTCTGTGCTGCACGAACCCTGCGCAGCGAGCGCCAGAGCACGACGACACCCGTCAGCCCTAGGGCTGCGATGACCGCCGCCGCGCCGGCGACGATCTCGGCCGTTGTCACTGCGGCCAGGGGCACACGGGAAACGTATCGTCCGCCAGCGCGAAGCTACTTGCTGAAGCGCACGTAGTAGACCTGTGTGTTGTTCGAAAGGTCCTTCTCGCCGGGAACCGGCAGAACGGCCGCCGTGAGCTTGAGCACCGGCCCGATCGGCGGCGTCTGCGCGAACCCGAGCGTCGCTGGATAGGTGTCACCCGGCTGCGTCTCGCGCGTTTCCTGAGCGGCCGTCAGCGTCGCCGTCGAAGCAGACGAGAGCGTCAGCTGGGTGTGGACGTTGAACTCGTCGTTGGCGCCGTCGTTGGTGAAGTCGACCGTGAACGTCAGTCCCTTGGTGTAGGTGATCGGGTTGATCACGCCCGAGCCCTGGGAGAGGGCGCTGCCGCCGACGAGCACGTCGACGAGGGCGTGGCCGTTTGGCCCAGTACTGACCGCCCCGCCCAGCGCCGGCGGCGTGTAGCCGAGGATCTTCCCGGCTGCGTAGCCCGCAGTCGTCCACGACTGGTCCGCGAGGAACGGCGCGCTGTAAACGGCGCCTATGCCGACCTGGATCCCGGCGTTGGTCAGTGCCTGCTCGATCAGCGGCGCGACACGCACGTCGTAGAGGATGTCGGAGGCGTAGAGCATTCCCATGTCGCCTGCGATGTCCCGGATCTGTGCGTTTCCGCCCGGGCCGTTGATCGCCTGGACGATCGCGGCTTGGACCTTGTCGATCGCCTCGTAGCGCATGTCGAGGACGATCAGCAGATCGCGCTGCGCGTCCGCGCAGGAGCCGGGCACGCTCCAGCCCGCGGCGGTCTGCGCGTCCATCCTCGCCGTCACGGCGTCCTGGTAGAGGTTCGATTGATCGGCCGTCAGCGCCTGGCCGGACGTGCCGGCGATGTTGTTCAGCGTCGCAAAGAACTGCTGGGCCACCTGCTGCTGCTCGTTTTGCAGCAGTGTCGTGACGTTGCTGTTGTAGTCCTTGAGCGCCTGCGTTTGTTGGCTCGTGAGGTACGCGCGCAGTCCGAAGACCACGACGACGACGACGACCACGAGCGCCGCGATCGCTCCGGCCCGACGGGCCAGGACGGTGCGCTCGTCGATCGGCCGACGGGGCGGTTGGCCGCCGGCGCGTCGGCCCGGACGGCGCTCAGTGGCGATGGTTGTACGGGGCTCGTCACCCTCTTCGAAGAACGACAAGACGCTCCTTGGCGAATTTGGATTCCCGCATTATGCGGACCGGGGCTTCGCCGGGGTTTGGGTGCAACTTTGCGATCAACCCCGGTCCTTGGGCAGGATCGCCTCGGCTGCTCAGCGAAATCGCGCGGGTGAACACCCTGCCTCGCGCCGCGCTCGCGCCGGTGCGCGATGCCCCGCGCGCTCCGCGCGGCGAGCTCGTACTCGACCGCTACCGGCTACTGGATCCGCTCGGTAGCGGGGGTCATGGCACCGTCTGGGCTGCGCGCGATGAGAAGCTCCGGCGCACCGTCGCGCTCAAGCGCATCCCGCGCGGCGCCGGGGCCTCCGGTGTCGACCAGCGGCGGATCGACCGCGAAGCACTGGCTGCGGCGCGCCTCTCCCACCCGGCGATCGTCGCCTTCTACGAGGCGTTCTCCGATCACGACGCGTTCTACCTCGTGAGCGAGCTCGTCAACGGGGAGTCGCTCGCCCAGCGCTACGCGACCTCGCGTCCCGACGAGCTCGAGCTGATCGCGATCGGCGCGGCGCTCGCCGATGCCCTGGGCCACGCGCACGCACGTGGCGTGGTGCACCGCGACGTGAAGCCGCAAAACGTGATCGTGTGTGCGGACCCAACGGCGGGCGGCGCGCCGGCGAAGCTGACGGATTTTGGCGTTGCGTTGATCGCCGACGAGCAGCCGCTGACGCGGACCGGCGACGTCATCGGGACGCTCGCCTACATGTCGCCTGAGCAGGCCCACGGCCGTCCGGCCACTGCGGCCAGCGATCTCTACGCGCTTGCCCTCACGCTGTACGAGGGCTTCGCTGGTCACAACCCGTTGCGCGGCGCGAGCGCTGTCGCCACGGTTCGGCGCCTCGGCCGGTCTGTGGCCCCGCTCTCGGCGGCCCGGCCCGATCTCCCGCGGCGCCTGTCCGGCGCGATCGACCAGGCGCTCGAGCGCGATCCGGGCCGCCGCGGGACGGTCGCGGAGCTGCGCGACGCCCTTGACCGCGCGAACCGCCAGACGATCACCGCCCGGATGCCGGCGCTGCGGAGCGAGCGACCGGATTCGGAATCGGCCCCGCTCACACGTCGCGGTCAGCGGCTCGTCGGTGCACTCGCCGCGGCGATGCTGACCGCCGCCGCGCAGGTGGGGGTTCTCGGCCCGCACTCGAGCATGGCCGTGGTCGTCGCCGCGTCGCTCGCCCTGCTCGTTGTCGTCATCGCCCCGCGGATCGGCTGGCTGCTGCTTGGAGCGGCCGGCTGCGGCGCACTCGCGTTCGCCGGCCACAGCGGCTCGGCCGTGCTCCTCCTCTGCGCGCTGGCGCCGGTCCCCCTGCTGCTCGCCGGCGACGCCTGGCTCTGGTCGTTCGCCGGCCTCGCGCCAGCGCTCGGCCTGATCGGACTGGCGCCGGCCTTCCCGGTCCTCGCGGCGCGCGTCGGTGGCGCGTCGATCCGCCGCCGGGTCGGCTTGGCGCTCGCCGGGTACTGGTGGCTGGTCGTCAGCGAGGTGCTAACGAACCGCCGGTTGCTGTTCGGTACGCCCGCCTTGGCGCGCCCTCGCAGCGGTTGGCTTGACTCTCCCGCCGGCGCGTTCGACCATGTGCTCGCCGGGCTACTGGCGCTCAACCGGCTCGCGCCCGCGCTGCTGTGGGCGCTCGCGGCGGCGGTCTTGCCGTGGCTGATGAGCAGCTCTCGCGGCTGGTGGCGCGCGCTGCTCGCAACGCTCTGGGCCACGATGCTTGTCGCGATCGGCGCGTACCTCGCCGCGCGCGCGGGCGCGGCGTTCGCGACGTGGGTGCCGGGAGCCGTCGCGTTTGCAGCGGCGGGCGCCTTGAGCATCCGTCGCCCTCGCCAGCCGACCCACCATCGCCATGAGGTCCCGTAGCATCTGCGCTGGGCCGGGTCGGCGCTTCGGCGCGGATCCGCGCAGCGCCAGATGAGCGTCCTCCGCAATCTCGAAAACAAGATCGCCGGCCTCGTCGAGGGAGCGTTCGGCCGCGCGTTCCCGTCGGAGATCCGCCCCGTCGAGCTGGCGCGCAGGCTCGCGCGCGAAATGGACGGCCACCGCCAGCAGTCGCTGTCGAGCACGTATGTTCCGAACTCCTACGTCGTCTGGCTTTCGCCGGGCGACCGGGGTGCGCTCGCGCCGATCGAGGAAGGCCTCGTCGAGGAGCTGGCCGCCTACCTTCTGGAGCACGCGCGTGCGGAGCACCTTGCGCTGGCCTCGGCGCCGCAGATCGAGCTCCGAACAGACCGGCGACTCGCGCTCGGGGAATGCGGAATCGAGGCAAGGCTCTTAGGCGCGCCACGGGGCAGGCGCGGCGATGCCGCGGCGGGCCCGCGCGACCCGCTCGCGCCGCCCTCCGGCGGGGCAAACGCAGCCGGCGCCCAGGCCTGTGTGAGCGTAGGTGGGCTGCGGACGCCGATCGGCCCGCGCGGTCTCGTGATCGGGCGCAGCTCGGACGCCGACCTCGTCCTCTCTTCGACGGAGGTCTCACGCCGCCACGCGGAGATCGTCCTCGATGACGGGGCATGGGTCCTCGCCGACCTCGGCTCGACCAACGGAGTGCGCCTGAACGCGCGGCCGATCGGGGTCCCGACCCAGCTGACCGACGGCGACGTGATCGAGATCGGTCCACACGAGCTGACGTTCGAGGCATACTGAGCGCCCGTCGCGCTCTCGCCAAACCCCATCCAAGTGCTGGCAACTCTGCAGCCCGTCTCGGTCGCCCTGAAGCTCGGCTTCCTGGCCGTGCTCTACCTCTTCCTGATGTGGGTTGCCTGGAGCGCGACGCGCGACCTGCGTGGCCGGGCGGCGCCGTCCTCGGTCGAGCAGGGAACGGGGATGTACTCAGCCAGCTCCGCCGGCGTGATGCGAGCACGCGAGCCGCGCCTGGTGGTGGAACGAGCGCCGGGCCACACCCCAGGAATGATCTACGACGTCGGACCCGGCGCCGTCCTCGGGCGCGGTGACGCGGCAGAGATCCGCCTGAACGACCCGTACGCATCATCACGCCATGCGCGCATCGTGCTCCAGGGCGGCGTCGTGGTTCTCGAAGATCTTGGATCGACGAACGGCACCTACCTCAACGAGGAGCTCCTGCAAGGGCTGGCACCGCTCCATCACGGCGACCGCGTGCGGATCGGCGACAGCGAGTTCACCTACGAGGACTCGTGATGCTGCGCATTGCCGAGCAGTTCGCCGGTTCGGACACCGGCCGCCAGCGGAGGGGTAACGAGGACGCCTACCTCGAGCAGGCGCCGCTGTTCGTCGTCGCCGATGGGATGGGTGGGGCGCAGGGAGGCGAGGTCGCCTCGAAGATCGCGATCGATCTCTTCGCCGAGGGCTTCGACGTCGGTGAGGGAAACGATCCGGCGAGCGAGCTCGCCGAGCGTGCGGTCGCGGCGAACGCCAAGATCTTCGCGCACGCGAACGACCAGGCCGATCTCACCGGTATGGGAACGACCCTGACGGCCGCCTACGTCGGCCCCGCCGAGGTCTCCTTCGCGCACGTCGGGGACAGCCGGGCCTACCGCCTCCACGATGGCAAGCTCGAGCGTCTCACCCAGGACCACTCGCTCGTCGAGGAGATGATCCGCCAGGGCCAACTCACCGAGGAGGAGGCGGAAGAGCATCCGCAGCGATCGATCATCACCCGCGCGCTCGGTCCCGAGCCCGGCGTCACGGTCGACATGATCACGCTCGACGGAGTCGACGGAGACGTCTACCTGTTGTGCAGCGACGGCCTCACCTCGATGCTCGCCGAGTCCGAGGTCGAGCGGCTGCTTGCCGAACGCAAGAGCCTCGCCGCCGCCGGCAAGGCCTTGATCGCGGCCGCGAACAAGGCCGGCGGGCGCGACAACATCACGGTGCTGCTGTTCCGCCTCGAGGACACCGACGGCCCGCCCGCCGCGCCAGCCCGCCCGCCGCGTCGCAGCACCCGCGAGCCGTCAGTCGAAGACCAGCCCACGACAGTCGAGCAGTCGCTCGCCGGCGCCACGGTGGCGGACGAGATGCCCGGCGGCGGCATCTCGCCCGAGACGTTGCGCGATGGTTTCTACACGCGCCCACCGCGCGCGACACGCCGCCGTCGGCTCGCGCCGCGGATGCCCGTCGAAGGATCGACGCGCGCGGCGCGCCGATCCCGGCGTCGCATCCGGCGGGTCGGCAGGCTCGGGGCGGCTGTCGTGTTCGCGGGTGCAATCGCCGCGGCGCTGGTGCTCGCCCTCCAGGGCGTCTACTTCATCGGCGCGGACCGGTATGGGCAGGTGACGATCTACAACGGCCTGCCGTACGCGCTTCCCGGCGGCATCAAGCTCTACACCGAGTACTTCGTTTCCGGGGTCACGAGCGCCGAGCTCGGGCCGAACGAGCGCCATCGCCTGTTCAACGACCAGCTGCGATCGCAATCGGGCGCGGCCGATCTGGTGAAAGCGCTGGAGCTCGGCCAGGTCCAGGGTGAGAGCCAGTGAACAGGCCGATCGCGCGGCTCTTCATCCTCGTCCTGGCGATGTTCGCTGCGCTCGTCGCCTACACCTCACGCTGGACCGTGTTCGACGCATCGGCCCTGCAGAACAACAAGCTGAACGCGCGGACGCTGCTCGAGAGCGTGCAGATCCCCCGCGGCCCGATCTACGCCGCCGCGGGCACGACGCCTCTCGCCTATTCGCGGCGGACGAGCTCAGGAACCTACGTGCGCCGCTACCCGTTTGGTGCGCTGTTCGGTCAGCCGATCGGTTTCTCGATACCGGTCGAGGCGCGAGCGGCAGGGCTCGAGGCGTACCGCTCCGCGGCGCTCAAGGGCACGCCGCTCGAGCACCAATCGATCGTCGCCCAGCTAGAGGGCCATCAGCAGGGCGGCGACGCCGTCTACACCACGCTGAACCCGGCGGCGCAGAAGGTTGCGATGCGCGATCTCGCAAAGACGCACCTCGATGGCGCCGTCGTCGCGATCGTGCCGAGCAGCGGTGCGATCAGCGTATTCGCCAGCGACCCGAGCTACAACCCGAATGCGGTGGTCGCGAAAAAGCCGACGGCCTCGCAATTCGACCAGGTCGCCGAGGGCGCGCCCGGCGAGCCGCCCGGGTCGGCGCAGAAGGTCGTGACGGCGATCGCGGCGATCGACAGCGGCCGGTTCACGCCGAGCTCCGTCGTCAACGGCAACTCGCCCCAAACCTTCCAGGGCATTCCCCTCAGCAACGACGCGAGCACGAGCTACGGCCCGGTCTCGCTGACCTACGCGCTGACGAACTCAATCAACACCGCCTGGGCAAACGTCGCCAAGTCGCTCGGCCCGGCCGTGCTGCAGAAGTACATGCTGCGGCTCGGCTACTACCACGACCCGCCGATCGACCTCCCGCGCGCCGAGCTCTCACCGAGCGGCGTGCGCGACCCGAACACGGGTCGTCTCGTGCTGCCGGAGAACGGCATCGACTACCCGCTGGTCGGGATCGGCGAGGGCCAGCTCTACGTCACGCCGCTGCAGATGGTGATGGTCGCCGCCGCGGTCGCCAATCACGGAGTGCTGATGCGCCCGCACATCACCGACAAGATCGTCAACGCCGACGGCGTCATCGTCCAGCGCGTCAAGCCCAGCATCTTCGCCAACGTGATGAAACCAACGACGGCGGCCGCGGTAACCATGATGATGGAGCAGGTGGTCAAGGACGGCACCGCACAGCAGGCCCTCGCGGGCTTCAAGATCGTCGTCGCCGGCAAGACCGGTACGGCTGAGCTCGCCAACACGCCGAACTCTCCGAACGACGCCTGGTTCATTGCGTTCGCGCCGTATCGCGACGTCGCCGTCGCCGTGGTCGTGGACCATACGTTCAACTACGGCGCCGACGCCGCCGCCCCGATCGCGCGCGACGTCATACAGTCCCTGGTTGGGAGCGGCTGATGGCAACGATCACCCCAGGCATGATCATCGACGACCGTTACCGCGTCGTCGCGCGCGTCGGCTCCGGCGGGATGGCCGACGTCTACGCCGTGGAGGACCTCCAGCTCGGCCGGCGCGTCGCGCTCAAGCTCCTGCACGAGCGATTCGCTCAGGACCAGGAGTTCGTCGAGCGTTTCCGCCGTGAGGCCAAGAGCGCCGCCGCGCTCTCGCACGCGAACGTCGTCAGCGTCTTCGACAGTGGCGAGTGGCAGGGCACCTACTACATCGCGATGGAGCTTCTCGAAGGGCGGTCGCTGGACCAGATCGTGCGCGAGGAGGCGCCGCTCACGCCGGAGCGTGCGATCGAGATCACCGAGCAGATATTGCGGGCGGCGCGCTTCGCGCATCGCAACGGCATCGTCCATCGCGACCTCAAGCCGCACAACGTGATCATCGACGGCGAGGGCCGCATCAAGGTGACCGACTTCGGGATCGCCCGCGCCGGGTCAGCGTCGGAGATCACGCAGACCGGGTCGATCATGGGCACGGCCCGCTACCTCTCGCCCGAGCAGGCGCAGGGCGAAGCGATCGGACCGAGCTCGGACCTCTACGCGGTCGGCATCATCCTCTACGAGCTGCTGACCGGAACGGTCCCGTTCGAAGGCGATTCGGTCGTCGCGATCGCGCTGCGCCATCTGTCCGAGCCGCCGCGCCCACCCAGCCGGCTCGTCTCGTCGATCTCGCCGAACCTCGATGCGATCGTGTTGAAGGCGCTGGCCAAGGATCCAGCACAGCGCTTCGCCGACGCCGACGAGTTCCTTGCCGCGCTGGCGGGCGAGCGCGAACGCCTGCGGGCCGAGGACGGCAGCCGAACGGCGTCGTTCGCGCCGGTCGCGTTCCCGCCGGCACCCTCGACGGCACTCGCGGCGCCCGTTGGCACGACCACGCAGACGTTGATGCCGGGCGCGGCCGGGGTTGCCGCCTACGCTGAGCCCGCTTACTGGGATTCGACCTCGCGAACGAGCATCGTCGGTCCGCCCGGCCCGCCGGCGAGCCGGCGCGGTCCGGTCTGGCCGTGGGCGCTGCTCGCGGCGATCATCCTCGCCGGCGCGATCGTCGCCGCCGTGGTGCTTTCACAGCACGGACGTAAGACGGTCCCGAGCGTCATCAACGACACGCAGTTCCAGGCCGGGCAGGCTCTGGCGGGCTTTCACGTCGTGCCGCAAACCCAGGCGTCGAGCGCCCCGTCGGGGATCGTGATCAACCAGAACCCGGCGGCGGGCACGGTCATCACAAGCGGCTCGACCGTCGTGATCACGGTATCGAGCGGGCCGCCTCCCGGCACGGTGCCGAACGTCGTCGGCGAGCCCGAGGCGCTGGCCAAGGCACAACTCAAACGCGCCGGCTTCCGCTACACCACGAGCTCGACGAACTCGACCTCGGTCAAGGCCGGCAACGTCGTTTCGACGAGTCCGTCGGCCGGCAGCAGCGCGAACCGCGACAGCGTCGTCCAGCTGACGATCTCCGGCGGCGCGCCGCTGGTCAAGCTGCAAAACGTGATCAACCTGTCGTTCAGCAGCGCGCAGACGATCCTCGAAGCCAACGGCTTCAACGTCAAGGAGGTCAAGCAGGCGTCGGAATACGCGCCCGGGCAGGTGCTCGACGAGTCGCCGCTGACCGCGAAGGCGCCGCAAGGATCGACGGTAACGCTCACGGTCTCATCCTCGCCGACGAAGGTCACGGTCCCGGATGAGACGGGGCAGAGCGAGAGCACCGCGATCCAGGCGATCCAGGCGCTGGGCCTGACCGCCGCGACGACGCAGGTCACGGTGGGCAATCCGGAGCAGAACGGCAATGTGGTCAGCGAGTCGCCGGCCCCCGGATCACGCGTGAAGAAGCACTCGACGGTCACGGTCCAGATCGGCAACTACACCTCCAGCACAGGCCCGAGCAACACCGGTCAGAGCGGCACGGGTCAGAGCGGACCGAGCAGTACCGGCGTGAGCGGAACCAGCTGATGCGCGTCGCCGTCCTCGGGGGCGGCAGGTCGGCTGAGCACGCGGTCTCGCTCGTGTCGGCCTCCTCGGTGCGCGAAGGCCTCGCGGCGGCGGGGCACGCGGTCGTGACGATCGAGATAGCGCGCGACGGCCGCTGGTTCAGCGACGGCGGCGAGCTCGCCCTGACCCCGGGGGGCGGTCTGCTCGACTGCGACGTCGTGTTCCCGGCGCTCCACGGCCCCTACGGCGAGGACGGCACGGTGCAGGGCCTGCTCGAGTGCCTCGACGTCCCCTATGTCGGCTCCGGTGTCGCGGCCTCCGCCCTGTGCATGGACAAGGTGCGCTTCAAGGGCCTGATGGATGCCGTCGGTGTGCCGCAGGTCGACTCGCGCGCGCTCACCCGGCGCGAGCTCGAGGCGGGCGGCGCTGCGGCTGCGATCGAGCTGGTCGCCCCGTTGCGCCGCCCGCTGTTCGTCAAGCCGGCGCGAATGGGATCGTCGGTGGGCATCAGCAAGGTCGAGGAGCCCGGGCGCGAGCTGCAACACGCGATCGAGGCGGCACTGGCCTACGACGAGCTCGCGATCATCGAGGCGGGCGCACCGGGCATCGAGGTCGAGTGCTCCGTCCTTGAGGGCCCTGAGGGCGCACGCGCGTCGCAGCCCGGCGAGATCGTCATCGAAGCCGATTTCTACGACTACGAGGCCAAGTACGAGCCGGGCGGAATGACGCTGCGGCTGCCGGCGCGGATCTCGCCGAGCGCCGCCGCCACGGTGCAGCGGCTCGCACTCGACGGCCTTCGAGTTCTGCGGTTGCGCGGACCTGGCGCGCGTCGACTTCTTCGTCGACGGCGAAACGGTCCTCGTCAACGAGCTCAACACGATGCCCGGTTTCACCCCCACCAGCGTGTACGCGAGGCTGTGGGAGGCCGATGGCATTCCCTACCCCGCGCTGGTCGATCGCCTCTGCCGCGCCGCGCTGGCGCGTTTCGCGCGCGCCGACGCAGCCGCAGCGCACGGCTAGTCCGTGCGCGCAGCCGCCTTCCAGAGCCTCAGGCTGCCGATCCCGGCGCTGATCCAGGCGCCGGCCGGATCCGGCTCGAGTCGCGTGATCCAAACCAAGTAGTAGCGAAACGCCGTCCGCGGCTCGTCGAGCGCGATCACCGCCTGCCGGCCGATCTTCCGCGCCGTGGCGAGCTGCCGCCAGCCGAGCGCGGCCGGACCGAGCTTGCGTGCTCTCTGGCCGGTCGGCAGGCGCTGGGCTCCGTAGACCCGGAGGTCGATCCCGGGGGTCGGCGTCGCGAGGACGAGGCGCGAGGCCGACTCGGGTGCGGCGAGCTCCACGAACACCCCGACGCCCGGCTTGCGGAGCTTGCCTGCGGCGTACTCGCTCGTCCGCCAGGCGTCGCCCGGCTTGCCGTCGATCGCCAGCGGCGCACCGAGCGGATCGTCGGGGCCGCCGGTCCCGAACGGGTTGTAGGAGACCGCGCGCGCGCCCTGCAGGGCCACGGGGACATAGACGACGCCCACCTGGGGGCGGGGCCGCTCCGGCGGGCGGCGGCCGCCGTGGATGCCCTCGAGCGCGAACAGCGCGACGGCGACGCCGATCAGCACGGCGACCGCCGCGCCGGCGATCAGCGAGCCGCGCTGGCGTGCCCGCAGGGGCACGCGGGCGTATGTGGAGCGCGGTAGCGTGCGCAGCACCGCTTCGGCCTCTCCGCTCGCGCTGCCGGCGCGCGCCGTCTCGATGGCGAGCGCCCGCTCGAGGTCGGCGATCAACTCGCGGCGTCCGGGTAGCGCCGCTCCAGCCGCTTAGCGGTCGCGCGGTCGACGACGGCCGCGAGCGCCGCCGAGACCTCGGGGCGCAGTCGCTGAACGTCCGGGAGCTGCTCGCGAACGTGGCGGGTCGCCACCGCGAGCTGGCTGTCGCCGCGAAACGGCACGCGTCCGGTCAGCGCCTCGAACAGAACGACGCCGAGCGAGTAGATGTCGGACTGGCCCGTCACCTCGTGGCCGAGCGCCTGCTCGGGCGAGACGTAGTCGGTCGTCCCGAGCACGCGGCCGCCCTGGGTCAGAGCGACCTGCTGCGCGTACCGCGCGATCCCGAAGTCCGACAGCTTGGCGCCGCCGTATCGCTCAGCAGGATGTTCTGGGACTTCACGTCCCGATGCACGATCCCCTGCTCGTGTGCTGCCGCGAGCGCGCGCGCGACCTCGATCGCATAGGCGGTTGCTTCGTCGACCGGCAGTTCCGGCGCGCAAGAGCCGTTGTTTGAGCGTCTCGCCCTCGACGTACTCGAGCACGATGAACGGGGCACCCGCGTCCTCGCCGTTGTCGAGCACGGTGACGAGGTGTGGGTGCTTCAGTTGCGCGAGCGCGCGGGCCTCGCGCCGAAACCGCTCGAGCTTGTCCGCGTCAACCGAAGACAGTTGCTTGATCGCGACGCGCCGCTCGAGCACCTCGTCGAACGCCAACCAGACGGTCGCGCTCGCGCCCGACCCGAGCGTGCGCTCGAGACGGTAGCGCCCGGCGAGCGATTGGCTAGAGAGCGATGCCGTGGTGCGGGACCGTGATCGCTCCTGCGCGATCGGTGACCTGGCCGATCTGGCGGGAGCCCTTGTGGTGGCGGGCGAGCAGCTCGACGGCGCGCTCCGAGTCGGCGGCGGGAACGACGGCAATGAAGCCGCAGCCCATGTTGAACACCTGGTAGGCCTCCGCGGGCGCCAGGCCGCCCTGCTCGCAGACGAGTGCGCAGATCGCCGGCACCGGTAGCGGCGCATCGATCTCGAAGCCAACGGTTTCGCTCAGGCGCCGGAGGTTGAGCAGACCGTCGCCGGTGATGTGCGCGAGACCGTGGACCTCCACGTCGCTCCGCAGCAGCTCGAGGACCGCCGCTACGTAGATCACCGTGGGCGCGAGCAGCTCGTCGGTGTGCTCGAGCGCGTGCTCGCCGAGAATCCCGCGCACGAGTGTGTATCCGTTCGAGTGAAAGCCGCTCGAGGGCAGGCCGATCAACGCGTCCCCGGGTCGGATCGCAGCGCCGGTGACGACAGCGTCCAGAGCGACGGTGCCGACCGCGGCGCCGGAAAGCTCGAGCCCATGGACTTGCTCGGGCAGGATCGCGAGCTCGCCGCCGGGGATCTCGATACCCGCGAGCTCGGCGCCGCGCGCAAGGCCGATCCCGACCTGCTCGAGCGCTGCGGCGTCGGCGCGCGGGACGGCGATGTAGTCGAGCATCGCGATTGGCTCGGCGCCGACGCAGACGATGTCGTTGACGTTCATCGCGACGCAGTCGATCCCGACGGTCGCGAGCTTTCCGGCCTGCTCGGCGATCATCAGCTTCGAGCCCACGCCATCGGTCGACAGCGCGAGCCCGAGCCCGGGCGCGATCTCGAGCACGCTCGCGTAATGGCCGGAACGCAGTCGCGAGCGCGAAGGCCGATCAAGCGTGGCACGCCCGAGCGCGCCCACGAGCGCGGCGATCCCGCGGCCGGCCTTCGCACACCCACGGTGACCCGCACTGTGACCCGGCCGGCACCAACACCGACGGCAACGGGAACACGTACTCGACCGGGTCAATCCCCGGATTCGATGTCCCGGCCGGGCAGTTCTTCCCAGCCGAGTTCCAGATGCTCGTCAAGAACGCCTTCCCGGGACTCTGATGAAGCGGCAACGTTATCTCTCCGGCCTGGCGGCGCTCGTCCTGAGCGCCGCCGGGCTCGGCGCCGGCGCGATCGCCGGCTCGCCGCCCGCCAATGCGGCGACCGGCTGCTCGGTCGCCTACTCGATCCAGTCCCAGTGGAGTTCCGGGTTCGTGGTGTCGGTTACGATCACGAACCTGGGCTCGCCGATCACCGGCTGGACACTGGGGTACTCGTACTCAGGGAACCAGCAGGTCACCAACGGCTGGAACGGGACCTGGTCGCAGTCAGGACAGAACGTCACGGTGACCAACGCCAGCTACAACGGCAGCGTGGCCACCAACGGCACCGTCAACTTCGGCGCCCAGTTCAGCTACAGCGGCACCAACACCAACCCGACCGCCTTCACGGTCAACGGGACGCAATGCACCGGCCAGGTGTCTACGGGCGGCGGCTCGGTCGTCGTCAGCCCGGCGACCTCGTCGGTCCAGCAAGGCTCGACCGGAACGGTCGGCGTCTCGCTGTCCGCCGCGCGGGCTGCCAACGTCACGGTGTCCAGTGGGCCGGACCTCCGGCAACACCGGACTGTCAGTAACCAACGGCAGTTCGCTGACGTTCACGCCGTCGAACTTCGCCACGGCGCAGCACGTGACGATCACCGCTGACTCCTTGAGTACCGGGACGGCCACCTTCACCGCCAGCGGTACTGGCCTCACGTCGGCGATGAGGTTCACACCGTGAACGAAACCGGCGGCTCGACCGGCGGCGCAGGCGGCCCAGCTGCACGTGTCAGGCAACAAGCTGTTGGACTCGTCAGGTCGGCGGCCGTCGAAAAGGGGATTCACATGTTCATTGAAAAGCCGATCGCCACCGACTCGCCCGGCGTCCGGTCGTTCTTGGAGAGCGTCGAAAAGGCCAAGAGCAAGAATCTGTCACTGGTGTCGGGACTTTGTTGGCGCTATCACCAGCCGAGACGCGAGACGATGGACCGTGTCAAGGATGGTCAGATCGGCTCGATCGTCGCCGTGGAGACGACCTACGACTCCGGCGGAGTCTGGGAACCGCGCGTCACGCGCGATCAGGTCGGCTCGGACATGGAATATGAGATGCGCAACTGGTATTACTACACATGGCTCTGCGGCGATCATATCGTCGAGCAGGCGGTCCACGGCTTGGACACGATGGGCTGGGCGTTGGGCGACGCGCCGCCGATCCAATGCTGGGGTTCCGGCGGCCGGCAAGCGCGCACCGATCCGAAGTACGGCGACATCTATGACCACTTCTCGATCGTCTATGAATATCCCAACAACGTCCGCGGCTATCATAATTGTCGCCACTGGCGCGACACCGCCCAGCGCCTGAAAGACTACGTCCTCGGCTCGACCGGCTACTGCGACGTCTTCGGCAGCAAGATCACAGGCGCGAAGCCTTGCGCTATCGCGGGCCGAAGACCGACATGTATCAAACCGAGCACAACGAACTCTTCGCCTCGATCCGAGCGGGCAAGCCGCTCAACAACGGCGAATACGCCGCGCAGCACCCTCCTGGCGATTATGGGCCGCATGGCCGCCTACACCGGCGAAGTGATCACCTGGGAAGCGGCGCTCAACTCCAAGGAAAGCCTCGGCCCAAAGACATATGTCTGGGGAGAACTCCCCAAGCGCGAAGTCCCCAAGCCGGGCGTGACGAAGTTCGCTTGAAAAGAAAAGGCGGAGGGCTTTGGGTTCATTGTCGCGCACGTTGGTCACCGGCGGCAGCGGATTGTTGGGCAGCCACGTCGCCGAGCAACTCGCGCCGCGGCGACAAGGTCCGAGCGATCGTCCGGCCGACCGGCGACGTGCGCTTCTTGGAACGTCGGCGCGGAGGTGATTCGCGGCGATTTGAACGACCCCAAAGCGTGCGCGGTCGCCGTTCGGGACGTCGATGTGGTGTTTCACGCGGCGGCGAAGGTCGGCGATTGGGGAACTTGTGGCGAATTTCAGACCGGCGTGATCGACGCGACTCGCAATTTGGCGGGCGCGGCGCTCGACGCCGGCGTTTCGCGATTCGTTCAAATCAGTTCGACAAGCGCCTACGGCCATCCTCAAGAGGGAGGGCCGCCGATCGACGAATCGGCGGTACTCGGTCAAAACCTCTGGCGGCCTTGGGACTATTACACCTGGAGCAAGGTCGAATCCGAGCGGTTTCTCTGGAAGTTGCGCCGAGCGCGGCTTTCCTTTGACGGTGATCCGGCCCAGTTGGCTGTTCGGCGAACGCGATAGGACGACCGTCGCGCGGTTGGTCGATCGCCTGCGCCGAGGGCAAGTCAAGCTGCTGGGTTGAGGCGACAACCCGTTAAGCGCGATCGACGCGGCGCTCGTCGCCGAGGCGGCGATCCTCGCCGCCGACGATGCCGATTCCGCAGGCGAAGCGTACAACGTCACCGATCAAGGTCCGATCACTCAAGCCGACTATTTCAACCTTTGGGCGGTCGTCCTCGGCGTCGAACCGATCCGAAAGCATGTGTCGTATCCGTTGGCGTTCGCCGCCGGATTCTTGTTCGAAGCCTTCGGCCGCGCGACCGGAAAAAAACGGCCGCCGTTGATCACGCGCTACGCCGCTTGGCTGATGGGCCGACGCTTGTCGTACTCGACCGAAAAGGCGAGAACGCGGCTGGGTTGGGTTCCTTCGAGAGATTACAAGACGAGCATCGAGGCGCCTTTCGTTGGTTTTCGACAACGAATCACGTCGATTCGCGCGCTCTTTGAGCCGTTCGGCGCTGGCGAAGCGGCGAGAAGTGTATTCTTAGGAATCCAAACGAGTTCGACAAAGCGCGATCCGACCCAAAAGGGTAAGCCGATGCACATTCTGGACATCTTTGAGAAGCACCGAACGACCTTCAGCTTCGAGTTCTTCCCCCCCAAAAGCAACGCCGCTTGGGAGGAGTTGTTCGGCAACATCAAACGATTGCAAGAGTTTCGCCCTTCTTTTGTTTCCGTGACCTATGGCGCGGGGGGTTCGACGCGGGAGAAGACGCATGAACTGATCGTGCGTATTCAACGTGAAACAAGCTTGACCGCCGTCTCGCACCTGACATCGGTGTGCCACACGCTCGCCGAACTGGAGGCGATCCTCGAACGCTACGCCGCGTCCGGCATCGAAAACATTCTCGCCTTGGGAGGCGACCCGCCGCGCAACCTGGCGAACTACGACCGCTCGACCGACGCCTTTCAACATGCCGAGGAACTCGTCCGCTTCATCAAGTCGCGATCGCGCATGCCCGACGCGCGGATTCGGCATCGGCGTCGCGGGTTTTCCCGAAGGGCATCCCGGCTCGCCGAACCGGCTCAAGGAAATGGACTTCCTTAAGCGCAAAGTCAACGCCGGGGCCGATTATATTTGCACGCAACTCTTTTTCGACAATCGCGACCTGCTCGATTTCCGCGAGCATGCGAACTGGCGGGAATCACGGTGCCGATCGTCGCCGGGATCATGCCGGTCGAGCGCAAGTCCGGTCTCGCCCGCATGGCGGAACTGGCGCTGGGCGCTCGATTCCCCGCGCAGCTCTGCGCACGATCAACCGCTGCTCGGGAGACGACATCGCCAGCGTCGGTATCCACTGGGCGACCGAGCAATGTCGCGACCTGTTGGACAACAACGTCCGGGGCATCCACTTTTATACTTTGAACAAATCCGACGCCACTCGCCGCATCTATGAGAACCTTGGCGTCGAACATTCGGAAAAACTCAGAGAAGCATAATTATACCAAAATTGGATCTCATGGCGATTTCCTCAGCTGAATTGACCGATCGGCTCAAAGAAGAGGCGCGGCGTTTGGGGTTCGACTTCGTCGGCGTCGCGCCGGCGGTCGCCGCCGGGTTATGCGAGATATCTCGATTGGATCGCGCAAGGCCGCGCCGCGACGATGGATTATCTCGAACGGCGGCGGGACGAACCCGCGCCTCCCTCGAACGTGTTCGAAGGAGTGCGGTCGATCGTCGCGGCGGGATTCGTTTACGG
This sequence comes from uncultured Solirubrobacterales bacterium, assembly GCA_963703775.1. GTDB lineage: Bacteria > Actinomycetota > Thermoleophilia > Solirubrobacterales > Solirubrobacteraceae > Palsa-513. The sequence continues at coordinate 23,159 of CAVPFP010000023.1, read as the reverse complement.
CGTCAAGGACGAGCCGAGCGACGATCCCAGGCGCGGGCCGCGTCGCGCGTTACGCGCCGGAAAAGATTATCATGAAGTGCTATGGAGACGCTTGGAACTCTTGCTTGATCGGCTCAAACGCGAATCACCCGAGTCAACGGGCCGAGTCGTCGCCGACACCGCCCCGTTGTTGGAACGAGACGTCGCGCGGATGGCGGGCTTGGGCTGGATCGGCAAGAACACGATGCTCATCGACAAGAAGCTCGGAAGTTACACACTACTCGGTTTCATGCTCACCGACGCCGACCTCGTCGCCGATCCACCGAGCGAATCGAGCCATTGCGGGACGTGTACTCGTTGTCTCGACGCTTGTCCGACACAGGCGTTCGACGGACCTTACGTCCTCAACGCGAACCGTTGCATCAGCTATTGGACGATCGAGCAACGCGGGAGTTTGAGCGCGGAGGCCGGCAAGCGCCTCGACGGCTGGGTCTTCGGTTGCGACGTTTGCCAAGAAGTTTGTCCTTGGAACCGTAAAGCCCCTGGCGTCCGCGAGCCGGCGTTGTTTCCGCGCGACGAGTGGACCGATCCCGACTTGATCGAATGGCTCGAGCGCGACGATGCGACCTGGACCGCGTTATTGAAAGGGACCGCTCTCAAGCACCAAGCGGTCGGGACTCGTGCGCAACGCAGCGCTCGTTCTCGGCGCACGGCGCGTGAAGGAAGCCTTGCCCGCGTTTGCGCCCGCTCCGAAAACGATGCCGATACCGACGTTCGCCGGGCCTGCACCTGGGCGGCGCGAAAGATCGAAGAAGAAAAGTAAAAAACAAAAGGCCAAGAATACTTTCGTATTCCTAGCCTTTCATTTTTCCTTGAAAATTCATCGGCTAGGCGTTCGCCGGGGGGTTGTACACGATCGGCGAGAGTTGGCCGGAGATAGTTTGGCCGAAGGAGTCCGCGGTGGAGACTTGGAATGTGTTCGAGCCGGGGTTGAGGGGAAGGACGATACTGTAGTTTCCGGAAGCGTCGGCGGTCGTCGTCACCGGAGTCGAAGGCGCCAAGAGGTCGTCGTAAACGATGGTCGAGCCAGGCGTGGCGACGCCGGTGATGTGCATGTTCGGGTCGGTGGTCGTTCTGTCGGGGAAGCTGGTGGTCGTCGCCGGGTCGAGATTGGCGGAGATGATCGGCAAGACGGTCGTCTTGACGCCGAGGTCTTGGCGAGCGAGAGACAGGTCAACGTGATTGACGCGGCCGTCGCGATTGACGTCGGCGTCGAAGTTGTACGTCGAACTGCTACTCTTTTGGCCGTTCTGGCTCTTGATCGTATTGAGATCGGTTTGCGTGACCACGCCGTCGCCGTCGGCGTCGCCGGGGAGATAGAAGCCGAGCAGGAATTGGCCGGTGGTTTGGTTCAGCCCCGCGACGTGGATCGTGAAAGTTTCGGGCGTGTTCGCCGCGTGTGGATTGAACTTCACCGGCACGAGCACGGCGCGAAGATTCGTCGATCGCCCTACGACTCGGCCTTGAGGATTGAGCACCCCGGCGATGTAAGGCACGAATGTGCTTCCCGTCGTCGCGGGAACGACGTCAACCCCGAGTGTAAAATGTCCTTTGGGGGTGGTGAACAAGGCCGGGTTGATCGTGATTTTGACGTCCGCCGAACCGCCGGCGGTCGCGATCGTCCCCGGAATGAGCGCGAACGTGCCGCCCATTCCTCCGGTCATGAGCCTTCGAGATTCGAGAGCTTGCCCCTCAACCCTCGGCTGAAACGTGATCCGGCGGCGGGCGGTTCGATCATTCGCACCCATTGTGCTCGGCCCTCCGTTGGCCTCTTCCGAGACAAGTCTGATTGCTTGACGTCCTGCTAAAGATCGCCAAGCGTCCGTCTTTTACAAAACATCGGCACGGCGCGACCGCTTCCTTGAGAGAATTCGTCGCGATCGTTTCAATCGAGCGATTTTCGCGGAGTCGCCTCGCGAATCTCGCTCGGCGCACGGCCGAGTTCGATCGGGTCGATCTTCCGTTCCACCCAAACCCGCCAAGCGGTCGCTATATAAAGCGCCACGCCCGCCCAAAGGAACATGCCGTAGGCTTGCGCGATCTTGTGCCCTTCGTGTTTCGCGAAGAATCGGCCGAGCTCGCTCGACGTCGTTCCCATGAGGAACATCGCCGCGAACAAGCTCTCCGCGACGATCCAACGCGCTCGACGCGAAATCCCCGGCAGAACCAGCCGAGGCGCGAGATAGGCGAACGGCAAGAGCAGCGTCACGTAATGATGCTTCCAACTCCGCTCCGAGACGAACAGCATCGTTAGAACGACCAGCGCGAACTCGCCGAACAATCGCGGATCGGTGCGCTTCGTCGTTTTTGTTCGGCAAAACAAGGCCAAGAGCGCGACGACACCCGCCGAAAACAACTTCACACCGGTGACGACGCACCCGTGTTCCAGGCGACGAAATTAATGTCGTAACGCGGCGCGTATCGCGTCGGCTCGACGATCACCGGCGCGGCGGTCAAGAGCCGAGTCAGCACGCCGACCAGCGATTGGTTGATCTCAGTCGGACTGACGACGTCGCCATTGACGTAAGGACTCAAAATCCGATGAAACCACATCGCCAAGCATTGCGCAGTTGAAGCTCTGGCCGATCACCAACCCGGGCACAACCAACAGGAAGAAGCCGATGCTTAAGCCGGTCGAAACGACCGTCCGCCACGAACGCTTGTACAGAAAATACGGTATGAAAAGCGCCGGCGTTACTTTGTACGTGATCGCCAAACCAAGCACGACTCCCGCCAAGACGTCGTACCCTTCGCACAGGCGTGCAGCATGGCGACGATGAGAAAGAGAATCACCAAGTTGTTGTTACCGTGATGCAAGTCGCTCAAGATCGGCCGCAAGGCGCATAAAAGGACCAGTCCCTCAACCCAATTCGGCACCCGCCAAGAGGAATCGCGCCATTCGGAAGCACCAAACGGCGGCGAGCAAGGTCAAAGCGACCTTGAACGCGAACCAAGCGACCGCGCATGCCAACGGTGGCAAGGCGACAAACGGCAACAACGTGATCGGCACGATCGGCGGATTCGGGAACATCTCCTTGTCGTAGATGTTACGACCTTGCCAAAACATGCGGATCTGATGATGCCAACGTATGATCGCGCTGCCGCCTCCGTCCGCCTTGTGGGCGTAAACGAATGCGGAGATGGTCATGATCGCGCCCCAGACGGCCCAGACGACGCGGCGATCGATGTCCTGGAACGGCCATTTCTTCGATGAAGATGAAAGCGACACGGCCAGGCGCTCCTTCCTTGGAGTTCGACTCGTCTCGAGCGGTTCAATGCGATGTCGCGGTGTTATTGCCCACGCGCGGCGAAAAATCCAGATCGATCGTCCAAGGGCCGCGACTTGAACCGTTCGGGCGCAAGGCGATGAACGGGACCGGGTCGTCCTCGAGAGAGACCGGTTCGATCGTCGCCGAGGGTCGAATCCGCATGCACGGCGTGAAGTGATAGCGAAGGACAACTCTGCCGTCAAGGTCGGGAATCGCCTCGCGAACGATCAGCCGACCCGGTTTCGCTTCGACGGTCGCCTTTCCCAAGATCGCGTTTCCTTCGAATCCTTTGATCCGACCGATCAAAAGCGGACCTTGGCGCACGACGATTTCCACTCGATCGCCGTTCGCCTCGCAAAACGCTTTCGCCCAAGGACTAAAACAGACGATCGCGGTCGGTCGATAGAGGCGGGCGTATCGGTCGAAATCTTGTCGCGTCCAACGCTTCTTTTCGAACAGTATCCCTTCGCCGAACTGGGTGAAGTTGGTTTTGAGCGAGGCGTGCAAATACGGTCCGCCGATCAATTCGATTCCCGAAATCAAATGAGGCAAAAGTCCGCTGAAGCGTCTGCCGCGAAACGGGTCGAGTTCTCCCGGCTCGAACTTGCCGGCCTCCTCGTAGAGCAAGCGATCGCCCGGTTTCACGAAGCTTTTCAATCGTTCGACCAGAATGCGCAAATCGTTCGGCCGACTCGACAGAAAAGGCTCGCCGCGCAGGAGTCGCGTCTCCACCGAGAATTGGAGCGAAGGTCCAAACACGCGGAAAGCGATCAAGAGCGTCGCCAAGGCCGCCCAACGCCCCATGTTCGACGAGCCGCGCCGAGACGGTCGATCGCCTTCGACCACGCGATCCCGCCCGCGAGCGCCAAAGCCGAGTAACAGGCGAACGTATGCCGGCCCGGTTGCAAGAAGTCGAGGCGCGGCGAAAATCCGGTGAGATATCCCCACGCGAAACCGCAAGCCGCGAACGCGATCAGCGCCGACGTCGTCGCGCTTTGTTTCTTGCCGAACGTCGCGAAGCCGACCAGTCCCAAGGCCCATAAAAACGCCTCGATCGTCGGCTCGGTGTTGAAGATGTTCGCAAGTCGTCCCCACACCGATTCGTTCGAGTGATGAAACGCGACGTCGCTCGCTCCCGCCGTACTCGCGAGCAAGATTCCCGGCCACCACCAAAAGATGTTTGTCGCGAGCGCGACGACGGGAATCATCCAAAATCCCAAGTGTCTTGAGATGTTCCAACGCGCCGCCGACCGCTTCGCGAATCGCCAACCGACCAGGTAGGCGATGAAGCCGGCGGGCGCGATCGTTTGCGCGGTCGTGACGTGGCACAACCAGGCGAGGCTCGTCAAAAGGCTCGCGAACAGCCAAAGGCCGAATCCGCCGCGATCGAGGTAACGGCCGATCCATGCGGTCGCGCACAAAGCGAGCGGAATCGACGTGAAGTAGCCCACCATGCCGTAATACACATAATTGATCGGCCAATCGGTCCAGATGTAAATCGTTTCCAAGGCGACAGCCGCCGCGATCGCGCCACGTCGAGATTCCAAGCTCGTCCGGCGAGGACGAGAAACCAAGGGGCGGAAGCCGCGCCGAGCCAAACGTGCAGCTTGTAGGCGAAACTCGGCAACGCGCCCAAGAATCCGAGCAACCACACGGACAAGTCCGCCAAGTTCGCCGACGACGGAAAGACGATGCTCCGCGCATATCCCGACATAAACGTCGGATCATATCCCGCATTCGTTCCCGAGACTTTGAACAGGTCGCCGGCGATCGTCGCGTAGTGGAAGAACAACGCGTGATCGTGCCCAGGAATCGGCCAACCGTTTCGCAATCCTTGCCAACCTCCCAAGCCCAGCCAAACGCCCCAAGCATGGAGCGCTCCCAAAACAACGATCGTTCCCCAGGCGGCACGATCCGACCACCTTCGACGATCGCGATCCGGCCTCTCGGCATTGTTTTGTTCGACGTTCTCCTCGACTTCGATTTGACTGCTCATCCGCCGCTCGCGTTTGGAGATGATGGATGCAAGAATTCAAGATGCAAGATTCCAAAACAAGCAAGAGGTCGCTTTGATCCATCAGGGTTTTCTTGCATCTTGCATCTTCCTTGAGTCAACCAGTGCGGCCCGCGGGATTCGAACCCGCAACCAAGGGATTCAAGCGCCCTCGCGTTTCCGCGAGGCTTGGACTATCTCATCCTCCCCGACTCGATCGATTTCGAATCGCATCGCATCGCATCGAATCGTGGAGGCCGGGCGCTCGTTGGCGGGGATTATCGTTGGGTCTCACCCCGCTAGTCTCTGAACCTTCCCGGCCACCTGTTCGCCCGGCCGGGCTTGGCTGCGGATCGCCTTGCCGAAAATGGTCTTTCTCACGAACTCTTTCGGTTTAGGTTTCCCGCAATTCACCCGGTTCGCGCACGAAGGTCGCCCTCCGCCGCCACCTTTTTCATTGTCGAAAAGATGAGTCCCTTGCTCTGACCAATTGAGCTAGAGCCGCGTTATCGAGAACGTTCCCATCATGCCCGCGCGAAGCCTCGCGCAACAAGAGAAGTGAGGACGAATCGCCGCAAGCCGATTTGGATTGACCGAAACAGGCAATTCATTGATGCTGCGTCGAGTTCGGTCGGATGGGAACACCGACCAAATAAGATGGGAAAAGCTCGGTGCTTCGAGGGAGTCGGCAATGACCGGGTGGAAAGCGTGGCTCGCAGTGATCGCGTTGGCCGTGACGGTCAGAGCGGCGGTGGTTTTTACCTTACACAGTCATGAAACGCCGAGGAGCACCTTCGAGCACGGCGAGATCGCCGCGAACTTGCTCAACGGTAAAGGATTCTCGATCGCGTTCCTTGGAGCGAACGGACCGACTTCGCAACAAGCGCCGATTTATCCGAGTGTCGTAGCGGTTGTTTATGCGATTGGCGGGATCGAAACGCCTCAATCGCTGCTGATCTTGGAGTTTGGCCAAGCGGTCTTGGGCGGAGTCTTGGCGGCGGGGGCGTGGAAACTGGCGCGGGAAGTCGCGCCGAACGCGATTTGGGCCGGTTCTGGCGCGGGTTTGATTGTCGCCTTGCATCCCACCTTGGTTTATGCCGCGACCCATGTTCAAGTCGCTCTATTGGCGGCGACTCTGCTCACTTGGGCTTTCGCCTTGGCCTATCAAAGCGGCCGAACCGGCCGCATTCGAGACCTCGCGACAACCGGAGCTGTTTTTGGCACGCTGATACTTACAGACCCGATCTTAACCCTCGCCGCGCCCGTTTTGGTCTGGATCATTATCAAAGGGCGAATCACGTTGCGCCGCGCTTCGATTTTCGCCTTGACCGCCGCGCTCGTCGTCACTCCTTGGTTGGTCCGCAACTACCGCGTCCATCACGAGTTCGTTTGGGTGAAAAGCACCTTCGGCTACGCTTTTTGGCAAGGCAATTGCGCTCTTAGCCAAGGGACCGACAAAGTCGTTCGCGCCTCGGTTGAAGAGGTGTTTCGCCGGGCAAACGGGGGAACTTGGCGAAGTTGGAACGAATCGCTTTGGAAAGCGCGGCACGTTGCCGGCTACATCGACGATATCGCCTTGAGCAAGCTCGACAAAGCGATATTGGGCAAGCTGAGCGAACCGGAACGGTCGCGAAGACTATTTCAAAAAGCAGTCGCCGACCTACGGAAAGCCCCTGAGCGCTATCCCATCCTCTGTCTTCGCCGGCTTCGCTTGTTTCTCCTGTTTGACGACACGAATCCCAAAACGCGGAGCCTGATCTATCGGACCGGGCATCTTGGCTTGACGGCATTGGCAGCATTGGGTTGGCTGTTCGCGGGTTCTGAATCGAGGAGAAAAATGGGGCCGACCGCGTGGTTTGCGCTCTTTCTCACGGCCTTTCACGTCTTGACGATCGTCTCCGCGCGGTTTCATCTGCCGCTCCAACCTCTTTTCGCCGTCTGGGGTTCGGTAGGCGTGGAACGACTCGCGCGGAGGGTTTGGTTTGAGCAAACCGGCCGATTTCAGCCTCGTCTACCAACGACGTCGAAGGCTTCGGGATCGAGAGCGTGCTTGTCGTTTGACTTGGAGGAGGCGCGTTCGACGACGAGTCGCATCCCCAAGCCAAAGCCCGCCCAGATGCCGCAGCCGCCCACGATCGCCGCGGGAATGAAGTAGTATCCGGGAGACCAAATATGTTCATGCATGCTCCCAAGCCAGGCGATCAAAAAGACACTGATCGGCATGATCGCGCCCAAGGCGATGACCGCCAAGGCCGGCCAGGCTTGCGTTGACGGGAATGGCCGGCCGAGTTCGAGCGCCTTCATCCGTTCGAGATGGAGACACTCGCGCTTGCGTTGTTCCTGTTTCATCGCCAAGACCGTCGGCACCAAGATCACCACCGTTGCGCATCCGGCCAAGGCGATTAACAATCCCGGCTGTGACTGTAGTTCCATCGCGACGCTCTTTTCTGCTAACGGCAAGGGGGATCGACCGTATGCGGATCATGGTCGTTGCTTCATGAGAGATTGTCAAGGAGGCGAATCCCTTGATTCGATCGTTTTTGTGGCGATTCGACCCTCTATTCGCGTTTTGGGGATCGGTCGGTATGGAACGACGCGCGACGGATTTGGTTTGGGTCGGCCGAGACGGCTCAGCCGCGTCTGCCGACGACGTCGAACGCTTCGGGATCGATCGCGTGTTTGTCGTTTGATCCGTTTGCGGTGGAGGAGCCGTAGGCGAAGAGACGCCTGGCCAAGCCGCCACCGGCCCAAACGCCGCAAACGCTCACGAACGCGGCGGGCGCGAAAAATGCCTCGGCATGTCCCTCGCTCTGAGTGCTCGCGATCAAGGCGACGACGAACACGCCGACCGGCATGATCGCGCCGATGGCGATCGCCGCCAAGGCCGGCCAGGCTTGCGTGAACGGCAAGGGTCGGCCGAGTTCGAGCGACTTCATTCGCTCCATGTGTTCGCATTCGCGCTTGCGTTGGACCTGTTTCATTGCCAGGATAATCGGCACCAAAACCATCGGCAAGGCGATCGCCGACAAGGGGATCAAAAGCGCGGGGTGGAAGTCTTCATGCATCGCGAGGCTCCATTTGATAGTGTCGGTGGGACAAACTATGACTCGAATTAGCCGCGGAGAATCATCATGTCGAAAAAATTTCTGCTTTCGATCGACCAAGGCACGACCAGCACGCGCGCGGTGGTGTTCGACGAAGAGTTGAAGCCGGTCGGCCAGGGGCAAGTGGAGGTTTCGCCGACGTTTCCCAACCCGGGATGGGTCGAGCACGACGCGGAGCGGTTAATCGAGTCGGTCGAGGTCACGGTCGCAAAGGCGTTGGCGGATTCGGGGGTCGACGCGGCGAATCTCGCCGCTTTGGGAATCACTAACCAGCGCGAAACATCCGTCATTTGGGAAAGATCGACCGGCAAGGCGATCGGACCGGCGATCGTCTGGCAAGACAGGCGCACCGCCGATTTTTGCGAAAGGAACCGCGACCGTCGCGATTGGGTCGCCGAACGCACGGGCTTGGTACTCGATCCGTACTTCTCCGCGACCAAGTTCGCTTGGCTGTTGGGCCACGTTCCCAACGCCCGAAAACGGGCGGAACGCAGCGAACTGATGGCGGGAACGGTCGATTCTTGGCTCATTGGGCGGCTCACCGGCGGGGCGCGGCATGTGATCGACGTCACCAACGCCTCGCGTACCTTGCTCATGGACCTAACGACCGCGACCTGGGCGGACGATCTCCTCCGGTACTTCGCGATCCCGCGCGAAATATTGCCCGAAATCGTCGCCAGCTCGGGGATCGTCGGCGAAACGAAAGGGCTTGCCTATCTGCCCGACGGCCTGCCGATCGCGGGAATCGCCGGCGACCAGCAAGCGTCGCTCGTTGGCCAAGGCTGCCTGAACGAAGGCGAGGCGAAATGCACGTATGGGACCGGTGCTTTCTTGCTTGCGCATACAGGCGATCGCGCCGTCCGATCGCGGCGCGGGTTGGTGACGACGCGCGCGGCGAGCTTGGGGGCCGAGGCGGCGCGCTACGCGTTGGAGGGGAGCGTGTTTGTCGCGGGGGCGGCGGTGCAATGGTTCCGAGACGGCTTGCGCCGTCGGTTCCGCGAGCGAGGTCGATCGCCTGGCATTGGAGTCGAACCACGATTCCGAGGCGATTTTCGTCCCCGCGCTCACGGGCTTGGGAGCGCCTCATTGGGAGCCTCGGGCCGCGCGGTGCGATCTTCGGTTTGACGCGCCGACGACCGTCGCCGACCTGGCGCGGGCGACGCTTGAAGGAGTGGCTTTCCAAGTCGCCGACTTGATCGAGGCGATTCGCGACGACCTCGACGCCCCTTTGGCGGACCTGCGCGTCGACGGCGGCATGGCGCGTTCCGATCCGTTCTTGCAATTTCAGGCCGATCTCTTGGGTTTGCCGATCCGGCGGAGTCCTCAAACCGAATCGACCGCGCTGGGCGCGGCGTCTTGGCGGGCTTGGGAGTCGGCCTTTGGGCCGATCAAAAGACGGCGGTCGGCTTGCTGCACGCCTCGGCCCGCGTCTTCGAACCCGAGCGCGACGACCCTTGGCGGCGCCAAGCTCGCCCGTTGGCGCGAGGCGGTCGCGGCGGTCGCGCGCTTCTCCGGCGGTCCAAACCTTTGACGAACACCCGTCCGCTCGGGTCTACTGTTGCAACGTCCGCAACGTCCGGCGAAACAAACCCGGAACCGAACGTTTCGCCCCTTGCGCTTCTTCGGAGCGATCTATTGGAGAAATGATCAGTCATGCATCGGAATGACGACCGCTTGAACATGACCGCCCGCCGTGTGTTCCCGCTCGCAATCGTGACGATATTGGGCTGCGCGACGCTCGACCAAGGGGCCGAGTTGCCCAAGCTGGCGACCGAAGTCGCGTTTCCCAAATTGTCCTTCGATCGGCCGGTCGCCTTGGCCTATCCCGCGGACAAGAGCAACCTCCTGTACGTCGTCGAGCAGCACCAGGCGCGGATTTGGTCGTTCCTCGACGATCCGAACACCGCCGACAAGCAACTGTTCCTCCAGCTTCCCGACAAGATCCATCGCGGCAACGAGGAAGGCTTGCTCGGCATGGCTTTTCATCCCAAATACAAGGAAAACGGTCGGTTCTACGTCTACTATTCCGCGGACGACGACGGCAACTCGCCGGTCCGTCGTCTCCGAGTTCAAGGTCTCCAAGGACGACCCTCGCAAAGCCGATCCCAAAAGTGAAAAACGCATCTGGGTCTCCGCCAACGATCCGTTCGAGAACCATAACGGCGGCTGCATCGACTTTGGACCCGATGGATATCTTTATATCACGCTCGGAGACAGCGGCGCGGCCGACGATCCGTTGACGACCGGCCAAATCCGCGCGATTGGTTCGCCTCGATCCTCCGCATCGACGTCGATCATCCCTCCGACGGCAAAGAATACGGCATTCCCAAGGACAACCCAGTGCGCTGCTCGGCGAATCACGCCCACTGGGCGCCCGAGGTCTACTGCATCGGCTTGCGCAACGTCTGGAAGTTCACCTTCGATCGCCAAACCGGCGATTTGTGGGCGGGCGACGTCGGCCAAAACCTCTGGGAAATGGTCCACTTGATCAAAAACGGCGGCAACTACGGCTGGAGCGTCATGGAAGCGACTCACTCGTTCCATCCTTGCCAAAAGACCGATCCCGCCGCGCCGATTTCGCCGCCGATGGCCGAATATCCCCACGGTCGCGGTCAAGACCCGAACCGTCAAGACGACGGTAAAAGTATCACCGGCGGATATGTCTATCGCGGCAAACGCTTGCCTTCGCTTCAAGGTCTCTACGTCTACGGCGACTTCGACACCGGTCGAATTTGGGGCCTGCGCCGTCGACGGCAAGACGGTCGAGAACGGAGAATTGATCGACTTATCCAAGAACAAGAAATTGAACATCTCCGCGTTCGGCGAAAACCCGGCCGGAGAATTGTTTATCCTCGCCTTTGACGGCAAGATCTATCGCTTCGTCGGCGACCCTGAAATGCGAGTCGGAAAGTCGCCTCGGGCTTTTATCGCAAAGGCGCATCATCATGGGAATATTCGACGACGAAGACGATGACGACGGCGACGAAGAGACCGAGCGGGAAGGCGCTCCGTCCCCTTTATCGATCGCGCGGTCGTATTTGGCCTTGGCGATTCAGATCGGTGCGCCGGCGTACAACCTGGGGGACCATCGCGGTTGCTTCGAAGTGTACGCCTGCGTTGCTCGCTTGCTCCTCGGAACTTTGCGCGGCGAACTCGCCGAAGCGCAAAGGTGCGCCTCCGCGACGCCTTGGAACGCTCCGCCGTCGTCGCCGATTCGAGCGAACAAGCCTGGATTATGCGCCGGCGTTCGATTCGATTTTGGATACGAGCGAAGAAAACTGATCAGATTGAGAAATGAGCAATGCCTTTCGATCCGCAAGTGAAGGAATATCTTGAGAAGGCGACGGCTTTGAATTTGCCGCGATACGACCAGGTGACGCCGGTTGAGGCGCGAAGGATGTTCATCGAGCGCCGTGCGAACGCCGGGAAACCGGAAGAGGTCGAATCGATCGAGGAACAAACACTCGACGCCGGCATCAAAATTCGCGTGTATCATCCCGCTCCTCAATCGCTCGACAAGCTCGACGCGCCGTGCGCCGGCCTGGTTTACTTTCATGGCGGCGGCTGGGTTTTGGGCAATCTCGATACGATCGACGTCCCTTGCCGAGGGATCGCCAACGCAAGCGGTCGAGTCGTGATTTCGGTCGATTATCGCCTCGCGCCCGAGCACCAATATCCGCTCCCGCTCGAAGATTGTTTCGCCGCGACCAAGCACGTGATGACTCGCGCCGGCGAGTTCGGCGTCGATCCCAAGCGTCTCGCGGTCGGCGGCGACAGGCCGGCGGAAATCTCGCGATCGGCGTCTGCCTGCTCGCCCGCGATCGCGAACGGTTGCCGAACCCTTTGGATTTTCAATTGTTGATCTACCCCGCGACCGACTCCGCCTGCGACACCAAATCCTACCTCGACTTCGCCGAGAATCACGGCCTGGCCGCCGAGACGATGCGCTACTTTTGGAAGCAGTATCTCCCTCATCCCGCGCAAGGACTTGAATCGCTCGCTTCTCCTCTTCGTTCCCAAGACTTGAGCGGTCTTCCCGCCGCCTTGGTCGCGACCGCCGAATACGACGTCTTGCGCGACGACGGCGAAGCCTTCGCCTCCAAGCTCAAGCTCGCCGGCGTTCGAGTCGAAACCCGCCGCTTCGACGGCTTGATCCACGGTTTTCTCACTCTCACCGGCGTAATTGATCGCGCCAAGTCCGCGACGAAAGAGATCGGAGCGATTTTGGCGAAGGAGATCGAACATTGGCCCTTGAAATATGCACGCTAAAAAGACATGAGTATCACTTTTTATGGTGCCGCGCAAGACGGCCGCGAAGGTCGAGATCGAGGTGGTGCCGGGAATCACGAGCTTGCCGCGCGAGCGTGCCGATGCGAAGACGTTGCTCAGGCTGATTCGCAACCTCTGGGGCATCGAGAACGGCCTGCGCGGAGTGCGCGACGGCACGCTCCGCGAAGATGCCGGCCGGAACAGAAAAGGAGCGGCGACGGAGACGCCGGCCATTTTGAGGAACATCATCGTCTTCTTGTTCCATCGCTTGGGACGCAAGAACGCCGCGGCCGCGACTCGGCACTACGTATGCCATCCCGAGGAGTCGCTCAAAATCCTGTCAACCCCAAGATGAGAATGAAACGGCCCTGGAAGGCCCCGGATCGGGTTGACGAGAAGAGAAGGGGTTCGTATGGTTGAGGTTGATGGGTCCATCGGCGGGGCCGTTCGGCCGACCTGGATCGTTGTCTGCGCGAATCGGCCCGCTCTCGGCTCGAGTGGTCTCCGAGAGTTCACGGACGCTTGACTGGAGACAATGGTTATGCGGAAGTCGAGCCGACGCTGGATTGTCTTGGGGTTGATCGCTTGCCTAGTCGTTTTGGTCCCGTTGAGCGCTTGGTTCCTTTTGACAAAGGTTCCGCGCCTATGAACAACGCCGGCGAGTCTTGAGCGAGGCGACGCCGGAACAGATCAATGCGCGAGGTGCGCCGATTCGTCTTGCGCGGGCCGGAATTGCGGAACAATATCGAGAACGAGCCGCACTGGGAGGCGGTATTCTCGGACAAGGAAGTCAACGCTTGGCTCGCCGAAGACCTCATCACCCAATTCGCCGACATCTTGCCCGCCGGCGTGCATGATCCTTGCGTCGCCTTCGAATGGGATCGGCTCACGGTCGGTTTCCTGCTCGATCGAGGGCCGGCGCGGACCGTCATCACCCTGGAAATGCGGGCCAAGGTTGAGGCCGACGACACGATCGCCTTGACGATCGAATCGGTCCGCGCCGGAGCCTTGCCGGTGCCGATCGAGTCGCTCTTGGAACGAATCTCCGACAGAACACGCGACTTCGGCCTCGTCTTGACTTGGCGAAAAGATGGAAACAAACAGGTCGCGCTTGTTCGGTACAGGCCGAACATCGGTCGCAAGGACGTCGTCTTGGAGGAGATTCAGATCATCGAAGGCCAGATTCGACTGGCGGGCCGCTCCGACCGTTCGCGGGGCAAAATCGCTGCGCCTTGACTGCCGGGCAGAAAAGTGCTTCAATCGACTTTCCCAAGACGAAATGACCACGACGACGATTCGGCGATCCTCCGCAAGTCGATCAGACCTTCAAGCTGAGTTCCCTTGATCCGAATTTTGATGTGATCATCCGTCCACTGAATCGACTCGTAAACACCGAATCGATGCGCCGGACTGAGCCGCGACCGTCGGCGATCGGTCCTTCGTAATCGAGGTAGATCGCGCGATGATCGGCCAAGGAACTCGCGAGGAGTTCGACGTCGAAGACGATGGGAGCGTCGATTGCCCAGGTTCGAAGCGGCTCCTCCGGCACGGTTTCCAAGAGCAAATCCCAGTGAACGCCATTCCACGAGTGTTCCAAGACGGCGAAGCGCGGCGAGGGGCGGGAATTCACGATCGACTCCTTCAAGTTTCGATGTCGATGGTCTAGTCGGGCCGAGCCGGGTGGGATAGTGTGGGGCCGACTTTCGATAAGTGAGAGCATTTGCTCTCAATGTCCGCTTCCGCCATGATTCCTTCTCCCGCCGGGAGTGCGTTCGAATCCGGTTGGAACGACGTTCGCGAACGGTTCTGGAAAGGAATGGTCCGCGGTGACACCCAAAGAGGTTTTGGCTTTGATCCGTCAACGCGAGGTGACGACGGTTGACTTTCGATTCATGGATTTCCCCGGAGTTTGGCAGCATTTCGCCATCCCGGCAGACGCCTTGACGGAAGATACCTTCGAGGAAGGGATCGACTTCGACGGTTCGAGCGTCGTCGGCTGGCGTGCGATCAACGAGGCCGATCTGTTGGTCGTCCCGCAGCCCGAAACCGCTTTGATCGACCCGTTCGCCGCGCGACCGACCTTGACGATGATCTGCAACATTCAAGACCCGATCACGCAGCAGGATTATACAAGAGACCCGCGGAACATCGCTCGCAAGGCGGTGAGTCACATGCGATCGACCGGCTTGGCCGACACCTGCAAGATCGGTCCGGAGTTGGAATTCTTCGTGTTCGACGACGTTCGTTACGACCAGCGCGGGCATGAGGCGTATTATCGCGTTGACTCGGTCGAAGGGGCCTGGAATCGAGGTCGCGAGGAACGGCCGAACCTCGGTTACAAGGCGGGATCGGGCTTGGGCTACTTTCCCTGCCCGCCGACCGACAGCCTTGCCGACCTTCGCACCGAGATGGCCCAATTCATGGCCGATTGCGGCATCTCGACCGCGTTGCACTACCACGAGACCGCGACCGGCGGTCAATCGGAAATCGACCTCAATCCTCGGCCGCTGGTGGAATGCGCCGATCAGGTGATGTTGGCGAAATACATTATCCGCAACGTCGCCCACCGCGCCGGGAAGACGGCGACCTTCATGCCTAAGCCGTTGTTCGACGATAACGGATCGGGAATGCATACACACTTTTATCTAAGCAAAGGAAACGTTCCTCTCTTGGCCGGCACCGGTTACGCGGGTTTGAGCGACTTGGGGCTATACGCGATCGGCGGACTGCTCAAGCATGCGCCCGCCTTGTGCGCGTTCGCCAACCCGACGACGAACAGCTACAAGCGGCTGGTCCCCGGCTTCGAAGCTCCGACCAAGCTGTCGTACAGCCGTCGCAACCGCGCGGTGGCGATTCGGATTCCCGTACACAGTCCCAGTCCCGAGAGCCGGCGTATCGAGTTTCGTGCGCCGGATGCGGCGGCGAACCCTTACTTATTGTTTTCGGCGATGTTAATGGCCGCTCTCGACGGCATTCAGACCAAGACCGGTCCCGGCGAGCCTTTGGACAAGGACGTCTACGACCTGCCGCCCGAGGAACTCGATCACGTTCCCGACACCCCTTCGTCGCTCGATGAGGCGCTCGAGCGCTTCAAGCCGACCATGAGTTTCTCTTGCGCGGCGACGTGTTCGCCCCCGACGTCATCGACACCTGGATTTGGTACAAGCGAACTACGAGGTCGAGGCGGTCCGGGTTCGGCCTCATCCTTATGAGTTCACTCTTTATTACGATGTGTAATGTGCATCTTTTGAAGAAATGATCAACCTGCCGAGGAGACGGTTCCGGCCTCGGTTTTTGGCGCGGCGGATTCGGGTTCGGGGCGAAGGGCGAGGATCATGAGGAAGATTGCGCCGAAGACGAGCATGTTGTCGGCGAAATTGAAGATGGCCCAGTTGAAGCCGATCGAGTTGACGTGGATGTGGACGAAGTCTCGAACGTGTCCGAGGGCGATGCGGTCGTAGCAGTTGCCGATCGCGCCGGCCAGAACCAGTGCCAGCGCGAAGGTTTGGCGACGATCGCCGGCGTTGCCTAGGCCGAAGAGGTAGTAACAGATAAACACTCCGGCGACGATGGACGCGACGGCGAAGACGGGCTTGAGTGCGGCAGGTCGTTGCCGAGTCCCCAGAGTGCGCCGGCGTTGTAGCTGGTGCGGAGGTTGAGCACGTTGGGAATGAGCGTCAGATGCCTATCGTTGCCCGGTTCGCCGATCCCGCGAAAGACGAGGGTTTTGGTCGCCAAATCGAACGCGGCGCCGCCGATCGCGATCGCCCAAAACATAATCATACGAGGTCGTTGCCACATCTCCGCCGTTGATTCTTTCATAGGGCTTGGGCTTGCCCCCTCCTTTGTCTGTTCGCGTCCGGGAGAGAGAGATAGTCGCATGGCTTAAACCGCCGGCAAGAAGCCCGGTCCCTGGTGCTCGACCTTGCGGTGCAGTCGATGCAGTGCCTGGCGTATGGGAGGGCCTGAAGCCTTGGTTTGGCGATCGAGCCGTCACATTCGGGCAACGGCCGAACGCTCCGGCGTCGATTCGTTCCAAGGCGTCGTGGATTTGGTCCAAGGTGGTTTGTTCGCTCTTGATCAAGCCAAGCGTGAATTCCTGATCGTAATTTTCCGTGCCCAAGTCGGCCATGTGGAGCGGCATGTTCGACAAGTTGCCGGAGGAGTCGGGCTGATTCCGCTTGAGGGCCTCGTCGGTCATCTGCTCGAGGTCGCCGCGGAGCCGGGTGCGCAGGTCCAACAGGGTGCGGCGGAAAGTCTTGATCTCGTCGCTCTTGAGCGCGGTGAGGGCCATGGATTCGTTCCCCGTCAGCTTTGGGATGGTCTCGCTCGGCCGCCGGACTCAAGTCTTCGGCCGGCGCGTTCCCCGCGCGGCAAAGGGCGCGGGATGGTAAGTCGAACGCCGATCGTTGTCAATCGGAACCGCTTCGGCGAGCATTCGAGTTTGCCTGCCGACCGGTCCATCCTTCTAGACTACAGCGCCGGTCAAGTCGCTCGCCACCCCGTCGCCCTTGTTTTCGGCGAACCTCGCGGAGATTCGTTCGCGAACGGCGAGTTTCTTCAGGCGACGCAGACGGATATGATAAAACAAGATCGGCAAAAGCAGGTCGATGACTTCGTCGGCGATCAAGAGGCCGCCGAGCACCGGCGCGGCCATCGGCCGGATGATCTCCGAGCCGGGGCCGCTCGCCCAAAGCATCGGCGCCAGACCGATGATCGTGGTCCCCTCGGTTAAGAGCTTAGGCCGCAAACGCTGCGCCGCCCCTTCGATCACCGCTCGCCGCAAGCCTTCCGGCGACATGCTCTCCAAACCTCCGGCGCGGTTGACCGCCTCGCGGAGATAGACGAGCATGATGATCCCGGTCGCCGTCGCCATGCCGAGGCAAGCGATATAGCCGACCCAAACCGTCACTGAGAAGGCGAAGCCGAACAGCCGCTGAAACAAAAGACCGCCGATGATCGCCCCCGGCACCGAGAGCATGATCGACAAGGCATCGGCGAAATCATGAAACGTCAGATAAAGAATGAGAAAGATTAAGGCGATCGCCGCCGGCACGACGACGCGGAGGGTTCTGGTTGACCGCTCTTGATGCTCGGACCGGCCGGTCCATTCCAGCGAGACGCCGCCGGGAAGCCTGCTCGATCCTCGACCTGCGCTTCGCCTCGGTAACGAACTCAACCAGGTCGCGATCGCGGACGTTGAGTCTGACATAATTGCGCAAGATTCCGTTTTCGCTCTTGATCGTCGCCGGGCCTTCGACGATTCGGACGTCGGCGACGTCGCCGAGCGCGACCACCGGCGGGCCGTTCTTGACGATTAAGTCGCGCGCGGCCTGCTCGTCCTCGCGACTCGAACGAACGGCTCGAACGCGAACTGCGAAGCGGTCTCGACCTTGGACGGCGGTCGTCGCGACCTTCCCGGCGAGCGCGATCTCGATCAAGTCGTTCACATCGGCCGAATCCACTCCCAAGCGAGCGGCCTTGTCGCGATCGATCTTGATTTCAAGATAGCCTTTTCCTCTGGTCGGATCGGCGGTCACGTCGGTCGCGCCCGGGATCGTTTTGAGGATTTCGGCGACTTGACCGGAGGCGAGCCGAATCGATTCTTGATCGCCGCCGAGCACGCGAACGCCGATCATCGTGTTCACGCCGGTCGCCAGCATGTTGACTCGGTTCTGGATCGGCATCGTCCAGATGTTCGTCCATCCCGGCATCTTCACCGCTTGATCCAACTCGATCGCCAGGGCGTCGCGATCGAGCCGGCGCAAGACCAAGCGGCCGGTCAAATGCCGCGACAGTTCCTCCTCGGCCTCGACCAACTCGGGCAAGGGGGCGACGTCCAGGCTCGGCGTTGACCGGCTCATGCCGACGTGATGATGTTGATGCGTCGCTTCGTTCGATGCCATCGCCGCGCGACGACGCTCGGCGCGGCGACGGTCGATCTCGGCGATCAAGGGAGCGTCTT
Organism: uncultured Solirubrobacterales bacterium; assembly: GCA_963703775.1. Taxonomy (GTDB): domain Bacteria; phylum Actinomycetota; class Thermoleophilia; order Solirubrobacterales; family Solirubrobacteraceae; genus Palsa-513. The sequence continues at coordinate 4,520 of CAVPFP010000023.1, read as the reverse complement.
TCGAGCCGAGTCGCGTGACGACTCCTCAAGAACACTCGGGCGAAGACGCGATGCGCTGCGCTCGCGCAACTCTTCGTCGAGCTTGCGAATATGCTCGCGCGACAATCTCCTTCGCCGATCGTCCAGGCCGTCGCTTCCCAAATCGGTCGCCAAGGCGTCGGCGAGACCGATCGACCGAACGGCGTCTTGATTGAGAAAATACGAGTATTCTCGCGAATGAAGATGAACGATCGGCAAGCCGATCTCGACGGCTTGGTCGATCGTCCTCGGGCGTTCGCGTCGATCGTGAACGGGGAGGACGAGTCCTCGTTTTTCGAGGAGATCGACGACCTCCGATTGCGTTGGCCGGCCTCGGCCGGGTCGATGAGCCGGCGGGGCCAGAAGTCGCGCGGGCGGAAGTTGACCATGGTCTCGATCATGTCCAAAGGGGCTGGATCGGTCGGCGTCTCGCGCGGCCTCCTTCGCCGACGACGCATGTCGACCTCGGGAAATCGACACAGGAGCATGTCGTGAGCTTCAGGTCATCGGCGGTCTCGCGGCTGGAGTCGCGGGACGCTGATCGGCATGTCCATGAGCATCCCCTCGTTGAGGGGGGTCATGAATTCGCGTTTCAACGGCGTGATCATGAGTTGACTCGCCGCGGCGATCGCCACCAACGCGGCGACGCCGAGCCAACGCCGAATCGGCGGTTTGATCGATATGCCGCAAACGACGAGGGCGAGGAACAGCGCCGCAAGAAACAGCCGGTGATCGCCGATCGGCGCGACGCCGACGACGAGGGTCGCCGACAAGAGCCAAATCAAAGGAGCCGGCCGATCCAAGAGCGACGAGAGGATGGGTCGATAGACTTCGATCACGCCTCGAACGAGCGGATTCTCCAGTTCCGATCGCAAGCGTCCTTTGATCAAGATCGAGCAGAGGCGGGGACGAGCGTGATCGACAGAGCCGCGACCGAAATCAGAGCGAAAGTCTTCGTGAACGCCAACGGCCGCAGCAGTTTTCCTTCCATGCCGGAGAGCGCGAAGACCGGCAAGAACGAGACGAGCATGATCAAGATCGAGAAGAACATCGGCTTGCCGACCGTTTTGCATGCCGGTCCGACGATCGCCGCAGGTCTCCGCGCGGGTCGGTCGCCGTAATGTTCTTTGAGTCGATGCGAGACGTTCTCGACGGCGACGATCGACGAATCGACCAAGACGCCGATCGAAATCGCCAAGCCCGCGAGCGACATGATATTCGTTTCCACGTCGATGACACCGAGGACGCGGAGCGTCCGGATGATCGCGAAAACGGAAAGCACCGAGAGTGGCAAGGTTAACGAGACGAGCAGCGACGTTCGAAAATGAACGAGGACGATCCAGACGCAAATCGCCGCCGTGATCATCGCTTCAACGACGGTCGCCGAGACGGTCGCGACGGCGCCTTCGATGAGCGGGGTCCGATCGTAAAACGGGATGATTCGCACCGCTTTCGGCAGCCCCGCGCTCAGTTCGCGGAGCCTGGCTTTGATCCTTCGAGTGACTTCCAGAGGATTCTCGCCGTGCCTCATCAAGACGACGCCGCCGACGATCTCCGCGCCGTCTTTCTCAAGAATCCCTGCGCCTCGGCCCCGGTCCGACCGAGACCGTCGCGACATCGATCAAGGTCAAGCCGTCGGTCCCCACGGGGACGCGTTCCAAGTCGCGAAGCATGCGCGACGGGTCGAACTCGGGACCGCTTTCGCCGTCGCCGAGCCGACCCGACGATCGAACGACGAACTCGGCTTTTCCCTTCTCAAGCACGTGACCGGAAACGCCCGCGTTGGATTGCTCGACGCGACGAACGACCTCGTTCAAATCGGTTCCATGTGCTCGCAAGCGATTGGGATCGACGGAAACATGGTATTCGATCGGAAAGCCGCCGACGCCCGCGACTTCGGCGACGCCGGGGACGGTCGCGAGCCGAGGTCGGACGTAGGAATCGTTCAAAACGTGAAGGCGTCCGAGGTCGAGGCCGCCACCTTCAAGGGAGTACCAGAAGATTTGACCGGTCGCCGGCGAGTCCGGGGCGACAAAGACATCGACGTCTCTCGGTAAGCCGCGCGCTGCCTCGACGAGCCGTTCGGCGACGCGGCCGCGCTTCGTCGAAGCGAACCGAATCGTCGAAGATCACGGCGATCGAGGTGCGCTCGACGTCGCTCGAACCTCGCGTCGCGCGCGTGCCGCGAATCCCTTGAAGTCGGCTCGACAACGGGCGAGTCACCTGATTCTCGATCTCGCTCGGCCCTCGTCCCGGCCACTCGGCGAAGACGATGACTTGGTTCTCGGAGATGTCTGGGATCGCGTCGATCGGCGTAATCGCGAGCGCCCAGAGACCCCAGGCGCCGACCGCAATCGAGGCGAGAATCACCAGGCCGCGGCGTCGGATCGAAAAGTCGATGATTCGATTGATCATAGATGCGATATCGGGTTTGGTCGGCTACTTCTTGGAAGCGGAGGCGTCATGCGCGTGAGCGTTTTTCGATGGTCCGCCCGATGCGCCGAAGTAGTCTGCGGCGAGGCTCGGGTTCAGCCGAGTTTCGGCGTCGATCAGGAACGCGCCGGCGGAGACGACGCGTTGGTCGGCTTCGAGACCGTCGATGACTGCGCGATACGAACCGCAACGCGGCCCGAGCGCGACCGCGACGGCGTCGAACATGCCGGGCATGCTCTCGACGAAAACGACCGTTTTGTCGCCGGCGTCGATCACCGATTCGCTCGGCACGGCCAAGACTGCGCCCCTTGGGATTGAATAGCAGAATCCGAGGGACGAGCCGCATGCCGCCGCATTGGTCGCACTTTTTACCTCCTTGATCGGCGACGACCTCGGGATGCATCGGACACCACCAATGAACGCGCTGATCGTCGCGGAGCGCGATGCGCTCCAGTTCCTTGCGATCGAGCGGACATCGCCCCGGGGATTCCTTGAACTTCGTCGGATGGTCCGGGCACGCGTACAGAGCGTGGAGGTCGCCGCGAACGAGAGGAGGGGGATCGCTCGGTCGCGACCGAAACGGTTCCAAGCCGGCGATCGACACTCGAGCGCGGCCAAGGATCGTTTGACCCGGCAGCCAATCGCTTGGGATCGCGGCGGTCGGTTCGATCACGACCTCGAACCCCGCCGTCGATTTCGGTCGAACGAGACGACCCGCGCCTTCAAAGGTCGTCGCGGTCGATTCGCGTCTCCATTCCGCCTTTGTGCCGGTCGCCAGGAGTTCGGCTGCTTGTTCGGCGACGTCGGCGACGATCAGGAACCGAGTCGGGTCGTTGAGGATCGCGATCGTTTCGCCCTGATTCACATGATCGCCGATGCGCTTCTTAATCTCATGAATTCGGCCCGCCAGGGAGCCCGAAGGACTCTCTCCGCCCACAACGTCGCGATCGCATCCTTTTCCTTAACCGCGGTCCAAAGATCGACGTTCCATTTCTCGACGACGCCGTCGTTATTGGAGACGACGGCGCGTTGGAAACGTTCGTCGCTCGTTAAAAAGCCGACGAACTCGATCTCGCGCGACAGTTCGCGATAAGCGACCGGCTCGGTTCTTGATCCCGGCGAGGATGATACGATCCGGGGTCGTCTGCATCCGTGCCAAAACCCCTTCGGGCAGACTCACCGATTCGCCGCGCTTGCGACGTACCAAGGTCATGTTGCAAACCGGACACTTCGCGGGCCAATCGACGATCACGCCGGGGTCCATCGGACAGAAGTATTCGGTATCGTTGGACATCGCGCCGACGGTCGCGTCATCGGTCGAAAAGCGGGTTCGCCAGGCGTCGAACCGATCGCGCAAGGCATCCCAACTTCCCACGACGACGAACGCCGCAATCAAGGCCGCGACGAACCGGCCTCGCGTCCAGGCGATTCGCCAAATCGTCCGAAAGCGACCCAACCGTCCTCGCGGTCGTTCGGCGGTCGAAGTTTCCATGGAAAGTTCCTTTGAACTATATCTTAGAGTGTTTTAATATCATGTCAATGCTCGTGTTTTTTCGCTTGAAGTGCTTTGTTCGTGTGCTTGGTTCGTCCTGCGCTCTCGACGCGATCGTTCGGTTCCATTTTATGTTCCCAGTGGGAGAACATGTCGTAATCGGCTTGTCGATAAATAAAGAGGGGATCAATGCCGAAAATATAAAGTCGCGCGAGAACAGGTTCATCCGTTTCGGCGAAGGTCAATTGCGCGGTCAAGCAGCGCGAGGTGGGAGCGGGGGTTTCGGCGACGATTTCGAAGGCGAGCAACTCCGGCTCCTCGACTCGCTCGGAATCGACGACGAAAAGGGAGGGCTTGTCGGCCTTGGGAACGTTCCTGTCCGGCGTGCCGCGTTTCCAGGCGTCGAGCGCGGCGGTCAAAGCGCGCGCGCCTGTCGGGAGCCGGCTCGTAGCGTTCGAAGGGATGGGGATCGCGGCGAGGAGCGCACGCGAAGATCGTCCCGATCGCCAAGGATCGCCGCGCCAACCGCGAAGCGAGAAAAGCAACTCTCATGTATCGAACCGCCTTCGAAGAGGAG
>CAVPFP010000022.1:0-15441 GCA_963703775.1 uncultured Solirubrobacterales bacterium | reverse complement strand
GCCCTGCGCTGCCGGGTTGCCTTGGTTCAGTTCGTGTTGCTCGTGGCAAGCGTGCTTCGCCGGCCTGCTCGCGGGCGGGATGCTTGGATCGCTCGCGGCCGACAGTGGTCCGCGGGTGCTGCTGATCATGCTCGCCGGCGCGGCCTGCGTGCTCGCGTACCTGCAGGGCGGCCCCGGCACCGAACCGTGCGCCACGGACCGTTCTTACGCGGCGCTTAGCGGCGCTCTCGACACTGAGGTTCGGGTCCGGCGTCCCCCAGCCCAGACCCGTCCAAACTTGCGAGACGATGAGCGACCGCCCGAGGATTCTTGTCGTCGACGACGAGCCGGCGGTGCAGCAGGCGCTCGCGCGCGCGTTGACGATGGAGGCGCTATGAGGTGGCGCTTGCCGGCGACGGCGAGGAGGCGTTCGACGCGCTCCCCCGGCCCCGCTTCGATGTGGTGATGCTCGACATGATGATGCCCGGACGTGTCGGGGATCGAGGTGTGCAAGCGCATGCGCGCGAGCGGCGACCGCAGCCCGATCCTGATGCTCACGGCGCGCGACGCGATCGACGACCGCGTCGCCGGGCTCGATGCGGGCGCTGACGACTACCTCGTCAAGCCGTTCGCCCTGCGCGAGCTGCTCGCGCGCGTGCGCGCCCTGCTGCGCCGCCACGACGAGGAAAGCCCGGCGGCGCTGAGCTTCGAGGACATCACGCTCGACGCGCAGGCGCACGAGGTGATCCGCGGCGAGCGCCGCCTCGAGCTGACGCGGACCGAGTTCTCACTGCTCGAGTTGTTCCTGCGCCATCCGCGCCAGGTGCTCACGCGCACCGCGATCTTCGAGCACGTCTGGGGCTATGACTTCGGGGCGGCGTCGAACACGCTCGGCGTCTACATGGGCTACCTGCGACGCAAGACCGAGGCCGGCGGCGAACCGCGGCTGCTGCAGACGGTGCGCGGAGTCGGCTACATCCTGCGCGCGTCATGAGCTTCGAGCGGCGCATCACCGTCGCGGCCGCGGCGGCCGTCGCCGTTGCCGTCCTGCTCGCGGCCGTCGCGAGCTACTTCATCGTCCGCCAGGAACTCCGCTCATCGGTCGACAACTCGCTGCGCAGCGCGTTCACCGCGACCGAGCGCTTCGTTGACCGACCGCTTCGGACCCGCCCCGGACTGTTCCGGCCGCCGTCCCGCTCACAACGGCTCCAGCGCCTGGTGGGCCGTGGCCCGAACCGTTTCGGCGAGCCGGGCGTCCTCGAGCTGGTCTCCGCGAGTGGCGCGCTGATGCGGGCACCCGGCGTGGGCGCCGGGCAGGAGCTTCCCGTGAGTCCGCGCCTTATCGCCCTGGCGCGGCGCGGAAGCGGTCGAACGATCTCCACCGTCCGTCTCAACGGACTCGACCTGAGGGTGCTCGCCGCAGGCGTCAAGCCCGGTGATGCGATCGTCCTTGCCCGTTCGCTGAGCGAGCAGGATTCGACGCTCTCGCACCTGCGGCTGATCCTGATCGTCGTCGCCGCGATCGGGATCGCGCTGGCGGCCCTGCTCGGCTCGTTCGTGGCGCGAACGGCGCTTGCCCCGGTCCGGCACCTGCGGGCGGCGGCGGAGCATGTCGCCGCGACGACGGACCTGGGCGCGCGGATCGAGAACACGGGTAGCGACGAGCTCGGCAGCCTCGCGCGCAGCTTCAACGCGATGCTCGCGGCACTCGACGAGTCCGCGCGGGCCCAGCGGCGGCTGATCGCCGACGCCTCGCACGAGCTGCGAACCCCGGTGACGAGCGTGCGCACGAATCTCGAGTACCTGCAGCGCGCCCCCGATCTCGCACCGGAGGAGCGTGAGCGGTTGGTCCGCGACCTCGTCGGGCAGCTCGAAGGACTGTCGGGACTCGTGAGCGATTTGATCGAGCTCGCGCGCGAGGACGATCAGGTCAACAGCGAGCCGCTCGAGGAGGTCCGCTTCGACGTCCTGATCGACGAGGCGGTTGAGCGCGCGCGCCTCTACTCGCCGCAGGCGCGCTTTGACGTGCACCTGGAAGAGACGCTCGTCAGCGCGGTGCCTTCGCGGCTCGGACGAGCGGTCAGCAACCTGCTCGAGAACGCCGTCAAGTACGCGGGTACCGAGGAGCCGATCGAGGTGCGACTCGCCGGCGGCGAGCTCGAGATCCGCGACCACGGACCGGGAATCGATCCGGAGGAGCTGCCGCACGTCTTTGATCGCTTCTTTCGCGGCACTCGCTCGCGGGCGCTCCCAGGCAGCGGCCTCGGCCTCGCGATCGTTCGCCAGGTCGTCGAGCGCCACGCGGGCAGCGTCAGCGCGAGCAGCGGACCGGACGGTGGCATGGTGGTCCGGCTGCGGATGCCGGTTCTCAGCTGACGCTCAAGGCACGACGTGGACGGAGCGGGGCACGCTCGCGACCGGGGCGAAGGGGTAGCCGGCGACGCCGCTGCTCGGGATCGCGACGCGGAAGGTGTAGGTGATCGCGACCGTCGTGCGCTCGAATGTGTAGTGGTAGCGGAAGTGGCCGTTGCGGGCGCTCGCGATGATTTGCGTGTAGATCATCCAGCGGTTGCCTTGACGGTATTGGAGCTGTAGCGGGAGGCCCTGGCTTGCGATGTGGCCGCCGAGGACGCGGCCGGTGAAGGTGATCGTGTGGCCGTTGCTCGTCGCGCGCGGGGTGATCGAGAGGGTGATGCGCGGCTTGACGAGGAGCGTCACGCTCGCGACGGCCTGCGCGTCGTGCCGGGGTAGCTGAGCGTGATCTGGCGCGAGGGGCCTGCGGGCAGCGCGTAGCTGAATGAGCCGTCGGCCGCGGTCTGCACGGTCGCCAGGTCCCGGCTCGCCTGGGCGCCGGGGGCGCTGATCGTGAGCTCGACGGTCGGCCGGCCCGAGCGGGGTTGTGCCGCAGCGCAGCACCCCGGCGAGCGTGGCGCCCTGGCCGAGTGAAACGGTGTGCGTGGCGTGGCCGTCGATTGCGGCGGTCAGCTGCGGGTCGGCGCAGGCGGGGCCTGAGTCCGCGCTTGCTGCGCCGGCGAGGACGATCGCGGGCGTTGGCGCCGAGGTCGCGAGCGTTGTGCCGTTCGCGTTGGTGGCCGAGACGACGACTTCGAGCTCGGCGTCCTCGTCGGCGCTCGTGAGCGCGTAGGTCGCGCTGTTGGCGCCGGGCACCGGGGTGCAGGTCGCGGTGGTGCAGCGCTCCCACTGGTAGGCGATGCTCGACGGGGTCGGTGACCAGTTCCCGGGCGTGGCGGTGAGGGTCGCGCCGACCGTGGGTGCGCCGGTGACGGTGGGGATGCCGCCGCGCGGCGCGTTGTCGGTCTCGATCGTCCCGTTCCAGACGGTCGCCGAGTCCCCACCGTCGGCGACCGTGACGAGCACGCTGTGGCTGCCGTCGTGGAGGGTCGTCGTGTCGAGCGTCAGGCGGGCGCTGCCCTGGGTGACCGTGGCGTTGACCGCCGGGCTGCCGTCGACGGTGATCGTGGCGGTGTAGCTCGCGGACGGATCGACGGCGAAGTTGATCCCGACCGTGCCCGACAGCTCGCCGCCGGCGATCAGGCTGCCGGTGACGTTCTGGGGGTTGGGGTTCGTGTCGGCTTGGGCGATGCCCGCGGCGAATGCGACCACGGCGAGCGCGGCGGCGCTCGTGAGCCTCGCTGCGTTGAGCGATTTCACCGCCGTTCTTCTCCGACGTCCACGCACCGGCCGGACCATCCCGTGGCCCGAGTATCCGCAAGTTGCGCGAAATGCGCGAGCGTGAATTGCGCTCTATGCGCTCAAAATGGCGCTGCGGTGAGCTCGGCGAAGAGCTCGCGGCAGCCGCGCTCGATGACCTCGAAGCTGGCCTCGAAGTCCGCCTCGGGGCCGCCGTAGGGATCGGGGACGTCCTCGTCGTCGAGGAGCATGCGAACCTTCAACCTCGACTCGAGATCGAGAGTCATGTCGCGTAAATGACGCAGATGGGTGCGGTCGAGCGCGAGGACGATGTCGAAATCATCGAAATCGCCCGCAACGACGCGGCGGGCGTTTCCGCCGAGCGTGTAGCCGTGCTTGGCGGCGACGACGCTCGCGAGCGGCTGGGGCGGCTCGCCGAGGTGCCAGGAGCCCGTCCCCGCCGAGTCGATCGCGAACTCGCCGCCGAGGCCCGCGTCGTCGACGAGCTTTCGCATCACCGCCTCCGCGGTCGGGGAGCGGCAGATGTTGCCGGTGCAGACGAACAGGAGCCTCATCGGCTGCCCTTGCGCGAGGGCTCGGTCGCCAGCTCGAGCACCGCGAGGAACGCCTCCTGGGGGACCTCGATCCGCCCGACCTGCTTCATCCGCTTCTTGCCCTCCTTCTGCTTCTCGAGCAGCTTGCGCTTGCGCGTGATGTCGCCGCCGTAGCACTTGGCGATCACGTCCTTGCGGTAGGCCTTGACGGTCTCGCGGGCGATCACGTTGGCGCCGATCGCGGCCTGGATCGCGACGTCGTACTGCTGGCGGGGGATCCGCTCGCGCAGGCGCTCGGTCAGCATGCGGCCGAGCTCGTAGGCCTTTGTCGCGGTGGACGACCATCGAGAGCGCGTCGACGGGATCGCCGGCGAGCAGGACGTCGAGCTTGACGAGGTTCGACGGGCGCATGTCGGCGAGCTCGTAGTCCAGTGAGGCGTAGCCGCGGGTCCGCGACTTCAGCTGGTCGAAGAAGTCGAGCACGATCTCGACGAGCGGCAGGTCGTATGTGATCTGGACGCGCTCGGGCGAGAGGTAGTGGAGGCCCTGGTGGATGCCGCGGCGCTCCTGGCAGAGCTCCATCACTGCGCCGATGTACTCGCGCGGGCAGATGATCGTCGCGTGGATGAAGGGCTCGCGGATCTCCGCGATCCGCGCCGGGTCAGGCATGTCGGAGGGGTTGTGGACCTCGAGCTCCCTCGTCGGGGTCAGCGTCACCTGGAAGCCGACCGACGGGATCGTCGCGAGCAGCTCGAGGTCGTATTCGCGCTCGAGGCGCTCGCGCACGATGTCCATGTGCAGGAGGCCGAGGAAGCCGACGCGAAAGCCGAAGCCGAGGGCGTCCGAGGTCTCGGGCTCCCAGGAGAGCGCGGCGTCGTTGAGCGCGAGCTTCTCGAGCGCGTCGCGAAGCTCGGGGAAGCGCTCGGTGTCGACCGGGAAGAGGCCGCAGAAGACCATCGGCTTGACGTCGCGGTAGCCGGGCAGCGGCGCGGTCGCGCCCGTGCGAGCGGCGCGTCAGCGTGTCGCCGACGCGCAGCTAGCGTGACGTCCTTGATCCCGGTGATCAGGTAGCCGACCTCGCCGGCGTGGAGCTCCTCGGTCGGCGTCATTCCCGGCGCGAAGAAGCCGATCTCGTCGATCTCGGCGTTCGTGCGCGAGGCCATCGCGCGGATCGCCTCGCCCTTGCGAAAGACGCCGTCGACGACGCGCACGAAGGCGACGACGCCGCGGTACTGGTCGAACTGGGAGTCGAAGATCAGCGCGCGCGGCGCGCCGTCGGGGTTGCCTTGCGGCGGGGGCACGTGCGCGACGATCCGCCTCGAGCACCTCGTCGATGCCGGCGCCCGTCTTCGCCGAGATCGCGAGGATGTCGTCGGGCCCGTCGCCGATCAGCTCGCGGATCTCCGCCGTGACGCGCTCGGGCTCGGCGCCGCGGCAGGTCGATCTTGTTGAGCGCCGGGATCAGCTCGAGGCCCGCCTCGACCGCCATGTAGGTGTTCGCGACGGTCTGCGCCTCGACGCCCTGGGAGGCATCGACGACGAGCACCGCGCCCTCGCAGGCGGCGAGCGAGCGCGAGACCTCGTAGGTGAAGTCGACGTGACCGGGCGTGTCGATCAGGTGCAGCTGGTAGCTCTGGCCGTCGCGCGCCTCGTAGAGCACGCGCACCGCCTGCGCCTTGATCGTGATCCCGCGCTCGCGCTCGAGGTCCATCGAGTCGAGCACCTGGGCGCGCATCGCGCGCTTTGAGACCGTGTGCGTCAGCTCGAGGATGCGGTCCGCGAGCGTCGACTTGCCGTGGTCGATGTGGGCGATGATGCAGAAATTCCGGATGTGGGCCTGGTCGGGCACTGGCCGTCGTAGATTACGGTGCGCCGATGAGCTAGACCTGTGAGCCGCGACGAGGCGTGGGAGCTGCTCTGCGAGTGGGTGCAGAGCCAGCCCCTACGTCGTCACTGCCTCGCGGTCGAGGCGGCGATGCGCGCGTACGCGGTGCGCGACCCCCCATTACGGGGGGCAGGTGGCGCGGACGTCGAGCTGTGGGGCGCGACCGGCCTGCTGCACGACGCCGACTACGAGCGCTACCCGGACCTCGCGACCGGGCACCCGCGCCACATCATCGCCGAGCTCGAGCGGCGCGATGCCCCGGCCGAGATGGTGCGGGCGATCGCGGCGCACGCCGACTACCTGGGCGTTGAGGCGCAGACGCCCGATCGAGCTGACGCTGCGCGCGGTGGATGAGCTGTCGGGGTTTGTCATCGCGTGCGCGATGGTGCGCCCTGAGCGGTTGCATGGGCTGAGCGCGAAGTCGGTGCGCAAGAAGCTGCGCCAGCCCTCGTTTGCCGCGGCGGTCGACCGCGAGGAGCTCGAGGCGAGCGCGGCCGCGCTTGGGGTTGGGTTCGACGAGCATGTCGAGTTCGTCGCGCGGGCGCTGGAGGGGCAGAGCGAGGCGCTCGGGCTCAACGGGGGTGTGTAGCGCCGTGTTGAGTGTGGCGGAGGCGGCGCGCCGTGTCGGACGCAATCCGGAGACCGTCCGGCGCTGGATTCGCAGTGGCCGGCTACGCGCGCGGAAAATCGGCACGCGACACGTGATCGAGGAGGCCGACCTCGAGGCGCTCTACGTCGATCCCGAGGATCCGCCGGTGCCGGAGTCGCTGCGCTATTTCGCGTCCGGGCGTGAGCAGCCGAACTGGGCAGCGGTCATCCGCCGCCAGCGCGATAGCCACTGATGCGGCTCGGGCTCGTCGTCACGCCGAACGAGCTCACCTGACGCGCGCGCGGCGGAAGCGCCCGAGGAGCATCTCCTCGACCTGGAAGGCCTCGGGGATCTTCATCCGCAGCACGGTCTTCATGTAGAGCCAGCCGCCGACTCCGGCGGCGGCGCACCCTCGACGATCTGCGCGGGGACCGAGCCGCCGAGGACGTCCGAGACCAGTCGCCAGACGAGCCACGAGACGGCTGCCATGAAGGCCGCGGCGACGACGACGCGGGCGGTGACCATCAGCGTCTGCGCCCCATCGAGGCGCCCGTTGAAGCCGGTCCGCAGGCGGCGCAGCTGGAGCACCGTCATCACGACGTTGCCGGCGAGCGTCCCGAGGATCAGCCCGGAGACGCCGAACGGCTTGTAGAAGCCGAGGCTGACGATGACGTCGATCGTCATGTTGAGGACGGCGAGCCCGGTCGGGATCCAGGGGCGCTGGAGCGCGAAGAAGGTGCGCGTGAGGAGCAGGTTCAGTCCCCCGAAGGGCAGGCTCGCGGCGAACCAGATCAGCGCGGTCGAGGCGAGATGGGTCGAGTAGGCGTCGAACTTGCCGTGCTGGTAGATCAGCCTGATCACCGGCGTAGCGAGGACCATCAGGAAGAGCGCCGAGGGGATCAGCAGCAGGTTGATCTGGCGCGTGCCGATCGCGAGCGCGCGGCGCATCCCGACCGGGTCGCGCTCGGCCGCCATGCGGCTCAGCGTCGGGAAGAGCACCGTCGCCACGGCAACGCTGAAGACGCCCTGGGGCAGCATGTAGATGCGAAACGCCTGGTCGATCGCGCGCGGGACCTGGGCGCCGACGAGCCCGCCGAAGGCCGAGTTGATCAGCTGGTCGAGGTTCACGATTCCGAGCCCGATCGTCACCGGCAGCATCAGCGCGAAGACCTGGCGCACGCGCGGGTTGTGCCAGTCGATGTGGAAGGAGAGGCGAAAGTCGATCCGCGCGAGCGCGCCCATCACGAGCAGCATCTGGACGGCGGTCGCGGCGAGGATCGCGACCGCGTAGGCCTCGATGCCGTGCGTCCCGGGGTGGCTGTTCGCGTAGCTCGGCTGGAAGTAGAGCGTCAGCGCGATGATCACGACGTTCCAGATCGCCGGCGCGAGGGCGGCCATCGTGAAGCGCTGGAAGGACTGGAGGATCCCGGTGAAGAGGCTCGTCAGCCCGAGCAGCAGCACGACGGGAAAGAGGATCTGCGAGAGCAGGACCGTCAGCGAGCGCTCGCCGCTGAGGCTCGAGGCGAGAAACAGCGGCATGATCACGCCGGCGGCGAGGATGAAGAAGGCGGTGATCGCCGCGAGCGCGATCATCATGATCCAGAGCAGCGTCGATGCGAGCTGGAAGGCCTCGCGGCGCTTGCCCTGATGGAGCAGGTCGGTGAAGACCGGGACGAACGCCGCCGAGAGGGCAGCGTTCGCGAACAGGTTCGCGACGAGGTTCGGGATCTGGAAGGCGAGCGTGAACGCCGAAGCCGAGGCCTTCGTGCCGAACAGCGCCGCCGCGACGATCTCGCGGACGAGCCCCGCGACGCGCGAGACGGCGGTCGCGATCGAGAAAATCGCCGTATTGCGCGCGACACGACCTGGCTGGGAGGCGGGAGCCGCCCGGCGCGCGGCTGAACTGGGGGCGCTCAAGGCCAGCTATAGTAAGGCGCGAGGCGGCACCCCTCCCGCCTTTTTTATATGGCCAATATCGCCTCACAGAAAAAGCGAATCCTTCGCGCCGAGCGCGAGCGAATCGAGAATCGCCAGCACACCTCGGCGATCAAGACCTACTTCCGCCGCCTCGAGGCGGCGATCGGCGAAGGCGACGATGAGCGCGTCGCGAGCGAGCACCGCACGCTGATCTCGAAGATCGACAAGGCCGTGAAGACGGGCGCGCTGCACCGCAACACCGGCGCCCGCAAGAAGTCCCGTGCCGCGCGGATCATCCGCCAGCCCGGCGCCGATCAGTAGCGGCGCACCGCGCCGGCGAGATCGCGTTTCAGGCGGCGATCCGCTCGATCGTCCGCACGCGCCAGCGTGTCCGGATCAAGCGCCGAGCCTCCGCGCGTGTCGAGCTCGAGCTGCGCGAGCAGGGCGATCGCGCGACGCAGAGCCGCCGCGTCCGTGCGGCCCACGTCCTCGATGAACTTGGCGGCGGCCCGCGGCGGCATGCGCAGGCCGCCGCGCACCTTGCGACGGGGGTTCCGGCCTCGAGTGCCTGCGCGGCCCCGAGCGCCTCGCGCAGACGGCGGGTCATCCAGTAGCCGAGTGACTCGACGCGCTCGCCCTGGTCGCGGAGCTCGAGATACAAGCGCACCGCGCTCGCGCCGATCGCGGGCGACAAGCGCGTCGGCGAGCGTCCAGACCTTGCGCTCCGCCGCGCGCACGATCCGCTCGGTGACGGTGTCCTCGCTCGACCCGCGCGCCCGGCCCGAGCTCGGTCGCGAGCTTCTCGAGCTCACGATCGAGGCGTGCCTGGCGCGGGCCCGTCGCGTGCACGAGGGCACGCGCGGCGGCCATGTCGAGCGTCAGGCCCTTCTCGGCGCCGCGCGCGATCGTCCACTTCGGAAGGTCCCACTCCTTGACGGCGGTCTCCCCCGCCACGTCTCCGCCGGCGCGCTTGACGAGCTCGTGCAGGAGCGCGGGCGCCTTGAGGCGGCCATCCTCGAGCGCGAAGAACGCGATCGTCGACTCCGGCGGGACTGCGGTCGGGAGCGAGGCGAGGTGCGTGCGCACGTCCTCCTCGCGCCAGCGCTCGCAGCCGTCGACGACGATCACCCGCCAACCCGTCGCGAGCGTCAGCGTGGCGAGTAGCGCAGCCGCCTCCTCGGGGCTCGAGCGCTCTTCGAGCGGTCCGCCGCTCTGCGTCGGCCAGGCGGCGCAGGCGCGCACGCCGCTCACCGATGCGACCGTGGTCGTCACCGTGGATCAGGTAGGCGGGCTTGAGCGCCGGCATCGGCGCCCAAGGCTACGCCAACCGGCGCCGCGCCTGGCAGCGCGCGACGCCGGCCCCTGCGACGCGACTAGACCGTGCTCTTGACGGGGGTCGATTGCCCTGAGCGATCGCCCAGCGCCGTAGGTCACGACCGCCGCGACGATGATGTCGACGAAGCAGCCCCACCCGAGCCAGCCGGTGTGCGATACAGCTTGATCAGCAGGAACAGCAGGATTAGCCCGCCGATCGCCGTCCGCGTCATGCTCGCGACCAAGGGAGTGGTCGGAGATCGTGGTCGCCGGGCTGAAGACGGCGAGCGCCCAATCCACAACGAGACGATCCCCAGGATCAGCGCGAACACGCCCCAGATCGCGTCAGGCGAGCTTGTCGCGGCGGCCGTCGCGCTGTAGGACCTGCCGAAACCGAATAGAACGGCAATGCGAGGAGGAAGATGATCAGGAGGATGCCCCCGCCCCCGACCATCCAGTCCTCACGACTGAGCTTCGAAAAGTCCACCTTGCCCTCCTGTAGGTTGACTAGATCCGCGCGCAGTGTATGCGGGACGGGCGACAGCTGCAAACGGCGTCTGGACGCGTCGGCGCTCAGCGAACGACGATGTTGACAAGGCGCCCGGGGATCACGATCACCTTCACGATCTCGTGCCCGTCGACGTGCGCGCGAACGTTCGGCTGCTCGAGCGCCAGCGCCTCGAGCTCCTCGTCGGTGAGACCGCTCGCCGCCTGCACGCGGTCACGGACCTTGCCGTTGACCTGGCAGACGAGCTCGTAGCTGTCGCGCTCGAGGAAGCGCGGGTCGGCCTGTGGCCACGGCTGCTCCCAGACGCGCCCACCGGTCAGGCGATCGTAGGCGTCGGCGGCCGCGTGCGGGGCGAAGGGGAAGATCAGCGACGCGGCGCTCGCGAGCGCGAAGCGCAGCGTCCCGTCCTCGACGCCGGCGCGCAGCGCGTCGTTGCACTCGTTGACGAGCTCCATCACCGCCGAGATCGCGGTGTTGAAGGCGAAGCGCCCGTCGAGGTCGTGGGTGACCTTGGCGATCGCCCAGTGCGTTTTGCGCAGCAGCTCGAGATCCGCGCCCTGCGGGTCGGCCGGCGGGTCGGCCGGGTCGGTCGCCTCCGCGGTCTCCGCGGCCAGGCGCCAGAGGCGCGAGAGGAAGCGGTGCACTCCCTCGACGCCCTTGTCCGACCAGTCGGCGTCCTGATCGGCCGGGCCGATGAAGAGGATGTAGGTGCGCGCGGAGTCGACGCCGTAGCGCGATGTCACCTCGTGGGCCGAGACCGCGTTGCCCTTCGACTTCGACATCTTCGCGCCGTCGCGCGTGATCATCCCCTGCGTGAAGAGCGCCGCGAACGGCTCCTGGAAGCTGAGGTGGCCGAGGTCCGCGAGCGCCTTCGTGAAGAAGCGGGCGTAGAGCAGATGGAGGATCGCGTGCTCGATCCCGCCGATGTACTGGTCGACCGGCATCCACTCCGCGAGGATCTGCGGATCCCACGCCGCCTTCTCGTTGTGGGCGTCGCAGTAGCGCATGAAGTACCAGGAGGAATCGACGAACGTGTCCATCGTGTCGGTCTCGCGGCGCGCGGGCCCCGCGCACGCCGGACAGGTCGTGGCGACCCAGTCCTCTGCTGCCGCAAGCGGCGAGCGACCCTTCGGCGCGTAGTCCTCGACATCCGGCAGGATCACGGGCAGGTCCTCCACCGGGACCGGCACGATCCCGCAGTGCTCGCAGTGAACGACCGGGATCGGGCAGCCCCAGTAGCGCTGGCGTGAGACGAGCCAGTCGCGCAGGCGGAAGTTGACGGCGGCCTTTCCGCGTCTGTCGCGCTCGAGCCACTCGACGATCCGTCGCTTGGCATCGAGGTTCGCCATGCCGTCGAACTCGGGGCTCGAGGCGGTCAGCGTTCCCTCGCCGCTGTAGGGGAGCTCCCCACCGTCGATCACGCGGCGGATCTCGAGGCCGAAGGCGCGCGCGAACTCGTAGTCGCGCTCGTCGTGGGCGGGTACCGCCATGATCGCGCCGGTGCCGTACTCCATCAGCACGTAGTCGGCGACGAACATCGGGATCGCCTCGCCGTTCACCGGGTTGACCACGCTGCGCCCGAGCGGGACGCCGGTCTTCGGCTTGTCGGCCGCGCCGCGCTCGGCGTTCGAGGCGGTCAGCGCGCGGTTGACGTACTCGCGCACCTCGTGTTCGCGCTCGCCGCCGGCGGAGAGGCGCAGGACGTCCGGGTGCTCGGGGGCCATGACGAAGAAGGTGGCGCCGAAGAGCGTGTCGGGGCGCGTCGTGAAGACGGGGTAGTCGATCGCGAGATCCGGTTGATGGAAGACGACCTCGGCACCCTCCGAGCGACCGATCCAGTTGCGCTGCATCGTCTTGACGTGCTCGGGCCAGTCGATCGTGGCGAGGTCGTCGAGCAGGCGCTGCGCGTAGTCGGTGATCTTGAAGAACCACTGCTCGAGCTGGCGCAGCTCGACGAGCGCGCCGCAACGCTCGCAGTGGCCGTCGACGACCTGCTCGTTGGCGAGCACGGTCTGGTCGTTCGGACACCATTTGACCGCCGCCTCGCGGCGCTCGGCGAGGCCTGCGCGCAGCAGCTCGAGGAAGATCCACTGCGTCCAGCGGTAGTAGCTCGGGTCGGCCGTCGAGAGCTCGCGCGACCAGTCGATCGAGATGCCCCACTCGCGGAACTGGCGCTGAAAGGAGGCGATCGATGCGTTCGTCGACTCGCGCGGGTGGACGCCTGTGGCGATCGCGTGGTTCTCGGCCGGGAGCCCGAACGCGTCATAGCCCATCGGGTGCAGCACGAGCTCGCCGCGGCGGCGGCGAAAGTGCGCGATCGCGTCGCCGACCGAATAGACCTTGAGGTGGCCGATGTGGGGCTCGCCGCTCGGGTAGGGAAGCATCTCGAGCACGTAGCGGCGAGGCGCGTCGCGCGCCTGC
Source organism: uncultured Solirubrobacterales bacterium (assembly GCA_963703775.1). Lineage (GTDB taxonomy): Bacteria > Actinomycetota > Thermoleophilia > Solirubrobacterales > Solirubrobacteraceae > Palsa-513. Next base: position 2,623 of record CAVPFP010000022.1, on the reverse strand, counting down.
TCGTTTGCGACCTCCCAGGTTCGCTCTCGCTCCCAGACAGCCTGCCAGCGCGGCTCGATCGAACTCGGGTCGTAGCGAAGCTCAGACATCCTCGCGCAGGTTAGCCGCCGCGGCTCGTGCGTCCGAGCGTGCGCCGTCAGGCCCGCCGCGGTCCGAGCTGGCCGGCGACGGTCGTGAGGATCCGCGCGACCGAGTGCGGGCGCGACAGCGAAGGACAGTGATCGGCATCGATCTCGTGCGTCGATGCGCAGGGGTTCTCGGCGACCATGCGGCGCTGGAGCGCGAGCGGCACCGCGTGATCCTTCAGGCAGTACACGTAGACGCGCACGGACGGGGTCGGCTCGGCGCGCCCGAGCGCCACCGGTGTGCCGAGGGGCGCAAGCGGTTGCGGGCGGACACGTTCAATGGCCCAGCGCAGCTGCGAGCTGCTCGCGGCGTTGAACAGGGCTCGCGAGGCCGCTCGCCGGCTCAGCACGCCGACCGCCGGCTGGCCATCGATCGTCATGCTCGACTCGAGCTCCTCGTCGGCGGCCTCCGGCAGCCGCGTCAGGTCGAGCATGCTCTGGCCATCGCGTGGCAGGTAGCCCGAGATGTAGACGAGGCGGCCGATCGCCTCGGGAACGCGCGCCGCGAGCTGCGTGATCACGATCCCGCCGAGGCCCTGCGCGGCGACGATCGCCGGCTCGCCGAAGCGGTCGATCTGCGCGGCGACGCGCTCGACGCAGGCGTCGAGCGTCACCTCGTCGCGGACAAAGTCCTCGCCCGAGCCGGGCAGGTCCGGAGCGCGAACCGTCGCCCCCTCGCGCTCGAGCAGCTCGACGACGGGCTCCCAGATCCAGGAGCCCACGAATGCGCCGTGGACGAGGACGAACGTGGCCATGCAGTTCGTGGCGAGTGTACCCGCTTGACAGGTAAGTGATGACTTACTATGTTCTCGCCAGACATGCTGACTGCCTGGTCACTCACAATCGTTCGGGAGGTCTGAAATGGCTCGGTCCGCGGAGCGGCGCACACTCCTCATCGTCTCGCTGGCGCTGTTCATGGTCGCGCTCGACAACCTCGTCGTCACCGTCGCGCTACCGAGCATCCGGCGCGCCTTTGGCAGCTCCGTCCAATCGCTCGAATGGACCGTCAACGCTTACACGCTCGCATACGCCGCGCTGCTGCTGACGGGCGCCGCGCTCGGCGACCGCTTCGGCCGGCGGCGCACCTTCATCGCCGGGATGACGATCTTCACGCTCGCATCGGCCGCCGCGGCGCTGGCGCCGAATACGGGCATGCTGATCGCGGCCCGCGCAATCCAGGGCGCCGGCGCGGCAATCGCGACGCCGCTAACGCTGACCCTGCTCGCCGAGGCATTTCCCGCGGAGCGCCGGGGCGCTGCGATCGGCGTCTGGTCGGCGATCAGCGGGATGGCAGTGGCGCTCGGGCCGCTCGTCGGCGGCGCGGTGATCACGGGCCTCGACTGGCACTGGATCTTCTGGATCAACGTGCCGATCGGCTTGGCGCTGCTGCCGTTCGCTGCGCGCGGACTGGCGGAGAGCCACGGGCCGTACGGAACGCTTGACCTGCCGGGCCTGACGCTCGGATCGACCGGACTGCTCGGTCTCGTCTACGGCCTCGTGCACTCCCAGAGCGCGGGTTTCGGCGCGAGCGGTGTGATCGGCTCGATCGCCATCGGGCTCGTCCTGCTCGTCGGTTTCGTCGCGTGGGAGTTGCGTGCCGCCGAGCCGATGCTGCCGATGGGGTTCTTCGCACGCCCCAGCTTCGCGGTGACGAATGCCGCGTCGCTCGCGATGTATTTCGGCATGTTCGGCTCGATCTTCTTCCTCACCCAGGACCTCCAGGTCGTGCTCCACAACACTCCGCTCCAGGCCGGTCTCAAACTGCTGACCTGGACCGGGGCGATGCTCGTCGTCGCGCCGATCGCCGGCGTGCTCTCAGCTCGCTTCGGCGCGCGGCCGTTCCTCGTCGTCGGGCTCGCCGCACAGGCCACCGCGCTGAGCCTGCTCGCGGCAACCGCGACAACGACGACGTCCTACACGACGCTGCTGCTCCCGTTCATCCTCGCCGGCAGCGGCATGGGCCTGTTCTTCGCCCCCGCCGCGAACGCCGTGCTCGCTGCGGTCCGCGCCGAGCAGGCCGGGCAGGCCTCGGGCGCGACGAACACGATTCGCGAAGTCGGCGGCGTGTTCGGCGTCGCGGTACTCGCGAGCGTCTTCTCCGCACACGGCAGCTACACGAGCCACCTCGCGTTCGTCAACGGCCTCGTCCCCGCGGTCTGGGTCGGCGCCGCCGTCCTCGGCGTCTTCTGCCTGCTCGTGGCCGCGGTTCCGTGGCGGGATGTCGCAGCGCCAGCTCGCCGAGCCCGTGACCGCATGAGCACCGTGCAACGTTGATCTAACGGGGCCTCCCTACCGTGCCTGACGCGATGGCGAAATCCACGATGGGAGGTCCACAGATGCGCTCGACAGGACGACGGCGACGGCGGCCGCAACCACGCTGGCAGCGGCAGGAGCACTGGCGTTCCCGGCGCTCGTGCTGGCGGCGTCCGTCAACCACAAGATCCACAACGGCTTCTACGCGACGGTGGAGGCAACAGGGCGTGCCCGGCGGAGAGGAT